>UQVC01000005.1 GCA_900544395.1 uncultured Ruminococcus sp. | reverse complement strand
CCTTTATTTATGGGCTTTTTCGCAATTTAGTCCGCTACTCAAACTCTATCGTTCCTGGTGGTTTTCCCGTCAGATCATACACTACGCGATTCACATGATTTACTTCATTGACAATTCTGCTAGTCACCTTATGCAGTACTTCCCATGGGATCTCTGCTGACTCTGCTGTCATAAAGTCAATCGTATTCACAGCACGAAGTGCTACTGCATAATCATAGGTTCTTTCATCCCCCATAACACCAACACTTCTCATATTTGTCAATGCAGCAAAATACTGTCCGACTGTCTTGTTCATGCCTGCTGCATCCATTTCTTCACGGTAAATTGCATCTGCATCCTGAACGATCTTTACTTTTTCTTCTGTCACTTCTCCAATGATACGGATTCCAAGTCCTGGACCCGGGAATGGCTGTCTGAATACCAGACGTTCCGGAAGTCCGAGCTCCAGACCCGCTTTTCTTACTTCATCCTTGAACAAATCGCGAAGCGGCTCGATAATTTCTTTGAAATCTACGTAATCCGGAAGTCCTCCTACGTTATGATGAGACTTAATCACTGCGGATTCACCGCCGAGACCACTTTCTACTACGTCCGGATAAATGGTTCCCTGTACCAGGAAATCAACGGTTCCGATTTTTTTCGCTTCTTCTTCGAATACACGGATAAATTCTTCTCCGATAATCTTTCTCTTCTGCTCTGGTTCTGTCACTCCTGCAAGCTTTTCATAGAATCTCTGCTGTGCATTCACCCGGATAAAGTTCAAATCGTAATCCCCTTCCGGTCCAAAGATTGCTTCTACCTCGTCTCCCTCATTTTTGCGAAGAAGACCGTGATCTACAAATACACATGTCAGCTGATTTCCGATTGCCTTGGAAAGCATTACTGCTGCCACAGAAGAGTCTACACCACCAGAAAGTGCGCACAATACTTTTCCGTCGCCTACTTTTGCACGAATCTCTTTGATTGAGTTTTCTACAAACTCATCCATTTTCCAGTCTCCTGCACATCCGCATACATTTTTCACAAAATTACTGAGCATTTCCTTTCCCTGTACAGTATGAAGTACTTCCGGATGGAACTGGATCGCATACAGCTGTTTCTCTGCATTTTCCGCTGCTGCTACCGGACAGTCTGCCGTATGTGCTGTAATCTCAAATCCCGGTGCGATCTGTGCAATATAGTCAAAATGGCTCATCCAGCAGATTGTTGAAGCAGAAACACCTTCAAATACTTTGGAAGAAGCCTTGTCAACCAGCACTTCTGTCTTTCCATATTCTCTGACATCTGCACGCTTTACTTCTCCGCCAAGAACGTGCATCATCAGCTGTGCCCCGTAACACAATCCCAATACCGGAATTCCCAGTTCAAATAATTCTTTTGTATAAGTCGGAGAATCTGGCTCATAGCAGCTGTTCGGACCGCCTGTCAGAATGATTCCTTTTGGATTCATCTCTTTAATCTTCTGAAGGTCTGTTTTGTAAGAATAAATCTCACAATATACATTGCATTCCCGAACACGTCTTGCTACCAGCTGATTATACTGGCCTCCGAAATCAAGTACGATTACTAATTCGTTTTTCACAAATGTTTCCTCCTAATGTTTATCCTAATATTTTCATTATAATGTAGCTGTTCTGAATTTACAAGTTTCTTTTCTTTGAGTTTCCATAGTTTCAGTAGATTTCTGATTCATTTTCCCATTAAAGGATATAACTGTCCGCATTGATCACTTTTGCAGATAGCAGCTCCTTAAGCTCGCTCATCATTCCCTTCTGCTCTTCCCCGCCAGATTCTCCAATTTGGGCTACATTTTGAGCAATGGCTGCAACTGCACTTTTCTGATTTTCATTACACAATACACGTGCGCAGTTTTTAATCATAAGTCGGTTTAAAATTAGCTCTGGCATGACATCTTCCGCTATCTTTATCGTAGCTGTGTTTTTTACAAGTACCTTATCGGGAGAGTTTTCAAGCAATATTTTATCTACATGAATACTTGGCTTATTTTCAATAGTTCTGCCCTCCCATTTAAATTCAAGCCTCTGATAGTCCACATTTAGCTTTTTAAAAGAGACTTCCTGATTTCTCATCAAAACTACCGTTTCCGTTACTATGAGTTTTGAAATCATCTCGTCTAATATATCTAATCTGACGTCTTTCGGTACCGTTAGATTTCCGTACACATAGATACTATCTCCTTCTTTTTTCAGTAAATCTTCACTTAAAACCGCATCCCCATAATGCAATGTCATTCCAGCAGGGATAATTACAAACTCCACTTTCTCATCAAATAATTCAATACACGATTCTACCATTTCTTCCGGAATGATCAACTGGTCTGTAACAAATTGGATATTTTTTTCGGCCAGCTTTTGCAGATCTATCGATTTATCTTGAATAATTACTTTGTCTTTTACATAGTATTTACTGCCTTCTTTTGCCCTCAAAGGGAAATATTTATCTATGATAAATGTGTCATTTAATATCATGCAGTCATCCGGATAAATTGCAACTGAATTACTCGAAGACAATTTTGTCAGATACCCTGAAACGCTTTCCGCGCATCGAACAGAGCCGTTTACATGGATTTTCTCATATTTCTCCAGGATTTCTTTTGTGCCTGAATGTATATTGAGGTCTCCATTTACGATTAACAATGTATGCTCCCAAACAGCCATGGAATCGGTTATTTCATAGGATCCGCTGATTACTTTTAATTCTGCCTCAACAGCATCGGCAATTTCAATTGTAAAATCTTGATTTATCGTAACCGGAAGACGATTTATAATACTTTTGCTGGCAGTGCTGACAATAACAATGTCTGCATTGATTATCATTTTTTTATAGTGATTGTAATCTTCTTCTCTCATTTTTCTGGTATCACAGATATCACAATTTAATACATAGTTTATCTTATCAAACATAGTTTTCCCCTCCTAAAATCCTTTTTAAATGTTGACGTGCAGAAGAAAGTTTGGACCGGACTGTTCCAGGTGGAAGAGAAAGTATCTCGCCGATTTGTCTGGAATTATACCCCTCCAGATAGCGCAGCGAAAAAATGACTCCTTCCTGATCTGGTAAAGTTTCCAGTAATTGCTCCCATTCTAAACGAACCAATTCTCCAGAATCTATTTGCGGCTGTTGAAATTCATCTGCAATGATTTCTTTCTTGCCATGTCTGCAGCGATCTACATATAAATTTTTGACAGTTCGATATAGCCATGAACGGCTTTGTTCCTCTTTCAATATGGATAAGGTATCTTTATGAAGCATTGCGCGCAGAAAAGCTTCATGTACCAGTTCTTCCGCGGTATACCGATTTCCTGTCATACTATGGCACCAATTGCTCAATTCCTGATAATATTTCTTATACAATTCTTCTATCATACCTTGCGATCCTTTCTTTTGCCTTTCACTTATAAAACGTACCCCACGACAAAAGTGTTGAAAATTTTTTAACAGCAAGATTTCCATATACTGAAAAAGCCAATGCACTTTCGTACACTGGCTTTTGGAATTCTCTCCCTTGGTTTGCTTAGTTTGGGGAATTTGGAGTCAGATTTTCATCTGAACATCATATTTAGGAGGGCTGCCGTCAGGCAGCGTAACGGGAGATTTCCTTTTTCAGTTCTTCGCAATGATCACCGTAAACTTGCAGTGATATTACGTTGTTCAGCCCGAGATTCATGATTCCTAACAGAGATTTTGCATCTACTACGAATCTTCCTCTCTTCATATCCATATCATATGGATACTTTGCTACTGTATTTACAAAATTTAGAATTTCCTCAGGGTTTTTAAAACTGATTAACATTTCACTCATCATGAATACTCCTCTTCTGTATCTCAATCTAATTCTTGTTTTCCTATGATGCCTTCCATGTTTTGCTTTTACAAGATTATCATATTTCAAACAGAGAAGCAGGGTGAAATTTTTTAAAAAGGGAGAATTTTTTAATGAACCGACTTCCGAAATTCTGTCGGAAGCATCCCCACTTCTTCTTTAAAAACCTTACTCATATATTTCGGATCCGAATATCCCGCCAGTTCTGCAATCTGATTCAATTTTAAATGAGTATTTAATAACAGCTGCTTTACTTTTTCAATCCGATATTTCCGAATAGTCTCTGTAAATGTACTTCCCGTTTCTTTTTTAAACTGCGCGCTGAGATATTCTTCGGAAACATACAGCCGATTGGCGATTTCTTCCAGCGTAATCCCCTGATCATAATATTTTCGGATCAGTTTCTTCGCCTGCTTTACAAGAACACTGATTCCTTCTTCATCCTGGCTTTCAAACGCAAACAGATTAAAAAATTTTTTCAAAGCTCCTTCTACCTGGCTCCAACTGATTGCCACTGTGATCTCCTGAAGAATATTCTGCACTTCCAGATCACTTTCTGAAGATGCCTTTGCCTTATATACCCCAAATACAGCAAGACTCAGATGAATAATCGCCTGTTTGATATCTGACGGAGTATGCAGTTCTTCTTTGTAACAGTTCGCCAATTTCCGGAAACATTTTTTCAGTTCTTCTTTATTCTCCTGAAGCACTGCCTGTTTTGCCTTTTCTTCCAGATCAACCGGATATTTCAGCGGAACCGGATGTTGTTGTGCGATCAGTTCACTGCTGATCAATGTTCCCTGCGGAAACATCAGATTCCATTCCCTCTGCACCCGGATTTCCTGCAGCGCTGCCGGCATGTCAACCAGACGGTCAATGGATTTCCAGAGGCAGACAATGGGAGACTCCAGCTGACTGTTCAACATCGGGACCACTGATTTTTCAAATCGTTCTCTCTGCGATTCCCCATCTTGCGCCTGATAAATAACCATAGTCAGCAATTGCCAGCTGTCGGATTCCAGCACGCAAAATTTATATCGGATCGTATGCTCTCCTACTGTTTTCAGCAATTGCCTTGCAATCTTCTTCTGTTTGCCATAGCCACACCCAAGCCAGATTCCAAATAATTCTGCCGGATCATCCAGTGAAATGCCAAATTTCTGCTGCATTGTTTTATTCATCTGCATATTTTTCCGCATCTGCCCATGCATACATGCCAACATGATATTTTCTACGGAAAAAATCTGCTCTGCATTCTGATCTTCGGAAATTGCTTCTTCCACTTGCTGAAGTGCTTTTCTCAAATCCGGGATTTTAATCGGCTTTAAAAGATAACTCTCTATTTTCAGTGAAATCGCCTCTTGTGCATAGCTGAAATCCGAATATGCGGACAACACGATCACTTTACATTTCTGTCCTTCTGCCCGCAATTTTTTCATCATCTTTAGACCATCCATTTTCGGCATTCGGATGTCCATGATCACCAGATCTGGTTCTGTTGCCCGGATCAGATGATATCCCGCTTCCCCATCTGCGGCCGTTCCTGCCAGTTCGTATTCCGGACTGATCTTATGCAAAAGCTTCGCAAGACCTTCTCGGATCGGCGCCTCGTCTTCCACGACTACGATACGCATATCGTCTCCTCCTCTATCGGTATAAATAAATGTACTTTTGTATAATTCCCAACTTCACTCTCAAAATATAATGTAGCCTGTCCCCCATAATATAACTTCAGGCGTTTCCTTACATTGGTAATTCCCAGATGCCCTTCCAAAACAACTTCCTCCTGATTCAGCCTCTCAACCAGTTCCGGTTCGATCCCGTTTCCATTGTCCTGTATCAGAATATGGATCTGCTCCCCGCTTTTTTTCATGCGGATATTTAAAATGCATTCCTTTTCCTGCCCCTCAAACGCATATTTAATCGCATTCTCCACAAATGGCTGCAGTAACAGTTTATGGATCTGGCACGTTTTGACTTCTTCCGGAAGATTGACACGTACATCCAGACACTTTCCAAATTTAGCGCTCTGGAGCATGATATACTGCTGAAGCCATGCAATCTCCTGCTCCATACTTGCCGTACCTCCCGCATTCCGCACCGTATATCTCAAAATATCAGCCAGTGCACCCAACATCCCGCTGATCTCATACTGCTCATTTTCAATTGCCTTCCAATTGATCGTATCCAGTGTATTATAAAGAAAATGGGGATCGATCTGCGCTTCCAACGCAGACAATTCTGCATTTTTCTGATCCACCACCGCCTGTTTTACCCGTGTGATCATCTCCTCCAGATGCCCAACCATCTCATTAAATCCCGCAGATATCTGCTGGATTTCTGATGGAAGATGAGAATCAACAGCGACCTGATGACGGAAATCCCCCTGCTCTACATAATTCATAACCGTTGTGATCGATTCGACAGCCTGAATATAGGGGTGGCTTGCAAAATGCAGCAGTGTAACCATAATCACCACAGTCATGACAATAATCATACTCAGAAAAATCCACTGACTAAACGAAATCCACCAATAATGCTCCAACGGCTGCTCATTACAGATGGAAAATCCGCTGATGGCATTATCAATCGTTATATATTTGTTTTTTCTCAAGTCCTCAATGTCTGTTATCTTCTTCCCAATCTGTTCCGGATCTGGAGCACTTACGATTGCCTTTCCACTCAGAAGATAAGTGCTGGATCCCACATCTGATGCGATCGCATCCCGAATCCGTTCTTCATTGATACTAAATACTACCGTTCCCTGCGAACTGTCGATATTCCGGTAATCAATCAGACGTCTTGCAATATAAAACATATGGTGATCTTCGCCATTCACCGTAACCGGCTCTCCATCGCCAAAATAGACAGCCCCTCTTTCAATCTCCGGGATTCTTACCTGATCTGCCCATGTACTGTTCATAGAAGATGAGGACAGACTGTCGTAGAACAAAATTTTTCCATTTTTCAACTGAATTGTAATTCCGACAATCCCCGTATACTGATTGCAAATATGACTGAGCCGCCTTCTAAGAGAGCTGCTGTTTACCTCCAGGATATCATCGTCTCTATTCAAAGACTCCACATTCGTTATCACATCTTCATCTGTACACAGATCATATAAGATCGTCTCATACTTATCTAGCACCATTTCCAGATTTTTGTTTGCATTTTCCATGTTATTCTCAATCCTGTCATTGAGATTGCTTTTAATACTGTGCTGAATATTAAACTGCGACATCACTGCAAATATCAAAACCGGTATCAATGCAGTCAGCAAAAAATTCGTTCTCAGACGGTGTTTCAATGTAGACTTCTTTTTCATCTTGCCGCCTTCCTGATCTCCACGATCTTCTCGGAAGCCTCCTGCAAAATCTCTGTTTCCGTTCTTTGTCCAATAACGATTTCCTCAATTGCTTCCGTAAGTACTTTGGAAACTGCCGGCCATTCTTTTGAAAATTCTCTCGTTCTGGCAAGCGCTGCGATTTCCTTTGTCTTTCTTAAAATCGGATCTTTGTGATACTGTGCCCCTCTAATATCCTGAAATGGAGAGAGCAGACCACTGTGTTCTTCAAACTTCTGCATCCGCTCTGGTTCACTGAAAAATTTCAAAAATTCTATGGATGCCTCTTCGTGCTCTCCCTGTGATATTCCAATGATCTCACCACCCAAAAGTGGATAACACTCTCCGCTTTGATTTCCCGGCGGACAGGTAATATCAAATTCCAACTTTGGATTCATCTGACGGATCGTGTTCACAACGCTGGAAGACGTGATCATCATTGCCACCTTTCCCGTTGCAAACTGTTTGGTCAGATCCCCTGCATTTAAATTGATGGACTGCCGGCTCAAAGCTCCACTATCAGAAAGACACTTTAACACTTCAAAGGCCCGGTAACTCTCTGGAGAATTTAACGTATCAACGTTCCCTCCCTCTGCCCATAAAAGCGGCAAAAACGAATACACACTTTCCTCACTGCGTAATGTCGAAATCAAAAAAACGTATCGTTCTTCGCTTGACAGGCGCACCGCAGCATCATAAAGATCCGCCACGGTTTTTGGGACTTCAATTCCGGCTGCTTTTAATAATTCTACATTATAGTATAAAACCGAACAATTCATTCCGATGGGAAGCCCCATCATTCGTCCTTCTGCCTGACAGGAAGCTTTTGCTTCTGGAACCATTTCCATAATCTGTGGGATCTCATCTGTCAGATCTACAAACGGCTGTACGGAATGAAAATATTGAAAATCGGAAGAATCTACAATTGCCAGATCTGGCATTGTCTGATCAGCCATACTCAATGCCAGCTGCTTTTTAAAATCCTCAGCTGGTACGTATTGCGCAGACACTTCTATTTTTTTCTGAGATTGATTAAACTCTGCTACAATTGCATTTAACGCTTCCTGCATTCTGAAATCTTCCCAGTAATGCCAGATCTCAATTTCTTCTTTTACAATCTGTTCTTCCGGTTTTGGGGTGGTGCATCCGCTCAACATCAAACTCACTGCACAAACTGCCAACAAAAAATATGTTCTAATCCGAATCATTTGCTCTTTTTTCAATTCACTTCTCCTGTATCACACCGTTTCTCTCCTACTTTGGTATTATAACATACCTGTTCTTCGTCAGCTATGGATATTTTGATGTTGATGCAGATACTTCTCTCTGGTAGCCAACCCTCCCCGAATATGCCTTTCCGACTTATTTGTATCCAGTACTTTTCTTGCTTTGGCAGCCAGCATAGGCTGTACTTGAAGCAAACGTTCAGTCACATCTTTGTGCACTGTACTTTTACTGATTC
This sequence comes from uncultured Ruminococcus sp., assembly GCA_900544395.1. Classification (GTDB taxonomy): domain Bacteria; phylum Bacillota; class Clostridia; order Lachnospirales; family Lachnospiraceae; genus Mediterraneibacter. Next base: position 96,734 of record UQVC01000005.1, on the reverse strand, counting down.
CAAATTTTTTTGCAGTTTGACGTACTGTCGCATTATGTTCTATGATATAATTTGCGATCTCGACTGCACGTTCTTCGATATATTCTTTCACAAAAATTCCTCTGCGATCATTGCTTTTTACAATGTATGCAGGGGAATTTTAATCTATGATATGTAACGAAACCGTATAATCTCAACTTTTTATTTTTTCTCTTCTGCTTCCTCCAAACGGTTGAATTGCCACCTTAATTACATGTTCTTTTCTATTCTCAAAGATATTATATGCCTGTTCAATTTCCTTCAGCGGAAATGTATGTGTGATCAATGGAGTTGTATCGATTTTTTTCTCCTCAATCAATTTTAGGATTTCATCACAGTCACATCCATCCACCCCTCCAGTCTTGAAGATCAAATTTTTTCCATACATCTGGGGCAATGGAAGTCCCTGATTTTCTTCATAAAGCGCCACTATTGTCACGATTGCATTCGGACGCGCCACCTTCCATGCCAAATCAAAAGTATTTGGTCCTCCTGCCACTTCCAAAACTCGATCTGCGCCTCCATGCGTACTGTGTTCTCTCACAAAGTTTTCTGCATCTGTCTCATTCGGATTAATCACCATCACATCCGGATAATGTTGTGTTACAAATTCAATCCGCTCAGAATCCACCTCGCACAAAATAATATTTTTAGGCTTCTTAAGCATCACACACAGAAGTGTGCAAATTCCTGTAGGACCGCCTCCGATGATTACCACAGTATCCTCATGTCCGATTTCAGAAATTTTTGTCGCCCAAAATCCGGTAGCCAGAACATCGCCCACAAATAATGCCTCCTCATCCGAAATCGAATCTGCAATCCGATTCAATCCTTGATCAGCATAAGGTACACGGACATACTCCGCCTGTCCGCCATCGATCCGACACCCTAAAGCCCAACCGCCATTTTTGTTCGTACAGTTATTCACATACCCATTCTCGCAGAAGAAACAATTTCCGCAGAAAGTCTCTACATTCACAGTCACACGATCCCCCGGCTTTACTTTTGTCACTTTACTTCCTACTTCTTCCACGACTCCAACCATCTCATGACCAACTGTAATTCCAGGAACTGCCCTTGGCACTGCTCCATGTTTGATATGAATATCACTGGAACAGATACTTGCCAGTGTTACCCGAACAATCGCATCCTGCTCCTCTAAAATCATTGGCTTCTTTTTCTCTTCCAATTCAAATTTTCCCGGTTCTTTATATGTATATGCAAGCATCTTTCTTCCTCCATTTCATTCCATTTCTCGTACTGCCAAAAATGCCCTCAGACAACTATCGCTTAATTCTGACGAAAGTTCTGCCGCTTTTGTAATGCTGTTTGGCGTCAACGCCGTATCATCCAGTAAAAAACGACTGTAGTATGCATAATGACCAAATACGATAAAATGTAAGATATCTTCTAATTTTTCTGCTGAAAATTCTTTTGGAATTTCATATTGATGATACACTGCCTGTCTCAAAAGTGATGTCAGCAATTCATTTAACTGACTGGCAAATACAAAGTCAGCATCATTCAATAAAAGTGCACGCAGTACTTTTCGCCGCTCATACAGGTAGGTAAAAAAACGACTTCCAATCTCTGCAGCAGGCAGTACCGGTGGATTAGGTGTTTCCATAATGGATGTCAGATCTTTTAGAATATCTTGCTGTATTTCTCTCAGCAAACTATAAATATCCTCATAATGTGCATAAAAAGTAGCCCGATTGATATGACAGGCAATACACAATTTTGAAACCTGAACCCGATGCAATGGCATCGTTTCAAGAAATGACAGCAATGTTTGTTTTAATAACAATGTTGTTCTTTCTCTCCGATTATTTTTTCTTCTCTCTCCCATGACTTCTCCTGTTTAGTCCCAACACCTTCTGCAAAAGTGTTGGTTGACTATCCCAATTCGTAATTACTATAATTATATCAACATAAACTTAATTTTCAAACCCATGAAATGCGTATTTCTGCAAACACAGGGGGAAAGGAGCACAACCATGAAAAATTATATGGACTTAACAGGACGGGTTGCTGTTGTAACCGGCGCATCTTCCGGAATCGGTTATGCATACGCCAAAGCATTGGCCGGCAATGGTGCAAAAGTAGCTGCATTTGCCAGAAGACTGGGCAAATTAAATTCTCTGAAAGAAGAAATCGAATCCCTTGGCGGAAGCTGTCTTCCTGTCGCCTGCGACGTGTCTGATGAAGAACAAGTGAAAGCCGGAGTTTCCAAAACCATTGAGCATTACGGAAAAATTGATATTCTGATCAACAATGCCGGTTCCATCGCTGTCAGCCCGACTGACCAGTTATCTTTGACAGACTGGCAAAAAGTACTAGATGTCAGTTTGACCGGATATTTTCTGATGGCTCGCGAATGTGGAAAAAATATGATAGAAAACCACTATGGACGCATTATTAATACTGCCTCTATCATGGGACATATCAGCGGTATGGGCAATAACAATCTTGCCTACAATGCTGCAAAAGGTGCCGTTCCAAACTTCACGCGGGGACTCGCACAGGAATGGGCAAAACATAACATCACCGTCAATGCCATCGGTCCGGGAATGTTCCCATCCGAAATGCTGGTTGTCGATGACTCCGTAAATCAATATTTACAGGCTCGCTGCCCAATGGGTCGCGCCGGAGTTCTGGATGAATTATGCGGACAGATGTTGCTATTTGCAAGTGAACTTTCTTCTTATACAACCGGACAGACCATCTATATTGACGGTGGTTGGACTTCTGTATAAGCCATATAACAGTCTGCCTATTCTCAGTATCCTGGGCAGTATTTGAATACTTTAAGCTGTATTCTTTACAAAATTGGTCTAAATATCCATATTTCATGTAAAAATGAGACCGGGAAAGCCAATTATTTTGCTTTTACACCAGTCTCATTTTTGCTTGTCTGTTTCTACTTTATATTCATTGTCCTTCCAACTTGTGCACATCTTCCAGTGATAATCCAGAATACTCTGCTATTTTTTCTATCGGCAACTTATCCGCCAACATCTTACGCGCCATTTCTACTGCATGCTCTCGTTTTCCTTCTCGTAACCCTTCACACTTTCCTTCTCGTAATCCTTCGCGTCTTCCACTGGCTAATATGTGGCGATGATCCCTGATTGCTTTTTGCCGCGCCTCATATTCTAATCGTTTTTCCTCGTCTGCACTGATTTCTTCCAATCTGTCATACGCTTTATGAATGTATTCATTTTTTTCTGCCAACAATTCCATCTCCTCCCTGTTCTTTGCACTGAAAAATTGTGCCCAGCGAAAAAGTTCCGTCTGTGGATATTCATACTTAGCAAGTTTGGGCAGTTCAAGTACATGGATCTCGAATTTATCCGAATACATATCTCTCATGCTCAAACAGTGTGAAATCCAAAATCCCTACATGGATACATTTCTTCAACTTGTCATAATCTTCCCCTTCATGAATCTGGTCTACATACATTTTTCCAAGATAAAACAAAGATCGTTCCTGCCAGTAATCATAGGCAATAGACTGCATTTCAATATTTAACTGCTCTCCTCCTCTCAAACGAACTCGCACATCCAGGATTCCGTACTTTTCTTCCTTATGCTTCTTCCGAAGCTTCTTCGGCAGTAATTCTATATCCAGAATCTCTTTTGGTGGAATCTGAAGAATCGCACCTACAAATCCTCTTCGCACTTCTCTGTCTTCCATCAGCTCCTGAAAACAAAAATCCACGCTGGGCAACATAATAAACTTCTGTTCTTTCGTTCTCTTATACATATAACTGCTCCTTCCCACAGTGTGGAAAACACAATTATACATGATGTTCTTGTTTGATATTTTCATTATAAAAAAATATTGTCTATTGTACAACTGCTTTTCCATCATATTTACTTGTCTCTTTGTTCAGTTAAATTTTTTCTGAAATATCTGACCGAACGGTCTTGAACTTCTGGAAATCATTTAGAAATTTATCAGAACGTTTAGATGATTCAAGTATAATATAGCAGTATCCGAAAAGCAATAAACTATTTCTTAATTTTCATCACATCCTTCCTCTGTGTGTTCGTTATCCATTTTAGGAAAGACCATGTAAATTCCGCGAATTATACATCAAAACGGGCATGTTACTCTAACACGCCCGCACATCTGTCTTTCTTTTATTCTCTCTGCACCCAATATACTTATCCGTCTCTATGAAATCTCCGCCAGCATCTTCTCCGGATCTTCTGCTGCCTTCACTTTATCGTTTGCCTGAATGATCACACCCTCTTCATCGATCAGATAGGTGGTTCTTACCACTCCCATGGATACTTTTCCATAGTTCTTTTTCTCTTTCCAGACATCATACGCCTGAATTGCTTCCAACTCAGGATCCGACAATAAGGTAATTGTCAGTCCCTGCTTCTCTTCAAACCTTTTATGTGACGCAACACTGTCCTTACTGATCCCGATGACGGTCACTCCTTTTTCTTCAAACTGAGGATAACGTTCACTGTATCCACACGCCTGTTTTGTACATCCTGGCGTATTATCTCTTGGATAGAAATACAAAAGAACCCTTTTTCCTCTGTAATCTTTTAAATTATGCAATTCCCCATTTTGATCCGACAGCGTAAACTCCGGAGCTTTTGTTCCGATTTCTAACATTTGATTTTTCCTTCTTTCTATTTTTTAAGCTATATCTTTATTTCTCCCAGTCGTCCTTTTCCTCTCAAATATTTCCGATAAACTCCTAGGAACACCAGACTGGTCAAACACGCTGCCGCTCCATCTGCGATCGGCTCTGCATAAAATGCACTTTTTGCAGCAAACGCAACAGGAAGGACGCATGTCATCACAAAATAAACAATTTTCCGAAACAGTGACAGTCCCAATGACAGACGCGTCATTCCAAGCGCTGTCAGCGCATCCACAAATACATATTGAAGACTCAGCGGCACAACCATCAAGGTAAATACCTGAATCCCCCATATAGACAATTCCTTATATTGAGCATTATCTGTAAATATCTGTACAAAATACTGCGGCAAAATCCTGGATACCAAAAACATGGCTGTTGTAAATGCCACACACAGCGCCAATACCCATTTGACCGTTCCTCGGATCCGCTCCGGTTTATTCGCCCCATAATTAAAACTGATCAATGGCTGGGAACCACCGGTGATCCCAAGCATCGGAGACGTGATTAACAACATATAACTCTGTACGATCGTTGCTGTTGTGATCAGAATATCTCCCTGAGACTCACCGCCATAATGCTGCAGCACTGCATTCAATGCAATGATGATCACACTGTCCGTTGCAAGGATCAAAAATGGGGAAAAACCAATTTTTAAGATCCGTTTGCCGATCTCCCACTCCGGTTTCACCAACTGAATAGGCACCGGCATCTTTTTGCTGTGCAATGTCAAAAGAACAAAAATACAGGAAGAAAGCTGGGCGATCACAGTTGCCGCCGCTGCTCCTGCAATATCCATATCCAGCACAAAAATAAAAATTGGATCCAATACAATATTTACGATTGCCCCGATCAATGTCGTTGCCATTCCCAAAAACGGAAATCCCTGCGCGGTGATAAAATAGTTCATTCCCATAGACAGTAATGCAAAAAAAGTTCCCAGCGTATAAATCGTCAAATAGGTATTCGCATAGGGAAAGGTAACTTCACTTGCCCCAAACCAGTTTAACAAAAAATTTTTGCTTAACAGAAACAGCACTGTCAGTACTGCGGAAAATACAAGCAGCATGGAAAAGCTGTTTGCCAGGATCCTCCGGGCTCCTTTTTGATCGCCTGCCCCAAGTCTGACTGAAAATGTAACCGAACCTCCGATCCCGATCAGCGCACCAAATGATGAAAGCAACGTAATGATCGGAGCACATACTCCTGCCCCGGCAAGGGAGTCCCCGCCGATCACAGGAATATTGCCGATATAAATCCTGTCTACGATACTGTACAACACATTAACAAACTGGGCAAACATGAACGGAATGGAAGTCTTTAATACCAGAACCGGAACAGAATCTGTCCCAAAATCATTTGTCTTTTTCATGCTGACGATCATCCAACCAGAATCTGGTATCCTTTCTCAAAAGCTTCTCCTGGTTCCACCCTGTTGATTCCCTTTTTCTCGGAAATCTCCTGATCAAATCCATCATCATCACACCGGCCTGCCCACGGTTCCAAACATACAAACGGAGCATTCTTCGGTGACCAGATCCCATAACTGTAGAATCCTTCACTTTTGATTCCCACATACGGCTTTCTACCCTCTTTTTTGCAGAGCCATACTTCTTTTAACTGATAGTCATCACAGATCAGCGTATCCACGGCAAACAGTTCTTCCGAAACCTGTAAATATTCTTCTGCCAGTTCCAGTGTATATCCTGCTTCCGGGCGTCCGGTTCCATTCTCCAGGTTCAGTCCGCAGCAGATAAGCTTCTGCATTCCCGGAAACCACAGCAGATAATCCTCTTTCGTTTCTTCTGTTTTTTCAAACATAAAAGCTGGATGTGCCCCGATTGTAAAATAAATCGTCTCTTCTGACGGATTTTTCACTTTCCAGTCCACATGAATCTTCTTGCCTTCCAGTCTGTAGGAAATATATAATTCAAAATCATACGGATATACTTCTTTTGTCTCTTCATTAGAACAAAGCAGAAATTCTGCTTCTTCTACCCCTGCTTTCACACAGCGAAACTCGCTGTCCCTTGCAAATCCATGCTGAGAAGTCGGATACTGTATGCCCTTGATCCGCATCGTATTTCCATATGTTTTTCCTACATTTGGAAACAGGATCGGTGAATGTCGTCCCCAGAATTTCGGATCGCCATTCCATAAAATCTCGGCTCCTGTTTTTTTATTCAGGATTCTTGTCAGCTCTGCTCCTTTTTCTGCGATTTCCACACAGAGACATGCGTTTTCCAGCTTCATAACCATTCCCTCCACTTCTTTGGTACATCCCTGATATCTATGATTGATCTGTATTTATTTTTCTTCTGCCTCTTCTGAAGTCTCTTTCTGCTCCTCTTTTGCATTTTCATTGACTTCTTCTTTTTCCTGCTCTACCTGTACACAGCTCTCTTTCAAATACTCTGCTGCTTTCTCCTGCATGATCGACTGCTCTACGTTTTCTTTCCCGGACTGTTTTTCAAATTCCTCCACCTGATCTGTACGATATCCGGATAATGCTGCATACTGTTTCAGCCCTACTTCATATTCTTTCTCGCTTGGCTCCAGATTTTTCTTTTCACAGAGAAGTTCTACTGCCATCCGGTTTTTCACGGTATTCTCAGCAATAGTCTGTGCTTTTTCCTGAAATTGTTCTTCTGTCATTCCCATGTATTGCTCCAGATAGCTGGCCAGATCAAGCTGATAGTAAGCAGCCGTATTCTCATACTGGCTGACAATAGCTTCTTTCTGTTCTTTGACTTCCTCTTTTGGAAGTTTCTTCACTTCAATCTGATCCACCAGAGCATTCAGAAGATTCTGGTACATCTCTTGATTTTCAATTTTTTCCTTGATCTCTTTTTTATATTCTTTCGCAGTCTTTGCTTCTGCGCTGTTCTCCTTTGCCCACTCATCTGTCAGCTCGGGCACTTCTACGGAGTAAATTCCATTCAATGTGATTGTAAATACTGCAACTTTTCCTGCCATATCCGGATTATAGTCATCAGGGAACTTGACTGTAATATCAAACTGCTCCCCCTTGCTGTGTCCTGCGATCTGCTCTTCAAATCCCTTATATTCTCCATTTGCACCGATAAAAGACCCGGAACCAAGCACCAGATCACTTCCCTGTGCAGACCCTCCCTGAAATTCTACTCCGTCTACCTTTCCAACATAATCGATATTCACGGTGTCCTCCAGCTGAGCCGGCCGGTCTGTCACTTCTGTCCTTGTGGCATCTGCCTGCAGAAAATAATTGACATAATTCATCACCTGATCTTCTGTCAGTTCTGTCTGCTCCAACTGCGGAACTTCCAGTCCTTTATACTGTTTGATCGTAATATATTCATTTGATAACTGACTGGAACATCCACTCAATGTTCCCATCAGCATCACTCCTGTAAGAATTGCAATCCACTTTCTTTTCATCTCTTTCCCCTTCCATTTTTCATGTGTTTTATTCTCCATATCACTGGCAGTCTGTCTGTTATTATACCATACTCCTCTGTTTTTGAAGATGTTTTTCACAGAGTTCATAAGATTTTCATGATTTTTCCACACTGTTTCTACAACAACGGGGATAACAATCGGGAAAACTGCTCTTTTACACGAATCACAAGACTTCTCTGCTCGTACAGATTCCTTGTGACCTGGGTCGCCTTTATCATATCATTTTCAAATGTCCGCTCCAGCCTCTGCGTCGTCTCCTCACTGTATATCACCGCATTCACTTCAAAATTCAAACCAAAGCTGCGAAAATCCATATTGGCCGTCCCCACGCTTGCCACCATGGTATCCACCATCATGGTTTTTGCATGGAGAAATCCATTCTGGTACAAATAACACTTGGCACCGGCCTCCACCATTTCTCCAATATAAGAATATGTAGCCCAATATACAAATGGATGATCCGGTTTACATGGAATCATGATCCGAACATCTACCCCTGATCTTGCTGCAATTTTCAAGGCATCCAGGATCGAATCATCAGGAATAAAATACGGTGTCTGTAAATATACATGATCTCTTGCACTGTGGATCAGCCGCAGATAATTATCATGGATGGTCTTGATCTTAGAATCTGGTCCGCTGGAAATGATCTGCACCGGATCGTGTCCATTTCGTATATATTGGGGAATTTCAAATAAAGAATCATCCTGGAAAAGATTTTCTTTTGCTGCATAGTTCCAGTCCAGTACAAACCGTACTGCCAGCGAGGTCACTGCTGCTCCTTCAATACACAAATGCGTATCTCTCCAGTATCCAAATTTCTTTTCATCCAGTCCCAGATATTCTCTTCCCACATTAAATCCACCTACAAAGCCGATTCGTCCATCGATCACTACGATTTTTCTATGATTCCGATAGTTCATACGAAGCTGCAGTTTTCCTAAAAGTGCCGGAAAAAACTCTGCCACCTGGATTCCAGCATTCTCCAGGCGTTCCCAATCCCGGTTGTGCATTCCACGGCACCCCATACTGTCAAATAAAATCCGTACCTTCACGCCTTCTTTCGCCTTCTGGATCAACAGTGGTTCGATATGCTGCCATAACTCATCATTGCGTATGATATAGTACTGCAAATGGATATATTTTTCTGCTTTCCGGATCTCTCCCAAAAGCGCACGGAACTTTTCTTTCCCATCTGTGTAGATCCGAATATCATTATTGTCTGTCAGAACAGATTCTCCGGCTTCCAGATTATATAAAATAAGATCCCGATATCTGGCTACCGACGGATTGCTGAGTTTTAACTTTTTCCTGTATATGGTCTCCTCCTGACGCCTGACTGCATACTTCAGTTCTCCTTCAATCTCCTTTGCCTTGAACATCCGGCTCTTATGAAAATCCTGCCCGATCAGCAGATACAGAACAAATCCCAGGATCGGTATAAAATAAAGCAGCAAAAGCCAGGTCCACACCGTCTGCGGGGATCTTCTCTGGAAAAAGATGATCACAAGCGCAAGGATTCCATTGATGATAACCAGATTGTCCATCAGAAAATGATACAGATCCACTGCTGTATTCCATATTGTTTCTGCCATAACTTACCGACTCCTTTCCATTCACTGGTACGATATAGTATACCTGTTTTCACAAAGAAAAGTAACCCCCAAGCCCCCAAATTGCTTGCACTTCATGAAAAACAATGTTACAATATTACGTGCATACTGAACGAAAAAGAGAATTAGGAGGGTTTTATCGTGTCTACAGGATGGATCGTATTAATCGTGGTACTCGTGGTATTGATCGGAGTACTCGTTGGTCTTTACTTCTTCGGAAAAAAGGCAGAGAAAAAACAGGCAGCTCAGCAGGAACAGATGGATGCAATGGCACAGACCATCAATATGCTGATCATCGATAAAAAGAAGATGAAACTCAAAGAAGCGAATCTTCCTTCTGCAGTACTCGAAAATACGCCAAAATATTTAAGACGTACAAAAGTACCTGTTGTAAAGGCAAAAGTCGGACCAAGAATCATGACTTTAATGTGCGATGTTAAAGTTTTCGAACTGATCCCGATCAAACAGGAAGTCAAAGCAACCGTCAGCGGACTTTATATCACCGATGTAAAAGGCGTTCGCGGATCGCTGAAGGCTCCGGAAAAGAAAAAGAAAAAAGGTCTTTTTGCACGATTCAAAAAAGACAACTAACATATAAAAAGAGCACTGAAGGCAGACTCTTCTGCGCGACAGTGCTCTTTTTATACGGCAATCTTATTGCCTTTGGATAAAATCTTCATATGGATCTTGCACTCTGCAAGCGGTTCATGGTTGACTTCCAATTCATATCCCACCAGAACCTTTATTGTTTCTTCTGACACATCCACTTTCATATCTTTTGTATTCAATCCTACCAACATCTGGCCATATGGCGTTTTATAATATGTCAGGTTCTTTTTATTTTTCTCAAAAATCATATGGGTGTTAGACAGTCCACTCTTCATGATCTCCACACTGTCTGTACCGGAAATCTTAATCTTATTTTTGATCGTTCCGCTGACTCCCTCAACCACTTCATCATACAAAATATAATGCTTTCCGTTTTTCTCATAATAAGTTGCCGGAGTAACTACTTCGATCACATCCTCCGCATCCGGTCCGGGAATCTCTGCATTCATATCCATATGTAATCCTGATATACTGACCAATACATCCTTTGTCATCTATATTCCCCTAATACTCTTCTATATTTACAATATTTGCCTTCGAAATGTCAAACGGCATCACTGTATTCGCAAAATCTACAAACTTTTCCGCTGCATCACTGACGTAAAATTCATACCTGCTGCTTACGCCTTCTGTACCATCATTCTCCATCTTCTCATTTTGAAGAAGCCGCTTCAGATCCATTGCTGTCTCATACGCCGGATTGACGATTTGAATCTTATCTCCCATATATGCGCGGATCTTAGAACGCAGGAGTGGATAATGAGTACAGCCAAGGATCATCGCGTCAATGTTTGTATTTTTCAGAGATTCCAGATAATATTCAATAACCTCTTCTGTCACCACATGTTCTTTGAATCCTTCCTCAACAAGAGGAACAAATAATGGGCAGGCTTTTTCTCTTACGTGCATGTGGGGATCCATCTGCCGGATGACTTTCGTGTAAGTGCCGCTTTTTACTGTGGCATCCGTTCCTACAACCCCAATCTCTCCGTTTTGTGTCGCCTCCACGGCTGCTCTCGCGCCAGGAACGATCACTCCGATGATCGGAAGATCAAATTCATCCCGAACAGCATCCAAAGCCAGTGCACTTGCCGTATTGCAGGCGATCACAATGGCTTTGACCTGTTTTGTTTTTAAAAAACGGATGATCTGCTCGGAAAAACGGATAATATTACTTTTGGATTTGCTTCCGTATGGAACGCGGGCAGTGTCACCAAAATATACAATATTTTCATGCGGCAGCTGCCGTGTTATCTCCCGTACAACGGTAAGTCCTCCTACACCGGAGTCAAACACTCCGATCGGAGCTGTCTTTTTGTCACATTCCATACTCATAATTCTTGTCTCCTAAATTGCGAATGATTTTGCGATACTATACTGATATTCAGGAATTGTTTTCTTCATGGACAATGCCTGATCGATATCAAAGTCTACATATTTTCCGCCCTGATATCCGATGACACGGTTGGATTTTCCTTCACATAATAAATCTACTGCAAGAGCTCCCATTGTAGATGCATATACTCTGTCTTTACATGTCGGGCTTCCTCCACGCTGCATATGTCCAAGGATCGTTGCTCTTGTCTCGATTCCGGTTGCCTCTTCGATTCTCTTCGCCATATTGATGGAATCTCCGATTCCCTCTGCGTTGATGATAATATAATTCTTTTTGCCGCGTTTTTTGTTTTCCAGAATATCCTCGATCAATGCCTGCTCGTCATAGTTTTTTTCTTCCGGAAGAAGGATTTTTTCTGCTCCGTTGGCAATTCCACACCACAGCGCCAGATATCCTGCATCACGTCCCATTACTTCGATGATACTGCATCTCTCATGAGACGTAGAAGTATCACGCACTTTATCAATTGCTTCCATCGCCGTATTTACTGCTGTATCAAATCCGATCGTATAATCGGTGCATGCGATATCCAGATCGATCGTTCCTGGAAGTGCGATTGTGTTGACTCCCAGATTTGCCAGCTTCTGTGCCCCGGCAAAAGATCCGTCTCCACCGATAACTACCAGACCGTCAATTCCATATTTTTTACAGATTGCCGCTGCTTTCTGCTGGCCTTCTTCTGTACGCATCTCCTGGCAACGTGCTGTCTGAAGGATCGTACCGCCTCTCTGGATGATATCAGATACATCACGTGCGGAAAGATCGATGATCTCTTCTTTTAAAAGTCCATGATACCCTCTTCGGATCCCGCGTACTTTCAGGCCTTTTGCAAGCGCTCTTCTTACGACTGCACGGATGGCAGCATTCATTCCCGGAGCATCTCCGCCACTGGTCAGAACTCCGATGGTACGAACTCTGTCTTCAATTTCTTCTAACATTCTTTCTTTTTCTTCTCTGTTTGCCATAATGCTTCCACCTTTCTGAATTCTCATACTTTTCAAGCTAAAGTTTGCCTATTTTTTAACACTCCGGGTATATTCTACCTTATTTATATTCCTTTATCAATAGATTTTTCTACCACTTTTATCCGCTTTTCCCCATAGTGATTCATCAATCTGCTCAACACTTCCTGACCGATCCGGATATTTCTGTTTCGCGGAAGACGTTTGATCGCACGCTCTTTCTGACAGTAGATTACTACCTCATCCTCACCCTCGGAATCTGCCAGATATCCATATACGATCTGTTCATTTCTCAGAAAATCCTCTTTGTCCGGAAACTGGATCCATAACTCTTTTTTCGTCTGCTCAAATGGAATGATCGTCTCACATACCAGTTTGCTTGGTTTTTCCTCTTCTTCGGAAACACGTCCCTTTACGAAGATTTTTTTATCGATTTCGAGATAGTCCCGATTCTTTTCATAATCTCTTGGAAATACGATAATCTCCACCGTTCCCAGAAGATCCTCCAGCGTCAGAAACGCCATCGTCTGATTTGTTTTGGTATGTTTGATCGTCTTATCGGTAATCATACCCCCTACAATCTCTCTGGTTCCATCGTGTACCTTTGCGCGTCCTGTCTCTTCATCCGGCTGGAAATCCAGGGTTGTGGCAGAAATCGACTTTCTCCACTTTTCTTCATATTCTTCCAGCGGATGACCGCTTAAATACACACCCAGCACTTCTTTTTCAAATGCCAGCAGATTCTCCTTCGCATATTCTCCCACATTTGGAAGCTGGATCTCAAACTGACTCTTCTCTTCTTCCCCCACCAGATCAAACAGCGTCATCTGACCGGTCATGGCATACTTCTTCTCCTGGTTGACATGATCGACAATCTGCACGTAAATACTCATAAACTGCTTCCGTGTACCGCCCAGACAATCCAGGGCACCGGATTTGATCAGATTTTCAATGGCTCTTTTGTTCAGATTTTCCTTCACCGACATCCGACTGATAAAATCTTCCAGATTCTGGAAATCACCATATGCATCCCGCTCTTCCAGAATTGCTGCAATGACCGGCTTTCCAATGCTTTTAATTGCCGTCAGACCATAGCGGATGCTGTCTCCGTCTACCGAAAAATTTCCCACTCCACGATTGATATCCGGAGGCAGGATCTGGATGTCCATCTGACGGCAGGCATAAATATATTCTGCCACTTTGGACGGATTTTCAATCACAGATGTCATCAAAGCAGCCATATATTCCACCGGATAATAATATTTCAGATACGCGGTCTGATACGACACCACTGCATATGCCGCCGCATGAGATTTATTGAACGCATATTTTGCAAAATCGATCATTTCATCATAAATCTTATTCGCAGTTTTCTCATCAATTCCATTTTTAATACAGCCAGGCACTCCATTTTCTTCATCCCCATAGACAAAGATCTGACGCTCTTTCTGCATCACATCTCCCTTTTTCTTGGACATGGCACGACGCAGAAGATCGCTTCGGCCCAGCGTGTATCCGGCAAGATCCCGCACAATCTGCATCACCTGCTCCTGGTAGACGATACACCCATAGGTGGGAGCCAGGATTGGTTCCAGCTGCGGACAATCATAAGTAATAGAAGCCGCATCATTTTTTCCCCGGATATACTGTGGGATAAAGTCCATCGGTCCCGGACGATACAAGGAAATTCCTGCAATGATATCTTCCAGGCTGTTTGGCTTTAATTCTTTCATGAAGCCCTTCATCCCTCCGCTCTCCAGCTGGAAAATCCCATCTGTCTTTCCAGTCCCGATATAAGAAAGCACCTGTTTATCATTATAATCGATCTGATCCATATCCAGTCCCGGATCTTTCGCTCTGGCAAGCTGCACTGCATTCTGGATTACAGTCAATGTACGGAGTCCCAGAAAGTCCATTTTTAACAACCCAAGTTCTTCCAGGGTCGTCATCGTAAACTGAGTTGTGATCGAACCGTCTGATGCTCTGGAAAGAGGAACAAAATCATCAATCTCTCTCTGACCGATCACGACACCTGCCGCATGCATGGAGCTGTGTCTTGGCAGTCCTTCCAACCTTTTGCACATATCGATAAGCAGCTTCACCTGCGGATCATTCTCATAAGTCTTACGCAATTCCGAATTCATCTGCAGCGCCTTATCGATTGTGATATTTAATTCCTGCGGGATCATCTTGGCAATGGAATCTACAAATGCATACGGAAGATCCATAACACGCCCTACATCCCGGATCACACCTCTGGCAGCCAGAGTACCAAACGTCACGATCTGAACTACCCGGTCTTTCCCATATTTCCGTACTACATAATCGATGACTTCCTGCCGCCTTTCAAAACAGAAGTCCACGTCAATATCCGGCATGGTCACTCGTTCCGGATTGAGGAACCGCTCAAACAGAAGCTGATAACGGATGGGATCGATATTTGTGATCTCCAGACAATAGGATACCAGACTTCCTGCCGCAGATCCTCGTCCCGGCCCTACCGCAATCCCATGATCCTTGGCGTATTTGATAAAATCCCACACGATCAGGAAATAGTCCACATAGCCCATGTTCTGGATCGTATCCAGTTCATACCGCAGCCGCTCTTTCAGCTCGTCAGAAGGATCTTCATAATGCTTCTCCAGACCTTCCCAACACAGCTGATTCAGATATTCCCAGGAAGTCAGCCCCCCCGGCACGTCATATTTCGGTAATTTTGTTACGCCAAATTCAATCTCTACCTCACATCGGTCTGCAATCTTCTGCGTATTTTCCAATGCCTCTTTTGCATATGGGAACAATGCCGCCATCTCCTGAGGCGACTTCACATAATACTGACCGCCCTCGTATCGCATCCGGTTCTCGTCAGCCAGCTTCTTGCCAGTCTGGATACACAGCAGAATGTCATGGGGTTTTGCATCTTCTGCATAGGTATAATGGATATCATTGGTCACAACCAGCTCGATCCCTGTCTCCTGAGACAACAAAATCTGTCTCTGATTGACCAGCTGCTGCTCCGGAATTCCGTGATCCTGCATCTCCAGAAAAAAATTCCCTTTTCCGAAAATATCCTGATATTCCAGCGCCACTTTTTTTGCTTCGTCCGTCAGTCCTCTGCTTAAATACTTCTGCACTTCTCCTGCCAGACAGGCGCTCAGCGCAATGATCCCTTCATGGTACTGTCTGAGAAGTTCTTTATCGACTCTTGGCTTGTAATAATACCCTTCTGTAAATCCTCGGGAGACGATCTTCATCAGATTCGCATATCCCGTATTATTCTCTGCCAGAAGCACCAGATGGTGATATCTGCTGTCTCCTCCTGTGGTCTCCCTGTCAAAACGAGAATTGGGAGCCACATACACTTCACATCCAAGAATGGGCTTGATCCCCTGCTTTCTGGCTTCCCGGTAGAAATCAATCACTCCGTACATCACGCCATGATCCGTGATCGCCGCACTGTTCATCCCCAGCTCTTTGACTCTGGATACATATTCTTTTATCTTATTGGAACCGTCCAGCAGACTATATTCTGTATGGACGTGTAAATGTGCAAAATTCATAATTCACCTCAAGCCTTCTGATCTGCCAAAATCCAAAAAGGACAATCCTCTCCAGAGAACTGCCCTTCTGTTTTCTCATTTTTCTGTCGTATTTCTCGAACCGCAGGTCTTTTATTCCCCGCTGATCATGAACTGGATCAGTCTTTCTGTGTCTTCCTGCTCGTAAGCAACAATCTCCAGTTCCGGAATCTCTCCGTTTGAGAAAATGTTCGCCATAGATACATACTGAGAAAGTTTGGACTTCAGATTCAGTCTGTCTCCTTCCCCTGTTACCAGTTCTACTCTTCCTTTGCAGTTATCTACTACTTTAAAAAATGCATCTATGTCTGTAATATTCTGTACTTTCATTTCTATTACCTTCCTTTCTTATCTTCTTTTTTCATTATAACTGATTTGACATGGATTGCAAGGTTTTTATCGAATTTGAATGCTGTCCGGACAGATTTTTATCCGATTTTCTTTCAAAAGTCTTCCCACTGCCCGCTTAAATGCGGCCTTGCTCATGCCAAATTCCTCTTTAATCGTCTCTGGATCTGCCTTGTCATTAAATGGAAGCACTCCATCATAAAACTGGATCCGTTTGTAGATCAGTTCTGCATCTGCATCCATCTGCTGTGGAATCTTTCCTCTGATACTTAAATCCAGCTTGCCGTCCTCTTTGACATTTGTCACACGGGCTTCGATCTCATCCCCGATGCGAAGCTTGCCAAACACATCCTTTTTCGGAATCCTTGCCGAAAACTGATGATCCACTGCCACAAATACGCCAAATTCATCGCTTCTGTCGTATACAATTCCCCGAACCTGATCATCCTTCTGATAGGGAGAATCTGTACGCAGCATATGATACACTTTCATCGTAGCACAAAGTCTTCCACTTTTATCTACATACAGCGTAACCAGACACTGATCCCCTTTTTGTACTTTCGCGGTCTGCTCCTTGAATGGCAGAAACAGATCTTTTTCCAGTCCCCAGTCCAGAAAGGCACCCATTCTTCCCACATCTGCCACTTTTAAGACCGCAATCTGGCCCATCGTCAGCTTTGGTTCGTTGGTGGTGGCGATCAGACGATCGGAGGAATCCCGGTATAAAAACACCTCGATGGGATCTCCCACCTCGATTCCGTGAGGCACTTGCTTTTTCGGAAGCAGTACCCGTTCCTCATCATTGCCAAGATATACACCGAACTCTACAATCTTTACAACTGTTAAAACTTGTTTTTCTCCTAATTTCATTTACAATCTCCTCTTCACCGTTCTGCTGACAGTATAACATGCCTTCTTATCTTATTTCAATCACTGCATACGGTTTTCCAGTTTCATCGCACAGTTCCGTCACAAACCGATCTGCTTCTTTTGCCACTTTGGGAAAAATCATATCTCCTAAGACCGCTGACTTTTTATATTCTACACGAATCTGGCGGATGGGAATCTGTTCCGGCAGCATCTCCAGAGCCATCTGTACATACTGACAATTATTCACGTGTTCGTTTGTATCAATGTGGTACTTTCTCACCGGAAATGCCGGCTTTTCTTCGGTCTTCTCCGGCAGCCGGATCTTACGGTCTTCATATTCCATATCCAGAGCAGGCTCTGCTCCATATGGCAGGATATCTTCCGGCTGCGGCCTTGTGGGTCTTCCTTTCTCCGCATCCAGAAATACCCAGATCGAATTGGCATATGCAAAGCGTGTGCCATCCGTCCCATCCAGTACAAAATTCCGATGCCCGTAAAGCCCCTTAAATTCTGTTGCAAAAGTCCCTACCCGGATTGGTTCTCCAAGTTTTGGCAATTCTTCTATCACAATCTGCCAGTAAGAAAGAATCCATGCTTTCTTCTTCGCTTTCAATACCTCGGTTCCCACTCCAATATCTTCCGACTGAAACGTACTGCAGTCCTGAAAATAATTGATCAGCGCCGGCGGCGTCAGTTTTCCGGTATGATCGATCTCACTGTATCTTACTCTGCTGTCAAATGTATACATGTTCTTCTTCCTTTCTGTATGTTTCTGTTTACTCATGTGCTTTATAGCTGTGTTCCATGGTGATCACGCACTGATATCGTCTGTCGAGCTCCTGAAGCCGTTCCATCAGACGCTGCCTCAGCTGCTCCTGCTGTTCTTCCCCATATCCAAACGGCACAACCATATCAAAAATCAAATTGATCTGCCCCACACCATTGACAACACGAAAATCATGGATGCTGCATGCCTCGTCCAGTTCTCGCAGGACTGTATCCACCTGTTTTCTCAGATCCATCACCTGCTCATTCTTCATTTCAATTGGATCCATATGAATAACGAGCAGGATTCCAAGTTCCTCCACTGCATCTCGTTCAATCCGGTCGATCAGTTCATGGGCATTTTCAATGTTCACATCATTTGGCACTTCTGCATGGATGGATGCCATACTTTGATTCGGGCCGTAATTATGTATAATGAGATCATGAGTTCCTTCAATCCCGTTGTAACGTTCTACAAACCGTTTGACCTTATCATATTCTTCCGGATCGATTGCCTCTCCGATCAGTGGCTCCAGCGTATCTCTGGCAATTCCAACTCCGGCCCACATCACAACCAGCGCCACTCCGATTCCCACAATTCCATCTATGTTGATCCCGGTCAGTCGGAAGATCACCAGGGACAGGATGGCAACACTTGTGGTGATCACATCCCCCATAGAATCTGCAAAAACTGCCATCATCACTTTGGAATCGATCCGTTTTCCAAGCTGCCGGTTAAAAATCCCAAGCCACAGCTTCATCCCAATAGAAAGGACCAGAATCACAACCGATACCAACTGGAAATTTAACACTTCCGGATGACGGATCTTGGAAATGGAATCTTTCAGAAACGTAAATCCCACTTCCAATACCAGAAAAGACACGATCAGCGCCGCAATATATTCGATTCTTCCGTGCCCGAACGGATGCTCTTTGTCCGCCGGTTTTCCAGCCATCTTCACTCCTACAAAACTAATGACAGAGGAAGCGGCATCCGACAGGTTATTGAACGCATCTGCCGTAACAGAAACACTGTTTACCAGAAGTCCTACCACAAATTTCACCAGGAATAAGCACACATTACATAAAATTCCCACGATACTTGCCAGAACTCCATAGGCTGTACGGACTGCTGATTTTTCTACTGACTGATAATCTTTTACAAAATGTCTGACTAAAAATTCTGTCATGTTCTTCTTTTGTCTCCTTCTTTTTGCTTATCGAAATGCTTCCAGAAAATAAAATTTGAATTTCACACCTTCCGGTTTTTCTGTTTCTTCCGGTATCACTGCTCCTGTTGGCTTTTCTACCTCTTTTTCTGTGACCAGTCGGACAGCATCTGCAAACGCCAGCTGGGGATATAGCATACACCACCAGTTATGCCCTTTGGCACTGCCGATTTCTACCCGGAGAGCTTCATAATTTCCGGCCGGAAATGTCAGATCCCGATACTGTTTTTCCGGAAAATACGTGGTCGTCACCGCTGCGGTCACCGGATAATCTGCCCCTTGCTCTTTCAAAATCTCTCTGCTAAGATCCTCAATGATGTCACAATGTCTTCTCATCCACTCTTTTGTTTCCTCTGCGCTCAGATCCTCCGGCATCTCTGTATCCAGAAACTGCAGGATCCTGTCTCTGACACTTTTTTTCAAATTTTGATCGGCTTCACTGTCACTGTTTGCCAGAACATGAAACCGAAGCACCTCTTCTGCCAGCTGTTGCTGCATTCTGACCTGCACATGATCTCCGGCTGTCTGCAGCATACCTCCGGTCATAATTCCTGCAGCTGCCAGCGCGATCATTCCGATGAGTCTGTCTCTGTTTCTTTTTTTCATATCTATGTATCTCCTTCCATCTAAACTCTGATATCCGGAGTATCACCATAGAAATCTTTTTTATACAAAATTCCGTAATTTAAGACGTAGTGAAGGAACTCCTTCACTACGCCCTACTTATGATGTCTCAAAGAATCTGTCACTGCCGTAACCTGATTCTCAATATGCTGTCCCATAATTTCTGACGCAATTTTTTTATTGCTCTCCTCGATTGCCTCAATAATTGCCTGATGCTCTCTTAAAAGCTGTGGATAACACTCTTTTTTCTTAAGATATTCCACACGGTATCGATACATCTGTTCTCTGAAATTATTCAAAAGCTGCACCAATCTCTGATTGTCTGTGGACTGGCAGATGATATCATGATATGCCACATCTGCCTCTGCGATCCTGGTCACATCCTCACTGCCAAGAGATTCCTCAAACTGTCTGGCCGCCTCTTTTAACGCATGCAGCCCATCTGCATCCATCCGCTCACAGGCCAGCTGCACAGCCAGCTCTTCCAGTGCTTTTCGCACCTCCAATACGTCATTTAAACTTTTCTCTGTAATCTCGGCAACCTCTGCTCCACGTCTGGGTATCATCAGGACAAGACCTTCCAGCTCCAATTTTCGGATTGCTTCCCGGATCGGAGTCCGGCTTACTCCCAGCTTATTCGCCAGCTTGATCTCCATCAGGCGCTCTCCCGGCTTAAGCTCTCCCCGAAGAATTGCCTGACGCAGTGTCTTAAATACAACATCCCGAAGGGGCAGATATTCATCCATTGTCACTTCGAATTTCGGTTCCATCTTATGTCCTCCTTGCACCGTGTACATTTGTCACATATACTTGCTTTGCCAATCCTTGTCCTCGGATCGCTTCCTGTGCATTCCTGGCTTCTGCCCGGCTTTTGAACAGGCCAAATACCGTAGGACCGCTGCCGCTCATCATCGCATTGAGGGCACCTGCTTTTTTCATCACTTCTTTGATCTCATCAATAACCGGATACTTCCCAACTGTCACATCCTCCAGCACATTTCCCATGTGAGAGGCGACCTCTTCCAAGGAGCCAGCCTCCAGCCCCCGGATCAATCCGTCAATGTCCGGATGGTCTACAATCTCTTTTGCATCCAGCGCCTCATAAACCACCTTTGTCGAAACACTGATGGGCGGCTTGGCGATCAAAACAGTACAGGCAGGAAGCGCAGGCAATGTAGTCAGTTCCTCTCCGATCCCTTCTGCCAGTACAGTACCTCTCATAATACAATACGGAACGTCCGCCCCCAGTCTGACGCCTCGTTCCATCAACGATTTCTGGCTCAATCCGAGGCGGAACATCTTGTTCATCCCGAACAGGACTGCGGCTGCATTGGAGCTTCCGCCCGCCATTCCAGCTGCCACCGGAATGTGTTTATTCAAAATGATCCGGACACCTCCCGGCAAACGGAATTCATCCATCAGCATGGCTGCAGCTTTATATGCGATATTATTCTCATCTGTGGGCAAAAAATGCAGATTTGTCTCCACTTCGATACCCGGCAGATCTTTTCGGATGATCGTCACATCATCATACAAATACACAGACTGCATGATCATCCTCACATCATGATATCCATTTTCTCTTTTTCCCAATACATCCAGTCCCAGATTAATTTTGGCAAGCGCCTTTAATTCTATCTGTTTCATCCTGTGTCCTCCGCTTGTATCTTGTATACATTTGCTTATAGTATACCCAGTTTGCAGTCAAAAATCAACGCCAACTCGTTACATTCCGATCTCTTTGCAGATAATCAGCTTTTCTCCCGGATCCAATCGTTCATTTTCCAGATGGTTGATTTCCTGAATTTCCTCCACTGTGGTCATGTATGTTTTTGCCAGCGTCCACAGATCATCTCCGTTCTTTACGATATATCCCACGATTCCCGGTTTTTTTGCCAGTTCCTCTCTGTCAATTTCTTCAAACCGAACTTCTGTGATCACATGCATCGGCACAGCCTTCCTCAGGAACACATCAAATGCCAGTACGGCTTTGATCTCCACAGAATCACTGCCCGTCATGGTCACTGAAATCTGTTCTGCACGATCTGAAAGCTGGAAACGGATCTCCTCCGGCATATCGGGGCATTCCAGAAGATAGGAAAACGGAATCATTCCCTGCCAGCTTCCAAACGGAACGGTATCGTCTGCTTTTAAGTATAGAAACGACAGGTGAAGAATCCCTTCGATCAAAATCCCACTTCCCGCCTGAGATTCCAAATGTTCGATCTGGATCGAACCTGTACTGTGGCAGATCTGAAGCACATCATCCTTTAATTCCGGCAAAGACAAAGTCTCTGTCACTTTGCATTTGGACTGATTCTGCAGCAGCAGTTCTTCATAGACTGCCTCGCGGGTATCATAAACCACCTGTTTTTCCAGCGAATACAGATCCTGCAAAAGATTTAATTTCTCTTCTTCATACAGATGGATCCGAAGACTTAATGTTCCCTCAATCCCCAGGATCCGCATCTCTCCATCCTCGTCCATCCGCACATCCACAAGCGTATCCTCCAGGCTATGCTGCACTTCGTAATACATCTCTTCTGCTGCACCGCTGCATTCGATTTTCCCCTCATACGGAATGCTCTGTTCCAGCCAGTCTGTTTTTCCTTCTTCTGACAGGTACATACAGAACACCTGCAGTTCACCTCTTAATATCAGTTCTTCTTCCCCTGCCCGGATTTCCAGTTTTCTTCCCGTCACATTGGTCAGAAGCATCTGCCCGATACTTTCTTTCGTTCCCGGAAGTGTGATCTCTTCTTTGATCCGGTAAGTATCTTTTTTTGCCGTATGTAATTTCAAAAGATTCACTTCCTGTTGTTTCTTGTAAACCGGGCAGGTACTTTCCAGATCGACCGTTGTTTTTTCTTCTGTCAGATGTTCGCATCCCACTTCCATTTCAATCATGGCCCGGATACTCACCTTTCTGGAATGAACCAGCGTGGCGCCAAATTCCACCCGGATATTTTGTACAAAATACTGGGCATTTTCTTCTCCATCCGTGTAAACCATTTCTTCAAACGGAAGTTTCCCTTCCAGAACAGCCGGTCTTGGTTCTCCCTGGTCAGTCAGGTACAAAATCTGAAAATACAATTTTCCGGATACCCTGACATAGTTTTCTACCAGTTTGACATCTTCTATTTTGACCTCACCCTGTCCCTCTACGATCCGGCGGACATCTTCTTTTGCATCCGGTACATTATAGTCCTCGTCCAGATAAAACTGGTCCAGCACCTTTTTCCCTTCCTGATTATAACGAATGACTTTCTGTATCAGTTCCATATGCTCCTCCCATTATTCAAATAAGATTTCCTTTTCTGTGACCTTCAGTCTGATCACCACATACGGATAGGTCACAACATCCTTTGTTTTCTCTCCTTTTTCCGGTCCCATAAGGCTTGTTTGGATTCGGATCGCCAGTTCTCCTTCCACAACAGAATCTACTCTGACCTGGTATCCTGTCTTTTCTTTTGGCCCGTAACTTCTTGCAGCATACAGCACATCCCCATCTGTATAAGTCAGCATAAACGGTGTTTTCTTCTCCTCTTCCATTCTGATTTTCAGCTCTTCTGGGATTTCCTGCTCTGATACTTCTGTAAACTGGATCTCACTTCCTTCTGTCACAGATGGCTGTCTGCTGATACACCCGCACAGTCCCACTGCCACACACAAAAAAAGCGTCCACAGTATTCTTTTCTTCTCTTTCACCTTCTGCTCCAGAGGTTTTCTTTCCCTTTATCTTATTAACATTTCTTTCTTTTTATGACCACGAAACTTGTATTTCACAGGATGCTTTAGTATAATCTGTACTAGACTTTAAAAAATAAAAAAGAGAGGGTTTATCACATGATTCGTTTTATTTGTGTTGTTGTTGTCCTCGTTCTGTTCCTGGTTCTGACGATTCCGGTGTTTTTCATTGAATGGCTGATTGGTAAATTCAACCGCAATGCAAGAGACTACAGTTGTCTTCGAATGGTACAGTGGGGATTCAAATTGATCTTAAGGGTAACCGGAGTACAGACTACTGTGATCGGAATGGAGAATATTCCAGATGAGCCGGTATTGTTTATCGGAAATCACCGCAGCTTTTTCGATATTCTTCTGACCTATTCCCGTTGTCCGAGATTGACCGGATATGTCGCAAAAAAAGAGATGGAAAAGATTCCTCTGCTGTCAACCTGGATGCGATTTGTCTACTGCCTGTTTCTGGATCGTGAGAATCCAAAAGAAGGCCTCAAGACAATCCTGCAAGCCATCGACTATGTAAAAAAAGGAATTTCCATCTGCATCTTCCCGGAGGGTACTCGGAATAAAGGGGAAGAGCTGAGCATGCTTCCATTTAAAGAGGGCGCATTTAAAATCGCCACAAAGACCGGATGTGCCATTGTTCCGATTTCTATGAACAACACCGCTGCCATCTTTGAAAATCAGTTTCCTAAGATTAAAAAAGTCCATGTCGTAGTAGAATATGGCAAACCGATCTATCCAAAGGATCTTGCACCGGAAGACAAAAAACACATCGGTGCTTATGTACAGAATATCATTCAGGAAACGATCCATAAAAATGCAGATTTAGTCTGATAAAAAAACAAGGAGATTTGTTATGAGAGCAGATAATTTAACGTTGCTCACGGATTTATATGAGCTGACTATGATGCAGGGCTATTTTGAAAAGCAGTCTGCCAATGAAACCGTGATATTTGATGTATTTTTCCGGGAAAATCCGGTAAAAAACGGGTATTCCATCATGGCCGGTCTGGAACAGGTCATCGAATACATCAAAAATTTGAATTTTTCTTATGAAGATGTAGATTATTTACGGGGACTTGGTATTTTCAGCGAAGATTTTCTTCATTATCTGAGTGGATTTCACTTCAGCGGAGATATTTATGCAATCCCGGAAGGAAGCGTGATCTTCCCGAAAGAACCAATCTTAAAAGTCATCGCTCCGATCATGGAGGCCCAGCTTGTTGAGACCGCAATCTTAAATATCATCAATCATCAGAGTCTGATTGCCACGAAAACTGCCCGTGTTGTCCATGCGGCACAGGGCGATGGCGTCATGGAATTCGGACTGCGCCGCGCCCAGGGACCGGATGCCGGACTTTATGGCGCAAGAGCCGCTATGATCGGCGGATGCGTCGGCACCTCAAATGTGCTGGCAGGCAAGATGTTCGATGTGCCGGTGATGGGGACTCATGCACACAGCTGGATCATGAGTTTTCCGGATGAATACACGGCTTTTAAAGCTTACGCAGACTTATATCCAGATGCATGTACTCTTCTGGTCGATACTTACGACACCTTAAAATCCGGTGTTCCCAATGCGATCCGGGTATTCCGGGAGATGAAAGAAGCCGGGATTCATCCAAAAAGCTATGGCATCCGCTTGGACAGCGGTGATCTTGCCTACCTGTCCAAAAAAGCCCGTGCAATGCTGGATGAAGCAGGATTTGAAGATGCTGTGATCGCCGCTTCCAATGATCTGGATGAAATGCTGATCAACGATTTAAAGATTCAGGGTGCTGCCATCACCTCTTGGGGAGTCGGCACACATCTGATCACCTCCAAGGACTGTCCGTCTTTTGGAGGAGTTTACAAACTGGCTGCCATTGAAAAAGACGGCGAATTTCTTCCAAAGATCAAGATTTCCGAAAATACAGAAAAGATCACCAATCCGGGAAACAAAACGATTTACCGTGTATATGATAAAGAGACCGGAAAACTGCGTGCAGATCTGATCTGTTTTGCCGACGAAGTCTACGACACCAAAGAAGAACTGCTTCTGTTTGACCCGAATGCAACCTGGAAAAAAACACGCCTTGCCAGTGGAAGTTATACGATGCGCGAGATGTTAAAGCCAATCTTCATTCACGGGGAATGTGTCTATACTTCGCCTTCTGTCATGGAGATTGCCGCTTACTGCAGACAGGAAAAAGACACCCTCTGGGACGAGACAAAACGTCTCTTGTATCCGCACAAAGTCTATGTAGACTTGTCTCAGAAGCTGTATGACACAAAAGCAAAACTGTTAAATGATGTAAATAAATAATAAGGAGATTATCATGAGAATTATTGTATTAGCCGGTGGACTCAGCACAGAACGCGATGTTTCTCTCGCTTCTGCTGCCGGAATCTGTAACACATTATTAGAAAAAGGACACGATGCATTTCTTTTGGATGTATTTCTTGGTCTGGAGAATGCGCCAGAGAATCTGGAAGATGTTTTCACTCTTCCGGGACATGGTCTGGAGATTGCCAAAAATATTTCCGAGACAGAGCCGGATCTTGCCGCAGTCAAAGCATCCCGCCCGGATCAGTCCGACTGCTTCTTTGGACCAAATGTCATCGAGCTCTGCCGTCTGGCAGATATGACCTTCCTTGGTCTTCACGGCGGAGAAGGGGAAAATGGAAAACTGCAGGCTGCTTTTGATCTTCTTGGCATCCGCTACACCGGACCGGACTCTCTGGGATGTGCCGTTGCCATGGACAAAGGTCTCACCAAACAGATCTTTCTGGAAGCAGGCGTAGATACTCCTGCCGGGGTCTGCCTGTACAAAGAAAACAGTGACTGCTCCCTGGAGTCTCTCGGACTTTCTCTTCCGGTTGTTGTAAAACCATGCTCCGGAGGATCCAGCATCGGAGTGTACATTGTAAATACTGAGGAAGAATACCGTCAGGCTTTGGAAAACTCCTTCCGCTACGAAAATGAAGTGGTCATCGAAACGTTCATCAAAGGCCGCGAATTTGCCTGCGGAGTGATCGACGGCAAAGCACTTCCTCCGATCGAGATCATTCCAAAAAGCGGATGGTTTGACTATGCCAACAAATATCAGGCAAACGCAACAGAAGAAGTCTGTCCTGCCGATATCAGCGAAGAGATTTCAGAACGTATGAAAGCTCTCACAGTCCGTGCCTTCCAGGCTTTGAAACTGAATGTGTACAGCCGTGCAGACTTTATTCTGGATGAACATGACAACCTGTATTGTCTGGAAATGAATACCCTTCCAGGCATGACTTCCGCAAGTCTTCTTCCGAAAGAAGCACTGGCAGACGGCATTGCATACGGAGATCTGTGCGAACTGATCATTCAGAAATCCATGGAAGCCCGGTATCAGTAAGCAAAT
Organism: uncultured Ruminococcus sp.; assembly: GCA_900544395.1. GTDB lineage: Bacteria > Bacillota > Clostridia > Lachnospirales > Lachnospiraceae > Mediterraneibacter. The sequence goes on along the minus strand of UQVC01000005.1, from coordinate 69,490 downwards.
ACAATAAAGGATGAAACATTTATGAAAAACATGACATTAAAAGAAATCGCCGTTGCCTGTGGCGGAATTTATTACGGCGATGATGAAAGTTATTATAAAGAAGTATCCAGCGTCGTGATCGACAGCCGGAAAGTGGAACAAGACAGTTTATTCGTTGCGATCCGCGGGGCAAGGGTCGACGGACATATGTTCATTCCCCAGACGATCCGTGACGGAGCCCTGTGTGCCATTTCTGAAAAGAGGATTGAAAATGCTTCCTATCCATACATTATGGTTACCTCCTGCGAACAGGCATTAAAAGACATCGCCGAACATTACCGCAAGAGTCTGAATCTGAAAGTCGTAGGAATTACCGGAAGTGTGGGAAAGACCAGCACAAAAGAAATGATCGCATCCGTACTTGGCGAAAAGTATCACGTATTAAAGACAGCCGGAAACTTTAACAATGAGATCGGACTTCCGCTCACTATTTTCAATATCCGCAAGGAGCATGAAGTCGCTGTCCTGGAACTGGGAATCAGCAACTTCGGCGAAATGGAGCGACTGGCAAAAGTAGCACGCCCTGACATCTGTGTGATCACCAATATCGGTGTTGCACATCTGGAACATTTAAAATCCAGAGACGGGATTTTAAAGGCAAAAACAGAGATTTTCATGTATATGAATCCAGAAGGTTCCATCATTTTAAATGGAGACGATGACAAGCTCTCCACTGTACATCCGGCCAACGGGATCCAGCCTGTTTTCTTTGGTCTGGATGAAAACAGGGACTTTTATGCGGATCAGATCGAATCCTGTGGGCTGCGCGGCACCAATGCCGTCTTCCACACACCAGTTTCTTCGTTTGCCGCACATATCTCCATTCCGGGTGAACACATGGTGCACAATGCGCTGGCAGGAATTGCTGTTGGATACGCACTGGGCATGACTGATGAGGAGATCAAAGCCGGAATCGAATCTCTGGTTCCTCTGGCAGGACGCAACAATCTCATCGAGACAGATTCCTTGACGATCATTGACGACTGCTACAATGCCAATCCGGCTTCCACCAGAGCGTCTCTGGACGTCCTTACAAAAGCAGATACCCGCAGAGTTGCCATTCTCGGAGATATGTTTGAACTGGGACCGACCGAAAAACAGATGCATTATGAAGTCGGAAAATATGCCGCTGATCTTGGGATTGATGTTCTCGTCTGCATCGGACAGCTTTCTGAGCATATGGCAACAGGAGCCAGTGAACAACACTCCCAAACACAGGTGTTTTATTTTGAAACAAAAGAAGACTTTTTCGAACAGACAGACCGTGTTCTGAATCCGAAGGATACGGTTCTTGTCAAGGCTTCCAACGGTATGAAGTTCTCCGAAATCGTCAATGTACTGAAAGAGAGGTAAAGTTTGAAACAAATAAGTAGAGGACAGCCAAAGAATAAAGGGCATGACAAATAAACCATCGTAAGAGGTGGTTTTGAAAAGTAAATATGGACACAACACCTAATCAGACAGCAGCAACTTCATCATCCTTGATGACATATCCTCGTTGTTTAAGCAGATTAAGTGCCTGTGAAGTAGTCAGTATTTTTGATTCACTCACAGGGCGTGATTCAAGAAAGCCTTCCGGTGTATAAGGTTTTAAATCTGTAAGTATGTGCCAGATAGCGGTCAGGAACATACGACAGATGGCAATGATAGCTTTCTTGTGACCACGCCGTGCTTTTATACGTCGATAACGGATCGTAATTTCTGGATGTTTCTTGGATTTGATTAAAGCATTTGCAACTTGCACCAAAACTGGTTTAAAATAAGAACCAGCACGGGAAATCCTAGTGGATTTGATTTTGCGATTGCTTTGGTCGTTACGAGGACAACATCCAACCCATGATACGAGGTTTTTGGCTGTGGGGAAGACAGACATATCACCTCCGATTTCAGAGAGCACCTGAATAGCAGTCATTGGGTTCTTATCGAATCCTGGTACGGTTCGAATAAGAGAAAGGGCTTCATCGTATTTATCACTGAGACGAAAGATTTCCCGTTCTATTTCTGCTTTGTGCATTTCTAATTCATCGATGTGATTAAGACATTGTCTGAGTTTTACAGCTTGTTCTGTAGAGATAGCACCATCAACGGCAGCCTGTATTTCTTCGATAGGAGTCTTACATCTGCCATCCACGAAAGGTGCTACGTCAAAAGTTTCCCCAGGGTGTTGTAAAATCTGTTCTGTAATAGAACGAGAAGATTTACCAAATACATCGGAAAAGACATCATCGAGTTTTAAATTAGAGACGGTAAGACAATTTTGAGCACGATTCTTTTCACCGGTAATCATACAGGTGAGTTTATATCGGTATCTTACAAGATCTCTTAACTCGCGAATGTCAGCAGGTGGAATAAAGGAAGGTTTTACCATGCCGCACATATATAGATCGCAAATCCACTTTGCATCTTTACGATCTGTCTTATTTCCTTTTTGGGGCTTGGTGTATTTGGGATGAGAAAGAGTAACCCAGACGTTATTTTTCTCTAAAATATTAAAAACAGGGATCCAATACTTGCCGGTTGATTCCATGCAGACATCCGTACAATTATATTTTGCAAGCCAATCACACAGCTCTTGCAACCCTTTTGAAAAGGAAGAAAAGCGAGCTTGCTTATACTCTGTTCGGCTGTGAGAATCAGTAATACCGATGCAGGCATAAATCCATGTTTTGTGGACATCAAGTCCGCAGCAATTATTTTTGATAATTTTAAATGACAATAAAATAACCTCCTGATATTTTGTAGCAATAAAACTGACAGTGACTGGTCATCCGGCAAAATCGAGTCGACTTTGGAAGAGATAAGTTTACGGGCTACGTTATGCGCCATTCATTGATGCCTTAACGGATGACCGACAACATATAGATATACGAGGTCGCCGCTATACAGCCCCGCCACTCACCTCTGCGTGTTCTGTAGTGTGTCAGTCTTATTAAAGAAATCATATCAGAAGGAAATAAGAATAGAAAAGCGAAAGTTAGCCAGTGAGTTTCATGACGCATTGGTGCCTTTCGCAGAAAGGCGGAATATAGATATGGACTATCAGATGCTTGTTCTTGATCTGGACGGCACTTTAACCAATTCCAGAAAAGAACTGACAGAACCGACCAGGCAGGCTCTGATCGAGATTCAGGAAGAAGGAAAAAAAGTGGTTCTTGCAAGCGGACGCCCGATCAATGGTATCGTTCCTCTGGCTGAAAAACTGCATCTTTCCAAATATGGAGGTTATATGCTCTCTTTCAATGGGGCGCGGATTACCCAGTGTTCTACCGGAGAAATTGTCTACAATCGAACTCTCCCGGCTGATGTGATCAAGCCAATCTTTGAGATCACATCCACCTATCCGGGACTGGATATTCTGACTTATGACGGTGACAAGATTCTATCCGGTATTGCATCTAACGAATATACAGAAAAAGAATCTTTTATCAATAAAATGGACATTGTCGAAGTATCTGATTTTGTATCCCGCCTGACTTTCCCGGTCAACAAACTGTTGGTTGCAGGAGAACCAGATCTTCTGGAAGAACTGATGCCGGTACTTCAGCAAAAGTTTCATAAATTGCTCAACATTTATCGCTCTGAGCCTTTTTTCCTGGAGATCATGCCCCAGAATATTGATAAGGCATATTCTTTGCAAAAACTGCTCAACAGTATTGGACTGACTGCAGACTCCATGATCTGCTGCGGGGATGGATTCAATGACATTTCCATGATCGAATACGCCGGACTTGGCGTTGCCATGGAAAACGCACAGCCAATTGTCAAAGAAACCGCTGATTTTATCACAAAATCAAATGATGAAGATGGCATTTTGCATGTGATCAATACGTTTTTACGATAACCGGAATGGTAAGAATCCAAAAAGGGAAGTACTGCAATTGACAGAATTGCAAACTTCCCTTTTTTGACTGCTTCATTTACCGATTTTTAAAAAAGATTATAACAAAATGAAATCAAAAACGGCACCATTGCAGAACAGATCACACCATTGAATACAGACAGAACCACTGTTTCTTCATTTGTATACCGAATCATCATCGGCAGTGTGGTATCTTCACTGGTTGCTCCTGCCGGCGCGATACACGTATAATAATTCAGTTTTTTCGAAATCCATGGGATGCTGAAAAACGAGAAAATCTCCCGCAGCAGATTGCTTAAAAACGCAATACTTCCCGCCTGCGCTCCCGCCAGATTGCCAATGGTAACACCAGACAGGCTGTACCACCCAAGCCCACTTGCAATTGCCGTACTCTCACCAAGCGGCATTCCCGTCAGAAGACCTCCCGCAATTCCTCCTAAAATAGAGCCAATTACGATTCCCAGAGGAATCACAAAAATTTTAATATGATATTCCTTGATCTTGCTGACGATTCCCTGATTGAAACCAATGCTGATTCCTACCAAAAACATCAACAGATATAAAATCATATCTTTATTCGATGTAATCCAGGATACGACTACATTCTCATCCAGTCCTGTCATCCCGCATGCAATACCACCCAGCAATGCAATAATCGCTAAATATACCATATCTACTTTTTCCCCTTTCCATTCTTTTTCTGTTCCAAAAAGTGTCTGGTCAGAGGATAGACCAACAAGACAGAGCCTACGGATGGAAGCAGAAAGAATATCACACTCTGGATTCCCAAAGTAGAAAGTTCTTCCAGAAAATTTTCCCTGCTTCCAAGCATCACTCCCATGGAAAAAATCAAAAGTAAGGTACAGACTACCTGCAAGATCTGATTCCATCTGTTTAAATTACGCGGCAGTAAAAACTTGCCCGCTAATACGCCAATACACATGATCACAATAACATCCATCTTTTGTATCCCCGTTCTTTCTCTCCTTTGGAGTATCGAAATATACCCCATTCGTACAAGGATATCACAAAAAACGTCTCATCGTCAATGCCTTATAAATCCAGAGTTTCCAGTACTCTTTTCAATTCTGCCGCAGATTGTTCCAACTTCTGCTGTTCACTTTCATTCAGTGGGATTTCCAGCACCTGTTCTGCTCCTTTTTGAGAAACCAGCGTTGGGACACTGATGCACAGATCCTCCAGACCATATTCCCCCTCCATCAGACTGGATACCGGCAGAACGGAATTTTCATCACGGATGATACTTTCTGCAATCCTTCCCACTGCCATCGCAACTCCGTAATAGGTCGCGCCCTTCCGCTCAATAATCTCGTACGCACTGTCACGGACTTCTTTGTAAATCCGTTCCATCGCCGCATCATGATCATAATGCCCGCGCAGCTCACAGAAGTCATGAATATCGATTCCGGAAACATTCGCGCTGCTCCAGACAGCCAGTTCGCTGTCTCCATGTTCTCCAATAATAAATGCATGCACACTTCTGCTGTCTACATCCAGATGCTCACTCAGAAGATAACGGAATCTGGCGGAATCCAATACCGTTCCGCTTCCAAACACGCGCTCTTTCGGATAGCCGGAAATCTTCAGCGCCGCATAAGTCAGAATATCCACCGGATTCGCCACGATCAGCAGATTCCCTTCAAAATTCCTTTTTGTGATTTCCGGAATAATCGATTTGAAGATTGCTACATTTTTATGCACCAGATCCAACCTTGTCTCACCTGGTTTCTGATTTGCGCCCGCTGTGATGATGATCAATGCACAATCGCTGATATCATCATAATTCCCTGCATAAATCTTCATGGAATGGACAAACGGTCTTCCGTGACTGAGGTCCATTGCCTCTCCCTCTGCTTTTTCTCTGTTTGCGTCAATAAGAACCAGCTCTGAAAATAATCCTTTCTGTACCAGATTAAACGCTGTAGATGCACCTACAAATCCACATCCTATCACTGCCGCTTTTTGAATATTCATCATGTTCCCTCCCTTATCTTAAAAATAATAATCATTACTGTTTTAAATGCTACTATAAAGATACGTTTTTAGCAACTATTTTTCATATATTTTCCAGATTGTGCGAAAAAAAGAACAACATCCCAGTTTTGAACCTGTCTCTACTAGAATGTTGTTTTTTTTCTAAAATTATTCATATTTAACCAATGACCTGATGATTCAGCCATTTTTTATTTTTCAGACGAATTGCATACATAATTCCCCGCACCGTCCAATCCGCAAACATACCGATCCACACTGCCATCGGTCCCATTCCAAATCCACGTGCAAGAATCATAGAAAGCATCACCCTGCACAACCACATAGAAAGAACGGATACTGTCATGGTGAACTTGACATCCCCTGCTGCACGGAACCCATACGCAGGAATGAAGGAAAACACCCATGCAATTGGTTTGACAACAGTGATCCAGGTCACCATATGGATACAGAGTCTTGCACTCTCTGGTTCCATTCCACCGAATTTTGTAATCGGATAAACAAGGATATACATGACAATGCAGGAAATCACGATTACAATTTCCGAAACAATGCTTAGCTTCTTCACATAATAAATCGCTTCGTCTTTTCTTCCTGCTCCAAGACATTCTCCAACGACTGTCATCAACCCGACACCCACACCGATTGCCAGAATTCCATTCAGATTTTCAATAATACTGGCCATACCCTGTGCTGCGATCGCAGCGGTTCCCATCAAAGAAACCGTAGACTGAATGGCCAGCTTTCCAAACTGAAACATACTGTTTTCAATCCCTGAAGGAATTCCGATATTTAAAATTCTCTGAATTTCTTTCCACTGCGGTCGAATCGTAAAATAGTCATATACCGGAATTTCCAGCTCTGGTTTCCGCAATCGGTACATCACAACGATCATTGCAAACATTCTCGCAAGCATCGTCGCGCATGCAGAACCTGCCACCCCAAGATGAAGTCCCCATACAAACCATACATTCAATACAATGTTCACAATATTGGAACAAATTGAAATTTTCATCGGCAGACTGCTGTTTTCCTGGGCTCTTAAAATACAAGATCCATCATCGTATAATGCAATAAACGGGTACGAGATTGCCGAAAAGAAAAAATATTTCTTTGCATTTATCATAACACTTTCCTCAACCTCGCCGAAAATCAATCCCAAAATCTGACCATTAAAAATCAGACAGATTGCTCCGATCATCACTGACAGACAAAATGTGATAAAAATAAGCTGTCTCGCCGCTTCTTTTGCATGTTCTCTTTTTTTGCACCCCAGGTAATGAGAACATACCACCGTGCCCCCGGATGCCAGTGCAAAAAACGCCTGCACGATCAGAATATTGATGGAATCCACCAGCGTCACAGCGGAAATAGCTGCGGAACCCAGATTGCTGACTATCAGAGTGTCTACAGTCCCCATAAAGGAATTCAACAACTGATCAATCGCAAGCGGAATCAGAAGTGCTGCAAGTTTCCTGTTATCAAATAAATGCTTTTGTGTATCCACCTTTTCCCCCTCTTTGTTTGCATCAGTTCCATTTGGCTAATTATGTTTTTAGGATACACCTATATTCGCTATTATGCAAGAAAAGAGAATAAATCTTGCAAATTTATTCTCCCTTTGTCTCTATATCTTCTTTGATAAACATCAAAACAAAACCTGCCATCAGCAATCCTGCTGCGATCCAGATCGTCCGATCCCCCATCTGTCCACTCAAGACTGCTCCGATTGCTGCACCTATCGCAAAAATCAAAATCACAAAATAATAATGCAGACTTTTCTTTTTCAGCTCCTGATTGCCTGTCACATGATATTTGCAGAGCATTTCCGTCGCACTTCTCATATTTCCGATACACATTGTCGTCGCACAGGGAATACCGTGAAATTTCCGGAATGCGTTGACCTGCATTGCACAGCTAAACGACATCATCGCATTGGCCGCTACATTCATACTCTGCGGAAATACACCAACCAGAAACAATAAAGCAATCTGGATCAACAAAACAATCTGCCGCCAATGGATTTTTTCATTTTCCTTACACAAATACTGAATGCGAACTGCCACATAGACTCCGCTGATAAATGCCAGCAATGGAATCAGATAATGCAGAGCCCCGCTCCAGTTTTTCTCTGCCAGATTCTGCCCTAACAATACGATATTTCCAGTCTGGGCATTGGCAAATACTTTTCCCCTGCAATTATACGAATATGCATCCTGCAGCCCGCCGGCCAATGTCAAAAACACTGCCAACGTCATGGATTCCGACATCTGTCTTTTGATTCTCATATTCAGATACCTCGTTTTTTACAAAGATCTGATAGACAGCACCTGTCACAATACGGTGCGGTCCTTGCCGTACAGATCTCTCTTCCATGATATACGAGGCGATGACAAAAGCTGCTTCCCTCTTCCGGCGGAATGATCTTCCACAGTTCCATCTCCACCTTTTTTGGCTCTTTGATCCCATCTACCAGCCCCATCCGGTTTACCAGACGAATGCAGTGTGTATCTGTCACAATTGCTGGTTTTCCAAACACATCTCCCATGATCAGATTTGCACTTTTCCTTCCGACCCCCGGAAGCTTCAGCAATGCATCAAAATCATCCGGGACTTCCCCATGATATTCATTTCTCAAGATTTTCATACAGGCACTGATATCTCTTGCTTTACTCTTTCCAAGCCCGCAGGGACGTACAATTGCTTCGATCTCCTGCGGATCAGCTTCTGCCAGCGCATTGACATCCGGAAATTTGGCATACAAATCTTTTACAACCACATTGACCCTCTCATCCGTACACTGTGCTGCCAGACGCACGCCCACAAGCAGTTTCCAGGCCTCACTATGGTCATAATCAAGTGTACAGTCCGCATCCGGATATGCCGTGCGAAGCCGCTCGATGATTTCCAGTGCGCGTTGTTTTTTTGTCATATATAATCAACTCCTCTTTGCTGTGGTAATCTTTCATTTTTTTCATATATAATCTGTTTTTTATCATAGCACAAAACAGTCGACATACCAACAGGTACATCGACTGTTTTGAAATAAATTTTTATGTATTACGCTTCTTCTTTTGTTTTCGGTAATAATCGATTATCATCAGACAATCTTAAAAATGGCGCATATGCCACTTCCCACGGATATCCATCCGGATCCAGAAAATATCCGGAATATCCGTCGCATCCTCCCCAGTCTTTCCACTGTGGTTTCTGCCACACCGTACCTCCTGCTTCTTCTGCCATCTCAAATAATGCATCCACTTCTTCTGCACTGGCTCCATTGATTGCCAAAGTAAACCCGCAGTATTCCCGCTTTGGTTCCACCTTTAGTCTGGCATCATTTCCCAAAAATTCATACGGCACAAGCCCAAGTACGATATTATCTGTCAACATATAGGTACAGATTGCAGGATCCGATTCCGGCGAACATTCCCAGCCTAATTTTTCATAGAAAGCAATCGATTTCTCCAGATTCTCAACACCCAATGTAATAATTGAAATACTCTTTGCTCTTACCATAAAATGCCTCCTAACACTGTGCTTTAAACTCTCGGATTTTCTCTTTCATTGCCGGAATATCCTCGTGGAGTTTCAAAATTGTACTTCCTACAAACGCCGCATCCCCACCGGCTTCTTTTACCAGCTTCACATCTTCTGGTGCATGAACGCCTACTCCACAGTAAATCGGGCGATCGATACCACATGCTCTCAAATGCTCTACACAGTCTTTTAATGTCGGATATTTTTCATTCTTTTCCTGAGTCTCATATGGTTTTGCCTGAAGGTATACAAATCCATTGGACTGTTTTGCCATCTCGATCTCTGCCTCCGGCATATGGAATTGTACATAGCAGGATACCTGAAGTCCGGCTGCGATAATTTCATCTTTGATCGTATCATCCTTCAAACCAACCAGAAGAATGTCCTTCAGATCATTTTTTAAACAGAAATCAATAAATTTCTTTGTTCCGATTTCTTCTACTGTATTTTCGTACGCCAGTACTAAAATCTTAACGTCCGGTAATTGATCCTTAATAGCTACGATAGAGTCCATATATTTTTCATAATCATCACAAGATTCCAATGCTTTTGCCATTCTTCCTGCAATGTAATCACTCTCCAAATATGGATTTCTGGATGGGAAATCTACTTCCATCATTTTACATCCGGCATCTGCATATTCCATTGCCATATTATAACTTGCTTCAATTGTCGGGTATCCGTTTGATAAATAACAAATAATTTCCATGTCTATTCTCCTCTATATGCTTTCATAAACAATTCTTTAAATCCTTCCACCTCTGGAATTACCGGATTTGTTTTCGTACATCCATCTGCTTTTGCAAGTGCGGCCATCTCATCCAGTTTTTCTGTAAATGCGGCTTCATCTGCGATTACTTCTTTTAGACAGGATGGGATATGCAACGTACGGTTCAGCTCTTCCACTGCTGTATGTAAATTTTCAGCGCCGATTTTTTCTGCGAACGTATCATATACTTTCTTTGCTCTTTCATCTGCTTCATTGTAACGAATGACATATGGAAGAAGAATTGCGTCTGCCAGGCCATGAGAAATATGGAACACTCCGCCTAATGTGTGCGCCATGGAATGTACGATTCCGAGAGAAACATTGGTAAATGCCATTCCTGCCACCATTGATGCCTGCAGCATGATTTCTCTTGCTTTCATATCTGTTCCATCTGCACAGGCTTTTGGAAGATTTTCCATAATATCGATTGCTGCCTGTGTTGCCAGAATATCGGATACATAGTTTGCCCGATTGGATGCCAGAGCTTCCAGTGCATGTGTCAGAGCGTCCATACCAGTTTCTGCTGTAATCTTTGCAGGCATGGAAACCGTTACTTCCGGATCACAAATTGCAATATCCGGCATCATTTCCATATTTCCAAGTCCATGTTTCAGCCCTGTTTCGTTGTCAGAAATAACGATGGATCTGGAAACCTCACTTGCTGTTCCACTTGTAGATGGAATGCAGCAGAGTCTTGCTTTTTCTCTCAGTTTTGGAAACTCATTTGGAGGAAGTACAGATTCCATTGTCTTCAATTCCGGATGCTCATAGAAAATCCACATTGCTTTTGCAGCATCCATTGCTGATCCTCCACCTAACCCTACGATCAGATCCGGACCAAATCCGAGCATTTCCTGCGCCCCTCTTATTACCGTTTCAAAAGACGGATCTGGCTCTACGCCGCTGATCACCATTGTTTCTGCACCGGCTTCATGGAAATATCCTTCTACTTTTGCAAGCATTCCGCTTTTTTCCATGCTTTTTCCGCCTACTACAATACTTACTTTCTCTGCTTTGATTGTTTTAATATATTCCAGGCAGCCTTCTCCAAACATCAATTCAGAGCCTGCCAGTTTCATTGGTCTCATCATGATTCTTCTCTCCTTTTTTATGCGTTTAATCCATCTAATACTTTTTTCACAAGATCATATGAAATCGGGTTGCTGATAATCCCACCTTCTTTGAGACTAGATCCGATGATCGCACCATCTGCGATCTGCAGCTGATCTTTGATATTCTCTGCTTTCACACCACTTCCTGCAAACACCGGCACTTTTACTACATTTTTTACTCGCTTGATCAGGTCCAGCGGTGTTTCCTCCCCGATCTGCGTTCCTGTTACAATAATTCCATCTGCACCGCTGTCCACAGCTTCTTTTGCAGACTGCTCTACTGTAATATACGGAAGTACCATATGAGCATGTTTCACCTGCACATCTGCCAGAATTTTAATATCCTCTTTTCCCATAGCTTTTCGATATTCCATACATTTTTTTGCACATGGATTAATAATCCCGTCTGTAAAGATTACCGTATCTACAAATACCGGAACACGAATAAAGGATGCCCCTGTAATTGCTGCAATTGCAATATTGGCTTCACAATCATTAAATGCTGCATCAACTCCAACCGGAATGTTCACTGCATTTTTTACAGCCAACGTTGCCGCCGTCAAGGCTGCCAACTGCGCTTTATTCAGCAGCGCTGAAAATGGAGTGTCCCCCATATTTTCTACGATCACTGCATCCACTCCTGCTTTTTCCAGTGTGACTGCATCTTGTACTGCTCTGTCTAAAATTTTCTGATAATCTCCATCAAATCCAGCTGTTGTCGGAAGTGGCAGACAGTGTACCATTCCAATCACTGTTTCTGAACCAATTGTAAATACTTCTTTACTCATTTTTTTCTCCCTCCATTTTCATATGATAATGATAGATTCCTTCCAAGGCTGTTCTGCAAAGCAGATCTTCCGCATCTGTTCGTTCCTGTCCTGTCAGTTTTTCTTTCAGATTTTCCAAAACGGTTACCATAGTGAGAATACATGTTTTGACTCCCATCAGTCTTCCAAGAGTCAGCATACAGGATGATTCCATATCAATTCCTGTCACACCCAGTTTTTTCACTTCCTCAAATGTCTCGGACATATCCCTTCCCCACTCCAGAGAAAATCTGGAATCATGCATATTGCTGTAGAATCCGTCCATTGTACAATTGAGTCCATTCAAATATCGTTTTCCCATCGTTGTAACCGTTTCATTCATTGCATTGACCAGATCGATATCTGCAACAGCGGGATAGCTTAAATCTACATAAGACTGACTGGTACCTTCCCTTCTCATCGCAGCAATCGGAATCAGAAAGTGTCCCAGCATATCATCCTGCATCGACATGACCGTTCCCATTCTCACAGCCACTTCCATTCCTGCCTCATACATTTCTTCCATTGCAATCGCAGCAGAAGGTGCACCGATTCCTGTCGATGTGACTGTCACTTCAATTCCCTTATACGTTCCTGTATACGTATTAAATTCTCTCATAAATGCTACTTTTTTTGGATTTTCCAAATATTGTTTTACAACTTCCACTCTCCACGGATCTCCAGAAAACAGGACATATTTTGCAACTGTTTCCTGATCCGCGCCCATATATAATGTGCTCATAGCTTTTTCTCCTTTTCAAAATATGAACGTTCAGATACTACTCAAATGTTTTTACTTTCTCCAATAACTGTTCTTCTGTCGGCGCATTTGTGCAGCATCCTTCCGCCTGAAGAATAAAATAAGAAAGTGTTCCTCCAAGTCTGCAGCACTCTTCCGGTTTATATCCATTGAGATATCCATAGATGAACCCTGCCATATAGGCATCTCCGGATCCTGTTGCATCTACCACATGATCTACTTTGCAGATTCCGATCTTTTCCTGACGGATGGTATCTCCTTCCCGAATGTAACAGAGACTTCCTTCTTTTCCGAGTGTTGTAACAATGATTTCTACTTCACCAATATCAAACAGCTCTGTAATATCTTCAAAACCATAAATTTTTTCAATAATTTCCCGCTCTACCTCATTAGTAAAAATAATTCTGCTGCCGGTCAAAAGTCTCTTTAAAAATTCTTCCGGAAATGCATCAAAATCATCTTTCATTCCAAATACGACGGGAACATGATGTTTCTGACATTTTTCAAAAAATTCCTCATTATCCTGTCTCGATGCAACTGTGATTACTCCCAGTTTTGTATCTTCAAACAAGGTATCCGGAAGCGGTTTTGCATATTTTCCATCCATTGCACCCGGATAAAAAATGGTAATGTGGTCATTGTTGTTATCCTGGATCAAATAGCAGACACTGGTTGCTTCTTCCGGAAGTTCCGTAATCCCATCCAGTGGAACATTTCCATCTTCCAGAAATTTTTTAAACCCATTGCTTTCATAATCTCCACCGACACGAAGTACCGGTTTTGCACACATTCCCAACTTACACAGTGCATAGGCAATATTCACAGAACATCCCCCGTAAAAAATCTGTGTATTTGACTGATTCGTAACCAGAGAAGTAAATCCGACCTTTGCCGGCGTATCAATCTTAATAATGTGATCCATGCTCACATAACCACTTGTCAACACATCTGTTTTCATTGCCTTCCTCCTATAACGTTCCTTCATCCAGCATCGTAAATAGTGTATTCATATCCACTACGTCTCCCAGATATTTATCAATGTCTGTCAGATGCACCTCATTGACAATGTCTGAATTCGTTGCTACACATTCTTTTACAACATATGGATTGTAGTCTAAATAGAATGCATCTGTTACCGTTGCACGAATGCAGCAGTTTGTCTTAGTTCCTACAATGATCACGTTCTCTACTTTGTTTTCCCGAAGAACCAAATCCAGATCTGTTCCAAAAAATCCACTGTATCTTCTCTTCTGAATGACATAGTCTTTCTCTTCATCTACCGGAAGCATTGGATCGATCTCCACCCCAAAAGTCCCTTCGATGCAATTTGGCCGCATTGCCTGAGCTTTTCTGTCGACTTTTCCTTTTCGATTGCAATGCTGCATAAACACGATCAACAGACCTTTTTCGCGGCATTTATCCAGTACTTTCCGGATCTGAGGTAAGATTTCTCTGTTTTGCGGATAATAGACAAGCCCGTTTGGATCTGTGAAATCACGTACCATGTCTACAATGATCAATGCTGATTTACTCATGGTTCACACTCCTTTAAATTCCACGTACTTTATGATTTCTGTACTTCACTACAGAAACAACTGTTAACACAACACTCATCACCACATAAGGAATAACATCAAACACTGCTGCAGCTGCGCCTGCATATAAACTCAAGTTAACAGAAAGCGCTCTTGCAAGTCCGAACACAATGGCATAAATACTGCATGATAACGGGTCTCCTCGTCCACAGTAAATCGCCGCAATTGCAATAAATCCTCGTCCTGCCGTCATATTATTTGTAAAAATTGTCATTCGCTCCAGTGCCAGATTTATACCAGCCAATGAACAGAAAAATGCTCCCAGAAGAATTGCAAGATACCGATATTTATTGGTGTTAAGACCAAGGCTCTTCGCTGAATCCTCATTTTCTCCAACGACACGTACATACACTCCAAATTTTGTCCGATACATTAAAAACCAGATGAAAATAATAGCCAGAAACGAAATATATGTAATCACTGTATGTCCACTGAGAATGGATCCAATAATCGGAATATCTTTGATAAAGGGGATATCAATTTTAAATTCTGCCGCATTGGTAAAATCTAACTTTATATTTGCAGAATTCATCAACTGAAGTACAAACCCTGCAATCGCTGTAACTGACATATTGATTGCCAATCCGATTACAATAACATTTCCTTTACAAGTCACACCAAAAAATGCGAAGATCAGACCAATCACCATACAGATTCCAATTGCTGCTATATAGCCTAAAATGATATTTTCCGTTTCAAAACTTACCAATACCGAAATAAATGCTCCTGTAAGCATCATTCCTTCCAGCGCAATATTCAGAACATTTGCCTTATATGCAAAAATTCCACCTAATACACAAAGTAAGATCGGAACAGCATGATACACACAATCGTATAAGATTCCATTGATAAAATCCATTATGCTACCTCCTTCCTGCTTCTCAGTTTCATAAATCGTTCTTTTAATCCAAAACGCTCATCCAAAAACTGCACTGCCAGGAACAAAATAATCAATCCCTGTAATACGCCTACGATTTCTTTTGGAACAGATGTATACATATTGATATTATCTGCACCTGTCTTCAATGCACTGTAAAAAATTGCCGCCAGAAGAATTCCGATTGGGTTGTGCCGTCCAAGCAGTGCGATCAGCATTCCATCCCAGCCAAGTCCTGTTGTTCCTGAAAATCCCAGTGTATATTTAAACTTTTCACTCATCATATGTCCTGCGCCTGCGAGTCCTGCCAAAGCTCCACTGATACACATCAAAACAATGATCTTTCTTCGTACTCTCATTCCTGTTGCTTCTGCAAAATCCGGATTTTTTCCGATCGCTGTGATTTCCATACCAAGTCTTGTTTTTGTCATAACAAATGTCATCAAAATCAGAATGGCAAATGCCAGAAAGAAAAACATTGTCAATCTTGAATTTTCAATTCCCAATCGCTTAAACATTGCGTTTTCATGAATTACCGGGGTACATACATATCCCGATCCTGCCTCTCTAAATGGCCCTGATGACAAATATTCCAGAACTTTGATCATTGCATAGTTCAGCATTAACGTAACAACCATTTCATCTACATGAAAGTACGCTCTTAAAATTGCCGGTATCAAAGCAAACAATACACCACATGCAATACCTACCAGCATACACACCAGTTTTTCCAGAATTGGACTGGATAAATTCAGCGAAGCTCCTGTGATCCCGGCAAAAAAGCCACCAAGAAGTAACTGCCCTTCTACTCCCATATTAAATATATTCGCCTTAAACGTAATCGCGATCGCAAGTCCGGTCAGCAGTAACGGGGATGCATAATGCAGCGTATTCAAAAATCCCTTCACTGTAAAAAGAGATTTTCCAAGCATGATCTGATAAGCTTCCAATGGATTCTCTCCGATGCAGGCAATAATGATCCCGCCAATAAAAAATGCCAGTCCGATTGGAAGCAATGTATTGATAATTTTCGGAGCAATATAGCTTGATTTTTTCTTTGTCACTCTAGTTTCCTCCCTTCATCTGGGCACCTGCCATCAACAATCCGATTTCCTCTGATGTTGTAACCTGTGGATCCACTTCTCCAATAATCCCACCTTTGTACATCACTGCTACTCTGTCTGAAAGACTCATGATTTCGGATAATTCACTGGAAATCAACAGAACTGCTTTTCCGGCATTTCTTAAAGCAAGCAGCTGTCTGTGTATAAATTCGATGGATCCGATGTCAACGCCTCGCGTAGGCTGACATGCAATGATCAGATCCGGATTATTCTCAAATTCTCTCGCAATAATTACCTTCTGTGCATTTCCTCCGGAAAGCTGAGAGATTAAACCATATTTATCGGACACACGAATGTCATATTTTTGGATAAATTCATCACACAGCTGTTTCATCTTCTTATTTTTTAAGACACCTTTGGAACATACTCCATGTGTATCAAAATATCCTGCAATACAATTCTCCGGAATCGACATGTCTCGGCAGAGTCCTTGTGCATAACGATCCTCCGGAATAATTCCGATCCCGAACTTTCTCAGTTTATCCGGCCATGCATTTGTCACATCTTTTCCATTCAATGTAATTTTTCCTTTTGTTACGGTCATAACGCCTGTCAATACCTTGATCAGTTCACTCTGTCCATTCCCTTCGACACCTGCAATTCCAAGAACCTCTCCTTTTCGTACAGATAATGTCACATTATGTAAAATTTCCTGATTGGCATCATTCACCGTACAAATATTTTCTACGCGATAGGCTTCTTCTTCCTGAGGCGCCGGTCCAGCTTCATTGCGTACAGTCAGTACAACATCTCTTCCTACCATCATCTGCGCAAGTTCTGTTTCATTTGTATCTTTTGTTTTGACATTTCCAATCACCTGACCACTTTTGATCACCGTAACACTGTCACTTAAATACATCACTTCTCTCAATTTATGAGTGATCACAATAATTGTTTTTCCCTGATCCCGTAATGCTTTCAGATTTTCCATCAGCTGATCCACCTCCTGAGGTGTCAGTACTGCCGTTGGCTCATCTAAAATCAAAATATCTACATTACGATATAACATTTTTAAAATCTCCACCTGCTGGCAAAGACCTACTGAAATATTCTGGATTTTTTCCATCGGATCGATCTGGAAATGATATTCTTCTATCAACTGTTTTACTTTTTCAATTTCCTGCCTTCTGTCTATCAGACCTCTTCTTGTGATCTCACTGCCCAACAGAATATTTTCATAAACACTCAGGCTTGGAACCAGCTTGAAATGCTGATGCACCATTCCTATTCCATGCCGGATTGCATCTGTAGGAGAATTCATAACAAGTTCTTCTCCATTTAGTAAAATTTTTCCACTGGTCGGCTTCAAAACACCGTATAACATATTCATCAGCGTTGATTTTCCTGCCCCATTTTCTCCGACAATACATTTAATTTCCTGCTTTTCCACCTGTAAGTTGATATCATTATTTGCAATAAAATCACCAAATTTTTTGGTCAGATTTTGTGTTTCTATAATAATACTCATGGCAAATCTCCTATTTTTGTATAAACTAAGGGTGTCCCAAAGTACATTTCATGCTTTGTAACATAATTTCTCTTGAGACACCCTCAGAATTCGCTATTTTGTTTTAATTACTACATTCGGGCACTTTGTTTCATCAAATTCTTCATTCAGCTGCTTATTCGTTACTTTGATCTCTCCATTTGAAATCTGTTCGCTGATTTTCTGAACTTTTTCTTTGATTTCTTCCCATACGGCCGTATCCTCAATATATTTGCCCATTTCTTCTAAATCTGTGATTCCCGTAGCACCAGATGCCAGGTTATATGTCTGCAGTCTGTCCATTTCTGCAATTTTTCCATCTGCATAAGCTTCTGTGATCACTTTAACCGGAACGCCTGTAATCTTTAACACACTGGTCAAAACATGTCCTGGCTGCTGAGCATCCAGATTTGCATCCGTCTGAATTGCAATTTTTCCTAATTCTTTTGCTTTCGCAGTAATTCCATCTCCAACAACACCTGCATCCGCAAACACGATGTTAGCGCCTTCATCAAAGAATGTCTCGGCGACTGTACTTCCTAATGCTGAATCTGTAAATCCTGCGTCGTATTTTGCATAATAATCATATTTTACTCCATACTCTTCTGCTGCTTTATTGATGCCTTCAATAAATCCATAAGAATATACCAGAATACCATTTGAGTTGGTTCCTCCAATAAATCCAAGTCCTCTTGCAGTATCTAATGGAGTCAGCCCATAAGAATCACCAAACAATTTCTCCATATTTTCATTTACCTGTACTGATAAATATCCGGCGAGATACGATGCTTCGTGTACATCAAACAATACGGAAATCACATTATCATGAATCTGTTCTCCATTCTCATCTTTATTTGGATTGTCATTAAATACTACAAACGTTGTATCTGGATACTGCGCTGCAATTGGCTCTGCTCCGCCTACGCCTTTGATCAATGCATCAAAATCATATTCCAATGAAAATATGAGGTTATAGCCATCGTCTGCCAATGTTTCCAATGCCTCCGGCACTCCATTCGCCGGTTCGATAATTTTATATTCACAGCCAATTTTTTTTGCCGCTTCTTCAATTCCCTCACAGGCCGACTGATTGTATCCATTATCGTTTTGTCCCGATCCGGAACATACTACTGCAACTCTCAGATCACTGTTTTCGCCTTTTCCTGAATCTCCACTTTCTTTTCCACATCCTGTAAAAATGAGTGCACTTAATAAAACAAGTGCCAATGCCAATGCGCTTGCTCTTTTTTTCATAACTTACCTTCTCCTTTTTCCACCCAGCTGTTATCTTACCTGATGGATATAAAACTTAAATTTATCAGTTCTGTAACAGCATTTAAAGTATTCAATCGCTACTTCTTTTCCATTTACAATTCCATATGTCGTACAGCAAAACTGTAACAACGGGATTTCTTCCTCTACATCCAGATATTCTGCCAGTTCATCATGTGCACTGATTGCTTCAATTGTACGGGTTGCTTTCGTAATTTTCACTCCATACTTATCTTCCAGAATTTTATACAATGAAACTTGAGAAAAATCATACAAATCAATATCTGGAAATAGCTTATACGGCAAATAGGTTGTCGTATAGTTCAGGGGCTCTTCATCTGCATAATAAATTCTTGCCAACTGAAAAACCTCTTCATGTTCATTCAAATTCAGAACATTTCTTCTTTTTGCATCTGCCAGTATTACTTTTTTGCTGATCACTTTTCTTCTTGGTGTATACCCCAACTTTTCAATATCCTGTGTACAGCTTGTAATCGAAACTAAATTATTCTGTTCTCCATCCCCCTTTACATAAGTACCTTTTCCGTGAACACGGTATAAATACCCTTCTTTTACTAAATCATCAATGGCTTTTCGAATGGTTATCCGGCTTACATCGAACACTGCCATTAATTCTCTTTCGCTTGGAATTGTTTCATTTTCTTTATATGTATTATTATCAATCTCTTTAATAATCTCTTGCTTAATATGATAATATTTGGGAACTTTATATTCTTCTGACACTTCTTTCTACCTCCAACTGGTTATATCCACTTTTAACTGGTTATGATGTCTCTTTCTGTTATTATAATATCTCAATACCAGTTTTCCGTCAATATCTAAATTTTACACTAATATAAGCTTTGTTTTTTGTATGTTTTGCATATATTTCTTTTGTATTTATCACTTTTTCACAATTTTAAAACAATACCACTGTTCAAACTGGATATAACCAGTTCAAACAGTGGTATTATCTCTGCCCTACATTTCTATCCTCTTTATATTTCTTACTAAAAACAACCAATATTACAATATCCACTCCCATTGCCACTGCTGCCACGATCCAAGCCGTCCGAACCCCCATCCATTCTGTCAAAAGTCCCAGCAAATTCATAATAAAAAATCCTGCCAGACTTTGAACCGTACTAAATATGGAACTATATGTAGATCGGGTCTCACTTTTTATATGATCGCACATCCATGTTCTGGTTGCCGCCTGCTCCATGCCAAATCCAAATTCTACCAATCCTGCTCCAATCACAAAAGACGGGATAGAGGAAAATGCGATAAGAAGGAAAAATCCCAAAATACTGATCAAAATTCCTACTACAGAAGTCCCCAACGTATTAATCTTCCTTGCAACAATACTGACTGCATAATTTCCTGCCATCAAAAGCAACATAAAGATTAACAACAAAAACGCCAGATATTTCATCTTGATCTGTATGATTTCTGTCGCATATATCTGCCAAAATAGCACAAATGCTACAAATGGGACGTGACAAAACACTGTCCGCAAAGACAATAAGCGCAATTTTCTGTCTTTGCCAAATTCCCTTGCCTGACTTTGCAGTACATACACGATATTTTTGCCCTGTATCTTCCCGTAGTTATCCTCTCCTTTCGACAACGCAAGCACCCCCGCCAAAATCGAGATACTGCCTGCTGTCAAAATCGGCATTCGTTCTCCTACTCCAATCAGAACATACGATGCAACTGAGGCTGCAACTGAAAAAAATCGGACACAAGTATCTATTTTCGGCAATATTTGGCTTCTTTCCTCATATACTCCATACAATATCATCTGATCCACCAGCCAGGCCGAAGGTGCTCCTGAAATCAATGCAAGCCCCAACGCCATTAAAATCATCGCCGGAAGAAATGTCCAAAAATTTACAGCAAATGCATAAACTAAAATTCCCACTCCCCAGACAACAAATCCATACCCTGCTGTTCTCTTCCTGCCGATTTTGTCAGAAATAGTTCCGGTCGGATAATCAAAAACTGCCTGTAATATCTGCTGAATGCTAAATAAATTTGAAATCTGGACAACCGACAGTTTCTGTGAACGCATAAACGCAACATAGGTTGCTCCAAAAAGTTTATCTGCCAGTTCGAAAAGCGACAGCATACTTATATATAGTTTTTTGACCTTTCCAAACTCTTCTTCTCTCTTTCTCATAGAATCTCCTCTAATACTAATACTTTCTCTGCCTCATTCAATCACTCAAACATGTCTCACATGGAAAACTTATCTTGATACAAAACCAGTCTTCTTTTATTTCTGCTGCAATCTCCCCGTGCATTTTTTGCACAAATCCTTTTGCGATGGAGAGCCCCAGCCCGGTCGAGCTTTTGCTTCTGGCTTTATCTGCCTTATAAAATCGTTCAAATACTCTGCTGATATCAATCTGTTCTCCTGGTTCTATTTTATTTCGGAAGACGAGTTCCATCTGCTTTTCATTTCTGCTTAATTGAATCCGAATCTCCTTGTTTCCGTGATCCAGTCCATTTTTAATAATATTCTGGATTGTCCGTCTCAGCGCCTGTTTGTTGCCTCGGATCCATACAGGTTCTTCTGTAATCTCAAATTGAGGGCTGATTCCCTGTTCTGCCCAGTCATCATAATAAGAAAAACCCGTCTCTTTTAAAATCTGTCCCACATTCTGGGGTTCCAGTTTTAGTTCATAGGTTCCGTTCTGTAATTTCGTATACGTAAACAGTTCTTCCAGCATTTCCTTCAGACTTTCTATCCTCTCCTGAATGATCTGAATATAACGTTTTCTGTCATTCTCCTCCTGTGTTTCCTCCAACAGCTGAAAATATCCGTCCAGAGAGGTCAGCGGAGTCCGGATATCATGAGAAAGGTTCGTATAAATATCTGCGATCATCTGCTCTTTCTTCTGATAGTCCGCCCGCTCTTTTTTTCTCTCTTTAAGCAATGTATTTAACAGTTCTGCCAGCTCTCCGATGTGCCCCTTTTTCATCTCTGTTGTGATCAACATATTGCTGTCACATTCCTGAAGGAAACGCAATTGGCGGCAGATATCTTTTACCTGCCGCTTATAACTTATCAATATACCAATCAAGATCAAAATAAGAACGGATAATACTCCAATCATTATATACATTTTCAGATATCCCTTTTCTTAAATACCATACTGCATATTCCAAGCATCACAATACTGAATCCAACACTGACTGCCACTGCTGTTACCGCCATGTTCGCAGTCACATTGGTTTCCAGAAACATCATATTTCCGGTAACTGTATATTTCATAATTTCAAAATCCTGGATTTTCATTTTGGCGATCAGCCGATCCAGAAAGCTGTAGAAAATTACAAGAACATTCATGCAAAGCAATACGCCTATGGTCATACTGATCACATTGTTGCGAAGTACGACTGCAATACACATTACGATCATCAGCAATGCAAAATGTAACAAAATCTGCAGACCTGCATACTGGAAAAATTCTTTTGCCGGGCCAAACACAAACTCATCAAAAAACAACGCATTGCTCAACATCTGGACTCCTGTAAAAAGCAGTAGTGTCAAAATCGTGTACAAAAACAGAGAAACTGCCTTTGAGATCACAAGTCCTTCACGATTTCGCACCTGACCGGCTATATTTTTCACAAATCCGCTTGTCATATCGGCTGTCGAATACAGAATCGCAAAAATCACCATAAAAAGAGCGATAAATTTTCCTTTGATATTTGCATAAAACAGATCAAACACGGAAACTTCCTCTCCCGGCTTTGTCGGAACTGTCACGTCCATACCGAGATTGACATTTTCACTCTCTGTCTGACCTGTGGCATATTCATACATTTCCTGCTTTTCTTCCATTGAATATGCTTTCATTTCCCCGGCTGACAGACCTGTTGTGAACAAAATCCCTGCCGCCATGACCAGCCATATCACATACATACTTTTTGTTTTGAACATCCGATACAGTTCCATTCGAATCATATTAAGCATTTTGGGCACCTCCTGTCAGATTCAGAAAATAATTCTCCAGTTCTTCGCTTGTAATTCCGATTCCCCTGACCAGTATCCCGGCTTTTGCAAGTTCCATATTTACGGAGGCGCTCTCATTCAATCTTTCATAAATATAAATCTTATGCTGATCCATCACCTGATAGTTGGTAAATCCCATCTGATCCAAAACCGGAATTGCTTTTTTCGGATCATCCAGCAGCACTTCCATACGCTCACTGCATCGGATCATCAGTTCTTCTCTTGTCAGCTCCTGGAGCAGATTTCCATTGTGAATGATGCCATAATGTGTTGCGATCTTTGACAGTTCTTCCAGAATATGACTGGAAATAAGAATCGTCATATTCTGTTCCTCTTTCAATCGCAGAAGCATATCACGGATCTCCGCAATTCCCTGTGGATCAAGACCATTGATCGGTTCATCCAGTACAAGCAGGTCCGGCTCTCCTACCAATGCAAGTCCAATCCCAAGACGCTGCTTCATTCCCAATGAAAAATGCTTTGTTTTTTTCTTTCCTGTGTCTGAAAGTCCTACAATCTTCAGAATATTTTCAATATACTGTTTGTCATGAATCCCAAACAGTTTACACTTGATCGCCAGATTGTCATACGCAGACATATTCCCATAAATCCCCGGCGCCTCGATCAGACAGCTGATCCGGGAACGAACATGTTTCAATTCTTCGTTTTTGTATCCAAACATCTCGATCTCACCGGAAGTGGGTTGTGACAATCCGCTGACCATTTTCAGAAATGTTGTCTTTCCCTCACCGTTTCTTCCGATAAATCCATAAATAGCGCCTTTTTTCACATGCAGATCCACACTGTTTACCGCTTTATGATGTCCAAACTGCTTCGTCAGTCCACTTGTGCTCAATAAGTATTCACTCATCTTTTTTCTCCTTTTCCTTTCATCTGCTCTTATTCTATCGGTCAACTCTTAATCCATCGCAAATAAAAAGTAAAAAAAGAGTAAAGTTTATGGATGCAGACGATATCCGATTCCCCATATCGTCTGAATATATTCTTTCTCTGTCACTGCTTTCATCTTTTTCCGGATATTACTGATATGTACGTCCAATGTTTTTGTCTCGCCCATATAAGGTTCATCCCAGGCATACTCAAAGATTTCTTCTTTACTGAATACTCTCTTCGGATGTTTTACAAGAAGTTCCAGAATCGCAAACTCCTGACGTGTGATTCTGGGAAGCTGTACTTCATCCACACGTACACAAAAATTTTCCTTATCCAGTTCCAGTCCCTGATATTTTAGATTTTCCTCCTCTAAAATCCCCTCTGTCCGCCGGATCTGCACTGCAACACGAGCCAGTACTTCCTTGATGTCAAATGGCTTCGTCACATAATCATCCGCACCATTTTGCAGAAACTCTACCTTATCGTCGATAGTATCCTTGGCTGTCAGGATGATCACCGGAGTATTCCCCTGCTTTCGAATTTCCCTTAATACCTCTTCTCCCGGAATTCCCGGCAGCATCAGATCCAAAAGGATCACCGAATATCGGTTCATCGTCAAAAGCATACGTGCCTCCGTACCGGAAAAAGCCTGTGTACAGACATATCCCTGCTTTTCAAACGCTTCTTTTAGCAGCCCGTTTATGTTCATATCATCTTCTACAATTAATATTGAATGCATGTTGTTCATTCCTTTTCCTGTATGGTAATCCATTTTACCACTGAAATTCATAATTCTCCAGAAGAGAATTTTTCAAAAATATGAAAAAAGAAGCCCGATTCAATGACCAGACTTCTTATCCGTTTTCTATTTTTACGAAATCAAAACATACTTTTAATTTCCTCTATTTTACCGGGCGGTAATATGTATTATTCATTGCACATACCCCCGGTGCTATAATCTCAACTGATTCACGCCAGAGTCTACTTACTTTTCTCCATAAAGTTTCTGTTTTTTCTTTACCGTTGTTTTGTGCAACATATTTATGTAGTCCAATATTATTCATAATTTCCAGCATCTCCTTTTCTAAAATGATACATTAATCATATCATTTTTAGGCACTTTGCACAATATCCAGTTTTTGTTTTTGTGCGAAACGACATAATACTATTTATATATCACTTTTAAGAAGAATTTCTGTTATATGAATATTTTCTACTGAAAACTTTATTGTTTATTTTCACAACTATTCTTTCCAAAACAAACAAGAAATTATTTTAAAAAAATACCACTCACTCCAAAACCATTTTTACTGCACCGAACATTCCTGCATCATTTCCACAACTTGCCAATACAATATCTGTCTTTTCTGATGCATGAAACGCCGCTTCTTTATAATTTTTTCTTATTTCATCGACCAGAATATTTCCGGCTTTTGACACGCCGCCTCCGATCACGAATACTTCTGGATCCAGAATACATGAGATACAGGATAATGCCTGTCCCAGCTTTTCTCCGACAAACCGAACGACTTTTCGCGCCAGACGATCCCCTTCTTTCGCAGCATCAGCTGCAGTTGTTCGGAATTTCCGAACAACTGACTCTTCATCCAATTCTTCCTCTTCAAAAATATGCTTGATATGCTCGCTGATATTAGATTTACTTGTCTGATACAACTCACATAATTGTGCCTGTGTAAGCCAAACGGTCTCGTCTTCAAATTTAACGTCAATTTTTGTATGTCCATCTTCCGTTTGATATATGATGATTTCGCTCCCAACAATATTAGGATTGTCTTTTAGCCCTCCCTTTACCGTTCCATTAATTTCCCGATAACCTCTCTCTTAGTTAAACATCCATCTTCACCTCCGTAGCAAATAGTTTCTTATTCCCTTCCCCTGGAATAAAAGATATTTTTTTACCCTTTTGAATCACTTCTATTGCATGCTCTGTCTTAAAATAAGTACTTTCAGTAATGGAATATTCTTTTCCATCAGCACCAATTACATAGGCATAAAAACTTTTTGTTCCCTTTCCAACATATTTAACCGTTCCTGTAATGCGTCTAAAATCCGCATCAATAACGAATGTCCGTGTCTCGTCGACCTGCATGTGCAACTCATTCTTGTGTTCATGATCATCCACAAGATACTGATACTGATTTTTATATTCTCTGATAATCCGATCCGTATCTGTCGCAACATCACATCCAAACCCAAGATACAATTTCCTATCACCAATAATATAAAACTCCTCTTTGGCTCTCGTCGCCGCAACATTCATTATGTTCGCTTCGGTTACTGCCCAGCGTGCCGCCCCGCTGCTCTGCCTGTCGGCACCGAGTACAAAAAATACGATTGGAGCCTCTTTCCCCTGAAACGTATGGACAGTTCCGACATTTGTCGGCTTTCCCTGTTCATCATATCGGGTAAAATGAATTTTCCGTAATTTCTGGGAAAGCTGATATGCCACATTGGAAAACGGTGTAATTACATAAACCACATCTTTTTCTTTTTTATCTGAGATTTTCGGATTTTTATCTATCATCTCCTTGAGCTTATGCAAAAGGAATTCCCCCTGATCCTCAACATATTTATTGTTCGCCGTTCCACCAACATCAAACCAGTCTGTTTTTCCGTACTTTTCCATTCCCTGCACCATAAATCCGTCATAGGAAATCCTGTTCGAAATTGTAAACATCGGATACCGACATCTTCTATGCACCCATAACGGAATGCCAATCCATGAATCCTCCGCCTTGTCCTGTTTTCGATAAAACCCGTATTGACTTGCCGCATCTGCTAAAATCTGTGCGGATGCAGATGCAGATAAATATTTTTCTGTCACTCCAAAATGCTCCCCCAACATATATAGGGTATTAGAATCCAACGTAAGAACCGGTTTAATCTGCAACGGATCACCGACCACCATTACATGCCTGCTACGATAGATTGCACCGACAGCCGCCTGTGGCAGCGCCTGTCCTGCTTCATCGATAAAAAGATGCCCTAGTGTCTCAGCTCCAAGATTTTTGCACATACGCGAAAAACTGGCAAATGTAGAACTAATCACCGGAATTGTCATATTAATCCAGTTCCATGCCGCCTCAATCACATGCTTTCGCTCCAAATACTTCTCCTGCTGATCCCAGACGATAATGGCCGCCTTTACATTTTTTCTGTTCTCATAAAGAAATTGTTTTCGAACACGTAATGCCATAACAAACAATTTTGACTGTGCGACACGATACGCTTCGTCAAACCACGGGTTTGATATCTGTAAATCTTCATACTCCTGATTCATATTCAGCGGTTCTGTCTTACTGTCGTTTTTTATATTTTCATATTCGCGGACTCTTTTCTCCAAATTTGAAATTTTACCTGTTTGCGCCGTCTTCCAACTATCAAACTTCTGCTTAAGCTCCCCCTGTTTTGCATTACTTTGACTCAGCTTCGTTTGCCACAAATGCATAATTTCATTAATTTCTTTCTCCTGTTTCCTGCATTCTATATCTTCCTCATTTAATTTTACAAACTGAGCCGTAATCTCATTTAATCTGTTCCTATATTCCTCTTTCTTTTTCTTTCCCGCAAAAAAGGAAGGACGTTGCTCTTTGTGTACTTGAAAGCACTGGTTCATACTGTCCATATTTTTTCGGACAGCTTCCGCCCTGTTTTGTACCTCTTTCAAACTGAGATGTAACTGTTCCAATTGCTGCCCGCATTCCTGTTCGTTTTCTGCAAGCTTCTTAAGTTCTACGCACAATTCATGCTCTTTCTTCTCTAGTTTTTCTTGATAGATGCCACGAACCTGTTCCAGCTTTTGAGTATATTCCTGATACATCCGAACGCTATCTGCAAATTCCTGCCTTTTTGTTCGAATCGCTTTTACTTCCTCATAATGGCTCAGAAATTGTTTATATACACCTTGATTCGGCAGATAATCTTCTTCCAAATATTTGTGGATATGCTTCATATTTGTGAGGATATTGCTCATATTATTCGCTTTTCCACCTTCAAGTGAAAATACTCCCCAAAACTTTTCTTCTCCCGGAACAGATTCTTTTACCAATTCCTCTCTTTTCTTCCCGTTCTCATCTTCCAACCACTCTACCGACACCTTCGCATTCGATATCTCACAAAAATAGTCCGCTTCTTTCAGTTCCTCGATTAGAAAATTGTCAATTTCCTTACTCAACGGAAGTTCGTTCACAATGTTTTGAACCGCACCATTATTCGAACTTGCAACCACGATATTATTTTCGGTAATATGTTCCGGGATCTCTCCAATCGATGCATCGTTAAAATAAATTGTTTTCTTTGTCCCTTTGATAAAATGGTCCGAAAGTTTCGCAATACCATATGCCTGCTGTACCACTAACTGCGCAAATATGTCCTTCAAAAGCGTCGTTTTTCCGGTTCCGGGCGGACCGTTGACACTTCTCATCTGATTGTTGTCAAAGCCGATGGATAAGTTTACCACAACTTGCTGCATCAGAGAAAGCGCATATGTCGTATTGCTTGGAAACCTTCCCAAGGGATAATTCTTCGGCTGCAGAATTTGTTCAAACAGATGCGGATGAAAATTCACTGAATCTTTTTTGCTGTCAAGGTTCATGCGCTCCTTTTTATTTCCATACAAATAAGCATTCAAATTGACCGTTTCGATTTTTTTTGCTTTTTCCAGATCATCGATGAAAAAAGAATGCAGATTCGTCGCTTCAGTCTCGATATTTCCCAGAATCTTCATCCGGCAATTTATTATATCAACCTCATGTCGCAGGAGTTCCTTTTGCATCGCAGCATTAAACTTCGCCGAATCCCCTGCTGTCTCATCAAAATCCTGAGCAAGCTGATTTTTAAAATCTTTCTCAAATTCCCGAAACTCTTTCTCATAGGGAACTTTTTTGAATTTCCGTATGTAAGCACTTTCTGTAAAGAATGTCATATCCTCCAGAAACTTAAGATTCTTATCGAAATACAGCGCAAAACTGAACTTGTTTCCGAAACGAATATCCTCATCCGTCGATTCCAAACCATACTCTGAACGAAGTATGTCCACAACTTCCTGAAATTTAAAAATATCAAAATAGACAACGACCCCTCCTTTTTGCCGCTGATTCCATTTCTTTTTCTCAATTTCATGCAGAAACAGAGAATAGAAATCCTGTTCCTGCAAATCATTCAGAGTGAGAATAGCCTTATCATTCAAACCGATGTCTCCCTCCGATAAATGTTCCACCATTATCCATGATTCTAAAACCTTATTTTTTTCTATCATTTATGAACAAAACTCCTTCGTATCTGTTTGAACTCTCTCTATCTTCCGTTACGTATTCACGTTTCTTCAAATGTAAAATTATGTCCCACGAACCAAAACTAACGAAGGGACTTAAAGAACCAAATCAAAGAAAAAGGATTCTTCTATTTCTACGATATCGTCATATCATCCGAAAATGTTCCAATGCCGCCCTTATAGCGCTTCTTTCTCTGGCGGACATTTTGGTTGTCTGGAATTTTCCGATTTTGTCAGGTTATAATTTGCCCTCTCAATAATTCCACATTTCTGCTTTACCTGTGCGATATACAAATTACTGACTTTCAATCCGCTTTGCTTCAGAACATAATCCTTGATTTCCTAATAGGTTGCTTTGTTCTCCGCCGCCGTCAAATCAAGTTCACCCATCTCTAGTTCCACATTGATATGCTTCAACTTATTTGATTTAAGTTTTGAAAGCAACACAATACTTTCCACATGCACACTCTGTGGAAACTGATCAACAGCCCTCACCTTCACCAGTTCATATCCATTCCCGCACAGATATTTCAAATCCCGTGCCAGTGTGGCAGAATCACAGCTCACATACACGATCCGCTCCGGCTGCATCTGTACCATAGTTGCAAGAAGGGATTCCTCGCAGCCTTTTCTCGGCGGATCTACCACGATCACGTCCGCATGTGCCTGTTCTCCCGGATGTGTCCTGGCATACTCCTCATAATATCCCGGCAGGACTTCCTCTGCTTTTCCCACATAAAATTCGGCATTTTCCATCCCATTGATCTGCGCATTCTTTCTGGCATCTTCAATGGCCTGAGGAATGATCTCCACACCGTAAACCTGTTTTGCTTTCTGAGCCAGGAAAAGAGAAATCGTTCCGATTCCGCAGTAAAGATCCCAGACTGTCTCATCCCCTTTTAAGTCCGCATAATCCAATGCAAGTCCATAGAGCTTTTCTGTCTGCACCGGATTGACCTGATAAAAGGACAACGGAGAAATCTGATACTTGATCTCACCGATAAAGTCCGTAATAAACGCCTGCCCCCAGAGCACTTCATACGAATCTCCCATGATCACATTCGTATTTTTCTGATTGATACTGAAAGTGATGCTGGTCATTCCTTCGATCTGTGTCAGCAGTTCCACCAGCTTTTCACTGTGCGGGATTTTTGTCCCGTTGATCACCAGACAGACCATGATCTCTTTGGTGGTAAATCCATATCGGATCAACGTATGCCGCAGCAATCCTTTTCCTGTTTTTTCATCATATGGCGCAATCTGATACTGATCCATAAATGACAAAATGATTTCCAGAATCTCCTGATTCTGCTCTACCCCCAGGGCGCAATCTGTATTCGGGATGATATCATGAGTCCGTCCTGCATAAAATCCGGTTACGGTTGTCCCGTTTTTATCTTTTCCAAATGGAAACTGCGCTTTGTTCCGATAATGAAACGGTTCTTCCATCCCCACGATGGGATCTGCGATCTTTTCCAGCAATTCCGGCGAAAATCCACCGATCCTCTCCAGATTTCCCAGTACTTTGCGGTTCTTAAATTCCAACTGCTTCTCATAGGAAATCTGCTGAATCTGACATCCTCCGCATTGTCTCGCAAATCTGCACTTTGGCTCTGTGCGGTCTTTCGACGGTTCCAGAATCTTCATCAGTCTTGCATACCCATAGTTTTTCTTGGCTTTCATGATCTTTGCTTCCACTACGTCACCGATTACCGCATCTTTGACAAACAGGGTGTATCCGTCTACTTTCCCGATTCCTTCCCCGTTCACTCCGATATCTTCAATGCTTACATTTACCACATCATTTTTCTGCATTTGTTTTCTCCTTTATCTGAAAAAAGAGGGCGCACAAAATTTCTTGTGGTCACCCTCTTGTATTTCTCTGTTTCTAAATCGAACTTCTTCTCAGGTTTGTCTCAAACATCCGATTATATCCCAGCCAGTCATTTCCCGGTTTGTTTTTAAAGATCTCCGTCAATGTCTGCATCTTGGCATCTGCATTGTCTGCCAGATTCAGTGCCATTGCCTCTGCAAGCGCCGGCTTTTTCGGGGAACCATATTCCAGTTCTCCGTGATGAGAAATAATGCAGTGCTTCAATTCGCTGCCTAACTTCTCCGGAAATCCCGGAATCTCCCGGATCGCATCGTTCATCATCTCAACCCCAATGATGATATGCCCCAAAAGCTGTCCATCGTCTGTATAATCATTATCCGGAAATGCGGAAAGCTCTTTTGTCTTCCCGATATCATGGCACATTGCCGCTGTATACAGAAGATCCCGATTCAGGATCTCATATGTATCTGCAAAATACCGGCACATCTTCACAACGCTTAAGGTATGCTCCAGAAGTCCCCCTGCAAAGCCGTGATGAACGGTCTTTGCTGCAGAATGTCCTTTAAACACACGGATAAATGCTTCGTCATTCACAAAATAATACTCCAGAAGCTGACGAAGCCATGTGTTGGAAATTCCACGGATAAATCCAAGAAGTTCTTCATACATGCTGTCTACACTTTTTTCAGAAGTCGGCATGTAATCTGCCGGATGATACTCTCCTTCTTCTGCTTTTCGGATCTGACGGATATTCATCTGCAGATTTCCGTTATAGCTGATCACTTCACCGAATACTTCAATGAAATCTTTTTCATCATATTCGGCAATTCCCTGAGAATTGGGATCCCACACTTTTCCATCCAGTGTTCCTGTCTTGTCCTGCAGGATCAGATTATCGTAAGGCTTTCCGTTTCTTGTCTCTGCCGAACGTTTTCCCTTGCACAGGTATACATTCCTGATTGTCTCGCCTTCGTGTAAATCTTTAATATATCTCATACTTATTCTGATTCCTCTCTTTTATTCTTTATTCGCGGCTTCTGACTGTCACTTGAAAGGATATATCCACATATTTGCCTGCACCGAGGCGCTGTCCTTCGATCTGGATATTTGTATCCGCTTTGCATGCCTGCAGAGCCTCCTCATACTGCGCCATCGTAGTGATCTTGGTTCCATTGACCGTCTGGATCACATCACCACTCTGGATACCAGCTGCCATCGCAGGCGAATCTGCCTGTACCTGTGTCACATACATTCCTGACGGGATTGCCTTGGATTTTGAAATGTCACTGCTGACAGTCTCACCATAAAGTCCCACATAGGGAACAGACTGACTGTTCAATAGCAGTTCCATGGTAGATTTCAGATCTGAAATTGCATACGCATTGACTGTCGTCCCCCGGTCTTCCGACCAGATTTCCGAATCGATCAGTCCGATGATCTCTCCTTTCAAATTACAGAGAACACCACTGCATCTCTCCGCCGCCGGAATATCCGTTGCCAGTACTCCAAATGTATGATCCGGTATCGCCTTTTCATGGGCATCAGAACTGATAATCCCGTATCCCAGTCCCTCTGAATACCCAAACATATTGCCAACTGCGATCACCATCTCGCCCTGCGTCACCAGATTGGAATTTCCAAAACAAGCCGTCCTCACATTCTCCCAGGTAGATTTTTTAATCTGCTCTCTCTTGACTCCAAATACTGCCAGATGGCTGTTCATATCCTGTTTTTTCAGAGTCGCTTCATATTGATTTCCATCCGAAAATTTCACATTCCAGACAGAAGAACCTGCACATACTGAATTGTTGCTCAATATCAAAAGTTCCTGTCCGTTATCTGCTGCGATCATCCCCGTACAGCTCTCTACAGGGTCCGCTGTCAGATTGCCCAGTTCTTTTTCCCCATAAACGGTCACAATACTCTTTCCGGCGTCTGCTGCAATTTTGTAAACGCTCTGCATCATCGACTCGTAATCTTCCGCTTTTAAAATCTGCGGCTCTTCTTTCTTTTCCTGCGGATTTTCTTCTTCGGTGTCCTGTGTTTCTTCCGTATCTTCCGGAAGCATCACCGTTTGGGGAGATCCCGAAAATAACTTCTGTGCCCATGGTTTCAGGGCATAAAAACCAAGGCAGGCAAACATTCCCAACAAAACACCGCAAACAGCCAGTTTGATCAGCTTCTCTCTGACTTGCTTATGGGCAATCGGTTCTGGTTTGATCGTCTCCTGCAGAAAAGAAAAGGGTTCTTCTTTTTTTTCTTCTGAATCTTTTTCCGACTTTCCTTTCGGTTCTTCATTCCATCGCATAACGGCCAATCTCCTCTGCTGTATAGTATAACCGATTCCCCTGGATTGTTCAATATTTATCCTTTTCATTGCCCCGCAAATAAGGTAAAATGTAGCTATGAGTTTCGAAAATAAAAAGGTGAAAGACTATGAATCAAAAAACATTAACAAAATTAGAATACTATAAAATCACCGCGCTTCTGGAAGAACAGGCTTCTTCTATGCGCGGAAAACAGCTTTGCCGCAAATTAAAGCCCATGACTGATCTGGAAAAGATCAACACCTGGCAGGAACAGACCGAAGCGGCATTTACAAGAATCGTTAAAAAAGGACGTATTTCGTTTGGCAATGCGTTCCCGGTAGGCGAGTCTTTAAAACGACTGGAAATCGGAGGCGCTCTCGGATGCGGCGAGCTTCTCCGCATCTGCAAGGTGCTTCAGAATGCCGGGAAAGTCAAATCCTACGGCAGACACGATACCCAGGAAGAACTTGCTGACTGCCTGGATTCTTATTTTGAACAGCTGGAACCTCTGTTTCCTCTGACCGCTGAGATTGAGCGCTGTATTCAGGGAGAAGATGAGATCAGTGATGATGCCAGCAGTACCTTGAAGAATATCCGCCGCAGCATCGGACATATCAATGATAAAGTCCATGCCACCCTTACCAATCTGGTGAACGGTTCTCTGCGCACCTATCTGCAGGATCCGATCATCACCATGCGCGGAGACCGTTATTGTGTTCCTGTCAAATCCGAATACCGCAGCCAGGTCAATGGAATGATCCATGACCAGTCCTCAACAGGTTCTACCTTATTTATTGAGCCTATGGCAGTTGTGAAGCTGAATAATGATCTGAAAGAATTGTATGCCAAAGAGCAGGAAGAAATTCAGGTGATTCTTGCTCGTCTCAGTGAAGAGACTGCACAATATATAGAAGAGATCCGTACCGATTACCGGATTCTGACAGATCTGGACTTTATCTTCGCCCGGGGAGCGCTGGCTCTTTCTATGAATGCCAGCCGTCCGATCCTGAATACCGAAGGACGCATTTTGATCCGGGAAGGAAGACACCCTCTCCTGGATCCTAAAAAGGTGGTTCCTATCACCGTGTCCCTGGGAAACGACTTTTCACTTTTGATCATCACCGGGCCAAATACCGGAGGAAAGACCGTATCTTTAAAAACTGTGGGACTCTTTACTTTGATGGGACAGTCCGGTCTTCACATTCCGGCAAGAGACCGCTCGGAACTGGCAGTATTTCGTCAGGTTTATGCGGATATCGGAGATGAGCAGAGTATTGAACAGAGCTTAAGTACGTTCTCCTCCCACATGACAAATATTGTTTCTTTCCTGCAGGATGTAGATGAGCACTCTCTGGTTCTTTTTGACGAACTTGGTGCCGGAACAGACCCTACCGAAGGAGCTGCACTGGCCATCGCGATTCTTTCTTACCTGCATGGACGCGGGATCCGCACCATGGCGACCACGCACTACAGCGAATTGAAAGTATTTGCCCTCTCCACTCCGGGCGTGGAAAATGCCTGCTGTGAATTTGATGTAGAAAGTCTGAGACCAACCTATCGTCTTCTGATCGGAATCCCCGGAAAAAGTAATGCATTTGCGATTTCCGGCAAACTGGGACTCCCGGATTATATTATCGAAGATGCCAAAGCCAGACTTTCAGAACAGGACGTTTCCTTTGAAGATCTGATCTCAGATCTGGAAACCAGCAAACGTACCATTGAAAAAGAACGAGAAGAAATCGCAGCCTATAAAAAAGAAATCGAAGACTTGAAAAGCCAGGCAAAGCAAAAACAGGAGAAGATTGAAGAACAACGAGAACGAATCCTTGCAGAAGCCCGGGAAAAAGCTAATACCATCCTGCGGGATGCCAAAGAAGTGGCAGATGAGACGATCAAAAATTTCCACAAATTCGGAAAACAGAATATTTCTGCTGCCGAAATGGAAAAAGAACGGGAACGTCTCCGCAAAAAAATGAAAGAAAATGCCGCACCGTCCGGATTGAAGTCACAAAAACCGAAGAAAGCCTACAAGCCATCTGATTTCAAGCTTGGAGAATCGGTGAAAGTACTCAGCATGAATCTGACCGGAACCATCAGCTCTCTTCCAGATTCCCGCGGGAATGTAACCGTACAGATGGGAATCTTAAGATCCCAGGTTCCGATCTCCGATCTGGAGATCATCGAAGAAGTGAATCCTTATGCGCCAAAATCTTTCAAGCGGACTTCTAAAGGAAAGTTAAAAATGAGCAAATCCCTGTCTGTGAGTCCGGAGATCAATCTGCTTGGAAAAACAGTCGATGAAGCAGTTGCCGAATTAGACAAATATCTGGATGACGCACTGCTCTCACATCTGAGCACCGTCCGGGTCGTACATGGCAAAGGAACCGGTGCGCTCAGAAAAGGAATCCATGAATTTCTGCGTCGTCAGAAGCATGTTAAATCTTACCGACTGGGAGAATTCGGGGAAGGTGATGCAGGGGTTACGATCGTAGAGCTAAAATAAACGGGGTTATATTAGAGAGGAGTATTTATGATTGCAAAACAGAAAATTTTAATTGTAGACGACGATGAAAATATCGCAGAACTGATCTCACTCTATCTGATGAAAGAGTGTTTTGATACCAGGATCGTATCCAACGGGGAAGACGCCTTGTCTGCTTTCGAGACCTATCAGCCAAATCTGGTCCTGTTAGACCTGATGCTGCCGGGGATCGACGGCTATCAGGTCTGTCGGGAACTGCGCGCCAAATCTCAGGTTCCGATCATCATGCTCTCTGCAAAAGGCGAAGTGTTTGATAAAGTTCTGGGACTGGAACTTGGCGCCGATGACTATATTATGAAGCCTTTTGACTCCAAAGAGATGGTTGCCCGTGTACGCGCGGTACTCCGACGCTATCAGCCCGCCAAACAGGAAGCCTCTGTTGCCGAACGTGCAAAATGCGTTGAATATGAAGGCCTTACGATCAATCTTACCAACTATTCTGTTGTATGCGATGGACAAACCATCGATATGCCGCCAAAAGAACTGGAACTGCTTTACTTTCTTGCAGCTTCCCCGAACCAGGTATTCACAAGAGAACAACTCCTGGATCAGATCTGGGGCTATGAATATATAGGGGATACCCGCACTGTAGACGTTCACATCAAACGTCTGCGGGAAAAGATCAAAGACCATGCCGGATGGAGTCTCAGCACAGTCTGGGGTATTGGTTACAAATTCGAAGTAAAATAAGAAGGATGATACCATGAAAAGCACTCTGCGTTTAAAATTTATTATTTTATATATCATCTTCGGATTTCTCAGTCTCTTTACAGTCTCTCTTCTGGCAACACAGCTTCTTCTGAATATGCTGGAAAAGGATTCTTCCCAGAATATGTACCGGGTGGCCAGCCAGACTGCAAATTCCTATCTGCCATCCTATTTCTCGGAAGACGTTTCTTCCTGGGCGGTACACTCCCAGCTGCAGGCAATGCAGTTATATCTGGATGCTTCGCTCTGGTTTGTAGAGACAGATGGAACTTTGATCACCTCGGCGCCTCTGGAAAATACAGACGTGCCGGAAAAGATCGAAGGATTCGACCCTGCTGAAATCGGAAACAATCAATTCATCCTGGGAACTTATCATGACTATTTTCAGGAAGACGTGATTACTGTTATGGCTCCGGTGACACAGGATTTTTCCATTCAAGGCTATCTCCTTCTTCACAAACCCGTTGCAAGTCTGAAAGAAACCTGCGACACCCTGCTCCTCCCGGTATATATTACCATGGCAGTTATCTATCTTCTGTCCTTTATCTTTCTGATCGGATTTGAATTTTTTGTCTTCCGTCCATTGAGACAGATTACAGAAGCTGCCACACAATATGCTTCCGGCAATCTGACCTATGAAATCCCGGTCAGTACCCACGACGAAATGGGATATCTGTCGGCATCTTTGAACTATATGTCCTCTCAGTTAAGAGATATGGAAGAATATCAGAAAAAAATCGTGGCAAATGTTTCCCACGACTTCCGCTCTCCTCTGACTTCCATCAAAGGATATGTACAGGCCATGACGGACGGTACCATCCCTCCGGAACTGCATGAGAAATATTTAAACATCATTTTATTTGAAACCGAGCGTCTGACTGATCTGACACAAGATCTTCTGACACTCAACCAGTTTGACCGAAATGAACTGATCCTGGATAAAACAGAATTTGATATCCAGCAGATGATCAAAAATACCGCTGCTTCATTTGAAGGAACCTGTACCAGTAAACGGATTTCCATTGAGCTTTTACTGCTCGCCGGAAGTGTCATCGTCTACGCAGACCGCAGGAAAATCCAGCAGGTTCTGTATAACCTGATCGACAACGCCATCAAATTCAGCGGAAACGACTCTTCTGTCACCATCGAAGTAACGGAAAAAGGCGGAAAAGTGTTTGTCTCTGTCAAAGACAGAGGCATGGGAATTCCCAAAAAAGAACTGAACAAAATCTGGGAACGCTTCTACAAATCCGACCTGTCCCGAGGAAAAGACAAGAAAGGAACCGGTCTTGGACTTGCCATTGTAAAAGAAGCCATTCAGGCTCATGATGAACATATCAATGTAATCAGTACAGAAGGAGTCGGAACAGAATTTATCTTTTCCCTGACCAAGGTCTAGAATTATAAAGCCCGTCTGTTCCATATCAAAACTGCTGCGGCCAGATTGACGATACTGAAAAGTACTGTCACTGTGACTGCAGCGGCATACTCCCGTATCGAAGCAGTTCCTGCGTAATCTTTTTTTGATGGCGCAGCCGTATGATATTTTCACCGATTTTTAAATTTTGCATGCCTTTCTCCCTCCTTGTAAATTCTATTATAATCAAAAACAGAGAGATTTCTCTCCCTGCTCTGTAACCTTATTGATAAAGCATACTCTGGATCGATGCTTCTTCCAGATTTTCTTTTGTGACCCACACATATCCGGTATCTACTACGGCTTCATTTCCCATCTGAAGGATACTCCTTGCCGCTGCTACCACAGATGCGTAGCCAATTGCAAACGGATTCTGCACTGCCAGCCCTTTGATCTCTCCATTTTCCAACGCTGTGATCTGGTCTTCTCCCGCATCGAATCCGGTCAATATGATCTCATCCGTCCGCTCTGCCTCCTGTAATGCAGATAACCCAAGCTGTGTTGCTGCCACATTCGTTCCAAACATCCCTTTCAAATTCGGATATTGCTCCATATAATACAAAATCACATCTTCATCACTAAAATCTTCCGGCAAAACCTCCGGCTCCTCTGCCTTCTTTGCCGCATTCTTTTTCTCTGCGATCTCTTTCTTTAATTCATCCATCTGATCACAGTAAATCGTGTCTACAATCTTCACATTGGGATGACCACTTTCGATCTCTTCCTGAAATCCTGCCAGACGTTCTCTTGCTGCCTCAGAATTGCTGTCTACTGCCAACAACAATACTTCTCCCTCATCCTGGATCCAATTACTCAGCTGGAATGCCGCTGTCCTGGCAGCTTCTTTATTGTTTGTCTTCACTGTACACTGAATGCCCTGATAGGTATTCCCGGAATCCAGCGCAACCACTGGGATCCCATTCTCTGCCGCAGCATCAAACTGCACCTTGCATGCATCCTCATCAATGCTGGCAATTCCCACCGCATCCGGATATCTGGCCAGTTCTTCATCAAGAATGTTCACCTGCTCATCAATATTTTCCCCGTCAGGAGCATTAAAAGTCGCCTTGATCTTGTCCTCTCCACTGTATCCAAGCTCCTGATTCAAATCTTTGACAGCCTGCTCGACTCCCTTTTTCACTTCTTTCCAATAAGATGCATTTTTATCTTTTCCAATGATCGAAATATAAGTACCCGGTTCCAGCTTCAGCCCCTGCACATTGCTATATGCCGTAGGTGACACAAAATCCAGATTCACCTGATATTTCGGAGTCTCTGTCTTATCTCCTGTAAATGTCGGTTTTTCCTCTTTCTTTGCACAGGCGCTTGCTGCCAGTGCAATGCACAGCATGGCCGGAATCACGACTCTCCACTTTTTTCTCATATCCAAAAACCTCCAGTATCACTTGCACATTTTAGAATCTCTTAATACTATACACGATTTCTGTGAAAAAAAAAGAAATAATTTCTTAATTTTTCAAAAATTTTAAATTTTCCCGTTTCCAATTGCATCAAATTTTGAGCATAAATTCCATCTGATAATGCTTGTATATTTCCCGTATTTGTATTAGAATGTTTGTAACGGTAACAGTTTATCGTAATTCCAAAGAAGGAGGAATACATATTATGGCACACGTAATTAGTGATGAATGTGTAAGCTGTGGTTCTTGCGAAGGCGAATGTCCAGTAGGAGCTATCTCCGAAGGCGATGGCAAATACGAAATCGACGCTGATGCTTGCGTTGACTGTGGAGCATGTGAAGCTGCTTGTCCTACAGGCGCTATTTCAGCAGAATAATTTTTAATATTTGCGAGTGATCACACGCGTAAAAAGAGCATTTTGAACGTTCAGGTTCAAGGTGCTCTTTTTCTGATTCTGCCTCTTTTCCTGTCTTTCTTAAAGTCACTTCCTGACACAATTTGACGAA
This sequence comes from uncultured Ruminococcus sp., assembly GCA_900544395.1. Classification (GTDB taxonomy): domain Bacteria; phylum Bacillota; class Clostridia; order Lachnospirales; family Lachnospiraceae; genus Mediterraneibacter. Next base: position 29,290 of record UQVC01000005.1, on the reverse strand, counting down.
CGGTTTCTAAGGCACTTTTTCCCACCCCATGCTATAATAATACCGAAAACAGATCATAGGAGGTATATTTTAATGGGCGAGGTCAGATTTATGATTTCTGAAGCTGCAAAACAGGTTCACGTAGAATCTCACGTTCTGCGTTACTGGGAGGAAGAACTGGAACTTGTCATCGGGCGTACAGAAATGGGACATCGATATTATACCGAAGATGATATACAACTCTTTTGCTGTATTAAAAAACTAAAAGATGCCGGAATGCTTTTAAAGGACTTAAAGCCACTCATTCCGGAACTAAAATCAACCAAATTAAAACTTCAGAAGACAGAGGCATTCAAAAAAGCTGCTCTGAAAAAAGAAGCTGCTGCCGCACAGACTGCTTCCTCTCCTGCAGTGCCATCGACCTTAACGGCAGTATCTGCCCCGGTCACTGCATCAGAAGCTGAGGTCGTACCGATCACACAGCTGGAACAGGTTCGCTCTTTGATTGGCGATGTGCTGACAGAAGTTGTCGTATCCAATAATGATACCTTAAAAAAAGACATCGGTAAGTCTGTGACCACTGATGTCATAAGAGAAATGGACTTCCTCTTCCAGGCAAAAGAGCGCCAGGAAGAAGAGCATTTCCGCAAACTGGATACGTTGATCCGCCAACAGCAGGCAAGCCGCAAAGAGGCTGCCCGGGAACATCCACTTGGAAGATTAAAAAGTATGTTCAATCACTGCTGATCCTGACGGAGTTCATTTCCAAAACGAGTGTACTGCGGCATCCATGCAAGTCTGACAGTTCCTACCGGACCGTTTCTCTGCTTTGCAATGATGATCTCCGCAATATTTTTGTCTTCTGTATCAGGAATATAGTAATCTTCACGATAAATAAACATACAGACATCGGCATCCTGCTCGATGGCTCCGGACTCACGAAGGTCGGAAAGCATCGGGCGTTTGTCCGTTCTCTGTTCTACTGCACGGCTCAGCTGAGACAGTGCGATCACCGGTACATTCAATTCTCTGGCCAGACCTTTTAAGGACCGAGAGATTTCTGAGATCTCCTGCTGACGGCTTTCGTTGCTTCTTCCACCGCTTCCGCTCATCAACTGCAGGTAGTCGATGATGATCAGATCCAGACCATGCTCCAGCTTATATTTCCGGCATTTGGAACGCATCTCTGTAATGGAGATTCCGGAAGTGTCATCAATGATGAGCTTCGATTTTCCAATGGTACCTGCTCCCTCGATCAGCTTTTCCCAATCCGTATCTTTCAGATTTCCGGTTCGCAAAATCTGTGCATCCACATGAGCTTCCAGGGAGAACAGACGATTGACCAGCTGCTCCTTGGACATCTCCAAACTGAAGATCGCAACTGCTTTTTCCTGACGAAATGCCACATGCTGTGCGATATTCAGTACAAATGCCGTCTTTCCCATAGATGGACGGGCTGCTACCAGAATCAAATCCGAACGCTGCAGACCGGACAGCTTGTAATCCAGATCGATAAATCCTGTAGGAATTCCGGTCACGGTTCCCTTTGTCTTAGAGGCTTTCTCGATCACCTCCAGGGCGTTTAATACGACCTGCTTGATGGGAGTATATTCCTGACTGTTTCCATGCTGTGCCAGTTCAAAAATCCGCTTCTCCGCGGAATCCATGATCACATCCAGCGGCTGATTCTCCAGATAACAGTTATTTGCGATTTCTTCATTGATCTTAATCATCTTTCGAAGGGTCGCCTTTTCCCGTACGATTTCTGCATAATATTTGATATTTGCGGAAGTCTGTGCGCTCATCAGCAACTCTCTTGCAAACTCAAGTTCACTGATCTCCGGGGGAACATTCTTCTCTTTCAAATGCTCCTGCAATGTGATCAGATCTACCGGCTTTCCAGACTGAAACAATTCCACCATGGCGTCAAACAGCACTCCGTATGCACTCTGATAGAAATCTTCTCCTGTCAGCATCTCGGCGGCAACCATAATTGCATCTTTGTCCATCAGCATGGCGCCGATCACGGCCTGCTCTGCCTCTGTACTGTGAGGCAGGATTCGTTTCATCGCTGCTTCCATACTAATCTGCAACCCCTTACGCTTCTTTTACGGAAACGCTCAGCTCTGCTGTCACTTCCGGATGTAATTTCACAGATACAATATGTGTTCCCAGTGTTTTGATCTGCTCTTTGAGCTGGATCTTCTTTTTATCAATGTCCAGATTCATCTGGGATTTGACTGCTTCCGCGATCTCTTTGCTGGAAACAGAGCCAAACGTTCTTCCGCCTTCTCCTACTTTCATTGTCAGGACGACTTTTCCTGCTTTGAGTTCTTCTGCCAGTTTCTTTGCCGCATCCAGATGCTCCTGTGCAACTTTGGCCTCATTATTTTTCTGCAGTTTCAGATCATTCAGATTCTTTCCGTTCGCTTCTACTCCAAGCTTTTTCGGCAAAATAAAATTTCTTGCATAACCGTCATTTACATTGACGATCTCTCCTTTTTTTCCCAGTGATTTTACATCCTGTAATAAAATTACTTTCATGGTTATATATCTCCTTCCTCTATCATCTGATCGATCGTAGCTTTTAAGGCCGCGATCGCCTCTTCTACATTGGTATGTTCAAACTGTGCCCCGGCAGAATTGATATGCCCACCGCCGCCCAGCTTTTCTGCTATGATCTGCACATTCACTTCATCAATGGAACGTGCACTCAGGAAAATCCTTCCATTATATACGGTCAGCACAAAAGATGCCTTGATGCCGCTGATATCCAACAGTTCATTGGCCGCCTGTGCCGCCAGTACGGTAGGACTCGCAATGTCACTCGGACACTGTGCAATGGCATACTGCTCCCGGTACACCTCTGCCAGACGCATAGCTTCTGCTTTGGCACGATAAGACTCCATGTCATCCCGGAACATCTTTCTGACACGGGTAATATCTGCGCCACAGCGCCGCAGGTAAGCCGCTGCCTCAAAGGTACGGACGCCGGTGCGGTTCATAAAGTTTCTTGTATCGATCATGATCCCTGCGTACAGACAGTCGGCCTCAATGGAGGGAACTTTGATATCATCCACAATATACTGCAGCACTTCCGCGACCATTTCACAAGTCGAAGAAGAATACGGTTCAATATACGACAACACCGCATTGTCGATCACAGTACTGCTCTGTCTGTGGTGATCCAGCACTGCGATCGTCTTGGAACGCTTCAGCAATTCCGGACATTCCGTCATCTGCGGCTTGTTCGTATCGACTACTACCACCATCGCACTGTCAGATATATAATCCATCGCTTCTGAAGAAGTCAGGAAAATATCTTTTCCATATACACTGCTCTGTGCGATCTCATCATACAGAGGCCGGATCGATGTACTGACATCGTTGATCACAATATGAGCTTTCTTTTCCAGCGCCACCGCTGCTCTGTAGATTCCCATGCAGGCGCCGAAGGAATCCGGATCCGAAATCTTATGTCCCATGACAATGACCTGATCTTTTGCCACGATAAACTCCCGGAGCGCTTCTGCCTTAACTCTGGCTTTTACCCTGGTATTTTTCGCGGTCTGCTCTTTCTTTCCGCCAAAATACGTAATTCCCCGACAATCTTTGATAACCGCCTGATCTCCGCCTCTTGCAAGAGCGAGATCGATGGCCATGCGGGCGTAATTATAACTGAGGGCATAAGTTGCTGTATTCAATCCCAGTCCAATACTCAATGTTGCAGAGCGGGCATTTCCGATGTTCACCTGTTTTACTTCTTCCAAAAGAGAAAATTTATCTGCCTCAAACTTACGATATCCCTCTTTTTTGACAACAAAGAAATATTTATCATTTTCCAGCTTTTTCACAATACCGTCTACATCATTGATGTACTTGTTGATCTTACGGTCGATCAAAGCTACCAGAAGTGACTGACGTACTTCTTCGACACTCTCCATCACTTCATCGTAATTATCAATATAGATCAGTCCTGCGATCAGTCTCTGATCCTCATTCTCTCGGATATAAGAATTTAATTCGGTCACATCCCGCATATAAACGGCAATGAAATATTCTTTTTCTTTCGGGATCTGCAGCATCGGCTCGCTTTCGCTAAAGCCCTCCAGGGAAATCCTGCGCAGCTCTACCTGATAATCCCGCTCTTTATAAGTAACTTCCAGCTCTTTTCTTGTCTCGTCTTCTTTTGGAAAATTCCCCCGGTTCAACTGTGGGATCATTTTCTGCAGATACTTTTCTCTTGCGTCTGTAATCTCTGCAAAACGATCATTTTTCCAGAGAATATGTCCGTCTTCCAGTACAATGGCATAAGGAACCGTCAACTCTTTTAACAGCGTATTCTGGATTCCCTTATATTGTGTGGAGAACTGGATCAGATCTGCCAGGATCAGGGACCGATTGTAAAAATATAAGATCCCAACGATCACTACATAAATCCCGACAAAAACTGTCATCGTGAATCCCGCTTTCCGGTCTGTCATATACATCCAGATATTCATCGCCAGCAGTAATACTGTCATAATGAGCGGCCACTGCATGTACATTCTCAGCTGTCCCTTTAAGCGCATATTTTTTTTCTTCATGATTTTAATCCTCTATCCATACTTTCCGTTCGTGCAGCCTCCCCAGGTACTGTTTTTCACAAACTCAGTTTTAGTATACCATTTTTTCTCCCATCTGTCAGCCTTCTTCCTGTTTTGTTTCACCGGCTCTTTGCAACTCCCCGGATTCCCGGTCCACTGCAATCCCTTTTTGTTCCAGATGTTCATACACATTTCCCCGAAGCAGGGCATACAATACCGAAACGATTGGGATGAAGATCAGCATACCCACGATTCCCATCAAACTGGCTCCAATACTGACTGCCGCAAGCACCCAGATTGATGGAAGTCCAACTGAACTTCCTACCACTCTTGGATAAATCAAATTGCCTTCGATCTGCTGGAGAACCAGGAACATGATCACAAAAATCAAAGCTTTCATCGGAGCCACCGTCAAAATCAAAAATGCTCCAACTACACAGCCGATAAATGCTCCGAAAATCGGGATCAGCGCTGTAAATGCGATCAGCACTCCGATCAGCAGAGCGTATGGCATCTGCAAAATTCCCATGCAGATTACAAACATGGTTCCCAGGATCACTGCCTCCAGGCACTGACCTGTCAAAAAATTCGAAAACGTCCGGTAACTCAAAGTACACACATCCAGAACTTTTTTCACGCGTTCTTCTTTCATATAGGCATACATCACTTTTCGGATCTGGATATTCAGTTTTTCTTTCTGAAGCAAAATATAGCATGAGAATACAAACGCGATCACAAATGTAGTGATTCCACTTGCGATCCGTCTGGCTACGACAATTGTAGAGCCAAGTACGCTGCTGGCTCCGCTGGTGAAAAATCTTACCACTTCATTTAAGATCTTATCCCAGTCTAGCGTCAGATCATCCATCCACTCCAGGATTTCTTTATTGTTATGGAAGATCTCTTCTGCCCATACCTGCACCTTCGGCATAAAATCCTGTATGCTTTTTCCCAATGCCAGAAAAGTATCTCCTAATTTCGGAAGCACTCCGAAGATCACCAGACTGATCACGCCCAAAACTGCAATCAGAGTGATCACCAGACTTGCCGGCCGGGCCAGCTTCTGTGCCAGCTTTTTCTTCTTCATCACCTGGTTCTGGAACAGCTTCTCTTCAAAAAAACTCATCGGGACATTCACACCGAATGCGATCGCGCCTCCCAGAAGAAACGGAAACACAATTCCCAGACAACGGCTGACCGCACCCAGGATCAACTGATAATTCCACAATGCAATTAAAAGAATTACTGTAAATACGATCAGTCCGCGTATCTTTTTTAAATTTTCTTTGTTTAAATCCATAATTTTCCTGCTCTTTCTGCCTCCATTTAAATTCTTTCCATGATTTCATCATTCTAACACAGATGCTCTGTCTGTTCCATTCTTTTTTACTGACCGATTTCAGAGAGCGTTTTGCGTCTGTGACAGCAATGCTTGATATGATCGCACTCCGGCCGTATTTTCTCACACACGGTCACATCTCCCCCGCCGATCGTGATCTGTCTGCCATTCACAAGTGCATCCGCCACTTTTTTGCGCGCTTCATTATAGATTCTGGTCACAGTCGGCCTGGATACTTCCATCTTCACCGCACATTCTTCCTGGGTCATCTCCACATAATCCAAAAGGCGGATCACTTCATATTCATCATACGTTAGATTCACCTTGGAGACATCCTGATATCCCTGCGGGATAAATCCCGTCACCTTCGGTTTCTCACAAATACATCTGCATTTCTGTGGTCTTGCCATGTTCTGCCCTCTCTTCTTATCAATCGTTTTGCTTCCAGTATACGCTATTTTCAACAGATATCAATCATTTGTTTTTAAAAACAACAGAAAAAACTCCGTACCTGTCATGGACAAGCCGGAGTTTTGTGTTCTGATCAAACGATTAGTCCTGTACGTATGGCATCAAAGCAATATGTCTTGCTCTCTTGATTGCTACTGTAAGGGCTCTCTGATGTTTTGCACAGTTTCCTGTAATTCTTCTAGGAAGAATTTTTCCTCTTTCAGAAACATACTTTTTCAGTTTTGCAACATCTTTATAATCGATTTCGTTATTCTCTTTTCCACAGAATACGCAAACTTTTTTTCTTCTGCGTGCCGGGCCTCTCTTTTTGAAGCCGCCTTCTGGTCTGCTACCTTTTTCGTAAGCCATCTCCATTACCTCCTATTTTGATAACTCTGGCTTTTGAAGTTAGTTAAACGGTAATTCTTCATCAATTCCATCCGGAATATTCATGAAGCCGTCTCCAGCATCAATACTTGGTGCCGGTGAAGGTGCCGGTGAAGAATGGAATGCATTTCTGTTGGCTTCGCTCTCAGCTCTGCTCTCCGCAAATTCCTGCTCTTCTACAATAACTTCTGTTGTGTAGACCTTCATGCCGTCTTTGTTCGTATAGCTTCCTGTCTGGATTCTTCCAGAGATAGAAACCCGCATCCCCTGACGGAAATACTTCTCAGCGAACTCAGCAGAGCGTCCGAATACGACACACGGAATAAAATCTGCGGTCGGTTCTCCGTCTCTCTTGAATCTGCGGTCTACTGCTACTGTATATCTTGCAACTGCAGTTGCACTGTCACCTTGTGAGTATCTAACTTCCGGGTCTCTTGTCAAGCGACCCATCAAAACCACTTTATTCATATATACCTCTCTTCTCTATGCTTCCTGTCTTACGCATAAATATCTGAGCACGTTGTCCATGATGCGGATACGCTGTTCCACTTCTGCAGGAACGTTTGCTTCAGACTCGAAGTGTACGAAGTAGTAAAATCCTTCTTTCATTTTCTGAATTTCGTAAGCGAATCTTCTCTTACCCCATTCATCAACGTCAGTTACGTTGCCACCGAAACGTGTAATCAGTTCTTTCACTTTCTCGATCACAGCAGCTCTGGCATCGTCTTCGATTTTTGCGCTGACAACAACAGCTAACTCATACTTGTTCATGTTCTGCACCTCCTTATGGTCTCTGGCCCCCGGCTCTTCCGGGAACAAGGAAAATTGTGTCCGCTGATAATTCAGCAGTACGTCACAGTTTCTTATTCTACCACAAGAATTTACTTGTTTCAAGCCTTTTTCTTAATTTCTTTTGTATTCTTTTCTACCAGTCTTCGCGCCACCATAATCTGATGTCCACATCCCTGACATTTGAGCCGGAAATCCGCTCCCACACGCAGCACTTCCCATTCTGAACTCCCGCACGGGTGAGGCTTTTTCATCCGGATCACATCCCCTACCTCAAATCTGTCTGCCATGCCAGGCCTCCTTTTCTTTTATTCTTCTCGAATCAAAACACCCTGTACCAGGAATCGTTCATCATCGTTGACATTCGTACAGGTGGAAAGACTTACGATCTTGGAATCTTTATCCACTCCCGGAGATGTCACATAATTTGAAGTGCTCTTACAATCTGCAAGATATGCTTCAAACTCTTCATCTGTCGTAATATTCAGATTATAAACTTCCGCGGAATCCTTCACCACTCTCGCTGAAAATACTTCATAAACCAGCGTCCTTCCATCTGGCGTGTAAATATAAAAATATGGATGCTGCTTGTAGAACTCTTCATTTGCATATTCGTTCAACTGAGAGAACATCTCGCCTCCTACCTTCATATTATGTCCGTAAATAAACGTATTCCGGTCACTGAAATCATTCTGATTGCGCATATCCATAAAAATCGTTCCCAGCTTGTTGTCATTTGCGGTAAATGTTTTGGTCAGATATTCGTTGTTATCCGCACTCTTAACGACCGGATAACTGATGATCGAAGGCTGATCAAACCGAAGCCACGCCACCGTGTCCGGATTCTCCTGCAGCAGTTTGTCAAAATCTATCTGAAACTTCGGTGCTTCTTCAATTCCTTCTCCGATCTTATCGCTGACGATTGCAAGGTTCTTGACCTTGTCATACTCCTCACCGCCTGCATAATATGGAATGATCATCATTACCAGCTGATATGCAGAAAAGATGAACACACACAGCGCCACCAGCAGAACCGTCAGAGACAGGGGATCCCACCCTTTTTTCTGTTTTCTTTTCTTTTGCTTGTTCTCTTTCATCAAAATTACTTCCACCTTTTATTCTATTTTAAAATCCCAGAGATTCATTGACCAGGATCACTTTGATCCGCTTTGGGGTCTGACTGAATCTTGTCACCAAAATCTGGGAACAGATGCACCCTGGTTTTTTACAGTCAAAACAAGTGCCTCTCTCCACACACGGTGTCTCTTTCTGAAACCGCTGCGCATTGATCGGAGCCGCTTCGTTTCTGGCACGCTGCACGGCATCTTCTGCCGTTTTTACCACCTTATTCATCCCCACGATCAGAAGGACATTCTTCGGACCATAGGCGTACGCTGCAACCCGGTTGGCATTGCCGTCAATATTAACCAAAACCCCGTCTTCACTCATCGCATTGGTGCTTCCGAGATAAAAATCAGCAAAAAAAGCTCTCCGCATCATCTCTTCCCGTTCCTCGGGCGTCTCTGCCTGATCCCGGTCATACAAGACATACTCTCCCTGCCGAATGGCCTCCATCAATCCAACTTCTGTCACACTCATCGTTCCGCCCCAGCTGATGGAACTTCCTTGTGGCATCAATTCCAGCGCCTTTTTGACTGCTTCTTCCTTCGTCTCCACAAAATATGCTTCCATATTGCGGCTTTCCAGTGACTTGACCACTTTCATTCCCAGTACATGATTCCGCATTGTTCTGACATCCATTTCCAATTCCCCTTTCGATTTCTTCTTTTCCCATTTTAGCACAAGTGCTGACAGAAAAAAAGAAACTTATCCGACCTTTTTCTGTACAGAAAGGACTTTTCGGATTGCATGGGCAACCCCGAACTCTTCATTTGATTTTGTAATGTATTTCGCAACTTTCTGAATTTCTGGAACTGCATTTTCCATGGCAACTGTCGCTCCGAAATCCATAGAAAGCATGGAGTAATCATTGAGACTGTCTCCCAGAACCATCACTTCTTCCATGGAATATCCAAGGGATTCAATATATTGTTTCAAAACCGGGCCTTTTTGCGCTTCCACTGCGGTAATCTCCAGATTCGTCCGAAAAGACGAAGCAACTGCGATTTTTTCATTTTCCGACAGCTTTCTGCTGATCTCATCCAGCATCTCCAGATCATCCGAATACAGGAAAACCTTGTAAATCGGTACCTGTGTATTTCTCAGCTCTTCAAAATCGGAAATGATCTTCGTATTCCCTACAATTCTCCGATACAAAGCGGAATTCAAAATTTCTTCCTCTCCTGCCGCCTGCCCGGTATCCTGATGAAACAGCCGGATCTGTTTCAAATAACTTGCCTCAATCTCTTCCTTTGTTCCAATCCGGTAGTCGTAATGCCCGGAGCTAAATATGATCGAAATCGGAAAGTCCTGTAATACCCGATAAATCCCTTCACACACGGCAATATTCAACGGTGCTGTAACTACGATCTTCTGCTGGGGATCTCTGACTTCTGCCCCGCTCCCCACGATATAATCACAAACCAGATCCGTATCTTTCAATTCTTCCATAGCTCCTGTGAAATTCCGTCCGGTAGCAATCATAAAACGGATTCCGGCACTTTGCGCTTCCCGGATCGCGGAAAGTGTCTCCGGCGCGATCTTATGATCATTTCCCAGAAGAGTTCCATCCATGTCACTTGCAATTACTCTTATCATACTGCTGCTCCTGTATCTTTCTTTTTATTCTTTGATTCCTGTGGAAAGAAGATCTTCCACTTCTGCCATCTGACCAAGGATCTTCTGCTGTCGTTCTTCAAACAGAAGTCCTTTATTATATCGGTAATAAGAATCCGATCCATTCTCCTTGATAAACCACACACTGTAGTAATTTGCATTTAATTCTGTAATGAAAGCAACCATTTCCTGGCTCTCACCAAATGCCGCCTCCAGAAAATCAAATACATGTTGAAGCATCTCGGAAGTTTCTTCTATCTTCCCTTCCAACTGCTCTGCCTCTGCTTCAAACTGCACTTTCACTGCTTCATATATCTCTGCTTTTAAAGAAGAGGTTTCGTCCAGACGGACTCTGACATTCTCAAAAAATGCCTCTACCTTCTGCAAGATCTTTTCTTCTGCACGGGTCAGCTGTTCTGCCTTTTTCCCTGCTTCCAGATCACATGCCACGTTCTGAAGCACGTCTTTCAGCATCCATTCTTCCTGATGTTCTCGATATAACAACATATAATCATAAATTCTGGTTACCACTGCATCCATCCGGTAACATTCTGCAAAGTCTTCTCCCAGACGGCCGCTCAGAAGTCCCACCATATTCAAATGCTCATCCAGCGGCGCAGTTTTGATCTTCTGGAGCAGAGCCGGATTCCAGCTTCCACGGATCAGATCTTCTACGGCATAATCCTGTTTATACTTATAATAAAGGGCCAGATAATTGGCAAAATCTTTTGCGATCATCTGATGCTGGATATACTGGCTGACCACATCCCGATCCACCGTCTTTCCTAGCATCTCATACACCTGGATCAGCTGAGACAAGTCCTCCCATCCTCTTGCCGTGGCAAATACTTTCCCATCTACCGTGTTTTCAATGCGGTAAAAATTCTTCCGGCGGATCTCAAGATAAGAGATCACTGCAGGATGGATTCCCTGACGATACGCATATTCTTTCCATACTTCAAAATTCTCTTCCACATCGATCCGCTTGATCCGATCCAGTGTCACCACGTCAAACTCCCGCACCGATTTGTTGTATTCCGGTGGATTTCCGGCGGTCACAATGACCCAGCCTTCCGGCACCTTCTGATTTCCAAAGGTCTTGCCCTGTAAAAACTGCAGCATCGTAGGAGCCAATGTCTCGGATACACAGTTGATCTCGTCCAGAAATAAAATTCCTTCCCGGATTCCGGTTTTTTCCATTTTGTCGTACACAGATGCAATGATCTCACTCATGGTATATTCTGTCACTGACACCGTAGTTCCTCCATATTCCTTCTCCTGGATAAACGGAAGTCCCACCGCACTTTGTCTGGTATGATGGGTGATCGTATATGCCACCAGACCGATGTGACACTCCTTTGCGATCTGCTCCATAATCTGTGTTTTACCGATTCCCGGCGGTCCCACCAGAAAGATCGGTCTCTGCCGGATCGCCGGGATCCGATACTCTCCAAATTCATCTTTCATCAAATATGCTTCGATGGAATCTTTGATTTCCTGTTTTGCTCTTTTTATATCCATGTATCTCCTCCAATTTCTGTTTCTTCTAATATCAGCTTGAATGCCCACGGCGGCACATCCACATCCCGATAATCTTCCTGCATAAATACAAACGCAGTTTTATATGCCGGCATTTTTCCCGGATAAACTCCATATCCGTCCGTAAAGTAAAGCATTCCTTTCAAATTCTCAAATTCATGCTCCTGCAGCATCTGATCCACATATGCAAAAGCCGGACGAAAATCCGTGCCGCCCTCTCCATACAACGAAAGATGCTCCATATAGTCTTTCAGCTCGTCCTTGTTTGTAATCTTCTGATCGGACTGTACCTTCTCGTCACACTGCAGAATGTGGATATTCGTCTTTTGAAAAAAGCTGTCTGTCTCACACAAAATCCCATACGTCTCTTCCAGAAACTTTTTCACCAGATCCCCGGAACAAGACATAGATGTATCGATCACAATGACAAATTCCGCCACTTTCTTTACTTCTTTTGTTTCCTGCGGCTCGATCAGCGGCATATTCCCATACATCTGGAGTCCATAACTGTAAAACGTATAGTCAAAAGAATCCGGATCTACTCCGATTTCTTCTCGAAATACCGCAAATTTCCGCAAAAACTCCCGATAATCCTGCCGTTTTCTGTTTGCCACCTTCACCTGATCCAGAAAATCCCCGTTCTGTTCAGACGCTTCCTTGGAAAAAGTCTCCAGATCAGTCTCGATCTCCTCATTGATCTCCTGCCATTTCTGGTTCATCTGCGGATTCGGCTTCTGACCCGGTCTTTGATTCTCCCAATATTTGTGATCATCCTGATAAAATTCCTGTTCCAGTTTCAAAAGTTCTTTCTCTTCCAGCTCCCAGGACATCAGAATCTGATAGATTCGTTCTGCATGCAATACCTTTTTCTCAGCCTCCAGCTTTCGGTAAACTTCCCGTCTGAGAAGACTTTTCGAAAACCGGACACTTCGATGGTAAATCCCGTCTGTCATATGCTCTGCCGCAATATCACAGCTTAAACTCCAGTATCTTGCGTCCATTCCTTTTTTGATAAAATGTCGGAAAATACAGTGGAACACCATATGCAAATACCCTCTGTTTACCAGGATCCGATTTTGCCGATACAGACCGCCAAGCTGGGCAGGATGAAAATAGATCACTGCCCCGTCTGTTCCAAAAGGACTGACCGATGCGTCCATCTGATAGGAAAAACTGCTCAGCGCCACATCCAGAAACCGCATTCCCAGATACAGCTCATCCCTTGCCGCAGCCAGAATACTACTTCCAATCTGCTGTAGCTTTTCCGCTGCTTCCTGATTATTTTCCTCTCCCATCTATGTATATCCTTCCTATATAAATATGTTTCCTACAATACAAACCGTTTCTTTTTCCGCGGCATTCTCTGATGCTGTTCATTCATCAGCAAACTCAAAATCTCCGGTTTCTTCTGGTCAGAAGCACACTGGATCGCCGCTTCCAGTCCTTCGGGCGTCCATAATTTCCCCTCCGAAAGAAACTGAAGTCTCTCTGTCTGCTCATTTTCGATCAGATAAGATGCCGCCTCTTCTAAGTGAAGCCGGATATATTCTTTATACTCTGTTTCTGCCTGTTTGGCAAGTTCCACCGGAAACAGAAGCCTTCCAAAACAAAGATCCAAAAGTACATTTTGCTTTTCCATGACTGCTGCTATAGAAAACAATTCGTCATATTTTCGATAATCCAGTTCTTTTGCCAGAAAACACTGCCGATAATTATTTCCAGAGCCGTGATGCTGGGTATACAAAATCCTGGCCGGCGTATTCTCGACCGCTTCCTCGTAATGACCCGGAAATACCAAATCTGCTCTTTGGACTGCCTCTCCGTCTATTTCATAAAGAAACCTGACATCCATTCTCTGCCACAGTTCTCCTAAAATCTCTTTCACACAGCTTTTGTGTCCCTGCTGCAAGTGTACCACCAGTTCTTTCAGACTGCCGCACACGGTAAATGCGCCGCTTCCTATCTGTGTCAAACTGTCTGAAAACTTCAGCTTTCTCAGATTTCTGCATCCATAAAAAATATATCGTCCGATCTCTTGCATGGTATTGGGAAAAATGACTTCCTCCACGGCTTCTCCTGCAAGAAGCTTCTCTTCTTCCATCCCCTGCCCAATCTGATCTGTATGATAAATCTGGATATTGATCTCTTCTTGATCTTTTCGTGCAGAAAATGCATAAGGCGCTGCTTTCACAACCGGTTTTCCCGCAATCTGTCCGGGAATGACAACATGACTGTCAGACCCGAAGCATCGTACGATTTCAATCCCATCTTCGGATACTCTGTAATGTATTTTCATAAGATCATCCCTCCTGTAGATCGTTTCACTTAAGAACTAAGTGTATCATGGATTTTTGAATCCAACAACTTTCAAAAACGAACATTTTGTGCAGAAAAAGACCGCAGTCAAACGACTGCGGTACTTTTTATCATTGTTACGATTCACTGACCAGATAGAATGTTACGGAAGTCGTCTCGCCATATGTCAGGGTCCGGGATCCGGTTTCTCCCTCTGCCGGCACATAGCCCTCCAGGTCAAGCCCTGTCATAGACACTTCAAACTCAAACGTTCCTTCTTCTGTTCCGGTGTGTGTCCAGGTTCCCGTACGCACTCCGTTATCCAGGAATACGGTATAGTTTACTGTTGTTGTACGTTCTTCCGGTGTCTCCGCTTCCAGTACTTTCACATACACATCAAATGTGCTGCTGTTTCCTGCGGCATCGTATGCGTAGAAACGGACTTTGTAGGTTCCCGGTGTTTGGGAAGTAAACGGTTTATAACCGTCCAGTCCATGCTCCAGTCCCCATTTGTCTACTTTAAATTCTGCATGTCCGGAATTGTCGGTTACCCATCCCGGTTTTGTAAACATTTCAACCAGTTCTTTTTCTGTGTACTCTTCGCCTTCATTGACCGGGATTTCTCTCTTGTATCCATTTGCTGCTTCGATGGCTTTGTAATCGATCACCGGAGCTGTTTTATCATAGTAGAATGTAATGGATTTCTCATTTCCGGCTTTGTCTACAACCACTGCTGTATTCTCGCCTTCTACTACTCCAAGCGCTTTGATATCTGTCAGATATTTGTACTTGTCATTGATTGTTTTCTTCACTCCATTCATGGTCAGATAACGAACGCCTTTGGTATCATGTACTGCAACTGCTGTAATTTCGCGATAATTTTCTTCCTTTCCAGTTCCATACACACGAACGTTTGGAGCCTGCTTGTCAATGTGTTTTACCACATATTCCACTTCTGCCTGCTGATTATCTGCAGAGGTTACCGCCACATGATAGGTTCCGTTTTTTCCGTGTGCTTTGGTCAGTTCTGTCTCTGATACACGAGTCCATCCTTCAATATCATGGATGGCTTTGTTTGCTTTCAGCGTCACTGTTACATCTTCATTGGTCCATTTTGCTCCGCCATGTCCGTCATCGTTCGAGCAGGATACAGCCACTTCCATTTCTGTCTGCCGCACTGTAACTGTGATCGTTTTCTCTGCTGAGGCTCCGTCTTTATCTGTCACTTTATAAGTCACATGATACTCGCCTGCCTGAGAGGTATTGACATCATTGGCAATGATATTCTCTTCTGTCAGTGGAATCGTTCCATCTTCTTTATCCGTTGCAGTAACATTTGCCAGCGGATCAAATGGATCTCCTATGTTCAAAGTCACATCTTTTGCATCAATGACCGGAGCCATATTCTGCTGCATCGCATATTCGTTGCTGTAGTATACCCCGTGTGAATCTATCTGTTTCATCTGTCCTGATGTCATCTCGACAGTATACATACCCGGACCATGTTCCATTGGAATATCCGCTGTGAATCCCTCATCACTTACATTCTCAATATAATCATTCAGCCAGTCTGTTCCACCCTGTACTTCCTCGGTCGGATAATAAGGCGTCCAGCTCAGCAAGATATTAGCCTCTTTAAAATCAAAAGAATCCCACAGATAACTTGTATTGGTGATTTTTTCACCCGTCATCGGGTTCACACCTGTATTCTTAAATTCAATGTGAAGCATCGGGGTCTCTGTTCCGTCTTCATTTGTCTTCAAATAATCGCGAAATACAAATTCGCCTGCCTGAGAACTTGTACTTTTATTGAATGCACTATTGAGTCCTATATACATTCCGCGCGGAAATTCCGGTTTTTGCTGTACCTTCTCTTTGGCGCTCAGATAATCCTCCTGAAATTTCTTTAACACTTCTGTCGGCCGGTTTGGATTATAATTTCCAGTAGCCTCATATGCGCTGTACAACGGTTTGATGGACTCTGTTGTATACTGATTATAGTCAAAGTAATCTTTGTTCGGAGAATAATAATAGTTCATCTCCTCTACTACAAAAGAATAGTACCGGTTTTCCAGTTCTGCCGTTGCTTTGTCCACTTCGTCCTGTGTCGTTACTGTTCCATCTGCCAAAAGTCTCTCTGCTTCGGCGATCGCTTTATTATAATTGTTAATGATCGGCTGGCTGTTCGTATTATATTTTGGCTCTAATCCTTTTGTCTGATCATACATCTCCTGCAGTTTTGTTTTATCCGCCTGCACAGCCTGAGTTCCTAACACCTGAATCTCATATAAAGAAATGGTATCCCAGTTTGGAACCGGAGGTGTCAGAGGATCTTCATTGGAAATGCTGTCAATCTGAAGTTTTACATACTGACCTTTTACCGGAGTCTTGAATGTGATCTGATCCCGGATATTTGCCGGATGTGTGTCATTGCGGTAAGCCGTTTCCCATGCAGCGTTATCGCTTGATACAAGAACGGAATAGCTGTTTGCTTTTCCTGACTCCCAGAAAAGGTTTACCCCTTCCAGAAGGTACTCCTGTCCAAGATTCAGCACAACACTCTGCGCTCCCAATCCTCTGGCGCTGGACCATCTGGAAGCAGATCCTCCTTTTCCATCCACCAGTTTATCCGGTCCTAAATTATTGTTTTCCTGGGAACTTGCTGTTACACTTTTTCCCAGTGCAACGTTCTTTTCATTTTCTGGAATCTCAATTCCGTCTGTCTCGGCCACCAAAAATGCGTCATCGTCCACTGCCTCCAGCATCTGTATATGTTCTTCTGCCCGGACAGACATCGGAAAACCTGCGATCGTCGTGGTTCCCATCATGATTGCACAACTCAGTGCCAACACCTGTTTTCTTTTCATACTTCTTTCCCTCGTATCCTTTCTTAAATTTGAATACAAAAAATGCATGGCTCTCTTCTTATTAGAAAATCATCCATGTATTTTATCTGTAACAGAATTCAAAAAAGGGCAAACTTTTCCTGATCGCCTGTTGTTATCCTCAAAATATCTGTCCATAATGGCTGCCCCCTTTTCGAATCTTTGATATTCATGTCTATTATATCCAATTCAAAGAAGAGGGTCAACCTGTTTTTTATGCAATTTTCACTTATTTAGATTCCACTGTTCAGGATTCGAAGCAGCATATCCCCGGTTCCTACATTATATCCACTTGCCGAATACACGCCCTGCATTCCTTCTTTTACAACCAGGATCAGCGGCAGTTTGTCCGGATCTCCATACATTCTGCGGGCAAGTACGTTAATATTTTCGTTTCCTGCATCATAATAAACAGAAGCGTTTGGCAGTTCTGCCTTTGTTTTCGCAAACGTCGGATCCATCTGGTCTTCTTTGCTCTTTAAGATCAGGTTGATCCGGCTTCCAAAAGCAGCAAATTCCTGACTTCTTTCCCGAAGTTCATTCAGAATGTGTTCTGTTGGTTCTTTGCCGACTTCATGCCAGATAAACAGAGACGTTCCTTCCTCCAGGTTCTGACTTGCCAGTACCGTTGTTCCCTGCCCGTCTTCTACCGCAAATTCTTCCAGCGGAATTTCTTCCAGCATATCTTTCAGCTCTGCTTTTCGAAGGGCAAGCTGGATTTCTTTCGTCTCTCCTTGTTTTACATCAAATTCTGTATATGCTGCAAACTGATTTCCGTTCGGAAGGCGGTTCGTCGTGATCACACGATAGACTCCCGCTTCCACTTCCAGTTCTGCTTCTCCCTGATAGCCTTCTCCCAGCTGCAGTGTCTGCCAGAGGTATCCGTCTTTTGCTTTTTTGGCAATGGTCCAGTTCTGCATATATACCCATCTTGTATCATCTGCAGACTGCACACAGATCTTTGATGCTTTTTCACAGGCATCTTCTGTTTTTTCAGAGTTATCCACAGTCAGAAATCCGTTTTCCCCATAGTACTGCATCTTCCCATCCAGCGGATGTAATCTTGCCGGGATACCAAAGGTACGGCAGATGGCAACAAACAGGATTTTCTTAGATTCCAGGCTTGCAGTACGATACCGAAGCGCTCCTGCCGGTGTAGTCAGTAATTCGTCATATTCATAGGACGGTTCTTCCTGAATCTGGGTCTGGATCCAATTCCAGATTTCCGTCGGATCTTTCTGAAACTGGCTTTTTTGCTCTTCTGTAAAAAATTCCCGGATTGCTTTGCGGTACGCACTCTGCTGCTCTCTTGAAATCCTTGGATTTAAAATATAATTTGCAAAAATCTCCTGAGATACTGTATGGCTCCATACACAGGCTTCTTCCAGATGCTCCAAAAGCATCTCTCCCTTACAGTCCCTGAAATCTTTATAACTTAACTGATCCAGCAAAGCTTTTTTCCAGAGCGCGTGTGGAGTCCCGGCATTCAGAAACTTCTGCATTTCTTCATAATTTCCTTTGCTGTTCTCCAGTGCGTTTCCAGCCTCTTCCCCAAAGAACGCATGGACTTTTTCCAGACGCTTTTCTGTTGCCTGACGGAATTTTTCAGTTCCTGTTTTCTTTTGTTCTGCTGTCGGTCTTTTGGTATTGACCGGAGCATCTGACGGCGCGATCATATCAAAAGAAGTCCATCCCTCTTCTGCCACTTTTTCCTTTGCGAGCACAATTGTCTGCGAGGAAACTTCTCTGGTATCAAGGATTGCAGTTGCGTGTCTCTCCTCTTTCCATACAGAAACAAACAGGCTTCCCTTTCCGGTTTGAAGGATTGCTTTTCCATTCTCATCCGTGATCTTTCTGGAAATCGAAACCAGCTCTGCATAATTTAACAATTCAAAGCTAACCTCTGCATCAGGAATCGGATTTCCTGCCTCATCTGTCACCAAAAGTTCCAGATTTACAGTTTCTGCATAACGGGAGAGCTGATTCACGCCAGATGTCATATCCGGATGCTCGATCACATCTCCGTCTGCCTGCTGGGATCCAAAAATCCGGGAATTGATCATCATGGACCGGGAGGATGCATTGACAAACCAGCCCAGATCTAAGATTTCTTCCGGCTCACAGGCTCCCAGAAAATGCCAGTTTCCTTCGCACCATACTTCTACCCATGCGTGATTGTCATCACAGTGTGCCCAGCGGTGAGCATATACCTGTCTTGCCGGGATTCCGATGCTGCGGAGTGCATTTACTGTGAATACCGACTCTTCTCCACAACGTCCGATCCCGTTTCGATATACAGCTTCTGCGGAGATCGTCCGGTCATCCGTTGCCTGGTACGTTGCTTCCTCAGCACACCAGTAATTGGCTTCCAAAATCGCTGCTTCCATGGATTTTCCTGCAACCCGTTCTTTCAGCTGTTCATAAAACAGCGGACGGCAGGATGTGATTCCTTCTGTATTGACACGATGAAATACCACACAATCCAGGAAAATATCATCCGGGATCTGTGTCTGACCGTTCCAGTTCTGTGAGTTTCTTAAGGTGACTCCATGCTCTGCAAACTCCCGAAACATTTCATAAGAATAATCCGCCACATCACTAAATGGCATATTTGCATATAAATATTTTAAAAGCAGGGCTGTTTCTTCCGGTTCTCGCTCAATTTTTTCCAGGATTTCCTTCCCTGCATTCTGAAAATGTTCTGTAAATGCCGCAAACTGCTGCTCGATTCTCTCTTTCGTTTCTTTTAAAAACATGTCTCTTCTCCTCCTGCCAACATATAATACAAGCTAGATGTTCCCGCTGCGGTCGCTCCCTGTGGCTGTCCCTGATACAGCGGGTTATCTGTCCATGCAGTTCCTGCGATATCCAGATGGATCCACGGTTTTTCCTGTGCAAATGCCTGGATGAACAAGCCTGCCGTAATAGTTCCGCAATAATCCCGTCCCCTATTTTTGATATCTGCGATCTTGCTTTCGATCATCTGTTTCTGTTCTTCAAAAATCGGAAGTCGCCAGTACCGTTCCCCGCTGACTTTTGCCGCTTTCAAGAAGCTTTCACAAAAAGCATCATCATCAGAAAGCAGTCCCGCTGTAGAAAATCCCAGCATCCCAACGACTGCGCCTGTCAATGTCGCAATGTCGATGACCCGGTCTGCCTGCTCATCTTTTACCATATATGCCATTGCATCTGCCAGGATGAGGCGTCCTTCTGCATCGGTGTTGCAGATCTCGATCTTCTTTCCGCCATAAGAACCGATCACATCCCCCGGAACCAGAGCGGACGGACTGATCCGGTTCTCACACATGGGAATCACACCTGTTACATTCACGTTTGCCTGATTGACTGCCAGCGCATAGATTGCTGCCGCAACTGCCGCGCCGCCTGCCATATCTCCTTTGATCCCCATCATGGAACCTGCCGGTTTCAGACAGTATCCGCCAGTGTCGCAAGTCACCCCTTTTCCCACCAGTCCAGTGATCGGAGCTCCTTCTTTCCCCTTGTATCGCATCACCAGCATACAGGGTGGATTCTCACTGCTTTTTCCCACACTGGTCAGTGCTTCCATACCCATAGCATTTAATTTACTGTAGACGATCAGTTCACATTCCACAGCCGTATCTTTCATCTGTTCCATGATTTCTCTTGCAAAATCCATTGGATGGAACAGATTGCCCGGCGCATTGACCATATCCCTTGCCCAGCTTTGCGCTTCTGCCAGAGTCATCCCCTGTTTCAGTTCTCCCTGGGCTGCCGTATAAAGATTCTCATCGATCCCGGTCAGTGTCACATCCGGAGTCTCTTTCTTTGCCTCATCCGGAGTCTCTTTCTTTGCCTCATCCGGGAGGCTGATCTCATAGGATCCTGTGTAAATTCCTTCTGTCACAGCGCTGACTGCCCGCACTCCTGCTGCTTCCAGAAACGGACGGATATCCATCTCATACGACTGGATTCCCATTCCTTTGACTGCCTTTGCCGCCCCTGCGGACAGTTCCTGAATCTTGCGGATATCAAGTGGTTCCTCTCCCTGTCCGATATAGACTGTCAGGTTCTGATCCAGACCGCCCACTCTGGACACTGCCTGATAATCTGCGGAAACATAAGTCAGACTCTCCGCTTCTTTTTTCCCGATAAATGCCACCCGCACCGGGGCCTTTTTTTGTTCTGCTAATACGATCATTGTTCTTCCTCCTCTATGTCAAATGTTTAAATCCTTTTCCTGCTACCTTTTCTGCCTCTGTAATGATTACCAGCGCTTTGTCATCGACTTTGTGGATCCGCTTCTGCAGCAGTTCGCATTCCTTTTTTTCGGACACGCACATCACCACTCTCTGCACCTCGCTGGAATATCCGCCTTCTCCTTTTAATACGGTCACACCGATCTTCCGATCCAGAAAGACCTGACGCACCTTATCTGTGGATTCCGCAATGACGATCATCAGATTCTTGGCATCCGCATTTTCCAGCATATGATCCATGAACATTCCGGAAATGTAGACGGTCACCACGGCATATAATAAACTTTCAATATTACGATATACCATTGCGGATGCAAGTACAACCGCAATATTCAATCCTGAGATCCACGCCCCCACCGGAAACTGCGGATTGCATTTTTGCATGATCAGCCCCAGAAGCGAAATTCCTCCGGTATTGGACTGCCCCATATGCACCAACGCCAGACCGATCCCCATCATCGCACCGCAGAACATCGCTGCCAGAAGTGGATTCCCCTGATATACCGGAATCTTCACAATCACAAAATCCGTCACCACCGAAAGCAGCGCTGTTGACGCAAGCGTCCGAAACACAAAAGACAGAGGGAAATACTTCTTGATCACGATGATCAAAAGAAGCGGAATATTAAATACAAAGACAAACAGACCAATGGGACATCCTGTCAGATAATTGACCAGGATTGCAATACCGCTGGCTCCTCCCGGCGCGATCTTATGGGGCGCTGCAAAGCTGTTGATCCCCGCCGCATAGATCAGCACTCCCGCCAGATTTAATACAATACACCGGAGTACGGTCTCTTTTTCTGTCTTCCAATTTTTGATGGCTTCCACCTTAAACCTCCTGTAGAAAAGGGATGCCTGAAAACCTGTATCCCTATACAAATTTTCAGAGCATCCCCTTTTAATACTGAATACAAATCATCAGATTTTTCTCATCTAGTTATTAGTTCTTGCCGCATTTTACGGTACAGTGCAAAGACAACTGCAAGAAATACAGCATGTCGGTCAAAACGATCGTTTCCCATTCGGACCCCAGTTTCCCGAAATATGCGTTCTTATCCTCTCAAGCACATAACAAACTTTTTTACCGCTACTTCTGTAAAAGTTCCTGCTTCTATCTTGCGGCAGACAAGGGGTATCAGCAAACCTGATACCCTGTCCGCACTGTACTGGTCAGAGAACCACCTGTTACTCTTTTACCGCACCTGCTGCAAGACCGCCTTCTACCTTTTCCTGGAACAACAGGTAGATTACCAGCGGAACTGCGACTGTGATCACGATTGCCGCCATCAGCGGGCCGTAATCGCTTCCACGCTCTCCGTTAAAGTTCAGAAGTCCCAGAGCGATCGGCTTCAAGTTCTTATCGTTGATGAACAGAAGCGGGAACAAGATATTGTTCCATGCACCCAGGAAGTTAAAAATAGAGATTGTAGAAATTGCCGGTACTGTCATCGGCAGCATGACATTTCTGTAAATCTGGAAATACGTTGCTCCATCAATGAGAGCTGCCTCCTCCAGGGAACGGTTGACACCTTTCATAAAATTCGTAACGACCAGAATACTGAACGGCAGATTAAATGCCACATAGATCATAACCAGCGCTACGATATTATTTTTCAGATTCAAAGTTCCGATGATATAAGAAACCGGAACAAGTACTGTATGTACCGGAACCATCATTCCCAACATAAAGAACAACAGTAAAAATTTATTGCATTTAAAATCAAATCTGGACAGTACATATGCTGCCATCGTAGATACCAGAGCCAGAACGATCACCGTCGCTCCTGCCTGGATCAAACTGTTGATAAAATAGCGGCTCATGTTGGCGCTTGTCCATGCCTCTACATAGTTGGACCACTGCGGAATCTCCGGCCAGGAGAATGGCTTTGCGAAAATCTCTACTTTCGTCTTGATCGAAGACAACAGGGTAAACAGCATCGGAGTCGCGAACATCAACGCAGTCAGGATCAGCAGCACATACATGATCACACTCTGAAGCGTAATCTTCTTATGAGTTTTTACTTTCTTTTTCATGTGTTCTTCCTCCTACTCTGCTTTCTTTCTGTTTGTGATCAGGTTGCTTCCTACCGTACCAACGATACAGATGAGCATGATAATAATTCCGATGGCGCTTCCCACTCCGTAGTGATTGTACTTAAATGCCTCGTTGTACATCAAAGTTGTCGGCAGGTTTGTCAGACCGTTTGGTCCTCCGCCTGTCATTGCAAATACAAGGTCGAATACTTTTACAGAACCGATGATATCCATCAGGATACACATTGCAAGAATCGGTTTCAGCATCGGAACTGTGATCTTGAAGAATTTCTGAACGGATGTTGCACCGTCGATCGCAGCTGCTTCATACACATCGTCCGGAATGGTGGTCAGTCCTGCCAGGATAATTACCATATAATATCCCACTCCTGCCCACACGTTTACAAATACGATGGTATTCATTGCAGTTGCCGGATCTACCAGCCACGGCATCACCAGATCGCTAAGTCCGATCACTTCCAGAAGGGAGTTGAAGGATCCTGTCGGCATGAAAATGAAATACCACATCAGACCAACTGCTGTCAGCGGGAATACTGTCGGTACAAAGAACAGGGCTTTAAAAAGACGATATCCTTTGCATTTTGTATTGATCGCAACAGCCATCAAAAGTGCGATCGGTGTATGGCAGATGACACTGATGATGACCATTCTTGCCATGTTTTTCAGGGAAAGTATGAAATCTGCATTGTGAAATGCATCGATATAGTTTTTCAGTCCTACAAATTCCGGCGCAGATCCTGCGATTCCATTCCACTCCACCAGGGAAAAGTATACAGATCCTATGATCGGGATGATCTGAAACACCACGTAGATCACAAGTGCCGGTACAAGAAACAGCATAATGCCCATTCTTGTTTTTTTATTTTTTAACTTTATCATCCGGGAACCTCCTGTTTTTCACAAAAATGCCCTGCACAAAGCTGACAGGGCATTTTTGTACGTTTTATGTTGTTCGTGCCTATTTATCAATCTCACTCTGGATCTCTTTTGCAACATCTTCCGGTTTTTCTCCTGTGAACATGCTGGAGATGGAGTTTCTTGTTCTGTCCTGCATAGAAGAGAGCGGATCGAAATCAAAGACGTCTACTCCGATTCCTTCTGAAGTTCCTCCCAGTTCTACATTCTTAGCGAACAGTGGAGAGATCACGCTGTCATCCAGTTCGATATCTGTTCTTGGGATCAGGAAAGCTGCTTCTTCTGCAAATCTCTTTGCTGCTTCTTTATCTGTCAGCATTTTTACAAGTTCCAGTGTCAGTTCCAGTTCTTTTCCTTCCAGTTTTCCACTGATCATGTAAGGTGACAGAGTCTGCATATCTTCGTTTTTAAATTCCGGCTTTTCTTCAAAGTATGGGAATTTTGCCACTTCGATGCTGTCGCATACCGGTGTCTCTGCCGGATCTTCAAATGTACCGATGTTCCATGGTCCTGTGATCACCATCGCAGCTTCTCCCTGCTGGAACTGTGTCATTGCAATGTTGTCTGTCATACCGGCTGCATTTTTGTCAAATGCTCCTGCATCGATCAGACCCTGTACAAACTGCAGTGTTTC
The DNA here is from genome assembly GCA_900544395.1 of uncultured Ruminococcus sp. Classification (GTDB taxonomy): domain Bacteria; phylum Bacillota; class Clostridia; order Lachnospirales; family Lachnospiraceae; genus Mediterraneibacter. The sequence goes on along the minus strand of UQVC01000005.1, from coordinate 4,460 downwards.
TACTACTTCCGGATCTGTCCATTTCATATCTCTGGAACCTAATTTTTTTGCAGCATCTGTTCCCAGCCATTTGTAGAAGATCTGGTCATGAAGATGTCCTGCCATATACGTTGTCTGTGTTCCCATTGCAATCGGGATCACACCGCTGTCTTTTAATTTTTTAATCGCATCGATAAACTGTGACCATGTCTCCGGGAATTCTTTCACACCGGCTTTTTCAAAGAGATCTTTGTTGTAATAAACACCGATCAGTCCAGATTCCATCGGAATCGCATAAGTTCCTTCTTTTCCTGGTACCTGATAATAAGAAAGAGCTCCTTCTGTAAATCCGCCGCCCCATTCCGGATCTTCGTCCAGATATGGCTGTACGTCCAGGATCAATCCGCTGTCGATATACTCTGACAGATTGGCAACACCCTGAATACGGAAAATATTTGCCATCGTTCCAGATGCAATATCTGTAGACAGGATATTATTGAATGCAGATTCATCTCCCTGGGAATCATCTACGATTGTAACTTCCGGGTGTTTCTCTTTGAACTCATCCAAAATATCATTGTAAATATCTACCTGTGGTGTTGTTCCTGCCATTCTGGTCAAAAGACGGATCGTAATTTTATCTCCGGACTCTTTGCCTCCGTCTCCTTTGCTTCCGCATCCTGCCAGAAGTCCTGCGCACATCACTCCTGCCAGCAGCGCTGCTGTGATTCTTTTCAATTTCATTGCTTCTTCCTCCGTTTTCCTTTGAAACATTTATGTGATGCACCCAGTATAAAAAATACACGCAATTTTCACAATGTTCATTTCCCATATTTTTTGTTCTTTTTCAATATGGGATACTTTCAAAACTACAAAAACAAGTTATTTTGACTTTTCCTGCCACATTCTCTATAATAAACTCTAAGTTTACCACCAGAATTCTGTACACGGAGAGATTTCTTTATGAAGATACTAAAACACAACAAGAACTCCATCAGTTTCAGCTTTTTCCGGAGCATGTCCATCACATCCATTTTATTTATGGTCATTCTCTTTCTTGGAATTTCCGTTCTCTTTTTAAGAAGTTCCTTTCAGCTGGAAAGCCGCAATGCACTGCAGCAGTTGAGTTATATTTCCAGACAACTGCAATATTACCTGGATGCAACGGAGAATTATTCCAAAACGATCTTATCTGATGACAATGTGCAGGACTATATGCGGGATTATCTCGCCTCGCGTGCATCCATCCGTTCCACCATCAATGTCAAACAGCACATCCGACAGATCATCCAGTCCACTCCGTTTATCCATTCTGTCAGTCTGTATTCAGAAAAAGGTCTGCTGTTACTGTCCACGGAGCCGAATTCCAGTCAGGTGAATTTAAGTGATCTAAGGCCCGCTCCTTTGTGGAATGTCAGTTCCAAACGGCATCTGATGGACTCCCATCAGCAGGTAAAAGTCCTTTCCTATGTACGCCCCTTTTATGACATCAATTCCGGGCGGATGCTGGGATATGTGGAGCTTGCCATTCCGGAAACACAGATTTCTGCAATTTACCGAGATGAGGATGCTTCCAATACCATTTTTCTGATCGATCAGAACGGATGGGTACAAAGCAGCAGCGGCTCTCCCGAACTGGACAGCTCCTATGACAATCTGGAAGGGATCCAGAAAAACCAGAACTCACAGTATTGTTTTTCAAACGGCAATCTGGTCTTTTTCACACAGTTTGCTTCTCTTGACTGGTACGTGATCAATCAGGTTCCTGTCATCAGCTTTCTGTGGCCCTTATTTACGATTTTCTGTCTGTCCCTTTTGATCGCTGCTCTGGTTATGGTGCTCTGCATATTCGCATCTCACCATATCGCCCACAAAGTGACCTATCCGCTGAGTTATCTGATCTCCCATATTCAGACTGTCAAGGAAGGGCACTGGGTCCCCATCCGGGAAATCCCCTGCAACGACGAAGTCGCTTCGCTGCTTCGTTCTTTCAACAGTATGATCGCCATCCAGACCAAAATGAAAGACGATCTGATCGAGGCGGAAAAGCTCAAACAGCAGCTGTCCCTGAACCTTTTGCAGCAACAGGTGAATCCACACTTTTTATACAATACACTGGACAATATCTGTTCTCTTGCGGAACTGGATGAAAAAGAAACCCTGATCCAGCTTGTGATGAACCTTTCTGCTTTTTATCGTTCCAGTTTAAGCAACGGGAAAATGCATATTTCCATTGGGCAGGAACTGGAAATTGCCAGAGCGTATCTGGAGATCCTGCAAATCCGTTATTTCGGAAAATTTGATTTCACGATCACCTGTCCCGAAGAACTGAAATCTTATGGCTGTATCAAGCTTTTATTCCAGCCGATCCTGGAAAACAGTATTTATCACGGAATCAAGGGACTGTCCCGCCACGGGTACATTCACATTTTGGCGGAAGATCGGAAGGATTCGATACGCTTTACGATTTCAGACAACGGACGGGGATTTCCAAAAGAAGACTATGAGAAGATCTGGCAGGAAGACGCCGGGCATTTTGGTCTGAAAAGTATTCAGCAGCGGATCCAGTTATACTATGGATCCCCTTTCGGTCTTTCCATAGAAAGCCCTGAAAGCGGCGGCTGCATCACCATCATTACATTACCAAAACAGGAGGTACCGCCATGTCCTTAAGACTGCTCATCGCAGACGATGAATATTTCATCCGGCAGCGTATTAAAAAAATCGTTCCCTGGGAAACACTGGACCTTGTCTTTGCCGGAGAAGCGGAAAACGGCACCCAGGTCATTGAACAACTAAGGCAAGAACCCGCCGACATTTTGCTTCTGGATATCAAAATGCCGCAGATGAACGGCATGGAAACTGCCCGATATATCAAAGAACATTTTCCTTCCGTCCATATCATCATCCTCTCCGGTTACAATGACTTTGAATATGCCCGGACTGCGCTGCGGTATGGAGTAAAAGAATATCTGCTGAAACCGGTGGCAAATGAAGAACTGGAACGCGCATTAAAAGAGTGCATCGAATCCATCGCAGTAGAACGTCAGACCCGCCACAGTCTGAAGCGCTATGAACATTTCCAGCTGTGCAGCATCCTTGCCGGGATCCGGGACGGAGCACTCTCCTATCAGGATCTTTGCGTTCCTTATCCGGAATTTGAACAGTTTTCCTACAGTATTTACTGCAGCGTCTATGTTGCTGAAAATACAACCAACACTGTCAGAAAGCTTGTCGAACGCTTCCGCAAACAGGGTGTGATCTGCGAATATCTGCAGGAAAGTGAATACATCTATATCCTGCAGCTCTTTCTCTCAGATAAGAACGGACTGCGGCATCTCGGAAGCTGTTTTACAGAATTCATTGCCAACGAACCGGAATATGTATTCCTGTACATTGAAAATATTTTTTCTGTCACGGATGACTGGAAACCCCATTATACGAGATGTCTCCACCTGTTGACAGAACGCTATTTTTCTGCAGACTCCAATCTGTGCATCAGTTATTCCCATCCGGAACGTCCCGGTTTTCAAGAAGAACTGTTGAAAATGCGAAAACACTTTATCACGGTTTTGAATACGCAAAACAGCAAAAATCTGCAGGACTATCTGGACCGACTGTTCCTTTCCATCAGCCAGAAAAAGAACTGCGATTATCTGACACTGGTGGTACATGAAATTTTTGTTGTATATCATGTGTATTTTCACATTCCGAAAAATCTGGCACAGCCGGTCCCGGAATTTGCCGCAGCCGTTATGAACACTGAACATTCTCTGGAGAATTTAAAAAATGAAATCCTCTTTTATGGAATGCAGTGCATCCAAAAGATCGACGCTATCCCATCCGATATCGCACTCTGCGGAAAGATCATGGAATATATCCAGGCCAATTATACCAATCCTTCCCTTTCCGTCTCACAGGTGGCTGAAAATTTCCAGCTGCACCCGTCCTATCTGGGAAGCGTATTCAAAAAAGTACAGCACTCTTCTGTACTGCAATATATCTCAGACCTTCGGATCAGCGCCGCACAAAAGCTTTTGAAAGAAGGCGCCATGAAAATTTCCGAAGTGGCAGAGGCTTCCGGATATTCGGATGTATACTACTTCAGCAAAAAATTCAAGAAAGCCTGCGGCTGTTCCCCAAAAGAATATGCTGCAAAATCCAGATAAAAACAGGGATGTCAGCCGACATCCCTGTTTTCCTTGTATAGCAATAGGACTACTCCTCCTTTTTTCCCGATCGCTTTCTCCACTTCACACACTCTGTCAGCAGATACTCGATCTGTCCATTCATCGAACGGAACTCATCTTCTGCCCACTGTGCGATCTCATCGTAAAGCTCCCTGGAAAGTCTCAGTGGAACCTGCTTTTTCACTTTGCTTTTTTCTTTCTTTTCCTTTTCCAAAATCTGTCCCACCTTCTAATTAGTGTCTGCTGAGCAAACTGAAAACACTTGATTTTACTGACTTTTGCCCCATTTTC
>UQVC01000004.1 GCA_900544395.1 uncultured Ruminococcus sp. | reverse complement strand
GGGATATCCATTGTAATTCCCTTTAACACCTGATGATCTCCATACCATAATTTCAAATCTTTTGTTTCTATAATCGAGTTCATTTCTGTCTCCTTTTTGTCAATTCTATATTATAACGTGATACCCAAACTCTTCCATGTTCTATGTATCATGTACTTATATTCTTCTTCAAATCTACGCTATACACGCTATGCACATGCCATAAGTGTGCTATAATTTTCATCCATCAGCAGAACCTCCGGCTCTACTGCCAAAGCCCTTGCAATACAAAGCCTCTGCTGCTGCCCACCTGACATTCCAAGGGTGCTTTTTTCAGCCTGTCTTTGCATTCATCCCAGATTGCAGCATTTCGCAGAGATTTTTCCACGATATCGTCTAACTTCGCTTTGGTGCGGATTCCATGGGTTCTCGGTCCATATGCAATGTTGTCATAAATGCTCATCGGGAACGGATTTGGCTTCTGAAAAACCATCCCGACTCTTTTTCTAAGCAAGTTGACATCCATCCCTTTGAAAATGCTGGAGCCATCCAGAAGAATGTCTCCATCGATCCGGCAGCCTTCCACCAGATCGTTCATATGGTTGATGGACTTTAGCAATGTAGATTTTCCCATTTTTGATTCCTTTCTCTTTATGCTTTTGTCAGCTTTTTCGCAATAATGCTTGAAACGGTATTGATTCCGACTACTAAAACCAAAAGAACAACTGCCGTTGCATAGGCCTGATCCATATACAGACCTTCACTTGACAAATTGTACATATGAACTGCCAGTGTTCTTCCGGATCCCATCACATTCGACGGCACCTGTGCAACCGTTCCCGCTGTGTAGATCAGGGCTGCAGTCTCACCTACGATTCTTCCTACTGCCAAGATGATTCCGGCCAAGATTCCAGGCACAGCGGATGGAAGTACAATTTTAAATACAGTACGTAACTTCCCTGCCCCCAGTCCGAAACTTCCTTCACGAAACGAATCCGGCACGGACTTTAATGCCTCTTCTGTTGTGCGCATAATCAATGGAAGGATCATGATCGCCAGTGTAAATGCACCAGCTAACAGAGAAAATCCCCAATGCAAAGTATTAACGAAAAACAGCATTCCAAACAGTCCATATACAATAGATGGTATTCCTGAAAGTGTTTCCGTCGTCAATCGAATAATCTCCACAAATCGATTGCCTTTTCCCGAATACTCTACAAGAAAAATCGCCGAAAAAATTCCAAATGGAACTGCGATCAACAAGGACAGGAACGTCATGATCACGGTATTGATCAATGCAGGCATCAGTGAAGCATTCTCAGAAGTATATTTCAACGCAAACAAAGACGGTTTGATATGCGGCACTCCGTTGATCAGAATATACGCAATCAAAAACAAAAGGACTGCAAATGTAACGAGTGCTCCCAGCATGACCAAAAGCATCACGATAAACGAACCTGGATGTTTCAGATAATTTTTTAATTTTTCTCCGATTCCTGCCTGATTACTCATGTTCTGTCCTCCTTTTCAGCATTGCCACACTGAAGTTGATGATCAAGATGAACACAAACAGCACTACTCCTGTAGCGATCAGCGCTTCTCTGTGAAGCCCTGTAGCATATCCCATCTCCAGGACGATATTCCCTGTCAGTGTACGCATTCCCTGCAGGATATTCTGTGCGATCCTTGGCTGATTTCCCACAATCATGATCACAGCCATGGTTTCTCCGATGGCACGGCCGATTCCCAATACAATTCCTGCCAGCACGCCTGACTTTGCAGCCGGGATTACCACAGTAAAAATACTTCTCTCATGAGTCGCTCCCAACGCCAGTGCCCCTTCATAATAATGAGTCGGCACAGCTCGGATTGCACTCTCTGTCGTTCCAATAATCGTAGGCAAAATCATCATTCCAAGGATAATAGATGTAGTAAGAAGTCCTTTTCCGTCACCGGCCTTTTCCACGATTCCCATTTGTCTCAAGGTTCTTCCAAGCTCTCGGATCATCGGAACCAAAACCACCAAACCGAAAAATCCATATACAACAGATGGAATACCTGCCAGAAGCTCTGTTGCAGCTTTTAATGGTCTATATATTTTTTTCGGACAATACATTGCCATAAATACAGAAGTCAGGATTCCAATCGGCACACCAAAAATAATGGCTCCTGCTGTCACATATAAACTTCCGATGATCATCGGGAAAATACCAAACAAATTATTATTCGGTCGCCAAAGATCTCCTGTAATAAATTTTACGAACCCGATTTCTCTAATTGCAGGGACTCCATTTGCAAACAAAAAGATACAAATGAGAGCTACCGCCAGTACCGAAGTACAGGCGGCAATGAAGAACACTCCCTGCATGATTTTTTCAGTCCATGCTTTTGATTTCATTCTTTTTTCCTCTTACACAATTATTCTGTAACCTCATCCCATGTGTAAACATCCCCTGTGTAGATGGATTTTACCTGTTCAGAACTCAACTCTTCTGTTGGGTTGTCATTATTTACAATGACTGCAATTCCGTCTGTTGCAATCACTGTTGCCTGTAATCCCTGTCCTACTTCTTCCTCTTTCAGTTCACGGGATGCCATACCGATATCATAACTTCCTTCTAAAGTTGATGTCATACCTGTTGTAGAATCAGAAGTCTGCAATTCAATGTTTGCATTTGGATTTACTGTTTTGTATGCCTCGATTAATTTTTCCATTACAGGAGAAACAGAAGAAGAACCGCCAACTACTGCATCACCTGATGGTTTTGTTCCCTTGTATTCTTTTGTATCTGCAACCGGAATATATCCATTATCTGCTACAATTTTCTGTCCTTCTGTACTCATAATGTAGTTAATAAAATCTGTTGCCACTTCATTTTCAGCACCTTCTTTTACTGCAATATTGAATGGTCTGGATACTTTATAAGTACCATCTTCAATATTTTCTTCTGTTGCTTCTACACCATCAATCTTCAGTGCTTTGACACTTTCGTCCAAAGAACCAAGAGATACATACCCGATGGAATACTCATCACCTGCTACTGTTGTCAGCATAACAGATGTATTGTTTGTCACCTGCGCATCCACAGTTGTCATATCCACTTTTTCTCCGTCTACTTCTTCCTGGATGCCAAACAACTCTACAAATGCACCTCTTGTTCCAGAACCATCTTCTCTGGATACAATTGTAATGTCATTGGAAGCATCCCAATCACTTGATGTACTTTCTGTTTTTGTTTCGTTATCTGTAGAAGCAGAAGCATCGGTCTCTTTTGTATCTTCGGAAGAACCACATCCTGCTGCCATCGCTGCTACCATACCAACTATTGCTAATACTGCAATAAACTTTTTCTTTTTCATTTTACCTGTTCTCCTTTTTTTCAAAAGTGTTTTTTCTTTTCTCCACAGTCAGACATGATACAGAAGCAATGTAAAATATATTCGCAGCAGAATGTTAAATCTATGTAAAATACTGTTGTTTTATCAAAAAAAGACAGAGAATCCGCCTTTTTAGCAGACACTCTGTCCATTTCTGTTCTTTCTATTTTATTGTTCTCCTGTCAGGATCTCTTCTGCAATATTTCTTGCATGATCGGAAATACGCTCCAGACATACCAGTGCATCCAGAAATACAATTCCAGATTCTGTGCTGCATTCATTTCTCGCAAGACGCTTCATATGTGCAGAACGAAGCGCGATCTCCAGCTCATCTGCCCGGCTCTCTTTTTCGATTACCTTCATTGCTTTCTCTTTGCTGTGCTCTTCCAATGCTTCAATTGCATATCGGAAACAGTCGATGCAGACATCTTCCATCTGCTGGATTTCTTCTCGTGCAATGGCTGAGAAAGACGCTTTCTGATCCTTCAAGCTTTCGGCAAACTCCGAAATGTTTTCACAGTAATCGCTGACGCGTTCAATATCTGATACAATCTGAAGGATGCTTGCAACCTCCTGATGTTCTTTTTCATTGATTGACAATGTATTCAATTTAATGGAATATTCTGTGATTCCTTTACACAAACTGTCAGCAATGCTTTCTTCTTCTCGAATCTTCTCAATCTCTTCTCGTTTCTGTGTGATCAAAACATCTCTTGTTCTGTCCATTGTGGTACGAACGATATGTCCCATTCTTACCATCTCACTGACAGTAGACTGCAGTGCAATACTTGGTGTTTCCAGCATTCTGTCATCAAGAAGGACCTGACTGTCATCTGTATCACCAGAATCCTCTCTTTCCAGTTTCTTCGCCAGCTTGATGATCCAGTCTGAAACAGGGAACAAAAGAACAGTCGTTCCAATATTAAAGATCGTATGAACCGTACTGATCTCAGTCTGTGTGATCATGCCCAATCCAAATCCCGGATTAATCACCTTAAAGAATACAATCGCAACTACACTGAAAATAATGGTTCCGATCACATTGAAGAGCAAATGCATCACTGCTGCTGTCTTCGCTGTCTTCTTTGCTCCGATACTGGACATGATTGCTGTTACACAAGTACCGATATTCTGTCCCATGATAATATAAACCGCTGCATTAAACGGAACCAGACCTGCTGCTGCAAGACTCTGCAAAATACCTACTGATGCAGAAGAACTCTGGATGACAGCTGTCACAAGCGCACCTGCTACAATTCCAAGGAACGGACTGTGACCAAGTGTCACAAACAGATTGCAGAATGCCTCTGACTGCTGTAATGGCTCTACAGCATCTGACATGGTCGTAATACCAATGAACAAAATACCAAATCCTACAATAATGCTGGAAATATCTTTTGTAGAACGTCTCTTTCCAGTCAGCATCACGATCACACCGATCATCACTGCCACCGGGGCAATATTCGCAGGACTGAGTGCTTTTGCCCACTCTACACTGGATACGAGCCATCCAGTCACAGTCGTACCGATATTCGCACCCATGATCACGCCCATTGCCTGTGTAAGATTCATAATTCCTGCATTGACAAATCCGACTACCATTACTGTCGTAGCGGATGAACTTTGAATCACAGCCGTAATAAAAGCACCAAGTAATACCCCAAAAAACTTATTCTTTGTCAGTACTTCCAGCAAACTTTTCATCTTGCTGCCGGCTGCATTCTCCAATCCCTGGGCCATGATCTGCATACCATAGATAAACATACCCAGTCCCCCGATAAATGGGAGAATAATGCTCACGTAATTCATACGTTTCCTCCTGTAATAAACCCTTTATAAAATTTTCCGCACTATTACGATACCATCATACTCGACAAAAGACAACAAATTTTTCATAAATTCTTTACATTTTCTTAACACTGAGATATCTGGTGTCTATTTTTTCATTTTGGGTTCAAAAATGTAGGAAGCCAGATACCCAAAGATCAACGCCGCGGAAATTCCCACTGCACTGGCTTTGAACCCGCCCATGAAAATTCCAAGAAAGCCATGTGCATCAACCGCCTCCTTCACTCCTTTCCAGAGCACATTGCCAAATCCAAGGAGCGGCACGCTGGCGCCGGCTCCCGCAAACTCCTGAAAGGGTCCGTAAATATTTAAAAATCCAAGTACTACTCCGCTGCACACCAACAAAACCATGATCCGTCCCGGCATCATTTTAGTTCGATCCATTAAAATTTGTACCGCTGCACAGATCAAGCCTCCTACCCAGAAAGCATGTACATATTCCATATGTTTTTCCTCCTGCTTTTTTCTTAACAATGTTCCAGTACGATCCCGTGGGCAATACCTGGAACACTTGCTCCTTCATTATAACTGACCGTAGACATCAGCGCTCCGGTGGGCACAAAGAGTACCCGTTTCCATTCCCCTTTCTGGATCTTGGGGAGAATATAGGCTGACAGCGTCACTGCTGCACAGCCGCATCCGCTCCCCCCTGCATGGGTATCCTGCGTATTCTGGTCGAAGATTTTCATTCCACAATCCAGATGGCGGTCTCTTAGCTGCTGTCCGTTTTTCCGCATCAGATCCAGCAAAATGCTCTGACCGATATAACCCAGATCTCCTGTGATGATCCTGTCGTAACTGGTGGGACTTCTTCCAAAATCCTTTAAATTCGTCAGGATGGTATCTGCTGCTGCCGGCGCCATACATGCCCCCATATTCTGGGAATCTTTTAATCCATAGTCCACGATCTTTCCAACGGTCACTCCCGTGATCCTGACATGACTTTTTTGTTTTCCCACAAGAAAGGCTCCGCTTCCTGTTACCGTCCAGCTGGCAGATAAAGGACGCTGAGAAGCATACCCCAGAGGAAACCGGAATTCTTTTTCTGCACTTCCAAAATGACTGGATGTCACAGCCAGCATATATGCTCCATATCCCGCTGCTACGCTCATCGCAGAAAGTGCCAGCGCCTCTCCGGAAGTCGAACATGCCCCGTACAGCCCAAACATGGGAATCTGTAATTCCTCCACCCCCATGGACGTGGCGATTCCCTGCCGAAGCAGATCGCCTCCAAATAAATACCGGACTTCTTCTGCCTCTACGTGTGCTTTTCCAAGTGTCAGTACGCATGCCTCTTTCTGCATGGTACTTTCTGCCTCTTCCCAGGTGGACGCCCCAAACAGATCGTCCTGATTGACCATATCAAACAAGGAACCCAGAGGACCTTCGGATTCCTTGCTGCCTGCCACGGAAGCGCTGCTGATAAGATATGGTGCTTCTCCAAAACTGATGCTCTGACTGCCTCTGATCTGATTCATATCTTCTCCTCTTTTCTTTTTGATTTTCTGGCAACTCTTTTGTTCTTCCGTTAGTATGTGTGTCCATTTTGAAAAGTATACGATTTTTTGCAGATTTTTCAAAAAGCAGAATATTTTTTGCATTTTCCCAGATACTATGTAGCAAAGCAAAAGGAGGCATGAATTTTGAAGCAAACAGAAAAAGAAAAACGACAGCAGAAATATGAAGAATATGTCAAACGAAAGACACCCGTACACAATGTCTATTTGAATATGACCAAAGCCTTTCTGACCGGTGGGATTATCTGTGTAATCGGACAGGCAATCTACCACTACTGTGAGTTGATCGGTTTGGGAAAAAATGACTGCAGCAGCTGGACTTCTCTTGCGCTGATCCTGTTCAGCATCATCCTGACCGGAGTGGGATTGTATCCCAAAATCGCAAAATGGGGCGGTGCCGGAGCACTGGTTCCCATCACCGGATTTGCCAATTCTATGGCAGCTCCGGCCATTGAATACAAAAAAGAAGGACAGGTATTCGGAATCGGGTGTAAAATTTTTACCATCTCCGGACCTGTCATTCTCTACGGAATCTGTACCAGTTCTCTTCTCGGTCTTTTATACTGGATCTGGAGACAATTCTAATGCAAAAGAGGTGGGAATCCTGATCGGACTCTCACCTCTTTGCTGTCATACTGCGCTTTTTTCGCATTTTATATATTTTTCACATTATTGAAGAAATCCGAGAACTGCGCCTATTCCTTTTCCTGCTGCAATTCCAACAATGAACCATTTCACATACCGTACCAGTTTTACCCTTCGGATAAAGATTGGAAATACATTCAAAATCTCTGCCAGAGCCATAGACCAGCATCCCACAAAGATTCCGGATAAGATGCCTGTGATAGGCAGCAGGACACCACCATATGGGATCACAATCTGAAAACAGGACATCAGATTTCCAAAAATCCCGCCAAGGGCCACACTGTCTTCATAAAGCAGGATATGCTCTGCCGTATGGGTGCGGTCTGCAAAATCTGCCACCACACCAAGTTCTACAATAAATGCAAACAGACCACCGGCAACTGCAAGTCCTGCACTGCCGCCAATGATCCCAAGCAATACCTGTTCACTCCACATCCAGTTCCTCCTCCTTTCGTGCTGCATCTTCTACCAGAGTCGTCTGAATGTCATTTTCATAAAGTCGCATCTGCACTTCCATCGGAGTCGGATCTACGGAGAATCTCCGTTTCCCAAAATGATTGAAAAAGATTAAAATTCCAAGTGTGATCCCAACAGAATACGAGACTTCCAGGATTGTAATCCCTGTACTCTTTTCTCCTGTGATCCAATAATAAATGGATGCGAATAATTTTCCTGCGTCCACATCATTATTAAATGCCATCATAGAAAAAGCCGCACCAAAGAATGTGATCAGAATCACCAGTATTGTTTTCGCCACATATACCCATTTAGAAGGAGTCTCTTGCTCTTCCAGCGTTATGATCAGGTCTGTTTCTCCGAGATTCTGTACTTCCAGCTTTGGATACACCTGATGGATACAGGAAATCAGTTTCAGGATCGAGATCACATATCTTTGTTCCTTTCCCTCCGGTATTTTCCAGACTTTCAGCGTTTTCAGCCTGGTCGCAACCGTCGGATTGCTGCATTCCATCGTCAGCAGATCGCCAAGTGTTACTTCCCTTTTTTTCACCTCGACATTCCGGTTTCCTTTTACATATAATGTATCCTGATTAGCAGCCATAGAATCCCTCCATTTCCTGACGGATCAAATATTCTTTTTCCGATACTTCAGGGGGCCTTTCTGTTTGTACATAATAAAGCAGTCCGATCAGTACTGCTGCCGTTACCATACCTGCCAGACACCACATCACTTTTCGTTTTCCATGTTCCACCGCTGTTGTCCTCCTTGATTTGATTCTTCTTTAGTATCTGACATTTGAAATGAAATATACCCGGAATGCTTACTTTCTTCCTCTGCTGATCTTCCGCAGATTTTCCAGGATTCTTTTTTCCATCCGGGAAACCTGTACCTGAGAAATTCCCAGTTCTTTCCCCACCGCGGACTGCGTTTTTTCTGCAAAATATCGTAGATAGATCAGCTTTCTTTCCTGCCCGCTTAGTTGTTCCAGCAGTTGTCTCAACACCATCCGATTTAACAGAAGTTCTTCTCTTTGTTCTTTTTCTTCCAGCTTGTCCAACAGACGGATCTCGCTTCCCTCTTTCTGATGAATAGGTTGATACAGAGATTCCACTTCTACCGAAGCTTCCATTGCCTGCACAAGTTCTTCTTTTTCTGCCCCGGTCTGTACCGCCAGTTCTTCCAAGGTCGGTTCTCGTCCCAATTGATCCGTCAACTGTTCCCTGGCCTGAAATGCTTTGACGGAAAGTTCCTTCAAAGACCGGCTGACTTTGATCATTCCATCGTCTCTTAAAAACCGTTTGATCTCTCCTGATATCATGGGAACTGCATAGGTTGAAAATTTCACATCATAAGAGGTATCAAATTTATCGATGGCTTTCAGCAATCCAATACTTCCGATCTGAAATAAATCCTCTGCCTCTGTCCCCCGTCCGAAAAAACGTTTTACTACACACCAAATTAATCCGATATTCTCTTCCACCAGCTGTTCTCTCGCTTTTTTATCTCCATCGTGTGATTTTCTGATTAAAGCGATCGTGTGATCCATGTCTTCCTTCCTTTTCCAATGATCTTTTTCATGATCACCCGGGTTCCCTGTCCCGGTTCTGACCATACTTTCACACTGTCCATAAACGCCTCCATAAAGGAAAATCCCATGCCGGAACGCTCCAGTTCTGGTTTGCTCGTATACATTGGCGTCATAGCCCGTTCAATATTTTCAATTCCTGTTCCTTCATCTTTTACCTCCACTGTCAGTTCTGTTTCCCGGATCTGACAGTGGATCATCACCGTCCTGACCTGTCCGTCATATCCATGAATGATTGCATTTGTGACCGCTTCTGACACTGCGGTTTTGACATCGGAAACCTCCTCCACTGTGGGATTAAGCTGTGTCATAAATGCAGCCACAGCGACTCTTGCAAATCCTTCGTTTTCAGAGCGACTGTCAAATCTGATTTCCATTTCATTGGTGTTCTTCATACTGGTTCCTCCTCATATATCTGCATGATTTTTGTCACACCGGACATGGTCAGAATTTTCCGGATCCTGGAATTTGTATGTACCGCCCACACTTCTCCGCCGATCAGACAGATGGTCCGGTATCTTCCCATGATCACCCCGATCCCCGAACTGTCCATAAAATCCGTCTGTTCAAAATCAAAGATCACATACTTGATATGCTCCTTTTCAATGATCGCATCCGCACTTTTTTTCACACTTTCTGCATTGTGATGATCCATTTCTCTGGGAAGAAAAATAGTCAAACAGTTTTCCTGCACCTGATATTCCATACTCATATCTTCAAATTCCCCTTTCCCATTTCCAAATAAACCGGAATTTTTGATGAAAAAAAGGATACACACCTCTTCGTGTATATCCTTCTCTTTTGTATCGAATCTTTATATGATTATTCTTCTGTCTGCTCTGCACTCTGTGCATCGGCATCTTCTGCTTTTGGTGCTGTATCTTGCCTGTCCTCCTGTGTGTCATCTGCCTGCATAGAATTCAAATGATCCTGCGCTGCAGATGCCTGCTCTGTTCCCGGAAAAAGCTCTGCCACCCGATTAAAATATGTTTTTGCATTTTCCAGGTCCTGACTTCTCATATAAGCAATTCCTAGATTCAACAGGGCATTTCCATTATCATACTGTTCTTCCATCTTGATCACTTTTCCAAGCGCATCAATGGCTGTCTCATAATTGGCAACATTAAGCGCAGCCATTCCATTCGCAAACTTTGTCTCACAAGCTCCCGGGAAGATTTCCGATGCGATCTGGTCATATAGCAACTGTCCATTCTGTCCCAGCGCTTCTCTGTTCACTTTCAACAGTGTATCTGCCAGTGTGGCATTGGAATAAGTACCGCTGTCATACTGACTGGAAACAGTCATCAGATTTTCATAGCTTTCTGCTGTACCTGCCGCTGATTTCGCCTCCGCTTCTTTGTCGGAATTCTGTGCCCGGTACTCATCCAAAGTCTTGGTCTGAGCGCTGACCTGAGCCTCCAGCGCATTGATCCGGTTGCTGTATTCTACCACCTGCTGGTTCTGTTTTGCAACTTTTGCTTCATCCACAGATGGTACGATCAAAAACCAGACGATCGCTGCTCCGATCACGATCCCTGCTATGATATTCCCAACTGCCAGTTTTCCTGAAAGCGGCCGATATCGTCTGCGGGTTGGCTGAATGATCGTCTCATTCCCCACCTGATATTCTACGCTTTCTTCTCTGGATTTTGTCTTTGGCTTCTGCTGATTGCGGATCATGGTCAGTTCGTGCATATAACGCAGGGTGATCTCACTGGTTGTGTCCAGCTTTCTTGCCTCTTTCAAGATCTGTCGGGCTTTTGCATACTGTTCGGTATGTAAATATAACAGTGCCAGAAGCTGATAAGCTTTTAAAAATGTGGGATGCATCGAGATTACTTTTTTCAGCTGAATGATCGCCAGATCCTCTCCATCCTGCTCACAATATGCAAGACACTGATTATATTTCTTCACAGCCTGATTGATCTGATCCAGCTTTTTTGCGGAATTCTGCACTTCATGGATCAGCCGATCCGCCATATTGTCCTTTGGATTCAAATTTTTGCTGATGATCCATTCTACCAGCGCCTCTGCAACTTCTCCTCTGCCATAGTACACCAGTCCCAAAAGATTTCTGGCATCCATATTCGCCTTGTTGTACTGCAGGCTTCTGCGCAGAGAGGCGACCGCACCGGACATATCCCTGATCTGCGCTCTTTGCAGCCCGTCATTATACCAGTGGTTGGACTGATACATGATCTTCTCCGTATAGTTCATCTATCTTCACCATCATCCTTTACTTTGTCTTCTGGTCCATGACCTGCTTCAAAAGGTCCGTCAGATCTGACAGATCTTCCTGATAAACCGCCTCTTCGATTTCTTCTACTTCCAGACTTGGTTTAAAATTTTTCAGTTCTTTTTCGTAATCCAGCATCAACCGGCCTCCTCCATGATTGCTTTTATCATTCCCGCCAGATACAGAGAGCCCAGGCAGTACACTTTGCATCCGTCTCTCTTGGAATCCAGATACGAAAGAGCCTCTCTTATCTCTTCTTTCACTGTCACGGGTCTGTCTGTATACTTTTGAAATATCTCCAGAAGTTCTTCTGTCTGTGTGCCTCTTTCATCTTCGATCCATGTGATCACATATTCTCTGACATGCGAGACACTGCAAAGACATTTTATCATTTCCTCATACTGCTTGTCTTTCACTGCGGAAAAAAGCACAAGCTTTTCCGCCTTTTCGCTCTGTATACTCTGTACAAACATTTTCACTGCACTGATATTATGTGCACCATCTACATAGAAATCCGGCCGGATCTCTTCCATCCTGCCTTCCCACTTCACTTGCGAGAGCGCCTCTCTCCATGCCCGGATATTTCCCTGCTCCTGAAAAAGAGTTCGCATCGTTTCCATTGCCAGCATCGCGTTTTCCGGCTGGCAGATCGCTGTATTTTGTAATTTCCATGTAGTATCTCCATAATACGCATTTACCGGAGAAAATGCAAGAGTCCCATTCTGAATTTCCAGAATTTCGTACGCATGTTTCCCTATTTTTTTACAAGGACAGCCAAGTTCTTCTGCCCGCGCTTCGATCACACGACTGCTTTCCTCCTGGGTATCTGCAAATATAACGGGAACCTTTTCTTTTAAGATCCCGGCTTTTTCTGCTGCGATCTTCTCCAGCGTATCTCCCAGAATTTCTGTATGATCTAACCCAATAGAGGTCAAAATACAGGCAAACGGACGGCTGATGGAATTTGTCGCATCCAGCCGTCCGCCCAGTCCTGTCTCCAGTACTACATACTCTGTGCCGGTCTCGTCAAAGCCTGCCATTGCCATCCCAAATAAAAACTCAAAAAAACTGGGATGTGGAAGTCCTTCTTCTTCCATCTTTTCTGCACATTCTCTTGCCTTTAAAAACAATCTCACAAATGTCTCATCCGACACCTGATTCCCATCGATCCGGATTCTTTCATTCATCCGGACCAGATGCGGAGAAACGAATACTCCTGTCCGTTTCCCCTCTGCCCGGAGCATTGCATCCAGATACATGCAGACAGAACCTTTTCCATTTGTTCCCGCCACGTGGAGCACTTTTTTGCCATCTTGAGGATTTCCAAGAAAAGAAAGAAAAGTCCGGGTATGTTCCATGGTATTTTTCCTGGTATATTTCGGAAGCTCTAAAATATAGGCTTCTGCTTCCTGATACTGTTCTTTATTCATCCTTTTTTTCCTTTTCGCTGTCTTTATCCTGGTCTGCAAACGCATTGCGGCCCGTCTCGACTCGATCCGGATCATCCGGCAGACGGACCAGTTTGCCTTTCTGATACTCATACTGTGCGGATTCACGGAAAATCGTCTCGCTGGATCCCACCTGATTGACCTGGATAATATCTCCGTCTTCCAACTCTGCCTCTTTTAAATCCAGTCTCGTATTGTTCAAAAACGTACTGCTCTGCTTCTCTCCATTGAGATAAACTTTACTCTGCTTGGTGAAATTCTGACCATACAGACTGCAGCTTCCATCCAGCTGCGTAATAACACTGTCCAGAGTCACATCACTGACGCCCATTGCCATATGACCTTCTTTGATCGTAGAACCATTCTTTTCATAGGCATACTGTTTGCCATATAACAGGTCATACTGCAAAAGTTCCAGATCTGCCTGGTAATTTTTCGTCTGACGTCTCTGTTGATGATAGTTGAAGATCGTTCCGGAATGAATATCCAGACGTTCAAATACTTCTGCCATGATCTGGTAAGCCGCCAGGTTCTTATCCTCCTGTTTCAGACCAATATTATCCCAGATCACATAGTTTGTATTATACAGATAACGGCTCTTTAAATCTTTGGCTTCCAGTCCCATTGTCGGAAGATGATCCCCGTAAAATACCAGCACGGTCGGTTCTCCCCTCTCCTGGATCTGACGCACCAGATTTCCTGCAAATTCATCCATCTCATGCACCATATTCACATAGTATTCCCAAGCATTTCTCTGTCCTTCATCCTCGGGACCTGTGACTACGATCTTTGGATTTTCGATCAGCTTCTCTGTCGGATATTCTCCATGTCCCTGCACACTGACTGTAAATACAAAATCCTGCCCTTCGGTCGTATCCATCGATTCATCAATATACTTCAACAGTACGTCATCCGTGGCCCATCCATTTGGCGTATTCTGCAAAATGTTCATAAACTCTTTGCTCGTATAATGATCAAATCCCATATGATTGAATACCTGCGCACGGCTGTAAAAATTTCCGCCATTGTTATGCAGTGCTTCTGCCCCATAGCCTAACGCTCCAAGCGCCGATGCGGCGCTTTCTACATATTTTGTCTTCGCATAGGTCTTATACGGATATTCTCCCGGTCCAAAGAAACGCATGCTCATTCCGGTAAGCACCTCAAACTCTGTATTGGCTGTTCCGGCCCCCACTGACGGCGCTTTGAAGTAGCCGCTGGAAAATTCCTCATACATCTTCCGCAGATTCGGGATCGGATCTTCGGAAAACTGCAACCATTCTACCTCCGTCGGATCAAAATAGGATTCCAGCTGCACAAACATGATATTCGGCATCTCTCCTTCTTTTAATCCCGTGCTGCTTTTTGCCATCTCTCCGTCCCCGGTGATCTCCTGCATGGTCTCTTCACTGTATCCCACCGGCTCTGATATTCCGGTATTAAAAACACTGGTCACAAAGCAGTAAGGAAATCCGTAGTCCTCATAGGCAAATGCAATATTTCCAAAATAATTGGATACCACTCTCTTATCGATGGCAAGATCGGTCAGCCCGATATAGGCACCAATGGAAAGTACTACCCCAAATACTGCCACGATCCTGTGCATCTTTCCGGTAAACTGCCCGCCTCTGCGCCACATAGAAATCACCCATAGCACAACCGCAACAATTCCGATTCCAAGCAATACAAACTCCAGCGGTGAAAAATAATTCTTCGATACTGCCAGTCCTTCTGACCATGCTTTTAAATCTTGTGCATTAAACGGCGTCACTCGCTTGATCAGCATATATCCATTGCAGACCCCTAATGCCAGCCAGAATACACTCAGCAGGATCCGCGCAAAAACACGGCGCCTGACCAGATACACGATGGAAAAAGTGGCAAAGATCAAAAAGGCATTGAAGAAAAACACCTTGGGTGTCCCCACCAGATAGCCCCATGCTTCAAACAGAGAATGTCTGGAAACAATTTCGATCAAAAAGTTCAAAATACAGGCCAGCAGGTAATGGAAGATCAGGGAAAACCGGTTCATAAACCGGTAGACCGACTGCATCTTCCGTGCAAATTTTCCGTTGCGGCGCTTTTCCAGGATCTGTCTGCGCCGCTCTTTTCTCTCTTTAAAATGCTCTTTGATATCCTGCATTTTCAAGTTTCTTATTTTCTGGAAAAAGCCTTTGATATCAGGTTTCTTCATATGAATCTGTTTCATTGATAACCTCACTTATTTTTTCAGTCCGGCCATTCTCTCCTGCACCTGTTCCAGCATCTGTGTATATTTCTCAAGTTTTTCACGCTCTTCCTGCACTTTTGCCTCCGGTGCTTTGCTGATGAACCGCTCATTGGAAAGCATGCCCTCTGCACGTTTGATTTCTTTTTTCAGTTTCTCCTCTTCTTTGTGCAGACGCTCCATCTCCTGTTCAAAGTCTACCAGATCTTCCAGCGGAAGGTATACCACTGCATCCGGTACTACAACAGAAACTGCATTGTCTGCGATGTTTTCTTTTGTCTCCTGTACAAGGATTTTCTCTGCCATCATCAACGGCTTGATGGAATTTTCCAGTGTGCGGATTCCCTCACAGATCGTCTGATCTTCGCATACCACATATACTTTGGTCTTACGGTTATTTGGAACATTCATCTCCGCACGCATATTGCGGATACCGCGAGTCATCTCTTTGACATGTTCCATCACATTTTCCTCTGACGGAAAATCCCATGCTTCTTTAAATTCCGGCCACTGGGACATCATCAGAGACTCTTCCTCCGGTACCAGAACGCTGTAAATCTCTTCTGTGATAAACGGCATAAATGGATGCAGTAATTTCAGCGCCTGTTTTAAGACTGTCTTTAATACCCACAATACGCAGTCTGCAGAAGCCTGATCCTCTTCTTTGTGATAAATTCTGTATTTTGCTGCTTCCACGTACCAGTCACAGAACTCATCCCAGATAAAGTCATATACTTTCTGTACTGCAATTCCAAGCTCAAATTTATCCATATTCTCTGTCACATCTTTTGCCAGTCTGTTGACTCTGGATAAGATCCACTTATCTGCCTCATTTAGCAAAGACGCATCCGGTTCTGCAACTACATTTTCTTCCATATTCATCATGATAAATCTGGATGCATTCCATACTTTATTGGCAAAATTACGGCTAGCCTCCACTCTTTCATTATAGAAACGCATATCATTTCCAGGAGCATTTCCTGTTACGAGTGTCAGTCTCAGCGCATCACATCCATACTGGTCGATGATTTCCAGCGGATCGATCCCATTTCCAAGAGATTTGCTCATCTTGCGTCCCTGAGAGTCTCTCACCAGTCCATGGATCAAAACGGTATGGAACGGGGATTTTCCCGTATGCTCATATCCTGAGAATACCATACGGATAACCCAGAAGAAAATAATATCGTATCCTGTTACCAGAACATCTGTCGGATAGAAGTAATCCAGATCTTCTGTCTTGTCCGGCCAGCCAAGTGTCGAGAACGGCCACAGTGCAGAACTGAACCAGGTATCCAGAGTATCTTCATCCTGTGTGAAATGAGTACATCCACAATGCGGACATACTTCCGGCATCTCTCTTGCCACAACAAACTCTCCACATTCGTCACAGTAGTATGCAGGGATTCTGTGTCCCCACCAGATCTGTCTGGAAATACACCAGTCTTTGATATTCTCCAGCCAGTGTAAATAAATCTTATTAAAACGCTCCGGCACAAATTTCAGTTCTCCTGTCTTAAGTGCCTCAATAGCAGGTTTCGCCAGTTCTTCCATTTTAACAAACCACTGCTGTTTGATCAGCGGCTCTACTGTCGTTCCACAGCGGTCGTGAGTTCCTACATTGTGAGAGTGAGGCTCGATCTCTACCAGATATCCCTGCTCTCTCAAGTCTTCCACGATTGCTTTTCTCGCCTCGTAGCGCTCCATTCCTGCATATTTTCCACCTTTTTCATTGATGGTGGCATCATCATTCATAATGTTGATCTCTTCCAGGTTATGGCGCTTTCCAACTTCAAAGTCATTCGGGTCATGTGCAGGCGTGATCTTTACTGCACCCGTTCCGAATTCTTTATCTACATAATAATCTGCCACAACCGGAATCTCTTTGTTGACCAGCGGAAGCAAAACTTTCTTTCCGACAATATCTTTATATCTCTTATCATCCGGATGGACTGCGATTGCGGTATCTCCAAGCATTGTCTCCGGACGTGTAGTTGCGATCTCCAGGAAACGTTCTGTTCCCACGATCGGATATTTGATGTGCCAGAAGTTGCCTGCCTGCTCTTCATGTTCTACCTCTGCGTCTGAAAGTGACGTCTTACATTTCGGACACCAGTTGATAATTCTGGATCCTTTGTAAATGTATCCTTTTTCATACAATTTGATGAACACTTCTTCTACTGCCTTGGAACATCCTTCGTCCATTGTAAAACGCTCTCTGTCCCAGTCACAGGAAATTCCCAGTTTTTTTAACTGGTTCTCGATTGTTCCTGCATACTCCTCTTTCCACTGCCAGGTTCTTTCAAGAAATCCTTCTCTTCCCAGTTCTTTCTTGTCAATTCCTTCTTCTTTCAACTGGTTGGTAACCTTCACTTCTGTGGAAATCGCCGCGTGATCCGTTCCCGGAATCCAGAGTGCATTGTATCCCTGCATTCTTTTATAACGGATCAGGATATCCTGCAGTGTATTATCCAGTGCATGTCCCATATGCAGCTTTCCTGTAATATTCGGAGGCGGCATCACCGTTGTAAACGGTTTTCTGCTTCTGTCCACCTCTGCGTGGAAATATTTATTTTCACACCATCTCTCGTACAATTTTTCCTCGATCGCTTTCGGATCATAGGTCTTTGCCAGTTCTTTACTCATGATTTCCTCCTCAAATGTCCCTGCTTTTTCCGCACAACATCTATCTTCTGATAATAAAAAACACCCTCTACATCCTAAATGCAAAGGGCGAATGTTCCGCGGTACCACCTTCATTATATGCTTATGCATATCTCTTCTTTTGTCCTGTAACGTGGACAACTCCGGGATATCCTACTGTCTGTTCAGATATCCGGTTCAGAAGCTACCTTCCACAGCCCTTTCTTGAAATCGTCTTCCAGCCCCGGACGATTCTCTCTGCCAAGAGTAATTGTGTACTCCTCTCCCTCATAACCTTTTATTTTCACTAATTGTTAACTGTATATGAACTACCAGTTAATCATATCTTTCGACATTCTATTTGTCAAGGAATTTCAAAAATCTTAAGATATTTCATAGAATTTACACATTTTTAAAAATCTTCTTATTTTATATGCCTTTCTTCAGGTGCGAGATCATCTCCACGATTGAATATCCATAATTCTCTGCTGTCGCCCATCCTGCACCTTTGGGATTTTCTTTTTGACCAAGCCACTGGACATAGGGAGCTGATCCTTTCTGCACATATTCATACCGGTCATCCACACATGCCTGTACAAGAGGCTCTTCTGTAGCATATGCTTTCAAATGCTGGATCTGCGCCCGCACTCCGGTCCGTACATCCGGATAAGAATTGCCCGGAACACCGCCGCCTGTTGTCCCAAGACCGGCAAAATTAAACTGCTCGATGGACGCATCTCCTCCATACTGCAAAAATCCGGTCTCCTTCATCGTCTGTACAAACGCAACCTCTGGTCTTACCCCTTCTGCCTTTGCCTCCTCTGCATAAATCTGGCAAAAGGATTCAATACTGTCCGCACCTCCTTTTGCCAGACTGTCCGCAGGATATGGCTTCCCGCTGGCCTGGAAATAAGATACCATTTCCTCAGTCGTCACGCTGCTTTGCCCCATGATCGGATACTGCCCGTCCGCAATGACCTCTTCTGTTGGTTCTTTCATTTCGGTTTCCGCGGCTCCTTGTTGTTCTGCTTCTTCTTGCGCCTGCTTCTGTTCAGCTCCTGCAGCCTGAAGCGTTCTTTCCTGCTCTGATTCTCCGGTCATGATCCCTGCAATTCCCAGGACGGCAATCAGAAGAACTGCAGCCACAGCCTCCAGCATCCACGTATTCTGTTTCCGCTTCCACCATTTCCAGATTTCTTCCAGATTCATACTCTTTACACCTCAACAATCCCCATTTTGATTTCTTCTTATTCATAACAAGAAATCTCCTGTTTTACCAGTATGTTTCGCTGCTTCTTACAATCTATGTTCCCTGACCACAAGACATGCATAAACACAAAAACTGAGGAATGGTTCCTGCTTTTGCAGAACATCCCTCAGTTATCGCTCCAATTACTGCAATTTCTACTCTACTACAACACCCTTCTGCAGCATAACATTGGCATAAATTGCTGATTCTCCTGTAGCAATAATTGCATACGCTGTTTTTGCTTCATCATAGAATGCAAATCTTTCAATATTTCCGATTGCAGCTTCCCCACGATCATCATGTTTCGCTACAATTTCTTTATAAGTGTCCCAAATCGGAGTTTCTACTTTTCCTACATCATCTGGCATCAACTGCATCAGATTCACAGGATTTTCTACATATGTATCCAGTGGAAATACCTGAAGGATCGCATCCAGGATCTCCGGTACGCCATGTCCGTCACAGCGGATTACAATCGCATCTTTCCCCATAGATTCGGATGGAAAGTTTCCATCTGCGATCACAAGACGATCGCTGTGTCCCATTTCACATAATACTTTCAGTAATTCTGGTGATAAAATTTTTGGAATTCCTTTTAACATCTTGATTTCCTCCACAAACATTCTGCAATTTTATAGAAGGAGCACCCGAAGGTACTCCTTATTATTTTCTTATTTGTATAATGGGCCGTATGCTGCACAAGCTCTGTAGTCAGCACCTTCTTTGTCCATACCAAATGCATTCCAAGCTGCCGGTCTGAAGATATCCTCTTCCGGTACATTGTGCATACAAACTGGAATTCTCAGCATAGATGCCATTGTGATCAGGTCAGCACCGATGTGTCCGTAAGAGATTGCACCGTGGTTTGCTCCCCAGTTATTCATAACATCATAAGCTGTCTTGAATGCGCCTTCTCCTGTACATCTTGGTGCGAACCATGTACATGGCCATGTATAGTCTGTTCTCTTCCAAAGTTTATCAGAAACTTCGTCTGGAAGATGTACTGTCCATCCTTCTGCGATCTGAAGAACCGGTCCCAATCCTTTTACAAGGTTCAGACGGATCATTGTTGCAGGCATCTCAGCCTGTGTCAGGAAACGAGAAGAGAATCCGCCTCCACGGAAATATCCGTTGTCAGCTGCGTTCCATGTTGTTGCTTTGAGCATTGCATCCTGATCTTCTTCTGTTACATCATACCAAGCTTTCATTACGTTGTTTCCATCTGCATCTTTGGATTCTCCATTTGCATCCAGACATGCAGCTCCTGAGTTGATCAGGTGAATGAAACCGTCAGCTTCTTTTGCTTTTCCTTCGATGTCATATCCTGTCACTCTCTTCACAGCGTCTCCGCTCCAATATGTACGAACATCAGCGAAAATCTGAGCTTTGTTTGTCAAAAGCTTCATAAACAGCATTCCAAGTCCATTTAATACGTCGTTCTCTGTTGCCAGAACGTATGGCTCTCTTGCTCCGTTCCAGTCGAAAGAACTGTTCAGGATTGCTTCTGCAAAGTCTCCGTTTGGATAGAAGTCTGTCCACTGTCTCTGTCCCTGGAATCCTGCTGCAATTGCATTGTGTCCGACTGCTTCTTCTTCGCATCCTTCCGGAAGGTTTTTATTTCCATTCATCAGATCTTTGATGATAACTGCCATTTTTACAACGAACTCAAACTGTTCTGCTTTCTTCTCTTCGCTCATCTTCAGTTCGTCAGGGTTCTTATCGAATCCGATGGTACATTTTTCTTTTGCCCATGCAAGAGCTTTCTGGAATTCTGCTTCATCGTAGATGCCCTCTGTCATACGACGGATGATCTCTACCTCATCTACAGACTCAACTCTCATACCAAGGTATGACTCGATGAAATCAGAATCAATGATAGATCCACCAATTCCCATACAGATAGATCCAATCTGCAGGTAAGATTTTCCTCTCATAGAAGCTGCTGCAACTGCTGCACGTCCGAATCTTAACAGTTTTTCTTTGATGTCATCTCCGATTTCTGAATCATCAGCGTCTACAACATCATGTCCGTAAATTCCAAATGCAGGAAGGCCTTTCTGTGCATGTGTAGCCAAAACAGATGCCAGATATACAGCTCCTGGTCTCTCTGTTGCATTCAGTCCCCATACACCTTTGATTGTCATTGGATCCATATCCATTGTCTCAGATCCGTAGCACCAGCATGGTGTAACTGTCAAAGTAATATCAACGCCTTCTTTTTTGAATTTTTCAGCACATGCTGCTGACTCTGCAACACGTCCGATTGTTGTATCAGCGATCACTACTTTTACTGGTTCTCCATTGGAATATCTTAAGTTCTCTTCAAACAATTTTTTTGCAGCTTTTGCCATTCCCATTGTCTGATCTTCCAGAGATTCACGAACTTTTAATGCTCCTCTTCTTCCGTCGATTGTTGGTCTGATACCAATTACTGGGTATCCTCCGATTAATCTTGATTCTGCCATAATGACATTCCTCCTTGAAAATTATTGAATAAATGTTTTAAATTTCTCATATGCAGCATCCCATTTTTCCGCATCCTGCGGGAGATACTCATATGTAGTTTCTGAATTTGCGATAATCTGTCTTGCTTCCACCACATCTTTGATCTCTCCAAGTGACATCAGCTGAACAGCGATATTTCCAAGCGCTGTTGCCTCTACCGGTCCTGCAATGACTTTGCGTCCGCTTGCTCCGGCTGTCATCTGACAAAGCAGCTTGCTCTGGATTCCTCCTCCAATCATATTGATCACAGAGTAATGTTTTCCTGTACAGCTTTCAATCTGCTCCAGTGCATATCTGTATTTCAGAGCCAGACTCTGATTGATACAGCACATGATCTCTCCGATCGTCTCTGGTACTTTCTGACCTGTTCTGCGGCAGAACTCGCGGATGCGCTCCGGAACATTTCCAGCCGGAACGAATTCCGGTGCATCCGGATCGATAAAACTCTGGAATGGCTCTGCTTTCTGTGCCATCTGCTCCAGTTCTCCAAAGGAATACTCCTGTCCTTCCCGAATCCACTGTCTTCTGCTCTCCTGTGCAAGCCACAGTCCAATGATATTCTTCAACAGTGTCGTCGTATTGCCATATCCACCTTCGTTGCTGACATTACACTCCAGTGACTTCTCACCGATGATCGGTCCGTCAAGCTCTGTACCGAACAGACTCCATGTTCCGCAACTGATAAAGATGAAATCCTTTTCCTGTGTCGGAACGGAGACAACTGCACTCTGTGTATCATGTCCTGTGATCGCAATAACTTTCGCAGGCTCTACTCCTAATTCCTCACAAATAGATGGCTGCAGAGTACCTACAACTGTACCACTTGGAACAATCTCCGGTAAGATCTTCTTCGGAATCTGAAGAGCATCCAGAATCCGGTCAGACCATACTTTATTTCTGGCATCCATCAGCTGTGTAGTTGTTGCCATCGTATACTCGGCTCTTTTCTCACCTGTCAGGAAATAGTTGAACAGATCCGGTGTCAAAAGCAAAGTGTCTGCTTTTTCCAGAATCCATGGTCTTTTCTGTACCAGAGAATATAACTGGAAAATAGTATTAAAATTTTCAAACTGATTTCCTGTCAAATCGTAGACTTCCTCTTTGGGGATTACCTTAAATACTTCTTCCTGCATTCCCAGAGTTCTGTCATCTCTATAATGTACGGCACTCTCCAGCAGATCGCCATGCTCGTCCAAAAGTCCAAAATCAACACCCCAGGTATCAATTCCTATGCTTTCAAATCCGCCTTTTTGCTTTGCCTTTACAATGCCCTGCTTAATCTCAAAAAAATGTCTCAGTGTGTCCCAATACATGGTTCCGTTCACAATTACCGGATCATTGGAAAAACGATGCACTTCTTCCATATGGATCTTTCCGTCTTCTAATGTTCCCAGGATCGCGCGTCCGCTTCCTCCTCCGAAGTCAAACGCCAGAACTTGTTTTTTCTTATCGCTCACTGATATGCCTCCTTTCAAAGGTTTTTACTCATCACTGTTTTTATTTTAGCATTGTCTGATCATTTTTACTTGTGCTATAATAGTAAAAAATATAACAATATTCACCTAGGAGTCCACTATGCAGTATATAAACTATCGTGAAAACAGAAGAAGAGGAACTGCTGATTTTCCTCTGGAGTATTACCATGTAACCGTATCGCATCCTCAGTATGTCATGTCTTTTCACTGGCATGTAGAATTTGAACTGATCCGCATTCTGAGCGGTACTTTAAAAGTTACCATTGATGAGGTGGAATTTCTGGCAGAAGCCGGAGACACGGTCTTTATCCCTGCCGGTTCCATCCATTCCGGGATTCCAGATTCGTGCATTTATGAATGTCTGGTATTCGATATGAATATGTTGATGAACAAGACCGATTCCTGCTGCCGCTTTCTGCGTCAGATCACAGACCATGAGGTTTCTGTGCAAACACACTATACCAGAAACTGTACCACTGTTCACCAGATCATCTGGCATCTATTTGACGCCGCTGCTTCTAAAAAAGAAGGGTACCAGTTAATTGTATTTGGCACGATGTACCAGTTTTTCGGCTCCTTATTCAGTGAGCATTTATACGAAAGTTCCCCGGATACCCAACACCGCAGCCACAAACGGATCGTACAGTTAAAGCAGGCTCTGGAATTCATGGAATCCTCCTATAACCTGCCGCTGACACTGGATGAGATCTCTGCCAGTGTCGGGATGTCCCCCAAATATTTCTGTCGGTTTTTCCACGAAATGACCCATCGGACTCCCATTGACTATTTGAACTACTACCGGATCGAACGCGCCTGCTACCAATTGATCACAACCGATCTTTCTATTACAGAAATCGCATATGCCTCTGGTTTTAATGATTTAAGTTACTTTATCAAGACCTTCAAGAAGTATAAAGGCACTACTCCAAAACAGTATTTAAAACTATAAAAAGTCCCCACAGGTCTGTCTCTTGGACTGTCCTGTGGGGATTCCCCGTAATCGACTGAAAACACTCTCTTTATACCATTTGAACCTCAGAATAACATCTCGATCCGCTTCCCGTTTTGATGTAGCTGTGTGATCCTAAAAAATACCAAAAATTTTCTCCCGGAATGATCCATATAACGTATCATAATCCGTATATTGGATCTTACTTTCCTTAAACTGTTTTCCCCATGTGCTGCAGATACTGTCTGCGATCAGTTTTGCATCTTCGTGCTCTGTCCCCAAGATCGTGGGAAAAACATAATAAATCATAAAGAAATTCAGGTCCACCTGTGTTCTGGAGTCGATCTTTCCTTTTTTTGAAGCAAAGTTCTTCTCCACGCAGCTCACAATCGTGTCTGCGATTTCCTGTGCTGCCTGCTCTTTATCCGGGCACTGCTCGACATATTCTGTCATCTCCCGAAAATAATGTCCATGCACATCAATAAAATCCTGTGTATTTTTCTCAAATGACTTTTTTTTCAGATGTTTCAGCATCTGATTCCTGTTGTCAAATATTCTTTCGATTCCGTTGAGCATATCTGTGTCCTCCTGAGTGTGTTTCATAAAAAGAAACCGGGGAAACCCCCGGTTTCTCTTTCTATATCACCGCTTTCTACAGCGATATCTTTTTAAAAATTAGTCGTAAAGGTTTGGTGCGATTTCTGCATCTTCCATAGTTTCAGCATCATACCAGTAGCAAGCTGTCTCTACGTCTTTTACTTCTTTTCCTTCGCAGATATCATTCAGAGTCTCAATAGCGATTCTTCCCTGATCTACTGGAGCCTGTGTTACAGATCCAAGTAATGTTCCGTCTTTTACAGCTGCTTTCTGTGTTGAACCAGCATCAAATCCTACACCAAGGATCTTTCCATCTCCTGATCCAAGTACATCCAGGTTCTGGTTTGCTGTCAGAAGACCTTCTGCTGTTACCTGGTTAGAACCAAACATAGCGATTGTATCTTTTTTGTTCATGATGTTAGAAGCTTCTGTAGCAGACAGTTCTACTGTTGTCTGTGCAGGTACAGCTACTTCGATGATGATATCAGCATCTGCTTCTTTTGCATTGTTTTCTACAAGGTTCACATAGTATTCATTTCCAACTACTGCAACTTTCTTTCCGTCAGCTTCAGCAAGTTCTTTGAATTTATTGATGAATCCCATACCACGTCCTGTGATATTTCCAGATGTTGCATCCTGGTTTACTTCACCGATTCTTACAGTGTCTTTTGCATTTGCGATCTGATCTTTCAGAGCTTCATACATTTTTTCTGCTGCGATTCCACCAGCTTCTTCGTTGTTAGTAACAACTGTTGCATATACAGATCCTTCTGGAGCATCTGCTACACCTGTATCGAAGCAAACTACCGGGATTTTTTTGTCAAGTGCTGTCTGCAGAGATTTAATAACAGAACTCTGATCACAAGCTGCAAGAGCGATTCCGTCTGGAGCTTTGTTGATCGCATTGTTCAGCATAGTTACCTGATCAGCGATATCGGACTCAGCATTTGGTCCTGTTGTGTTACATTTTACACCAAGTTTTTCTGCTGCTGCATCAATACCCTGTTTTGCTGCCTGCCAGTATGTAGACTGGAAGCTCTTTACAACGACTTCAAACTGATAATTTCCACCTTTGTCTCCGCCTTTGTCGCTTCCGCTGTCAGCTGCTTCTTTGTTGTCTCCGCCGCATCCAGCTAACATTCCTGCTACCATGCATCCACCAAGTAACACTGCTAAAACTTTCTTTTTCATAGTTCTTATCCTCCTAAGATATGTTTTCCGACTGTAATACCTGAGGTACAGTCTCCTCGTTTCTATAGTAACAGCCGGTGGAATCTTTTAGACTCCCACTCCGGTCTGCTATCTATCTTTCTTTGTTACTGCTGTAATCGATTAAGCTGCTTCTTTCTTTCTCTTGAAGATATCGATCAATACAGCTGCGATCAATACAAAACCTGTGATGATCTGCTGCCAGTTTGCTGTCAGTCCGATGAACGGAAGTCCTGTCTTTAACAGACAGATTACGAATACACCAGCCAGTGTTCCTGTGATACTTCCTACACCACCTGTCATGGAAACACCACCGATGATGGCTCCACCGATTGCTTCCAGCTCAAATCCTGCACCACTACCTGGCTGAACTGTTGCGAAGATTGCAGAGTAGGAAATAGATGCCAGTCCTGCAAAAAATCCACAGATCACATATGCCATGATGTGATAGAATTTTACGTTGACTCCGGAAAGTCTTGTTGCTTCTTTATTACTTCCGATTGCCAGAGTGTAACGTCCGATTTTTGTATGGTTCAATACAAATGTCATAAGGATTACAAGTAAGATGATCCATAAAAATCCGATTGGGATGTTCAGTCCATCCATCTTGATCTTAAAGATGCTTCTAAACCATCCTTCCGGTGATCCTGCTACCGGCCAAGGAATACCAAATCCCCCTACAACAATGGCACCGATACCTCTTGTGATCATGCAGGTACACAATGTTGCCAGGAACGCCGGAAGTTCCATGATCGCTACTAAGATTCCATTGAAAACTCCGATTACAATACCACATAAAACACTTACCAGCATACCTGCTGCTGTCGGCCATCCCTGATGTACGATCAGATATCCACCAATCAGAGAGTAACAGATCAGACCTGTACCGATGGAAAGGTCTACACCACCTGTCATCAACGGGAACGCAACTCCGATTGCCATCAATGCAATGTAGTAAGAATAATCCAGAATACTTACAAATGTTGTATATTTTCTAAATCCCGGGCTCATTGCACAAAAGAAGATGAACATTGCGATTACGATCAGGAAAACGATGAACTTCTGTCCTCCCATTCTGTCAATGAACGACTTATTTGTGCCAGCCGTCTTTGTTGTCTTATTTGCCATTTTTACTTCCTCCTACTCTATCTCTCGTGTAGCCATGTTCATGATATTTTCCTGTGTAGCCTCGGAAATATCCAGCTCACCAGTTTTCTTTCCTTCACACATTACGATGATTCTGTCGCTCATACGTAAGATCTCAGTCATTTCAGAGGAAATCATAATAATGGCTTTGCCCTGTTCTGCCAGCTGATTCATCAGTTTATAAATTTCATTTTTCGCTCCAACGTCGATACCTCTGGTAGGCTCGTCGAAGATCAGGATATCACAGTCTCTTGTCAGCCATTTTGCAATAACAACTTTCTGCTGGTTACCACCTGACAAGTTCACAACAAGCTGTTCTACGTTTGGTGTCTTTGTTGCCAGAGACTCTACATACTGCTGCGCTACTTCTTTTTCTTTCTTCTTGTCAATGAAGATACCCTTCATAAACTGTTCCATTGTTGCCATAGAAGTGTTCTCAGCCACTGATTTCTGAACAACGATTCCGTATCTCTTTCTGTCTTCTGAAAGATATCCGATACCATTTCTAACTGCATCTTCCGGACTCTTGATCTCAACTTTTTTACCGTTGATGTAGATATCACCGCTGTCGATCGGGTCAGCACCAAAGAGCGCTCGCGCTGTCTCTGTACGTCCTGCTCCCATCAATCCGGAGAATCCAAGAATCTCTCCTTTATGCAGCTCGAAGCTGACATCTTTTACCATCTTTCCAGCATTCAGATGTTCTACTTTCAATACTACCGGTGCATCTTTTGGCACCATGTTCTGTGTCTTTGGATCTTCATAGATTACACGTCCAACCATCATGTTGATGATGTCATCTTTTGTACAGTCTTTTGTGATCAGTGTTCCAACATATGTACCATCACGCATAACCGTAACACGGTCTGTGATGACCTTGATCTCATCCATACGATGTGAGATATAAACAATACCGATTCCTTTTGCTTTCAGATCGTTGATGATCTTGAACATTTCCTGAATCTCAGTCTCTGTCAGCGCTGCAGAAGGCTCGTCAAAGATGATAACCTTTGCATCGTGGGAAATTGCTTTTGCGATCTCACACATCTGCTGTTTTCCGACTGTCAAGTGATTCATAGTCTCTCTTGGATCAATGTCGATATTCATTCTGTCAAACAGTTTCTTTGCTTCATCGTTCATCTTTTTATCATCGATACGAAGTCCTTTTTTGAACTCTCTTCCGATGAAGATGTTCTGTGCCACTGTCAGATGACCAAGCATGTTCAGCTCCTGGTGCACGATTACAATACCGGCATCCTGAGCTTCTCTTGTATTGGCAAACTCTACTTCTTTTCCTTCATATGTAATAGTTCCGGAATCTTTTTTATAGATACCTGTCAGAACCTTCATCAAGGTTGACTTTCCGGCACCGTTCTCTCCCATCAGAGCAAGGACTTCACCTTTTCTGACTTCCAGATCTACATGATCCAGTGCATGAACACCCGGGAAAGATTTGTCGATTCCTTTCATCGTTAATATAACTTCACCCATTTTATTACCCTTGCCTTTCTCTTTCACTTCTTCTCTCAATTATTATGTATCACGATTAGTTCTTTCTGCGTCTTGCGACAACGTCACTGAATACTGCAACGATAACGATAAGACCTGTGATGATAAGCTGATAATCTTTTGTAAAGCCAAGAGCCAGAATTCCTTCCTGAAGCAGTGCGATGATGAACACACCGATCACTGTACCACTGATGGAAGCAAGTCCACCTGCCATGGAAGTACCACCCATTACACAACCAGCAATTGCTTCGTTGTTGTACTGATCACCATATCCAGGCTGAACAGTTGTATATGCTGCTGTGAAGAAGATTGCTCCAATACCAACCAGAATTCCACAGATAACGTATGCTGACATTTCCCATTTCTTTACATTAACACCGGAAAGTCTTACTGCTTCTTTGTTGCTTCCCAGACATAAGACGTAGCGTCCCAGTTTTGTCTTGTTCAGCAGAACTGCACAGATTACAGCTACTGCAAGAAAGATGATCAATCCTACCGGAATACCATCAATGCTGATGATCTTTCTGAACCATCCGCCGTCCTGCATCTCCTGTGGCCAGCTGACAGACTGTGTCTTTGTGAATACAGATGCAATACCTTTGGAAATATTCATACTTGCCATGGAAGTGATGAAAGAAGGTACTGACCAGTACGCAACCAGATATCCATTAAAGATTCCGAAAACCAGTCCGATCACAACGCTGAGAATCAATGCTGCAGGCATTGGCATCCCGTATGATGTGAAGCAGTATCCTGAAATCAATGCACAACAGAACATTACCGGTCCGATGGAGAAATCAATTCCTCCTGTTGCGATTACAAAGGTAACTCCTAATGATAAGAATCCCAGAAAATATACATAATTGAGGGTATTCAGAATACGTTCAATTCCGAAGAAACTTCCCTGTGTCAGTGCACAGAAAAAGCCGTACATCAGAAGTAATACGAAGCATAACACAATTCTGTTAAACCCTACCTTTTTTACAAAAGGATTTTGTTTAATCTTTTCCACTTTTCATCCTCCTATTTCTTTCGTTCCGCTCATGGAAAATGCGGACTCTTTTCCATCTTTTTCTTCCACCTTCACAGACTTCTTTTTTCCTGTCATTCTCAACCGAATGCACAGGACTTCAGAACTCCATGATTTGTCGAACCAAGATTTATTTATAGTATAGTATTTCTTAGTTCTTAAGGAAATCGAAAATTTTCCTAAAAAAGGTTAAAAAATTACACTGTCAGATATTTTTATACCTTTCAGTGTAATTTTTTACCATTCTGCCTTACTGTTGACCGGAAAATGGGTATAACAGTCTTTGATTTTCCTCTTCGTACATATTTTCTTTTGTGATCAGTTTACATCCGGAATCCAGATTGTATTCCATCGGATATCCTTCCACAGCCTTAACTGCCTGCTGCACTCCCAGATATCCGATATTAAACGGTTTCTGGATGACAATTCCCTGGATGATCCCAGCCTCCAGAAGCTGGATTTCCTCCACAGAGTTATCCACTCCCACTACCTGGATCTGCTCTCCAAGCTGTTGTGCTTTCACCACTCTTGCCGCTCCCACGGCTGCATATTCATTGGTTCCGATCAGGGTATCAATTTCCGGGTGTGCCTTTAACATTTTTCTGGTCAGCTCGGAGGACACTTCATAAGAAGAGTTGCAATATACAATATCTACAATCTGATCCTGAAATTCTCCCAGTCCGTCTCTTACTCCTGCTTCTCTTTCTGCTGCAGTAGAAGAACCTTGCACATGAGAGATGATCCCGATTCGAGAGTCCTCTGTTAACAGAGTGCTGGTATACTCTCCCAGTTCCTGTCCTGCCTTAAAATTATTGGTGGCCACAACCCCATTTGCAATTTCCTTATCAATCACAGAATCGATCAGGATCACTTTAATCCCTGCTGCCACTGCCTTCTCAATCGCCTCTGTGCTTTCGCTGTAACTGCATGGTGCGATCAGAAGTGCATCCGGATCCTTTTCTATGCAGGTCTCAATAATCTCATTTTGTCCCTCATAATCATTTTCTGCAGTTCCGCCGACCACTTTGATCTCACATCCAAATTCCTCTGCCCCCAGCTTTGCTCCTTCGGTCAGACCTGTCCAGAAATCATTGGTAGGGTCTACTGTTTTGGGAATCAACATAATCTGATAGACCCGTTTCTCATGGGAACTTTCCTGAAGAACCCCCACAGCAATCAAAAGCAGGAGCAAAAACATGACTCCTACGGTCAGCGCTGCAAATACCCGTTTACCTGCCTGTGTCTTCATGATTCTTCCCTCCGTCCAGCGGGATCGTGACTGTTGCAACAGTTCCCTCCCCTTTTCTGCTTATATAAGAAATCCCATATTCCGGACCATAATACAGCTGAAGCCGTTTCTGCACATTGTAAACCCCCACACCATTGGATTTGGTTTTCTTCTCTTTCTTTTCCAGAATGTGTTCCAGTTCTTCTTCCTCCATCCCTGCACCATCATCTGCAACCACAAGACAGATTCGGTTTCCCTTTCGATACCCACGGATGCTTAAATTCCCTTTGGTCTCTTTGTACTTCAATCCATGATAAATCGCATTCTCCACCAATGGCTGCAGCACAAATTTGATGATCATGACATTCAAAATACGATCTTCCACATCAATGGTATACTCCAGTTTATCTTTATAGCGCATTTTCTGAATGGTCAGATAGCTTCTCACATATTCGATTTCTTCCGAAATGGTAATCTGCTCCCGATCATTGCTGATACTTTGCCGCAGCAGTTTTGCAAGAGCTGCCGTCATCAGTACCACCTGCTCATTTTCTCCTGCTTCGGACATCCAGATGATAGAATCCAGCGTGTTATAGAGAAAATGCGGGTTTACCTGTGCCTGCAGTGCCTTCATCTCACTTTTCCGTTTCTGCTGCTGTTCATAAATATTTTGCTCCATCAGCGCACGGATCCGGCGTGTCATGGCATTAAACGATCTGCTGAGACTTCCAATTTCATTTTCTGCCGTAATCTCTACATTCGCCTCTTCAAAATTTCCTTCCTGTACCAGATTCATCGAATCCCGGAGTCTTCGGAGTGGTTTGGTGATCTCACGGGAAATAAAACTGGAAATGATGATCACTCCTAATAAAATGCCCAGAGCAGCCAACAGATACATCATCTGGGCCTGTTGATTGTTTTTCATCAACTCTGATACATATGCAGCACCTACCACGGTCCATCCTGTCTTTTCGGATTTTGACATGGTATACAGTTTGCTTTCTGCCCCTTCTTCTGTCTCCAGATAGTTTTCCCTGGAATTTAAAATCTCGTCAATCCGCTCTTCTTTTAAGCCTCCATAGATCAGCTGCTGTTTGGGATGATAGATCATGCTTCCCTGTTCATCCAGGATGAACATATACCCTTTGTTGCCCATAGAGGTGTTGCTGCACAGCCCGCTGATGGCACTATAGTTGAGATCTACAAAAAAAACGCCTTCCCGCTCTCCAGTCTGGTTATTGATGATCGCACGGCTCAGGGTGATCACCCAATGATAACTTCCCGCAATGGCATTCTGCACATGGGAGGAGGAAATGGAAATCCCACTTGGCGAACGGAGAGCCGCCTGATACCAGTCCTGTTGTCTGATATCCACATATTCATTTAATTTTGCACTGCCATGGTTGATCAGCGCTTTCCCATTATTGGCCACAGCTGCAATATTATAAATATCGGAACGACTTTCCATGATCGTATTAAACTGTGTCAGAATACGTTCTCGCTCTTCCTCAAGCTCCTGCTGAGTCTGTCCCTCTTCAAATAAATACCTGGGCACATCGCTTCCATTGGCGATCACCCAGGAAATATTTTCCATATAATCAATATACGAATCGATGTCATAATTGACCTGCTTGATCAGCTGGGACATGGAAGAACTGGAATTCTCATAAATCGTCTTTTTTGTAAAGTCCATCGCGATCAGCAGGAAAATCAGCACTGCTACAATAACCAGCGCCGAAAACGACAGCAGAATCGCATCCTGAATGCTTTTAAACCTTCCAAATAGTGTCTTATCCCGGTTTTTCATGCTCTAATTCTCCCTGGCATATTCTTTTGGAGTGCGCCCTGTCATCTTTTTGAATGCGATGCTAAAGTAATGTGGATCGCTAAATCCTACTTTTTCTGCAATCTCATAATTCTTCAGACTGGTTTCCCGAAGCAGCTGCTTGGCACGTTCCATCCGTATCCCATTGAGCGCTTCTGTAAAGGTCTTTCCTGTCGCCTCTTTAAATACACTGCTGAACCGGCTGGTACTGATATTCAGATGTTCGCATACATCATTTAGCGCAAGAGACGGATTGCTGTAATTCTCTTTCAGATACTCCAAAGCCTGTCTTGCCCAACGTTCTCCGCTGGACTGTCCTGCCATCTCCATAGCCTCCATTGCTTTTTTTGCATACTTTTTCACTTTTTCCATAGCAGTTTCAAAACTGCGGGCTTCCATGATTTCTTCCATTTCTTCTTCGGAAAGCACAAAATCTTCATTTGCCCTGCGCACCACTCCGTAGAGGATCACCATAATCTGCCGAAGCCAGGAGACTGCCTGGCCTCTAGTTACATATCCATGACAGATCCAGTTCTCTACATGATCCAGAATATCAAATAATTCTTCGGTTCTTTTCCCCTTTGCCACCTCTTCGATTTCATGAAAATCCTGCTCCAGCTCCAGGAGATTGCCGCAGCTCATGGAACTTTCGCAGTCATACACCTGTCCACTTCCTCTGGTATAGCGGTATTTTAATGTCTGCACCGCTGCTTCATATGATTTTGGAAGATCTTCCAGCTTTTCTACATAAGTCCCCATTCCGATAGAAACGCTCAACTGCATGGCCTGTCGTACCATCTCCTGGATCTCCTGACAAATCTCACGAGCTTCCTGACGGAACTCTTTTGGTGTGTCCGTCCATAATAACATACAGACTCTGCTGTCTGAATCTCGATATGCAATTCCCGCATTGTGATTGCTCACGATCTCATGACTGATATTCTCTACTACAAATGACATCAGCGCGCTCTCTTTTTTCAGTTCTTCATCGGTATCGTACAGGCTGGAATACACATCGATATCGGTCGTCACAACTCTGTAAAATGCGCCGCCTAGTTCAATTCCAAATTCTTTTAATTCTTCCATGCTGGTCTCGATCGCCTGCGTCCCCTGGATCAGTCTGGACAATGTCTTTGAAATAATGAGCGCCTCATTCTTCGTATACGTACGATATGCCTTTTTTAAGACATCGATCTTCTCTTCTTCCGACCGTTCGCTGTCCAGCTTTTCCCGAATCCGGATCAGCACTTCTGTCAGTTCTTTTGCAGTCACTGGTTTCAGTAAATATTCGGCTACTTTATATTGAATTGCCTGCTTTGCGTATTCAAAGTCACTGTAACCGCTAAATATCACGATCTTCGTCTGCGGCATATTTTCATATAAATATCTGCTCAGCCCCATCCCGTCTATATAGGGCATACAAATATCTGTCAATACTAAATCTACCGGATGTTCTTTGACAAACTCTATCGCATCCTTTCCATTCTCGCAATCCCCCACCAGCTCAAAACCGATCTGTTCCCATTCTATCTTCGCACTGATTGCTTCCCGAACCAGGATTTCATCATCCACCAATAATACTTTATACATGTTTGGATCCTCCCACCGCACTTTCTGTCGAAAATACAGAAATGTCTACGCCTAGTATACAACAAAGACCGGGATTGTGAAAGTAAAATTTACAGGATGCAAAAATGATGCCGGAATCATCCGACACCATTTTCACATTCTTTCTATATTATTAGAGGATTAGATATTATCAATTCCCAATTTTTTATCAAATATCTTCATAAGAAGAACTGCAGACACAAAACTTACAACACATGCAAGGATTGCCGCAACCACTGTAGAATCAAAACCTGTCTGTGGATTGATTACCTGCAGCCATCCAAAAATTCCATTTGTTCCGGCTGAATACTGTTTGACTCCGCCAAATCCAATAATCGCTCCACCGATACCGGAAGCCAGACACGCAAGGATAAACGGACGTTTAAACTGCAATGTCACTCCGTAAATCGCAGGTTCTGTAATTCCAAACATTGCAGAAATGATTGCCGGACCGCATACTCCTTTTAATTTCTTATTTTTCGTCTTTAACATGATCATCAGAACTACTCCTGCCTGTGCAAATGCAGAAGCCAGACCTGCGATCGTAATTGCATCATATCCCAATGTTGCCATATTATTCACATTCAATGCTACAAATCCCCAATGTACTCCGAACATCACACATACCTGGATCAGCGCTCCATAGAGGAAACCACAAACTGTAGAATTGATTTCAAATAAGAATCCCATAAAAGCTCCCAACAGGTCACTGGCAAACGTTGCGATCGGTCCCAATACCAAAAGTCCTGCTACGACACTGACTAAAATCGTGAGCATTGGCACCACAAATGCTTTTACCAATTCCGGAATATGGCGGTTTAAAACTCTTTCCAGCTTTGCCGCAAAGAAGCAGACCAACACAACCGGAATCACAGAACTTGCATAATTCATCAGAATTACCGGAATCCCCAGAAATGTAACATAGACCGGTGATTCAAAAATCGTACCTGCAAATACGGTATACAGCGGTTCTCCTCCCATCATAACCGCGATTGACGGATACACAAGAGCTGCACCAATGGCCATCCCGACAAATGGTGTGCCTCCAAACTTTTTCATTGCTGTATATCCTAAGAAGACTGGCATAAAGTAAAAAAAGCAATCCCCTGCAATGGACAAAATCTGATACGTTCCGGCCGTTGCATCCATCAGCCCCGTCGCAGTCATCAAAGCCAGGAAACATTTAATGATTCCTGTTGCGATCAGCAAATTCAAAATTGGAGTAAAGACTCCTGAAATAGTATCAATAAAGCGACTGGAAATTTTTTTATCTTTCATTTCCTCTTTAAATTCTTTTGCATCTTTTAATCCGCTTTCTTCTGTTTGCAGTCCATACATCGATACCAGTTCCTGATATACGTCTCCAACGTGACGGCCAATGACAACCTGATACTGTCCGCCTCCTTTCACAACAGAAAGTACCCCTTCTATATTTTTTACTGTTTCATCCTGCACTGTGTTCTCCTGTTTCAACTGAAATCGAAGTCTTGTCGCACAATGATATACATTCTGAATATTTTCTTTTCCTCCGATCGCATCTACGATCTCCCTGATCATTTTTTCGTATTTCATCTCTATTCCTCTCTTTTCATTCAAATACAAGAATTACCGTTTCTCCCTTTTCACACTGGATCTTTCTTGATTCCAATGCCTCATTTACAATGGTAATCTCTGTTCCGTGAACAGATTTTAATTCCACTCGTTTTACTCTGCCACTTGTCCATTCCATATTCAAAAGAAATCCGCTTTTGGTTCGAACCCCATTCACCCTTCCCTCTGGAATCTCACGCGGCAAAGCAGGAAGAACATACACCGTATCTTCAAAATCCTGTACGATCATTTCTAAAATCCCGCAAGCCCCTCCAAAATTTCCGTCAATCTGAAATGGCGGATGATTGTCTAACAAATTATCTAATGTTGCATCTGCTAATAATTCCTGTAGATTCTGATACGCTTTTTTTCCATTCCATAGTCTTGCAAAAAACAGAATGATCCATGCTTTGCTCCACCCGGTATGTCCACCGCCATTTTCCAAACGACGAGCAAGCGTT
The DNA here is from genome assembly GCA_900544395.1 of uncultured Ruminococcus sp. GTDB lineage: Bacteria > Bacillota > Clostridia > Lachnospirales > Lachnospiraceae > Mediterraneibacter. The sequence continues at coordinate 74,219 of UQVC01000004.1, read as the reverse complement.
TTTTCTGCAGCCTCTGCCAATTTCGGAGTCTTATCCTTTCGAATCTGCTGTGCTGGATACAGGGCAAACAACTGTGAAATATGTCGATGTCCTACTTCCAGTTCTTCGTAATCCTGATCCCACTCCTGAATCTGCCCATATTTTCCAATCCTTAATTCCGGCAGATTTTCCATTCTCTCTTTCACGATCTCAGTGAATGCTCCTTCTTGTTCCAGAATTGCTGCTGCTTTTACATAATCTCCAAACAATTCTCTTACGATTTCGATATCCATCGTTGGTCCCATACAAAGACATCCATACTGGTTTTCTTCTGTAATATAGATATTTTCCGGAGAACTTGACGGACCTGTCACCCACTTTCCGTCTGGATTCTGAACCATATAATTCACAAAAAACCGAACACTGTCCTCTAAAATCGGAAAATATTCTTTCAAAAACTCCACATCTTTTGTGTATTGATAATGTGCGTATATATGAAGACACAACCATGCGCCTCCCATTGGCCATATTGTAGAACTGGTGTGATAATCCTGTGGTGCGCAGTCCCCCCATATATCGGTATTGTGGTGACAGCAAAATCCTTCTGCCTGATACATAGACTCTGCAACTTCTTTTCCTTTTGGATACATACGCTTCAAATGTTCTAAAAGCGGAAGGTGCAACGCAGATAATCCTGTTTTTTCTGCCATCCAGTAATTCATCTGAATATTGATATTAATGGTATATTTGCTTCCCCACATAGGTTCAAATTCTTCATTCCAGATTCCCTGCAAATTTGCCGGCAGACTTCCTTCTCTGCTGGAACTAATCAGCAAATATCTTGCAAAATCATAGTACAGATTGATCAGCCCGATATCATTTTCTCCTGCTCTGATTCGTTTTAATCGCTCCGGTGTTGTCAAATGTTCCAGACTTTGCTTTTGTTCAAGCACAAGACGACAGGTATCAAAATACGACCGATAATCCTCAATGTGCTCTTTTTTTCTTTCTTCATATGTGCCTAAAGATAATTGTTCCAGACGTTTCCTGCACCATTGTTTCGGCTCTTCTGATCGGAACGTTGTTCTCCCCGTAAAACAGATCAGAACTTGTTTCGCCTGTTCTACAATAATACGGCTTCCCATCTGATATTGCCTTCCGCCGCAGGCAATGATACGCACCCCCATGACAAAAGCAATCCCGTCCTGACCTCCAGATGCTCCTTCCAGCCAGATATACTGATTGTCCTGTGCCTGGATCCGGTCGCAGCAGGAAATCCCTCTTCCTGAACGGTTGTCTTTTCTGGTCGCAGATATCTCAAGGTTGATCCCCTCTTCACTTTCTGCAGAAATACGATACATCCCTGCCTGTGCCGGATTCGAAACAAAAAATTCCCTTTTCCATTCCTTCTCTTTGACACAATACGTGATCGTTCCAACTGCCTCTTCCACATCCAATGTTCTCTGATATGATTCCGCTTCGACTGCACACTCCTGCAAATACGGAAGACCGCTTTCATCCCGAACCAGTCTGGGCGTTACTTCCTGATCCAAAAAACGGATCCAGATGTCCCCCAAGGGCTGATATACACGCATATTCGGACAAGTTGCGTACATACTTTGCTCTGCCAGTTTTTCCGCTTCCCGAACATTCCCTGCAAACAAAGATTCCCGGATCTTTTTCAAATATTTTGACGCATCTGGATTCACCCTGTCAGAAAAACCACCTGACCATACCGAATCTTCATTTACCTGTATTCTTTCTTTTGCAGTGTTTCCAAATACCATTGCTCCAAGAAATCCATTTCCAACTGGAAATGCCTGATTCCACTCCTCTGCTTCTTTCCGGAAAAAAATCTTTCCCATAGTTCCTCCTTCTTTCAAATAAAGCTCTATTTGTAACTACTATTATAATAAAAAAAAACAGATATTTTAAAAAGTTCGAATTTTGGAAACTTTAAAATCTCTGTTTTCTGATTTTTATATGTGATTATTTTCTGATGGAACTCCATAAATCTCTTCATAGCAATATAAAAGACGTTCTATGAACACCTGATATAAAATCGGATGATTTTGGACGCAATCTGCATACTCAAGCAGTATACATTCATCGACTCTTTCATCCTCCATCATTTGCCTGTTAGATGTTACCAGTACGATTTTCGCTTTTGTTTTGTCAAACGTGTTCTTTACAGGACATCCCTCGCGATTTTGATATACGCTGATATATTTTCCCGAATTAGAAAATATCAGAATCAACGTCTCTTCATCGGCTGTTTCAATGTAGTGTTCCTGCTGTTTGTCATTCATCGTTGTATACAAAAATTTATGATAATAATGCATCTTATGCTGCAGATTAATGGCAGCGGATTCCGAATAACTGATTCCAAACGCAGCCAGATTCCGATACTCATGCAGATCTGCTGCCAAACGTTTTAACTGCTCTTCATCCATTCCAAACAACACAGATCTGATATCTTCCGCTAATACCTTTTCGTATGCCCATACACCATGCCTGTGAATATAATCTGTAATATTGCATTTTCCGTCTTTGTTATACACTTCCCGTTTTCCTTGCCGTACTGCTTCCAGTTTAAAATCCAGATAATCTTCAAATCCGATATCTCTGACAAATTTTGAAATTGTCGATTTTGAAACGGCACACATTTTCGCCACATCACTGATCGACATTTGTGGAAGCTCCCACAAATTCCATACCATCATTTTTGCGATATAAAATTCTGTAGAATCCGGCTTTTTTTCATTTAGTGCTGTAATCAGCCTATTATACAAAATGTACATAACCCATCCTCTTTTCTGCTGGATATTTCTATTGTAACAGAATTTTCTCCAACTGAAAACAGCATTTTAAAAGAAGCAGGAAAGATCTGCATTTTTCTGCTTTCCTGCTTCTCTTGTTATAATGTTACAATTTCTCCATCCTCATCCCAGAGATCATGCCAGTCTTTTGCACCTTCCCACAAAAATACCTGTCCTTTTACAAGACGGTTATTTCTTTCCAGTGTTTCGATCTGTTTCATCTCTTCTTCTGTCAATGGATCTTCTGTCATCGCTTTTAAGTTGCTTACATATTCCACCTCATGCACAGAGAACGGGATCGGGATCTGTCCTCTCTGATGCGCCCATTTTAAAGCGATCAGCGCCGGATGGCATCCGTGTGCCTTTGCAATCTCCTGCATTTCGGGTGTCTGCAGATCTGCCACATCTTCCGGGCACATATCTCTTTCCGGTCTTTGCGGAGAACCAAGCGGCATAAATCCGATCGGCTGGATATTGTGTGCCACCAAATAATCAAAGATTTCTTTCTGCTGGAAGCATACATGCATCTCAGACTCACATGCTGCAGGCATAATCTCCATCAGCGGAAGTACTGCCTCCATTTTCGGAATAGTCATGTTGGAAATTCCGATGTGACGAATCAGCCCTTTTTTCACCAATTCTTCACACTGTCTGTATGTATTCATAAATTCTTCCACAGAGAATGGTTTAGAATCCGGATTTCTGGAATCCACATCACATCCCGGTGCATGATAATTTGGGAATGGCCAGTGAATAAAGAACAGGTCAATGTAGTCACACTGCAGATCCTGAATACTCTTTCTGCAGGATTCTTCCACTTTCTCATGCATATCATTCCATACTTTTGTCATAATGAACAGATCTTTTCTTTCTACTGCGCCCTCTTCAAATGCCGCATGGAAGACTTCTCCGATCTGATCTTCATTTCCATAACATGCAGCACAGTCAAACATCCGATATCCGCAGCGGATAGCTCCTGCTACTGCGTTTGACACCTGCTCCGGTGTGAAACGGTCAGAACCAAAGGTTCCCATTCCCACGCATGGAATCTCCTCTCCTGTGTACAGTTTTACTTTCGGCACCATTGCCGGATCGATCATTTCTGCCATATGTTATTCCTCTCTTTCTTTATTTTATCTTTTTAATTTTAACCTCTTTAAAAATACGCTCCATATCTTCTTTCACAAAAAATCCAGTCTCTTCCCGAAGGGCTGCTGCGGCTGAAACTGCACTTGCAAGCCTTAAGCTTCCTTCCACGGAAATATTTTTGCTGAATCCAACTGCAAAGCCTGCAATCATGGAATCTCCGCATCCCACTGTATTGACGGCATCGATCTTTGGAACCTTTGCCTGATAGATTCCCTGGTCACATACAACAAAAGAACCTTCTGCTCCCAGAGAAACCGCCACAATCTCTACTCCACTTTTATGGATTTCTTTTGCTGCTTCGATCATTTCCTCCAAACTTTCACAGGCGGTTCCTGTCAGCATCCGGATTTCATCCAGATTTGGCTTGATCATTGTCGGCTTCGCTTTCATTCCTTCTTTCAGCAAAGTTCCACTTGTATCCAGGAGCACTTTCTTTTTCTCTTCCCTGCAGATCTTTACCATGCGCTGATACGCAGTCCCATCCAGTCCTTTCGGAACGCTTCCTGACATTGCCACCACATCTGCCTGTTTGACCAGATCTCTGAATTTTTCTAAAAATCCCTGAAACTGTTCTTCTGTCACTGTAAATCCCGGTTCCAGAAATTCGGTCTGTACCCGGTTTGTCTCATCCCAGATATTGATGCAGGAACGGCTCTCTGCATCCAGATGATAAAATTCACTGCGGATTCCAAATGGCTTCAATGCCTCCTCAATATAGTGTCCCGCATGTCCTCCTACAAAACCAGTAGCAACGACCTCTTCTCCTGCAATCGCTGCCGGCTTGGAAACGTTCAATCCTTTTCCGCCCGGAGTATAAGCACACTCTTTCACACGGTTCACTTCTCCCAGGCGGAAATTTTCCACCACGTAGCGTTTATCGATCGCTGCGTTTAATGTCACGGTCAGTATCATCTTACAACTCTCTCCCCACTCATTTTACGATTCGTTTACAAGCAACACTTTCCCTTTGACCAGCCCCGGAGTCTTGAACATCTGGAATGCTTCCTGCGCCTGACTCATCGGAACTTTTTTGTAGATAAATCCAGGATCAAATTTTAACTGTCCGGTTGCAAAATAGTGTGCGGTCAATTCCCACTCTTTTCCCGGGAACGGCGCACTGTAGGACATCCAGGAGCCAGTCAGATGGAACTCTTTCCGATTCATGTTCTCCCACATTGCCGGAGTAAATGTCAACTCTTCGTGAGGCGTTCCGATAAAGCAGACATTGGCTTTGTTTCCTGCCAGCTCAAATGCCATATGCATGGTTGGGATCTGTCCTGCCGTCTCGAACACATAGCCATATCCTTTCTGTCCGGTCAGCGCCATTGCCTCCTGCATGTAATCCTCTTTTGTGGTATTGATCACGGCATCTGCGCCCAGACGTTTCGCCAGTTCCAGACGTTCCTCACTGATATCAAAGACCACCACTTTTCTGGAACCGAAAATCTTTGCCCACTGCATGGTAAACATTCCGATAGTTCCGCCGCCCAATACAGCTACATACTCTCCACCCTTGTACTCATTCTGCAGCAAGCCATGGAGTGCAACGGTAGATGGTTCAAACATGGCTGCCTGCTCATAAGAAATGGACGGATCATAAACAACTGCATTCTGCTCCGGAATGACCACATAATCTGCATTGCTTCCCTGTTCTCTGGATCCGATAAAACTATAATGCTTGCAGAGAGAGAAGTTTCCGTTCTGGCAGTCATCACATTTCATACATGGCTTCAACGGTGCGCCTGACACATGATCTCCTACCTTTACTTTTGTCACGCCTTCTCCCACTTCCACGACATCTCCCGAAAACTCATGTCCCAGGACGATGGGATAAAAATGTACCCCATTGTGCAGAACTCTTGGAATATCAGACCCACAGATTCCAGATGCTTTCACTCTTACTTTTACTTCTCCGGGTCCCGGTGTCGGTTCTTCATAATCCAGGTACTGCACATCTTCATTTGCACAAACCACTGCTGCTTTCATTGTCATTTTCCTCCTGTTTTTTTCATCAGATTTTTCAACTGTTCATACAGCTCCCTATATATCGCATATCCCGCTTCATATGTATCCACATGTTCGGTATTTGGGATATGAACTCTTCCTTTTGTGACTGTCTGTTCCACGGCATCTTCAAAACTCTCATACATTCCGACACCTACTCCTGCAAGGATCGCTGCCCCTAATGTCGTAGCAGTGTCCGATGACGGTACTTCGATCGTCTTTCCTGTCACATCTGCTTTGATCTGCGTCCAGAGTCTGGAATTTGCCGCACCTCCCATGGCTTTGAGCACCTGGACATTTGCGCCTGCCTCCTGTGCAACTTCCAGATTGTGCTTCAATGCATAAGCAGTCCCTTCCATTGCGGAGCGAATCAGATGTCCTTTTTTCTTTCCAAAATCCAGCCCGTAATACACTCCTTTGGCATTTGGATCCCAGATTGGAGAACGCTCTCCGGACATATACGGAAGAAATACCACACCGTCACTACCTGCCGGGACTGCATCTGCTTCCTCATTCATCAGCTCCAGAGAACTGATTCCTCTTCGTTTGCCTTCCTCCCGTTCCCAGTCTCCAAGTTCCTGTTCCAGCCAGCGCATGACACCGCCGCCTCCGGTCGTTCCTCCCTGCAAAAGCCAGCATCCCGGCACCACATGTGTTCCCAGGATCAGCCTCTCGTCCGCACAATACTGTCCCATGCAGATACTCATGCCGCCTGCCTGGCCCCCCTGTTCCTGGGTATCCCCATCGTGCAGGACGCCAACTCCCAAGGCGCCGCAGGCTGCATCCAGTCCCCCGGCAACCACCGGAATCCCGACGCACAGTCCGCACGCTCCGGCTGCTTCTTCTGTCACTGTTCCTATGACTTCATGACAGGCATAAATATCCGGAAGCAGGTCTTTGGAAAATCCAAAAGCCTGACACATTTCCTCATTCCAGATTCTCTGACGCATATCAAAACAATGAAGTCCGTATCCCTGTGACACATCCTGTGTCATATTTCCGGTCAGTTTGAATGCAATATAACTGTTCGACTGCAAAATTTTCGCTGTTTTTTCATACACTTCCGGAAGATTTCTCTGATACCATAAGATTTTCGGCGTAGTATAGGATGGCTGCAGAGAATTTCCGCACAGCTCAAAAATCTTCTTGCTCCCAATTTTTTCATTCATTTCCTCACAGATTGACTGTGCTCTTGTATCCATCCAGATGGGCGTATTGGTCAAAACATTGCCTTTTGCATCCACTGCGATAGCTGACCAGCTCTGTCCGTCAATTCCGATACCGGCAATCTCTTCCGGAGAAACTTCAGCCGCTTTCAAAGTTTTCGGCAACACCTGACAGATCACATCCCACCAGTCCCTTGGATCCTGTTCTGCCCACCCGGGCTTTGGATAATAAACCGGATACGTCCCACTCTGAGCTTCCAAAACTTCCCCTTGTTTGTTAAATATGGCAATTTTACATCCGCTTGTTCCAATATCAATTCCTATTAAATATGGTTTCATCTCTCTCCTCCGAACTTTTTTCGAAACGTTTCGGTTTATGGGGTAAAAACACGTACACTTTGTCACTTGGACAAAATGTGTACGGATTTTCCTTCTACAAAACTGGTCTTTAATTTGACAGCTTTCTGCGGTCTGTCCTTAGAATTTCCATCGAGCCGTTCCAGGATCAGTTCTGCCACATGCCGTCCAATCTCTTTTGTCGGCTGTGCCACAATACTCAGCTTCGGATTGCTGGCTTTGGCAAACTCCAGATTATCAAAGCCGATCACCGAAAGTTCTCCGGGAATCTGAATCCCCATCTCATTGCACTCGATCATGGCTCCTACTGTCATCTCGTAGTTGGAAACAATCATTGCCGTCATATCCGGATTCTGTCCCACAAGCTCTTTCATAGCCCGAACCCCACCGGCAATCGTATAATCACCATGCACGACCAAAGACTCTTCTACTTGGATCCCCACATTTTTCAACGCCGCCTCGTATCCGCGATATCGCTCCCTGGCCGTAAATACATGCTCCGGTCCAGCGATCATCCCGATTTTTTGATGCCCGGATGCAAGCAGCCTCTTCACCGCATCCTCCACAGCGCCCTGATTATCTACCAGTACATTGTCGCAGGCAACATCCTCCAGATTCCGGTCGATCAATACGATTGGCTTCTCCGCATCTAAAAATCGCTCCAGATGCTTTCCTGATTTTCCAGAAGGCATCAGGATCAAGCCATCTACCCTCTTACGAAACAGAAATTCTACTGCTTCTTCTTCCCGTCTGGCATCCGTTCTACAGTCGCAGATCATCGTTGCATACCCGTGATTTCTCAGGACATCCTCTACTTCTGTGATAATCTCTGCACAGAAGATATTGTTTAACTCCGGGATCACAATTCCGATTGTCTTTGTCCGATTGGTCTTTAATCCTCTCGCTACTTCGTTGACTTCAAAATGCAATTCTTCGATTGCAGCCTCGATCTTAATCCGATTCTGTTCCCGTACATTTCCTCCATTTAAATAGGAAGAGATCGTCGCCAGCCCCAATCCTGTCACTCTCGCGATGTCTTTCATCGTCGCTCCCATTTACCGTTTCCGCCTCTCTATCTATGTGGAACTACTCTGCCTTTCCTGTACATCCACACATTTTCATTCGCAGGATGGTCTGTTCTTTTACGGCTTCCATTGCTGCAATCCCAAGCTTCTTCGGATCAAAGACTTCCGGTTGTGCTTCCAGAAGTTTTCTCACTGCATCGGTATATGCCACACGCAATTCTGTCGCAAAATTCACTTTACACATTCCACGCTGTACACATTCTACCACATCTTCTTCACTGAGTCCACTTGCACCATGAAGAACCAACGGCACAGAAACAACTTCTTTACAGTCAGAGACTCTCTCTTTATCCAATATCGGAGTACCTGCATAAAATCCATGTGCTGTACCGATTGCAATCGCCAGAGAGGAAACCCCCGTTCTCTCTACAAATTCCTTCGCTTCTTCTGGATCTGTATTGGTGTCAGCTTCTGCCTCCAGATCATCTTCTTTTCCCCCTACTTTTCCCAGTTCCGCTTCTACCGGAACTCCATAGGCACGTGCAACTTCCACAACTTTTTTCGTCAGAGCAATATTTTCCTCAAAGGTCTCATGAGAACCATCGATCATCACCGACGTATATCCTGCTTTCATGGCCTGTACGGCCAGATCAAAACTGCTGCCATGATCCAGATGCAGACATACCGGAACTTCTGTTTTCTCAGCTTCTGCTTTTACAATTCCTGCAAAAGTCTCAAGAGTTCCATACTTTACCGTAGATGGAGTTGTCTGCAGCATCACCGGCGCTTTCATCTCCTCTGCTGCTGCGATCACTGCCTTTACCATCTCCATATTTTCCACATTAAACGCGCCCACTGCATATCCGCCTTTTTGTGCGTCCAAGAGCATTTTTTCTGATGTTACTAATGGCATTTTGTATCCTCCTTCCTTTTAACCGAAACGTTTCGGTTTTATAGGTTCATAGTACTACACAAACAGGTTCCTGTCAATCTCTTTTCTCCCATAATGGGAAATAAAAAAACGGGACAGAAAAACTCTGTCCCGGCGTATATTGGCAACAAAATAGTGATTATGGCTTATTTATTTCCGAAAGTGCTTAGCGCTGTACACGTCCGGAAGCATCTCCTCCTGCCAGTTTGGCAACTTCATCCATAGAAACCATGTTGAAGTCACCTTCGATGGAGTGTTTCAGGCAGGATGCTGCTACTGCAAATTCAATGGTAGCTTGTGAATCATATCCACTCAGTGTTGCAGCGATCAATCCGCCGCCGAAGCTATCTCCGCCACCTACACGGTCTACGATATGCATCTTATATTTTTTACTGAAGAAATAGTCTGTTCCGTCATATAACATAGCAGACCAGTTATTGTCATTTGCTGAAATAGATTCACGAAGTGTAATTGCAACTTTCTCAAATCCGAAACGGTCAGCAAGCTGTTTTGCTACATCTTTATATCCTTCGTGATTTACTTCTCCTGCAGTTACATCTGTGTTTGCTGCATGAATACCGAATACATCTGCTGCATCTTCTTCGTTTGCAATACATACATCCACATATTTGCAAAGTTCACCCATTACTTCTCCTGCTTTTGCTTTGCTCCACAGTTTATTTCTGTAGTTTAAGTCACAGGAAATCTTCACATTCATCTCTTTGGCTGCTTTACAAGCTTCCAGACAAATTTCTGCTACATTGTCATTGAGTGCTGGTGTGATTCCTGTAAAGTGGAACCATTCTGCTCCTTCAAAGATTTCTTTCCAGTTGAAATCTTCTTTGGATGCTGTATAGATAGAAGAACCTGCACGGTCATAAATTACTTTAGATGGTCTCTGAGAAGCACCTTTCTCCAGGAAGTAGATACCTACTCTATCTCCTCCACGTGCAATCTTGGATGTATCCACACCGTATTTTCTCAAAGAATTTACTGCTGCCTGTCCGATCTCATGTGTCGGAAGTTTTGTCACGAAAGAAGCATCAAATCCATAGTTTGCCAGAGAAACTGCTACGTTTGCTTCTCCACCGCCGTATGTTGCTCCAAATGTATCTGCCTGCACAAAACGATAATATCCTTCTGGTGCAAGTCTTAACATAATTTCTCCAAATGTAACTACTTTTTTACTCATTATTATTCTCCTTTAATAATTTTTTATTTCTGTACAAGATGTACTGCAAATCCGGCAACTTCTTCTTTTAAGTAAATTGCTGTAAGTTTTCCGTCTTTGTATTTTGCACTGTCCATATTGAACTCTACGCCCTGAGACTCCAGATAATTTACTGCACGATCTACGCTGTTTGTTCCTACTGCAATGTGTCCTTTTGCTCCAAGGTATGGGCTCTTCATTGCTTCTACAGCACTTCCTGCAAATACAGAGCTGTTTCCGCTCTTCTTCTCGAATCCAAATAAAGACGCGAATGTTCCTGCTGTTTTCTCAGCCTCTTCTTCATTTTCACAGTTGATTCCGATGTGTTTCAGTTCAAATCCAAGCATTGTCATCACTGCTTCTTTTGTCAGCTCTGTAATCTTATCAAATTCTCCTGCTGCAACAAGATCTCCTTTTACCATCCAGCTTCCGCCACATGCCAGAATCTTAGGGAATGCAAGGTAGCTGTTGATGTTCTTTGCATTGATTCCGCCTGTAGGCATGAATTTCATGTTTGTGTAAGGTGCTGCCATGGACTTGATCATATTCAGTCCGCCGGCTGCTTCTGCAGGGAAGAATTTCACAACTTCCAATCCAAGCTCGATTGCCTGCTCTACATCACTTGGATTTGCTGTTCCCGGTGTCACCGGAACTCCTTTTTCAATACAGTATTTTACAACCTTTGGATTTAATCCTGGACTTACGATGAATTTTGCTCCTGCTGCAACTGCACGGTCTACCTGCTCTGTTGTCAGAACAGTACCTGCCCCTACCAGCATCTGTGGGAACTGCTCTGCCATAATGCGGATAGACTCTTCTGCTGCTTCTGTACGGAATGTCACTTCTGCACATGGAAGTCCGCCGTCACAAAGTGCCTTTGCCAAAGGTGCTGCGTCTTTCGCATCATTTAATACAACAACCGGAACAATCCCGATTTTCTGAATCTTTTCTAATACTTCGTTCATGGTCATTCTCCTTATCACTGAATCACGTTGTCTGTTTCATATTATGGAACTGCGTTTCGTAATATGAACTCTTTAATTTTGATTATACTCAGTTTCTCTCGATTGTCAAGGTATTCTTCACATTTTTTTACTTTGTTATTTTCTTATTTACTCTTCTTCCCAAACCGTGCTACAATAAGCACTGAATGATATACAGCGCTCTTTTGAGCTCTGACTTTACAGGAGTGAATTTTATGGAAGAAAAAAACCCAATCCAGGTATCGGAACGTATTTTCCATACCATAGAATGTCTTGCCCGCACCGGTCCGATCGGACTTCTGGAACTGAGCAAGGAATTAAATCTCAATAAAAGTACCGTCCACCGTATCTTAAACTCCCTGATCTGTATGGAATATGCAAAGCAGGATGCGGAGACACTGAAATACAGTCTGACATTTAAATTCTGTGGAATCGCCAACCAGATTCTGGCCCAGAATAATATCATCGATCTGATCCGCCCTTACATTAAAGAACTTGCAGAACAGACCAATGAAACGGTCCACCTGGTCCAACTGGATGGTCTGAATGCAGTATATATTGATAAAGTAGAGGCTTCCCACAATTCCGTGCGGTTAATCTCTATGGTCGGAAAATCAATTCCTTTGTACTGCTCCGGAGTTGGAAAAGCGCTGCTGGCTGACATGTCGGATGAAAAGATTCAGAAGATCTGGGATCGCAGCGAAATCAAAAAACTGACCGACTATACTGTCATTGATTTCCCGGAATTCCAGAAACTGATCGCAGAAGTGCGGACGAACGGTTATGCCATGGACAATGAAGAAAATGAACTTGGGGTTCGATGTATTGCAGTATCTTTAAAAGGGCTTCACCGAAAACCAGCTTATGCCATCAGTGTATCTGCACCAAAAGACCGAATGGACGATGCCCGGGTAGAACAGTTTACACATCTGATTCTGGATGCAAAACAGCGCATTCAGAATGAACTGGGAAATTAAATCTGACTCTAAACTTAAAAAAATGAGGAAAGCATTGATCTTTCCTCATTTTCCTTTTATTTACAAATCAAATCCAAAATATCTCACTGCGTTGTTGTAAGAAATATCCTGCACAATTCTTCCGAGGATCTCTTCATCTGCCGGATACTCTCCGTTTTCTACCCATCCGCCAATAAGATTGCAGAGGATCCGTCTGAAATACTCATGTCTTGTATAAGACAAAAAGCTTCTGGAATCTGTCAGCATTCCCACAAAATTACTGAGAAGTCCCAGATTTGCAAGGGACGTCATCTGATCGATCATGCCCTGCTTGTGGTCATTGAACCACCATGCGCTTCCCTGCTGAATCTTTCCTGCAACGCCAGCATCCTGGAAGCATCCGATGATCGTTCCGATGGCTGCATTGTCGTTTGGATTCAGACTGTACAGAATCGTCTTTGGCAGCTCGTCTGTCACATTCAGTGCATTGAGCAGATCTGCCAGCTGTGCAGATGGCGTATAAGTGTCAATACAGTCAAATCCCGTATCCGGTCCAAGCTTGCGGAAACGTTTTACGTCATTGTCACGTTTACATCCGTAATGAAGCTGCATTGCCCATCCCAGACGATGATATTCTCTTCCTGCATAAAGCATAAATGCAGTCTTATATTTTAATTCTTCTTCTTTGCTGATCGGCTCTCCTGCCATTCCTTTTTCAAAAATGGCTTCGATTTCTTCCTCGGAAGCAGGCACATACATGGCATAGTCCAGTCCATGATCCGATGCGCGGCATCCCATCTCATCAAAGAATTCCATCCGTTTTGTCAGAGCATCTTTCATATCTGCAAAAGAATGAATCTCCATGCCTGCTGCCTCGCCCAGTTTTTTGAGGTATGCGGCAAATCCCGGCTTTTCAATCTTCATTGCCAGATCCGGTCTCCATGCAGGAAGTACCTGCACTTCAAAAGAATCATCCTCTTTTAACTGTTTGTGCCATCTTAAGTCATCCGCCGGATCATCTGTTGTACAGATCAATGTCACGTTGGACTGGCGGATCAGATTTCTTGCACTCATCTGCGGGCTTTGCAGTTTTTCATTGCAAAGATTCCATACTTCTTCTGCTGTCTTCGCGTTTAATGCGCCATGATATCCGAAATAGCGCTGAAGCTCCAGATGACTCCAGTGATACAGCGGGTTTCCGATCGCGCGCTCCAGTGTCTCTGCCCATTTCTGGAATTTCTCCCGATCGGACGCATCTCCGGTAATATAGCGCTCTTCGATTCCATTCGAACGCATCTGACGCCATTTGTAATGGTCACCTCCCAGCCATACCTGGGTAATATTTTCAAACTGTCTGTCCTCTGCGATTTCCTGCGGACTGATATGACAATGGTAATCTAAAACCGGCATCTTCGCTGCATAATCATGATACAGCATCTTCGCAGTTTCCGTCTCCAGAAGGAAATCCTGATCCATAAATGCTTTCATACTGCTTCCTCCTACACGTATTTTTTGAGTGTTTCGCGAACAGCTCCCGGTGCTTTTGTCATTTCTTTCAAGTATCCACATACAAGTTCGGCAAGTCCTGCTTCATATAAATCCACACCGAAAATCTGTTTCATCTTCAGTACTTCTGATACTGCACTTTCTACATCCTGTCCCTCTTCCAGCTTCAGGTCTGCAACATATGGGCAAACGGTTGTAAGCAGCGGATCCGGACTTAAGTCAAACGCCTTTCCACTGTCATCGACACCCATGAGGTAACGCAGCCATCCTGCAAATACAAGCGGGATCAATTTCAGATCTTTGACATCCAGTTCGTCAGATGCTGCATATGCTTTTATCGTCTCTCCAAAACGGATTGCCAGTTTCTGAGAAGTATCTGTTGCAATACGCTGCGGAGTATCCGGCATAAATGGATTCGGAACACGAACCTGAAGAACTGTATCAATAAACTCTTTCGGATCCAGTACTCCCGGATTGACTACAACCGGAAGTCCCTCTTTGTATCCTATGGTCTCCACTAATTTCTTTAATTCGGTATCTTTCATTTCGTCCGAGATTTTTTCATATCCAAGCAGACATCCGAATACTGCCAGCGCTGTATGCAGAGGATTTAAGCAGGTGCAGACTTTCATCTTCTCCACTTTGTCTACTGTCTCACGCTCTGTAAACATCAGACCGCCTTTTTCCAGTTCTGGTCTTCCGTTCGGGAACGCATCTTCGATCACAAGGTATTCGCATTCTTCTGCATTTACAAATGGCGCCACATACGTATTCTTGGATGTGATCACCGGATCCAGCTCTTCAATTCCATCCTTTTTCAGAAGTTCTTCTACTGAAGCATCCGGACGTGGTGTGATCTTGTCGATCATGGTCCATGGGAATGTCACTTTTTCTTTACAGTTTACATATGCTCTGAATCCTGCATCTGTAAGTTTGTTCTCTTCCCATTTCTCTGCAAATGTATTGATCGCTGCATACAGTTTATCTCCGTTGTGGGAACAGTTGTCCATGCTAACCATTGCCACCGGCTTTTCTCCTGCCTGATATCTCGCATAAAGGAGCGCTGCTACTTTTCCGATGTAACTCTTCGGAGCTTCTGGTCCGCTTACAAAGTCTGCCTCTACATCCGGAAGCAGTTCCCCTTTTCCGTTTACAAGACTGTATCCTTTTTCTGTAATTGTAAAGGATACCATCTGCAGAAAATCTTTTGCAAAGATCTCTTTCAGACGTGCAAAATCCGCCTCATTTTCTGTATTGACTGTCAGAGATTCTACCACACTTCCGACTACTGTTTTCTCGATATTTCCATCCGCTTTCAAAGTCACAAGAATGGTGTAATCGTCATGTGGATGATTCATTTTTTCTACGATTTCATAGTCAAATCCTTCGGCAACGATCAGACCTCGATCCAGAACTCCCTCATTGAGCAAGTTCTGTACCACATTCGCCTGAAAGGCACGAAAAATATTTCCTGCACCAAAATGAATCCAGAACGGATTTTCTTTTGTCGCTTCTGTCACTTTCTCTCTGTCAAATTTTGGAAGAGCGTATCCCGCCTCTTCCCATTTTGCTCTGTCTTTGAGTCCTTCTGCACTTAATCTCATGATTATCTGGCTCCTTTCTCAATAGCTTCCCACAGACCATTTAAATATGTTGCTCCCAGTGCACGGTCATAAAGTCCGTATCCCGGCATTGCCACTTCATCCCAGATCATACGTCCGTGATCCGGGCGGATCGGTCCGTCAAATCCGATTTCGTAAAGAGCCTTCATGATCTCATACATATCAAAAGTTCCGTCAGAAGACAGATGTGCTGCCTCTTCGAAGTCTGTCGGAGAGTTGAATTTCAGGTTACGCACGTGTGCAAAATGGATTCTTCCTTTCAGGGAACGGATCATATCCGGAAGGTCATTCTCCAGATTTGTTCCATAAGAACCGGAGCAGAATGTCACACCGTTGTGCGGGTTATCTACCATTTCCATCATACGGAGAATGTTCTTTTTATTGATGATGATACGAGGCAGTCCGAATACACTCCATGCAGGATCATCCGGATGAATTGCCATGTTGATGTCATATTTGTCACAAACCGGCATAATTCTCTCCAGGAAATATTTCAGGTTTTCAAACAATTTTTCATCGTCGATTTCTTTGTACATCTCGAACAATTCTTTGACATGTTCCATTCTTTCCGGTTCCCATCCCGGCATCACCGTTCCGTTCATGTCTCCTGCAATGGAATCAAACATTTTTTCCGGATCCAGTGCATCCACTGCTTCCTGTGTGTAAGCAAGTACTGTAGAACCGTCCGGACGCATTCTTGCCAGCTCTGTTCTTGTCCAGTCAAATACAGGCATGAAATTATAGCATACCAGGTGAATATCTTCTTTTCCCAGATTTTCCAGTGTTTCGATGTAGTTGTTGATGTACTGGTCTCTCTCCGGTGCCCCTGTTTTGATTGCATCGTGCACATTTACACTTTCGATTCCCGCCACATGAAGCCCTGCTGCCTCTACTTCTTCTTTCATTGCACGGATACGTTCGCGGCTCCACACTTCTCCCGGTGCTGTATCATACAGTGTTGTGATCACTCCTGTTACTCCCGGAATCTGGCGAATCTGCTTCAGCGTTACTGTGTCAAATTTGGCTCCATACCATCTGAGTGTCATTTCCATAGTTATCATACCTTCCTTTTCTGAAATCGTCTTGTTACATTACTGTTCACAGTAATTCTGTTACATTCATTATAAAAAATACTGTCCAAAATACCATTGACTTAGTTGTTGTATACATTGCAAATCTTGTTGTTTCATGCTACTCTTAAAAAAGAAATTCATGTGCTGCAAAAATCAGCGCATACTTTTAAAGGAGTTTATATGAAGAAAAATCTGCAGACAGCATTTATTACAAGACAGCATATGCTGTCACGGGATTTCGAACTTTACTATTATAATGACCACAATCTGTCCAAAGTAGACCTGCATTCCCACAATTATTATGAATTCTACTTTTTTATGGAAGGTGATGTCAGCATTCAGATCGGAACTGAAGTTTACCCGATTCATTTCGGAGATATCATACTCGTCCCGCCACATATCCCACATCGTCCGATCATTCACAGCACGGTCTCTCCCTACCGGCGTTTTGTGTTCTGGATCAGCCAGGAATACTGCAGCCACCTGATGCAGATTTCCAAGGATTATGCTTATTTAATGCAGCATGTGCAGGTCAGCCAAAATTACTTTTTTCCAACTGACAGGATCACTTTTAATGCCATCCAGTCTAAACTGCTTCGTCTGATCGAAGAAGTACGTTCTGACCGTTTTGGACGGGATGCGCAGATCCCGCTCTGCGTCAATGACCTGCTCTTATACTTAAACCGACTGGTCTATGAACGTCTGCATCCACAAAAAGCACATTTGGAAGACACTTTGTACCAGAATGTAGCCGCATATATTGAGGAACATCTTGACGAAGATCTCTCCCTGGAAAAGCTTGCCGGAGAATTTTTTGTCAGCAAATACCATATTGCTCATGTATTCAAAGATAATCTGGGCTTGTCGATCCACCAGTACATCACCAAAAAAAGGCTTGCCCTCTGCAGGGAAGCCATTCTCGGACAAATGAGTATCACCGAAGCCTATCAGGCCTTCGGCTTCGGTGATTACTCCAGTTTTTATCGCGCATTCAAAAAAGAATATGGAATCTCTCCCAAAGATTTCCGGGACATGCAAAAAGAGATTCTCATTTGATCCGGCCGATCAGTCTAAATGGAACACTTCGTGGAGATCTGTACATACCGGGCTGTTGTCCGGATGGGTCTCCATGATATCTGCCATAAAGTCCCACCATTTCCGATTGATCGCAGTATCCGCACCCTTGTCCCATTTTTCAAGATCCTCCACTTCTATGTATCCATACAGCACATTTGTGGCACGATCCAGAAAAATTGTATAATTGCGTCCGCCATATTCGTGGATCATGTCTTTCATTTCCGGCCAGAGCTCGTTATGGCGCTTTTCGTACTCCTCTGCCATATCCGGATATAACTTCATCTTGAATCCTTTTCTTACCATATTGCCTTCCTCCTGTCATATTCTGTTATGTTTACTATACCACAATTATTTTTGAAAAGCTTGTCAAAAATTGCGATTTTGAGAGGATTTCGAATGGTTTTTGCGGTATTTGCAGTCGTCAAAAAGAGCAGAAAAAGTTATCCACTTTCTTCTGCTCTTTTTCAACTTTTATTCACATAATTTTCTCTGTTTTTACCAGAGACTCTCATAAATCTCCATAACATCTGCCTTGCTCGGCACTCTTGGGTTCGTTGCAGTACATCCGTCAGCCAGCGCTGCTTCTGCCATACGTTCAATCTCCGCAAAGTATTCTTCTTTGGAGATCTTTCCGATCTGTGAAATAGACAATGGAATATCCATTTCTTTTAGCATAAACTGCACCCAGTTTACAAGGTTTCTGACCGTCATGATCGTATTATAACTACTCAGGCCTAAAATTCTGGCTACTGTTTTATATCTTTCTACAGCTGGCAGATATTTTGCCTGACTTTTACTGTGTTTGTTGATATCACTGTTGAACTCAATGATATGCGGAAGCAGCATTGCATTTGCACGACCATGCGGAATATGGAATGTTGCACCAAGCTGATGTGCCATTCCATGATTCAATCCCAAAGAAGCAGAATTAAATGCAAGACCTGCCAGACAGGATGCGGAATGCATCTTCTGTCTTGCATGTGTGTCACTTCCATCTAAATACGCTCTCAACAGGAACACTCCACAGATTTCAATCGCTTTTTCTGCCAACGCAGTTGCAAAATCATTTCTGTCTGTGCTCACACAGGCTTCCAGTGCATGAGTAAATACATCCATTCCTGTATCAGCTGTAACAGACGGCGGCACACTCTTTACTAACTCTGCATCCAGAATTGCTTCATCCGGTGTCATCTCTCTTGATACCAGCGGATATTTTCTCTGTTCTGCAGGATCAGATACAACCGCAAAAGATGTCACCTCTGAACCAGTACCACTTGTAGTTGGAATTGCAATCAACCCTACGTCTCCGTAATGTTCAATACGAATTGCAAATTCCCGGATTGACTTGGAGGAATCAATCGCAGAACCGCCGCCTACTGCGATAATTGCCTCTGGTCTGTATTCCAGCATCTTTTTTACACCTTCACTGATCTTTTCAATCGGTGGATCCGGTACAACATCCTGAAAAATATCGTATTCGATATTTCCCTTTTTCAGCGGATCTGTGATCAGATTGATCATACTGCTCTGAGCCAGAAATGGATCAGTAATAACCAGTACTTTTTTATAAGGAATCTCTGAAAGACGGTCTAATGCGTTGTCTCCAAAGTATACCTTTGTTTTGATATCAAAGCTCTTCATAGCGTCCTTCCTCTATTCTGGATAGATACATTCTATCCCTAACTTTCTGAATTCTTTCAGCCATTTCATCTCAGGTTTTTCATCGGTCACGATGGTCGTGATATCTTTCAATTTTCCGACTGTCATAAATGCGGTTTTCCCAAACTTACTGCTGTCGATAACCAGAATCCTCTCTTTTGCATTCTCCAGCATCGTCCGTTTGTTATCTGCAAGAAGTTCATCAGAATCTGTAAGTCCTGCTGTCATATCCAGACCTTTGCACGAAATGATCGCTTTATCTGCATGATAGGACTGCAGCATTCGGTTCGTCTGTGTTCCCACAAGGGCAAACGAGCCCTCTCTGGATACCCCGCCCGTGGATAACACTCTCCAATCTGACATATCCAAAAGCTCGATCACAATTTCCATGGAATTTGTGATCAATGTCAGATTCTTTTTTTCCTTCAGACCTTTTGCAATATAAACCGCTGTGGAACTGGCATCCAGCATGATGCTGTCCCCATCCTGTATGAGCTTCGACACAAGCTCTGCAATCCGCTGTTTTCCAATTACATTGCGATTCTTTCTGATATTGAAAGGCAGGTCGATGTTCATATTTTCATTGATCACAGCACCGCCATAACTCTTGATCGCATAGCCGTCATTCACCAGCTTGTCCAGATCTCTTCGTATCGTTTCTTCTGACACTTCATAAATCTGGCTCAATTCACTCACAACTACCCTGCGGTCGGCCTGTAATTTTTCCAGAATTTCATTACGTCGTTCAATTGCCAGCATCCTGTTGCCCCCTGATAAATTCTGTTTTAAAGCTTTTATTATTGCCGTATACAAATATCAGAAAACACAATCCTCCTTCTGGAAAATCTCTGTTTTCTGATACTTGTCATGGCTGAATTTCTCAATTATAAAATTGCATCGCGGATCTGTGCATCCGGATGTGCGATCACTGCAGAATCCAGATACATACCATCATCAGATACTGCCTCTTTTGCTCTGTCAATTGCAGCTTCTACTGCCGCAACTTCTCCTGTCAGCATCAGATAAGATTTTCCGCACATACCTCTTGCGAGACGCACTTCGATCAAATCAACGATTGCTGTTTTTGCAGCTTCATCCGCTGCCACGATGATAGAAGATGCATCATAGGACTCAATGATACCCAGTGCTGATACATCCTTGATTTCTGCAGCCCCATAAATTGCAGGGAAAATGGATTCATGCGGATTACCAAGTACAAAACTGTTGATCAAATGTTTTCCATGCATTGTCTTTGCATTTTCAACAGCAGATGTGACTGCACTTAAGTCTCCTGTAATGATCACGATATATTTTCCCGGACATACGGTCTGCGCTTCGATAATGCTTACTTCAGAAGTCTTTACCATAGAATCTGCCGCTACGACACCTGCTGAAGTAGTCTTATATTCTACCATTCCAATTGCCTTACTCATTATCTGCACGTCCTTCCTGTGTCTCTATGACCACATATTTCTCATTTACTTCGCTTACCAGACCATTGACTGAAGCGTGGATTCCAACGCTCAATCCCTTGGCCGGCTCTGCGATCATCTGTCCTTTGACTACCATATCTCCCGGTTTTACAACACAGGAAGCAGGTGCTCCAATGTGCTGGCTCAACATGATTTTTACCCGTTTTACCGGAACCACGGATTCATCCAGCGGAGCTTCCTTATTATATTTTGTCAGATCCAGTCTTGACATCAGACGTTCCATAGGAACTCTTCTGTAAGATCTTTCTTCTCCTACCGGTGCTGCTGTCACTTCCGGTGCGCGAAGTCCGTTCGCACGAAGTCCGTTTTTGTATTCCAGCATCAGTGTTCTTGGAGAAAGCTCCTGTGGGCAGGAATACAATTCGCAGACACCACATGAACAGCAGAAGAATGTGTTGATAAAGATATTCGGCTGCTGAACGTCTTTGCATGTAGCCGCACGCATAAACAAGTGTGGCTGAATCGGGTGTCCAAGCAGATGTCTTGGACATAAATCTGTACACATTGAGCACTGACAGCAGCATGCAGCTGCACGTTTCATGTCAATGGATGATTTGCTTCGTTTTCTCTTCACGAGATAATGATCTTGCGGCAATACAAGTACCGCATTTGTTGTTTTGGTAACCGGCTGCGAACCGCTTCCGATGAATCCCATCATCGGGCCGCCAATAAAATATACCGGATCCTTTACTGTTGTTCCGCCTGCCAGTGCAACGACTTCCTCGATTGTAGTTCCAATCGGTACACGAACTGTCACCGGATGTTCTACCTCGGCAACAACGGATACCAGTTTATCTACAACAGGAGTCTGCTGATTCATAGCACGCCATACGTTGTAAATTGTTTCAACATTGAATACTGCAACGCCGCTTTCGATTGGAAGTCCGCCCGGACGCACAACCTTTCCTGTCACTTCGTAGATCAAAACAACTTCATCACCTGCCGGATATACTTCATCCAACAGTCCCAGCCGTACTTCCGGATAGGCTCCCATCACATTTTCGACAGCTTCAATTGTCTGCTTATATGCTTTTTTGATTCCGATAATGACTTCTTTTGCGCCTACAGCCTGACCTACCAGGTGAAATGTATCCACAATTTCACGCGCATATTTTTCCAATAACTGTCTATGTAATCTCAGTAGTGGTTCACATTCTGCACAGTTCAGGATAATTGTTTCTGCACGCTGATCCAGTTTCGCATAAGTCGGGAATCCTGCACCACCTGCACCAACAATTCCGTTTTGCTGCAATATGCTGCTTAATTCTTTCATATCCATAATTTCACTACTCCAGTCCTGTTCCATCGTCAATAATTCCAACGATCGCTGCGTCAATAGGAGCATCGCTCATGCTGCATCCGATTCTGGCAGCACTTCCCTGTGCAACCAGCACATATTCTCCTATTCCCGCCCCGATCTTGTCAATCGCAATGAGTTGTTTTCCAGATGTCTGCATATGATCCAGCACATCCACTATCATGAATTTATTGCCGACCAAATTTTCACATTTCCGTGTCGAGATAACACTTCCTACTACTTTTCCTGCTATCATACTTTCCTCACTTCCTCTTGCGATTTTCTAATGTAAGTCTCTATTTTATAATTCTTACAGTCTGTCCAGTCGCAATCCTTGCTGCATTTGCTTCATCAGTATCGATATGCATTTCCAGTGTAAAACTGTCATCCACACGAATCTGTACATGATTAAAAACAGTACCTCTTTCATTGTCCGCCTGTACAGATACGATATCCCCATCGTGTACTCCAGCTGCCATAGCATCCTTTGGTGCCATGTGAATGTGCCGTTTTGCGATAATGCATCCCTCATCCAGATAAACCGCCCCCTTTGGTCCGACCACTGCGATTGGTGCACTTCCTGCAATATTTCCAGATTCTCGGATTGGCGCTTTTACTCCAAGCTTAATTGCATCTGTGGCAGAAACTTCAACCTGGGATTTACTTCTTACAGGTCCCAGAATTCTCACATTTTCGATTGCTCTGAGCTTCAGGCCGACAATTGTAACCGTCTCATTGGAGGCAAACTGTCCGCCCATCAGTTCTTTTTTCTTCGTCAGCTGATATCCTGGCCCAAATAACACTTCCACATGCTCCTGTGTCAGGTGGATATGTCTTGCAGATACACCTACCGGCACCAGATATCCTGGTTCTTTTTCGGAAGATTTCTGTTTTTCTACCGCTTCCAGAACCATCTTTGTAATCAATGCTACATTATTATTGTCCATACCAATTCTCCTCATCAATGCATGCCCGCCCGTTGTTCCGGCTGTAGCACAAGAACATATGTGAGTTTTTACACTCACATATGCTCTCATTTGCAACCGTTACCGCTGACTGAAATGATTCGGGCATTTTTTGAAACCAAAATTATTTGATTGCCGGAAGAATCTTTTCTACGTCTGTGTGCGGTCTTGGGATTACGTGTGTTGCCACTAATTCACCAAGTCTTCCTGCTGCTTCTGCTCCAGATTCTACTGCGGATTTTACAGCTCCAACGTCTCCACGAACCATTACTGTTACCAGTCCGGAACCGATTTTTTCTGTTCCTACCAAAACTACGTTTGCAGCTTTTAACATTGTATCTGCTGCTTCAATAGATGCTACAAGACCTCTAGTTTCAACCATTCCTAATGCTTCCTGTGCCATTCTTCGTTCCTCCTTCAATTCTACTTTTGTTTCCGCCTGCTCTGCCTTTTTTGCGCTCTTCCTTACTCTCTGTACCGTTTTGGCTGGCGCTTTGGCTGCAGTTGTTTTCTTTCTTGCGGCAGGTTTTGCAGTTGTCTTTGCGCTTTCCTGCTCTGCCGGTTTCTTTTCCTCTGCCATAAGGGCTGCCTCCTAACGTATCCGATTGACGCTCTTGTTAATCAATTTGATGATCTCTTCATGGGGACTTGGAATCACCGTATAACACACCGGCTCTTTGATTCCATTCGCTGCGGCAGCTTCAATGGCTTGTGTGACAGCGGATACATCGCCACGGATAATGATCGTCACAAGACGCCCGCCCAGTTTTTTCTCCCAGGTGATCATCTCAACATCTGCGGTTTTACACATAATATCGACAGCATCAATAGCCGCTGTTACACTTGGGATTTCAAAAAATCCATAACACTGTCCCATGAGACTTCTCCTTTACTTTCTGTAATCCTGAAATTATACAGTTGGAAGGATTTTTTCTACGTCGTTGTGTGGTCTTGGGATTACGTGTGTTGCTACTAATTCTCCAAGTCTTCCTGCTGCATCTGCTCCTGTTTCAACAGCTGCTTTTACAGCTCCAACATCTCCGCGAACCATAACTGTTACCAGACCAGATCCGATTTTTTCTGTTCCTACTAATGTTACCTCAGCTGCTTTTGTCATTGCATCTGCTGCTTCGATTGCTGCTGTAAGTCCTCTTGTTTCTACCATTCCTAATGCCTGCTGTGCCATTGCCATTTTTAAATCCTCCTAAAATTAAATCTCTTCAATCTCTTCTTCGTTTATTTTGTGTGGTGTTCCCTTATCAAACGCACTGATCTTTAACATTTTTTCCGTGTCTTCTGTAGGTCTTGCGATCTCATATTCATTCACAACCCCTGCCAGCTGCTCTGCTTTTGCTTTTGCAGCCTCTAAGGCTGCCTGCACATCCGAAACACTTCCACGGAACTTGATCATAACGATCAAAGGTACCGGTAGCTCATCTGCATTGCCCGGTTTGTTTTTATCAAAATTCTCCAGCCAGACGTTTCCAGCCTTGCAGCCAGCATCCGCTGCCGCAAAAGCTGTTGCCAGACCGAAAACTTCAAGCATGCCTACTGCTTCTGCCATATCCATTCTCCTTCTCTGGAATGGCCGTCACTATTTGTTGATAATAGCGATCTTCAGGCCTTCCATTGCAAGATTTGTTCTGTGAGCTTCGTTGATCTCCTCCAATGGGTATTCATGTGTGATCAGCTCATCGATTGGAAGTCCGATTCCTTTTGCTCTCTTTAAGAAATCAAATGTTGTTGCATAATCTCTTAAAGTATATACCCAGGATCCTACCAATGTGATCTCTTTTGAACACAGGTCGAAGTGTGGGTTGATTGTTGCATCTCCACCATTGATGAAGAATCCAAGTTCACAAAGCCCTCCACCATTTCTGATGAATTTATAGATATTTGCGTGTGCGATCGGTGATCCTGTACACTGGAATGCGAAGTCTGCCGGATATCCTCCAAATGCATCTTCTACTCCTTTTGCCAGTGCTTCTACTCCCTGGAAATCTTTGAAGTTTACAGATTTTTCTGCACCCATCTTCTTCGCAAAATCAAGTCTCTTCTGTTCTCCGTCAACTGCTACGATGTTCTCAATACCCATTGTACGAAGAATTGCGATACAGATCAGACCGATTGGTCCACATCCCTGAACAACAACTCTGCTGTTGAATCTTAAGATTCCTGTTGTCTTTGCTCTCTCTACCGCATGAATCAATACTGCACAAGGCTCGATCAGGATTCTGGATTTCAGATCCAGATCACTTACATTAAATACTGTAGATCCTTCGCGAATCAAGATGTAATCTGAGAACCATCCATTCAGATGAATATCATCATCCGGAAGCAGTCCATATACATCCGCTCCACCTACATTCTGTTTATTCAGATCGAACATTGTGATGTCCGGATTGTCTTTGAAGATCATACAAGTAACAACTTTGTCTCCAACCTTTAATGGTTTTCCTGCGCTGTCTACTTTTACATTTTTACCCATTTTTACAATCTCACCGGTTCCCTCGTGACCAAGAGCTACCGGGATCAGTCCAAATGGATCTTTTTTAAATTCGTGTGCATCTGTTCCACAGATTCCACATCCTTCTACTTTTACAAGAATGTCTCCGTCACCAACTTCCGGCATCGGGAATTCTTTTACTTCATAATTTTCCAGAGCTGTCAGCATTGCTACGTGTGCTGTCTTTGGAATTTCATTGCTTCCTGTGTTTGCTTTTGCTACAGGTGCTTTTACTGCCGGTTTTCCTTCCAGCATGCTTTCCAGAACCTGTTTTACAACTGCTTCCACACTTGCTGAGTTCATTTCCATGTTTGTTTCCTCCTATTTATACTTCCTGACGAAACTGTCTGCATTCCATTAACGAATGCACAGGCTGTCTGTCATTACGCAGCGTCTTCTCTTTGTGAATGTGCTTGCGCTTGTAAGTCCTTCGCCAGTTCTGCTTGCGATCGTAAACGTACAATATCCTTCTCCGCCGAATCCAAGGGCTGCATAAGATGGTCCGTTTTTCACAAGAATTGCTGTATCGATTGCTTTTGCATATTTTGTAATGTTATCCACATTCTTAGAATGAATATGAGCGGAATGTCTGTTGCCGTGTTCCAGCCATACTGCCTGTTCTACCGCATCATCAAAATCTTTCGCTCTTACAACTCCAAGAATTGGCATCATCAGCTCTTCTGCAATCAGAGGATGTTCCTTCGGTCCTTCAAATGTAATGCATCTGATGTTATCCGGAACTGTGATTCCAATCATTCCAAGAAGTGTCTTTGCATCACGTCCTACACATTTTCTGTTCAAACGTCCGCCTTTTAACACAACTTCTGTCAGAGCATCCTGCTCTTCTTTGGAAATCATGTAACATCCCTGTTCATTTACCATGTAATGAAGAAGTTCATCTGCGATAGAATCTACCGCAACAATCTCTTTTTCTGCGATACATGGAAGATTGTTATCGAATGTACATCCGTTTACGATATCTTCTGCTGCTTTTCTGATGTCTGCTGTCTCATCGACCAACGCCGGCGGATTTCCCGCACCTGCTCCGATTCCTCTCTTACCAGAAGAAAGAACTGCTGTCACAACTCCCGGGCCTCCGGTTGCTGCGATCAGATGGATGTCTTTATGCTTCATCATAATATCGCTTGTTTCCATTGTCGGATGCTCCACTGTCACTGCAATGTTCTCTGGTCCGCCAACTTCTACAGATGCTTCATTCAGCAGATTTACTGCATAAATAGATGTTTTGATCGCTGCCGGATGCGGATTGAATACGACTGTATTTCCTCCTGCCAGCATACCGATCGTATTGCAGAGTACTGTCTCACTCGGGTTCGTACATGGGGTGATCGCTCCGATCACACCAAATGGTCCCATCTCGATCAGCGTCAGTCCTCTGTCTCCTGACCATGCGGTTGTTGTAATATCTTCCGTTCCCGGTGTCTTCTCAGCAACCAACTGGTGTTTCAAAATTTTATGTCCTACATTTCCCATGCCTGTTTCCTCAACACCCATACGTGCAAGGATTTCTGCATTTTCTTTGATCTTCTCTCTGATCTTGGAAATGATTGCCTCTCTCTGGTCCATAGACATCTTCGCAACGATCTTCTGTGCCTTTTTCGAAGCTTCAATTGCTTCATTCATTTCAGAAAATACGCCTTTTTTTCCAGATACATCGGAAGAAATCTGCATTTTAGCTACCACTTCCTGTACGATGTCCTGTACCATTTTTTCATTTACAGACACGCCAATACCTCCTCAAAAATCTCTTTGCCATAGGCTGCTATCGCAGTGTCTTCTTCAGCACTTCCTCCGCTAACGCCCAAAGCTCCGATTATTTTGCCATCTGCTTTTAGCGGCTCTCCGCCTCCGAAGATCACAATCTTGCCCTGATTGGTAAACTGGATCCCGTACAACGACTGTCCTGGCTGGCTTAAATGACTAAGTTCTTCCGTTGACATCTTGAGGCTCGCTGAAGTAAATGTTTTATTAAGTGCTATATCAAAGCTTGCTATGTACGCATCATCCATACACTGGACTGCAACAGGGCGACCTGCCTGATCAGATACCGCAATCACAACATTGACACCCATTTCCTGTGCAAATGCTTTGACTTTTTCAATCAGAGCATTTGCCAGCTTTAAGGTCATCTTGTTCTTATTGCACCGACAGACATGTCCTTCCCCGTGATGCGCATGCTGTCCATTCATTTGTCCCAGCACTGCCTCCACAGCTTTGGAAATATCCTGTTCGTTCATAGCAGTCCTCTTTCTGAAATTAGTTCAGTCCTAACTGATCCATAACTTTCTTTGTGATAGATGCTACCAGATCTGCATCCGGTACATCGTCTGTTTTCACAGTTCCGCATCCGCCTCCGCATGAATGACAGCTTGGTTTTCCAGCTTTTGCATTTGGACACAGATTTGCAGGGTGTTTTCCACTCAGACCCATCTGTCTTCTGATCTCATAAAGTTTTTCAACCTGCTCTTTGTTCAGTTCCTGTGGTCCGCCAATCTGCATTGTCTGCCATAACAGACGAGCATAGAATTCTACAGATTCCATTTTGTGATAAGCATTCAATAAAGAATCAGAGTATGTCAGTGCTCCGTGGTTCTCAAGAAGAACTGCATCAAAATACTGAAGGTGCTCAGATACAGCATCCGGAATCTCTACTGTAGAAGGTGTACCGTATTTTGCGATCGGAACGCATCCCAGAGCGATTACTGCCTCAGGCATGATTGGCTGTGTCAGAGGGATACCAGCAATTGCAAATGTTGTAGCATACAGTGGATGAGCATGTACAACTGATTTTACGTCTGGTCTTTCTTTGTATACGCGTAAGTGCATTTTGATCTCTGATGAAGGTTTGAAACCTTTATTTGCCTGAAGTACATTTCCGTCCAGGTCTACTTTACAGATATAATCAGGTGTCATGAAACCTTTGCTGACACCTGTTGGTGTACATAATACTTCATTCTCGCTGATTCTTACAGAGAAGTTTCCGTCATTCGCAGCAACCATTCCGCGATTGTAAACTCTTTTTCCGATTTCGCACATTTCTTTTTTGATTTCGTATTCGTTTTGCATCCTTTTTTCCTCCTTGGATTCTTAAAACAAACCTTTTGGTTCATGTTGGTTCTTATTCTATATTACCACACAAACCCACAGTCGTCAACTTTTATAGGTGTTGTTTTTGTTGTTTTTCTTCTTGTTTTCTTGTTGTTTTTATCCGCCGATCTGACATTCTATCCCGGAAATCGCTTCGGCTACTTTCAGAAGCAGCTGCATCGTTTCGTTTGTCGGCGGTTCTGCGTTCCCCATCAGATAAGGCCTGTTCAGCCCTTCATACTTATCCTGCCCCAGTCTGTGATAAGGAAGCAAATGCATTCTTTTTACAGTTCCCAAAGATTTTGTAAATGCTGCAATTGCTCCAACCTCTTCCGGAGTGTCATTAAATCCCGGGATCACCGGGATCCGGATACTTAGTTCCGTCATACCAGACGCTGCAATCTTTCTGGCATTTTCCAGCATCAATTCATTGCTTCGTCCCGTAAACTCCTGATGCTTCCTGGGATCCATATGCTTAATATCCAGCAGATACTGATCCAGATATGGAAGAATCTCTTCTATTACACTGTAATCCGCACAGCCCATGCTTTCCATCGCCGTTGTAATCCCGGCTTCCTTTGCAGCACGAAGCAGATCCCTGGCAAAGGCCGGCTGACAAAGGCTCTCTCCACCGGACAAGGTCAGTCCTCCGCCTGTTCTGCGGTAATACGGTCTGTCTTTTTCCACGGTCTTCATGACCTCTCCAACCGTAATATCCTCTCCGATAAGTTTGGGCTCTCCCTGAACCATCATCGTCTCCGTTTCATAAGCCTGAGATTCCGGATTGCAGCACCATCTGCATCGAAGCACGCAGCCTTTCAGAAATACGATCGTACGGATTCCGTTTCCATCATGGATCGAATATCTCTGGATATCAAAAATCCGTCCTTTGGTTTTTAAGTACTCTTCCATTTCAGATTCCTTTCCGTCCGTTTTCTAAAAACCTTGTTCTGTTCTGCGGATAATATCATCCTGCAGTGATTTTGATAATGTCGTAAACAATGCGCTGTATCCTGCCACACGTACTACAAGATGTTTGTACTGTTCCGGATGTTTCTGCGCATCCAGCAAGGTTTCTCTGCTCACCACGTTAAACTGCATATGGCTTCCCTTCTGATCAAAGTAAGA
The DNA here is from genome assembly GCA_900544395.1 of uncultured Ruminococcus sp. Classification (GTDB taxonomy): domain Bacteria; phylum Bacillota; class Clostridia; order Lachnospirales; family Lachnospiraceae; genus Mediterraneibacter. The sequence goes on along the minus strand of UQVC01000004.1, from coordinate 44,206 downwards.
ACGGATCAGCCCCACAAAATTCTCCAGTCCATGTCTTCCGCTCAAAGCAGATGGATGGAACTTCTGGTTAAACAATGTTCCGTTCGAAGCAATCGAATGATCCAGTTTTGAAACAGAGTTTGCAGCCGCTGTCGGACCATTGACATCCTTTCCTGCGGATGGAGATACCCCATCAGCTACCGGCTGATATGCCAGACGGCCATCCGGAGTGGCCCCGGTCTGTGCTCCCAGAGGCACGTTTGCAGATACCGGATATAATCCTGCCTGGAAAAATCCGCCTCTTGGATTTTTATAATGCTGGAGTGGTTCTGTATAGGTATAAGCAACATCTCTTGCAAATGCATCCACTTCCGGAATATCATTTCCAAATTTCGGCACTTTCTCGATCAGTTTGAGGATTCGTTCTCCATTCTCTTTCACCGCCGGTGCTTCAGATGCCGCCACCACTGTGTTCAAAATTGCAGTTACTTCTTTCTCTCCGATCTGTTTGCCGGATTCTCTCAGTTCGTTTGCAATTTTTGTTGTCATAGCAGCGATGTCTTCCGCTCCCAAGCCTTTTCCGTAGTTCGTAGCGAGCGCTTCTTTGAGCTCTCCCATGGTGATCTTCTTTTCATCATATACAAGCGTCTTCACCGCATACAATGAATCTGCCATATTGGCAACTCCGAATCCCTGAGGACCGGTAAAGTTATAAACTGCGCCGCCTTCCTGTACCGTTTTTCCGGATTTCATGCAGTCATCCACCATGGAAGACAAGAACGGAAGCGGGCAGCGTTCTGCATGCGCCATATCGATCGCATTGTCTGCATTTACAAGAAGCTGGATCGCATAAGACATCTGCTTTTTATATGCATCATAAAACTGTTCAAATGTAGTCATATCCTCTACATTTCCCGTAGCCGGCCCGATCTGGACACCTTTGTCTTCTCCATTGGAAAATACCAGTTCCAGCGGACGGCACATATTAAAGAATGCCGCATCATGCCATCCTTCTGTTTTCCCGGATTTCTGCGGCTCTACGCATCCGATAATGTTGTAATCTCTCGCATCCTGCAGTGTCAGCCCTCTGCTCATCAGTGACGGAATGATCACCTCATCATTGTAGTATGCCGGAAGTCCGATTCCGGTTCTGGTCAGCTCTGCTGCCTTGATCAGAAATTCATGAGGAGTTCCGTTCCATACTCTCACAGAAAGAGATGGCTGTGGAAGGAATACATGCATAGATGCCTGAATGCTCATAAACGAAAGATCATTGGTCACATCGATTCCATCTTCATTCTGCCCTCCGGCGATCAGATTCTGGAACAAACTGTAGCCTGCAAATCCTTCCGCAGACGCTGCATCTCTGCACTTGTTCAGATCATTGAGTTTTACCCAGATACAATCCATCAGTTCCTGTGCAAACTCTCTTGTGATCTTTCCGCTTTCCAGATCCTTCTGATAATAAGGGTACATATACTGATCAAATCGTCCCGGTGAAATAGAATGTCCGCTGGATTCAATCTGCAGAAGCTGCTGCACAAACCAGAAGGACTGGCAGGCTTCATAAAATCCCGTTGCTCCTTTTTCCGGAACATTCGCACAATTTTGAGCAATCTGAAGCAATTCTTTCTTTCGGACAGGATCCGCACATTCTTCTGCTTCTTTCAGGGCAAGTCTTGCATATCTTCTTGCATATTCGATCGCTGCATCACAGCTGATCATCACAGCTTCCAGAAAACGGGACTTTTTCTGATAGTCTCCGTCTGCCAGACATAACTGATCCAGTTCTGCCTGCGCTTTTGCCTTGATCCCTGAAAATCCGATTGCAAGCACTTCACCATACTTTACAGTCACATGTCCTACTCCATTATAAAAGTAGTTACCCGGCGTAAAGATATTATGTTCCATTGCAAGCAATGTTTCCGGCTCCATGTAAGAAGTTGCAAGTTCACTGGTCGTCTTTCCCTTCCAGTAAGCATTCGCTTCTTTCAGCTCCTTCTTTGTCTGTTCGGAAATATAGAACGGATCTGCACTTCTTGTCTCCACGGTGTCAAACTCCGCTTCCAGCCATTCATACGAAAACTCCGGATAGGTCTGGCATCCGCGTGGTGCGATGGTCGTACTTCCTACAATCAGCTCCAGATCACGGATCACGATCGGAATGTTCTCCAGGATATGTGCAAATGCTTTTGCCCGGCGGATCACCATTGGTTCACTCTCTGTCTGCCGATAAGATTCCGTAATCAGAATCGCCCTTGCCGACTCAATTTCCGGCATCTTTGCATACAGATTATCTACCAGTTTGGAAATTCTGTCTGACTTCGGAATTTCAGTACTGTCATATTGATATAATCCCATCTGCTTGTTGCTCCTTTCTCATATTTGTATTAACTTTCAGAGAAAACCTCTCTCCGTCCAGTTACAGTCATTATACTTGACAGTGGAATAGAAGTCAACAAAACTCCAATATCCTAAGCACTTTTTTTCTTTCAATCAGAAGAAATCATAATTAAATATATGTGGTTTTTATTGTTTTTCTTTAAAAACCACATTGTGATGCATTGACAAAATCACGGAAATCCATCATACTGAAAACAGAACTCTGGAAAGGTGGGAGATTTTCATGCCACATTTTGAATTTGACATCCATACTCATACAATCGCCAGCGGACATGGTTCAACTGCCACGATCACAGATATGGTAAAAACTGCACATACACAGCATTTGAATATGCTCGGAATTTCGGACCATGGTCCTGCCACACTTGGCGGCGGAAAACCTGCATATTTCCGGAATCTTACTTATGCGCCTAAAAATCGGATGGGAATCCGCATGCTGTACGGTGCCGAGGTCAGTATTTTAGACAATCACGGAAAACTAGATCTGGAGGATAAAATTTTAAAGCACCTGGATTATGTGATCGCCAGTCTGCACCGTCCTGCCAAACGCCCCGGATCCGAGGCAGAAAATACACAATGTTATATAGAAGCAATGAAAAATCCATATGTGCGGATCATCGGACACTGCGATGATGTAAAATTTCCTGTGGACTATCTCGCACTGGTGGAAGCAGCTATGGAACATCACGTGATCCTGGAGTTAAACGACAGTTCCCTCAGACCCGATGGCTACCGGGGCGATACCTGTTTCAATGATATGATGCTGCTCCACCTGTGCAAGCACTTCCACTATCCGATCCTGTTGTCCAGCGACAGCCATGGGACTGAACACATCGGAGATTTTTCTCATGCTATGGAACTGATCCGTCTCGCCGAATTTCCGGAAGAACTGATCTTAAACCGCTCATCCGGCGAATTTTTAAGCTGGCTTGAAAAGTGGCGGGTATAAAAAAATACAGGGGAGTGTCGCTCAAGCGACACTCCCCTGTATTTTTTATGCTCTCTTTGCAAGCACTTCTTTCTCGTATGTTTCAATTTCTTCAAACCAGCCTTCTGCCGGAACATTGCATCTTCTGCAGTACTCTTCCCAGATATCTCCGATCGGAAGGGTCTTGCACTCTTCCATCACTACCATTTTCTTTGACATCTGATTAGTATTTTGAAGCTCTTTTAACAGTGCGCTTGGTGTACAAAGTGCATTGAGCAGTGCTTTCTGGAAGCTTCTAAATCCTGTGACCCATGCAGAAATACGGTTGATGGACGCATCAAAATAATCCAGTGCAATGTATGTTCTGTCAAGTCCTCCCTCACAGCGAACGATTTCCTGTGCGATTTCCTTTGTCTCATCATCAAATAATACAACATGGTCAGAATCCCAGCGGATCGGACGTGTCACATGCAGTGCGATTTCCGGGAAAAATGTCAGCAATGCCGGAATCTTGTCAGAAACCACTTCCGTCGGATGATAATGTCCGTTATCCATCAGCGGCAGGCATTTCTCTTTGTTCATTGCAGCATAACTCAGCGCAAATTCTGCAGAACCAACTGTGTATGCCTCCACTCCAATTCCAAACACTTTTGATTCTACACAAGGTTTTACCATCTTTGGATCGTATGGCTCAGAGAGGATCTCATCGATGGATTCTTTGTAGCGAACTCTGGGTCCCATGCGGTCTGCCGGAACATCTTTGAATCCATCCCCCGTCCAGATATTCATCACACATGGGATTCCTGTCTGCTCTGCAAAATACTTGGAAATACGGATACATGCTTTTCCATGCTCGATCCAGAATTTTCTTGTCTCTTCATCCGGGCTGGAAAGTGTCAGACCGTCTTTTACTTTTTCATGAGAGAAGAATGTAGGGTTGAAATCCAGTCCCATTCCTCTTTCTTTCGCAAAATCTACCCATTTCTGGAAGTGTTTTGGCTCCAGTTTATCGCGGTCAACAAATTCTCCATCTTCAAAAATTGCATAACATGCATGTACGTTGATTTTCTTTGCTCCCGGCATCAGACTCATTGCTTTGTCCATGTCTGCCATCAACTCTTCCGGAGTTCTTGCTTTTCCCGGGTAATTTCCAGTTGTCTGGATTCCGCCTGTCAGAGGGCCGTCATGATCAAATCCTGTGACGTCATCCCCCTGCCAGCAGTGCAGAGAAACCGGTACCTGCATACATTTTTCAATGGCTGCATCTGTGTCTATTCCTAATTTTGCATAAATTTCTTTTGCTGATTCATATCTTGTCATTGCTTTTATACCTCCTGATTTTCGTTTCCGTTTTCATCATAGTGACGGATATCAAATGAATTTCCGATACAGGTTCTTGCCTCTGGAAGTGATGTAAACACTCCATCATGCAGCATCTGAACCGTAATATTTCCAATCGCTGTAGCCTCTGTCGGTCCCGCAGAAACTTTTTTCTTTGTATACTTTGCTGTCAGTTCATTGAGATACCCTGCATTGGCACCTCCTCCGACTACATAGATTGTATCGTATGTATTACCTGTGATTTCTTCGATCTCCCGGATCGTCTCTCCATAACATTTTGCCAGACTGTTATAAATGACTGCTCCAATCTCACCGATCGTCTCAGGTACCTGCTGATGACTCTCTTTACAGAATGTCTGTACTGCCTCGATCATGCTCTTTGGTGCCAGGAAACAATCATCATTACAGTCTACCAACGAAGTGATATGCTCTTTGGATGCCTGTGCACAAATCTGGGCAAAAGAAAGATCTTCTTTCCATTCTTTTTTCACGGACTGGATCATCCAGAGTCCCATAATATTTTTCAAGAAACGGAAACGATAATCATATCCGCCTTCATTTGTGAAGTTTGCCTGCATACTCTCCATAGAGCAGTCCGCATCCTTCCGCTCAATTCCCATCAAAGACCATGTTCCCGAGCTGATATAGATGGCATTGTCATCATTTGTCGGAACTGCAAGTACCGCAGACCCTGTGTCGTGTGTTGCCGGAAGCACCACCTTACAGTCAAATCCGACTTCTTTTTGAATTTCTTCCGTAAAGTTTCCAACCACAGTTCCCGGCATGGAAATTTCTTTGAAAATCTTTTTGTTAAATCCAAGCAGATCGATCAATTCCTGATCCCAGTCTTTTGTCACCGGGCTTACCAACTGCGTCGTTGTTGCATTGGTGTATTCCATCTTTTTCACTCCAGTCAGAAGGAAATGGAAGTAATCCGGAATCATCAGCATCGACTCTGCCTTTTCAAGCTGCTCTGGATGTGTCTCTTTGACCGCCATTAACTGATAGATTGTATTGAAGATCTGTTTCTGAATTCCGGTTCTTGCATACAAATCTCCCAGTGAAATTTTCTCATATACCTTCTCATCCATTCCATTCGTCCGGCTGTCTCTGTATCCTGCTGTATCCCCCAGAATTTTATCATTCTCATCCAACAGTACATAATCTACCGCCCAGGTATCGATTGCCATAGATACCGGAATTTTCCCAAGCTCTTTACATACTTTCAATCCGTTTTTGATTTCTGTAAACAGACGCTCTACATCCCAGCAGAGAGTCCCGTTTTTTTCTGTCATTCCATTCGGGAAACGGTATACCTCTTCCAGCTGCATTTTCCCGTCTTTCATACTTGCCAGCATATGACGGCCACTGGATGCGCCAATGTCAACAGCCAAATAATATTTATCCATTTTCTGCCTCCCTTTCGCACTTTATTTAACTCTATTATATGAAATAAAAAAGTGTAAAAAAAGGACGCCATTTATATAAAACAGCGTCCTTATTTGCAGTTACTTTTCGATATACACAGGTACATCACTGAAAGTAAGTTTTGTGTTGTAAATCCCCTCTGTTTCAAACACTACAATCTCATTTTTTCCTTTTTTCAACCATACACCCGGCACATACAGATAGCCGGCCGGTCCTTTGTTCCAGTATCTTCCCAGATTTTTCCCGTTAACAAACACCACACCTTTTCCAAATTTTCTCATATCCAGAAATGTGTCTTCCGGCTGCTGCACATCCAATTCATACTGGTAAAACGCCGGTGTATTCTCCATCCATTCTTTTTCAAAGTCGATTGCTGAAATATCCTGCAGATCCAGTGCATAATTCTTCCATCCGCTTTCAAAATGAATGTCGACCATAACACCAGAACGAATTCCCTTTTTCTGAGAAGGTGACATCAACTTATATCCGTAATTTACCCGTCCCAGATTTTCTACAAGAATTTCCAGCGTATTGAGTCCCTCTTCAAACTTCATCAGGATTTCTTCTCCGATTTCGTCCCCGTACTGCGTTCCCTGATACCTTCCATTAAGATAAAACTGCACCCGGTCCGCTGTCTGGATCGCTTTCACCTTCATTTCTCCGCCACATCCTAAGACTTCTGTCCGATATAGCATATATCCGTATCCGCTTCCGCATTCTTCCATCGTCATCGGATACACGCTTTCTCTGCATCCTGCAAGGGCCTCCACACAGGAATCCAATGAAACTTTTCCTTTCAGATCCGCTTCTCCATAAGAAACTCTCCGGCGTGTTCGCGGTGCAAATGTTTCATTTTCCGGAAATAATTTCTGTACCACTTTCTGAATCTGATAAAATTTTTCTGTCGGCTCTCCCCATTCCGTCAGAACTGCATCATAATCATACGAAGTCACCTGCGGCAGATCGCGTTCACCGCGCGCAGAGCAGCCATTGTAAAATCCAAAATTTGTTCCTCCGTGGAACATGTAAAGATTGATGCCCGCACGTTTCAATAATGCTTCTACTTCCATCGCAAGATCTTCAGCATCACGTCTGACGATTTCCTCTCCCCAGCGATTGAACCATCCATCCCAAAATTCCATGCACATCAACGGAAATTTCTTTCCGTGTCTTTCAAAAAAATGTTCCATTGCATCCAGATTTTCATCGGAGCGGGAACCGAAATTTCCGGTCGCCAGAATTCCGTCTTCCACCAGATTTCCTGCCTCCAACACAGCGTCCCACGCTCCATCCGCTGTAAACAAAGGTACTTCTGCTCCGCATTTTTTCATCAGATCCGCAATGGAACGAAGATATTCTTTTTCATTTCCGAAAGAACCATACTCATTTTCCACCTGCATCATCAGAACCGGTCCTCCCCTCGTGATCTGAAGGTCTGCGATCTGCTCAAACAATGCACGGTAATAATGTTCCACTTTCTGCAGAAACAGTGGTGTATTAGTCCGAACTTTCATATCCGGATAACGAAGGAGCCATGCCGGCAACCCGCCAAATTCCCATTCCGCACAGATAAACGGAGATGGACGCAAGATTACCCATAGCCCTAACTTCTGCGCCTCTTTTACAAAGGCTGCCACATCTTCATTTTCATCAAAATGAAACCGTCCTTCTTCTGGCTCGTGCACATTCCATGGAATATATGTCTCCACTGTATTAAATCCCATTGCCTTGAGATTATACAGACTATCCTGCCAGTATTCTCTCGGTATTCTGAAATAGTGGATTGCTCCTGATAAGATCTGGAACTTTTCCCCATTTAACAGAAACTCATCTTTAATTTGAAACACATTCATTCTCTTTTTCCCACTTTCTTTCTACCAGTATGGTGTCCATTTCGGATTCAGTATTCGATAGAGAGCCTCCATATAGAAGTAATCTCCCCAGAGGTTCGGTTCATCCACACCTTTTCCTTCTGCATATGCATAAACACCGTGAAGCAGCATTCCTTCGCTGTCCGGTTCTGTGACAGAAGATGCCTGCTCCTTTAACACATTCAACATTTCTTCCGCTCTCTCATCACATCCCGTTTCCATCATTCCGCATGCTGCAATTGCCAGTGCCGAACTGTCTCTTGGCTCTGTTCCCTCTGTAAAAATCAAATCCCAGTACGGCATTTTGTCTTCCGGCAGATGTTCTTCAAAATATTTCACCACTCTTTGATAGATCCTTTGTTCCTCTTCATTCATTGGATTCCCTGAAATTCTCGCATTCAACGGCATTCCCAGAATTGCCCATGCCTGACCTCTCGCCCAGCAGGATTCATCTGAAAATCCCTGATGAGTTGCGCCATGGGAGGGCAAACCGGTCCGCGGATCAAAATAGAATGTATGATATGTGGAATTGTCTTTTCTCACAATATTTTGAATCACATTCTTATAGTGTCTGTCAGCCTTTTCCCGATAAGAGTCCTCTCCGGAAAGCTCTGCTGCTCTGTACAAAAGCGGAAGGTTTAACAAGGAATCAATGATCAGGCGGTATTCATTCTCTTCCCCCATTTTCCCCCATGCCTGAATAAATCCGCCCGTTTCCTGAAATCTAGCTGCCAATACATCCGCAGCGCGAAGAAGCATCTTCTTGTCTTCTTCTCTGTTCAGGATCCGTAAACCTCCTCCTGCTGACAGACTGTAAAGGAATCCGATATCATGATGATCCAGCACAAAGTGGTCATCCAGACGTTTCTCAAAACTTTCCAGATTTCTCATTGCCTGTTCTTTGAACTGTTCTTTTCCTGTATATTCATAAGCGATCCAGAGCATTCCTGTCCAGAAACCATTTGTCCAGTCATCATTTTTCTTGATTCTGTAGTGTCCATCTGTTGCACATGCGGACGGAAATTCATCCCCGAATTTCTCCATATTTTTCTCCAGGATTGCACAGCATCTGTCGAGTTCCTCCCGGATCCAGGATATATGCTCCTGTTGCATTATTTTTTCCATATTTTTGATCTCCTTTTGCCATTGTTCCAAAAAGAAAAGAGCGCCGATCCACGCTCTTTTCATCGCTTTTTAGAAGAATTTTTCGATCGGTGTCTCCGGATCATCCGGTACCATCTGTGCTGTCACATGAATTCCTGCTTTTAACAGTGTGTCTACCGCTTCTTTCTCTTCAGAAGTCATGCTGACTGATTTTTTATACTGTGTCGTTCCCGGACGATTTGAAAGATTTCCGATATTGACCGGAAGGAGCTCTACTCCTGCCTCCAGCATTTTGACCAGAGTCACTGGTGATTTCACGATCAGCATTACCCGCTGTCCTTCGTAGTTTCCATTCTGAATATTTGCAACTGCTTTTTCAAATCCTAAAATAGATGTGTTTACGCCTGCCGGTGCAGCCATTCTCAAAATTGATTTTTCTGTATCATTTGCTGCTACTGTATCATCGATTACCATGATACGGTTTACACGAAGTCCTGTTGACCAGCGTGTTGCAACCTGCCCATGAATCAGTCTGTCGTCAACGCGAATATGTACAAATCCTTTCATCTTTCAAATCCTCCTTTGATTTCTTTGGTTTTTCTTAAATACCAAAAATTTTCAAATTGTACAGTACAATTCCAAGTACTACCAACAATAATGTCACTCTTGTAGAGTTCATTTTCTTTCTTCCAAGCAGCCAGTAAGCGAAAAATACAACCAATGTCGGAGCCAGAGCAGGCATGATCTGGTCTGCCAGTTCCTGAAGTGACATGCTGACCTCTCCCCACTTGAACTCAAAGCCAAACTTCGCATTTACAACTGACGGAATCAATGCACCGATTACAGTGATTCCCAAAATATTCGCTGCCTTTGTAATCTTTTTCAGACGATCCCCGATCTCACTGACAATCTTTGCCCCCTCTTTGTATCCCATTCCATAAAATTTTCTCATACAGAACAGTCTTAAAATGCCATAACAAATCCAGAGAATCAGCGCTGCCGGATTTCCCTCCAGTGCCATATAAGATGCGATAGATCCAATCAGTGTTGACGGGATCACGTGGAATAACGTATCTCCGATTCCTGCAAGAGGCCCCATCATACCGGTTTTGATCGCTGCAATCGTATCTGCTGCTTCCACACCTTTTTCTTCCTGCAGTGCATTGTCTACACCCATGATGATCGGTGCCATTGTATTGTTTGTATTGAAAAACTGCACCTGTGTTTGTGCCATCTTCTTCTGATCTTCTTCCGTCTTCTGCTTTTTGATCATCGGAAGCATACTGAAATAATATCCCAGTCCCTGCATTTTTTCATAGTTCCAACCCGCTCCGCCGAGGAAATACCATCTCCAGAATACCTTATTTTTTACTTTGTCCATCTTACTCATCGCCCATTTCTCCTCCTGCATTACTATTTTCTGCAACAGCTGCCTGCATACCTTCGCCCTTCTCTGTCTGGAAGCTGATGATTGCAAATGCAATTCCGACCAATGCAACTCCGAGTACCGGAACCTTCAAGTATGCTGACAATACGAATCCAATAATCAGGAATGCAAAGTTTTTCGCCACCGGCAGGTAACGCAGCAAAATCGCAATACCAAGTGCCGGAAGGATTCCTCCTGCTGTTTTCAGACCGTTCATCAACCACATTGGAAGATAGTCTACAACTGTCTGCACAAATGTAGAACCAAATACAAGCGCTAAAAATACCGGAAGCATACGGGAAAGTGACTGCGGGATCAGACCGTACAGATTCATTCTTGCCGCCTTGTCAAACTTTCCTTCCTCTACCAGTTTTTCTGCACGATGCTGGAAAAATGTGTTAGAAAATCTCTGCAGGATATCCAGCTGAATCATCAAAAGTCCGATTGGAATCGCAAGTGTGACACCGAACTCTGCATCCTGTCCGCTCTGGATTGCAAATACTGTTCCAAGAAGCGCTCCTGTCATATAATCCGGAATCGAAGCTCCTCCGAAGTTTCCGATTCCCAGTACCATCAAGTTCAAGGTTCCTCCGACAATAAGTCCTGTTGTGATATCCCCCATCACCAGACCTGCAAAAAATCCTGCCATAACCGGTTTTACTGTTCCAAATGTTGTGTTATTTCCATCATAAAATGCAAATCCTGCATAAAGTGTTAAAAGCAGAAGCTGCCACCACTGAATTGTCATAATCTCTTTCCTCCACCCTTTTGTTTACTCATCTTCTGATTCCGTAGATGCTGCCGAAAGTTCGATACAGTCGATTCCCTCTCTCCCTGCTGCAAGAATCTCCTGAAGTGTTTCCTGACTCCACTGTGAGATTTCCTGAAACAAGCATTCCACTACCATGGTCAGATTCATTCCGGATATCACCTTTATCTGTTCTTTCATTCCATAATGTGCAAGAAGAATCTCTGCTTTGTTATAAGGAGTTCCTCCTTTGAGATCCGCAAAAATAACTCCTGTTTTTCCTGTCTCTTTCCATGCTTTGAGGTACGTATCCAGTTCCTCTGTAAAGGACTCAATTCCTGCTTCTGCTGTCAGCTCAATGGTATCAATACCATCTGCCATATCTCCTGCAATCAGGCTTGCCGCCGTTTTCATTCCGGATGCCGCCCCCTGATGGGATATCAGTAACATTTTCATTTTGTACAACCTCCTTTTCTCATTCGTCACATCTGCAACATTCTATTAAGCAACAGTTAAACACTCCGGTAAAATAACAGTTTCTGTCTTAAATCGGTTCAATTTCAATACTGAAATAATCCCACCTTTTATACGTTTCTATATATTCTACCGTACGACCGTCAAACAGATATGTATAACGGCGTGTAAATGCACACGGCTCTCCTTTTGAAAGCCCCAAAAGCTTCCGTTCCTCTTCCGGTGACGGAAATACAATTTCCGTAATCTCTTTAGAATCCGCCTGATGAAGATTGATTCCATAGTCTCGGCTGATCTTTCCATAAATGGACTGGAACATCTCCTTTTCCAAAATTTCTTCCTCTTTGATAAACTCCTGAATCAGATAACTGTTCTGCACCATGATTGCCTGGTCATCCACCAGCCTAAGTCTCTTAATCTTATAATAGATTTCCGCCGGATTTATTCCCAACTCTTCTGCAATTCTTCCGCCGGTCATCTTTTGAATCTCCAACACTTCTGTATGTTCTTCAGCATTTCTGTATTTTTCAATATCAGAAAATTTTACAATCTTTCCTTTTCTGGCTTTGGATACGTACGTTCCCTTCCCCTGATAACGTACCAGATATCCCTCATTGGTAAGACACTGCAACGCTTTGATTGCCGTAATACTGCTGACATTAAACTTTTTTTTCAGTTCAGACTCACTATAGAACTTTTCCCCCGGTTTGAATTTTCCATTCTTGATTTCATACAGTAAACTCTGTTTCATTTGTAAATACTTTGGAATTGCCATAAAACCCTCCTACCTTATCGGTTAATATATAAACTATATTTAGAATATCAGCTTTTTCTATTAACTTCAATGGAATTTCGGTTTTTCATGCACGCATTCGCTTAACCGCTTAATATATTAAGTTGTGAACATATAATAGCACATGATGCTTTTATGTTCAAGAATTTTTAAAAGGTAACTTTACATAAATTTTCTTTGCGCTTTTTGTGCAATTTCCCGAATTTTATTTATTAGCAACGTACAGCAAAACTTCTCACCAAAAAAACTGTTGCGATCATCTCCATCAAGATGATCACAACAGTTTTCCTTTAATAAATTATCTACTCCGCCAACTGCAGTGCTTCTACCAGCGCCAGAATTGTCAAAGACTGACCATACGCCATCGGCGCGATCAGAATGTTTTTATAATGATCTGCATCGTATCCCATCCCTGTTCCACCGGATACGTTTAATACCGTTCCGTCTTTATCGATATTTTTCAGAATCGCCTGCACACCCTTCCATGCACATTCCAGATATGAATCGTCCAGGATCCCCATTTTGATTCCTTTGAGAATTCCTGCCACGATGGCCGCAGAACCGGAAACTTCTTCGTAGCTGTCAGGATCTGTCAGTACAGTATGCCACAATCCGCTCTTGCTCTGAAGTTCTTTGAGTTTTCTGACCTGCGCTTTGTAAGTGTCCAGAATGATCGTCTTCACACCTGCATTGAGCGTTCCTTTGAACATATCCACATAATCCAGAATTCCCAGTGTGAACCAGCTGTTTCCTCTGCACCAGAAAATACCGCCGAAGTTGTCCATACGGTTAAAGGACCATCCGTGATAGAATAATCCGGTATGTGTATCATACAGATATTTGATATGCATCAGCACCTGATGGATGGACTCGTCGATCCACTCCTGTTTCTGATATTTCTGCCCCATTTTATTCAAAAATAATACGGTCATGAACAGAGTATCGATCCACATCTCGCTTTCATTTAAACGTACACCCTGTCTGTCACCGTTTGCACTTGTGACATGCTGAAATCCGCCCTCTTTTGTTCTCGGAATGCAGTTCATCAGCCACTTAGCCCAATCCAGACACAGATTTTCAAATTCTTTATCCTGATATTGTTCATTTAACTCTGCCAGTGTCAGAAGCGGGGTTGTTGTATTGATATTTCTGGACGGAAGTCCATCTGCGATATTTCCTTTGAACCACTGATGCAGAAATGTTTTATAATCATCATTTCCCTGTATTTTCATCATTTTGAGAAGTCCGTACAGCCCCACTCCCTGAGGCCAGTCCCACTCTGCAATCCCAAAGTCACGCTTAAAAAAGCCGATTGCCTCTCCGCCGTCTTTTAATTCATCTTCATTTTCCGGACCGCCGAGGTTCATTAGTTTTTCTACGACCAGATTCAGTTTTTGTTCGATCAATTCTCTTTTTATATTCTTCATTTTCTTTTCCGGCATTTTATGCCAATCCTTTCATATAGCTTTTTTACGGTTTCTATCTTATAATAGTTTTAACAAAGCACACGCTGCTCACAACAAAGGAGATACTGTATGGATACTATCATTTATTATTCAGAAATGGAAGGAATTTCTCTGGAACATTTAAAACGTTCCAGTGGTTATGATATGCGTTCCAATCATTTTCATAATGAATACGAGATTTACTTTCTCACAGAAGGAGAGCGCCTCTTTTTCTTCAACAACCGTGCCTATCAGGTGAAAAAAGGCAGCCTGATCCTGGTGGATACAAATCTGATCCATATGACACATGCTCCGGAGGATGACACAACCGGATACACGCGAATCATTCTGTATATTGATAAATCCAAAATGCAGCAGTTTGATGAAAAATTTCCGCACCTCAATCTTGTTCCTTTTTTTCGCGAACACTATGGAGTTTATAATCTGACGCAGAAGCAGCAGGAAAAATTTTTACATATGTATGAAGTACTAAAGACTGAATTTTCCAACCGCAGCCGCAGCTACAAAGCCCTGATCGAGATGGAAATCATCCACTATTTTATTGACTTTATCAGAGACAACCCGGAGCTGACTCCGATCAAAGATGAAACTGCCATTCATAAAAGCAGCAAGTATCAGACAATCTATAACATTGCCGACTACATTTCTGATCACTACGCAGAATCCATCTCTTTAGACGGCCTCGCCGGAATCTTCTATCTGAGCAAGTTTTATTTAAGCCGCTCATTTAAAGAAGTCACCGGCTACGGCGTCAACGAATATGTCAATATCCTACGTACAAAGAGAGCCAAACAGCTCCTTGAGGAGACCACTCTTAGCGTCTCCGAGATTGCCGGTACGGTCGGCTATGAAAGTATTACTTATTTTGAAAAAGTATTCAAAACCTACATGAGTATTTCACCGTTAAAGTATCGCAAAACCCTAAATGGAATTACTTACAAAAACACGATTACTCCAGAAGCCCCAAAACAGTAGGGAGCCATTCGCTGAGTGCCGGAATGTAAGTTACCATCATCAATGCTACAAAGATTGCCACAAAGAGCGGAATCAGATGTTTCATAACCTGCTCTACCCGCAGTTTTGCCACACTGCATCCCACAAACAGTACGTTTCCAACCGGTGGTGTGATCGTTCCTACGGAAAGATTCATAACCATCATAACACCAAAGTGGATCGGACTCATTCCAAAGCTCTGTACGATCGGAAGGAAGATCGGTGTGAAAATCAAAAGTGCCGGCGCCATATCCATAAATGTTCCCACGATCAGAAGGAAAATATTGAGGATCAGCAGGATCACATATTTATTACTTGAAATTCCAAGAACCAGTTTACTGATTGCTGCCGGCAGTCCTGTAAAGGACATTACAAATGACAATACAGAAGAGGCTCCGATGATCAGCATAACGATTGTTGTCATGACTGCTGCATCCACCAGCAGCTTCGGAATTTCACTCAGTTTGATCGTTCTGTAAATAAACACAGAGAGGATAAAGGCGTATGCAACCGCAACACCGGATGCCTCTGTCGGTGTAAATTTTCCAGATAAAATACCACCGATGATAATCACGACCAGAAATAAACTCGGGATTGCATCCCATATTGTCTTCCCTACGATTTTTGCAGTCAGTTTGTCTCTTTTAATTACATATCCCTGCTTTCTTGCATAGAAGAATGCAACTACCATGCAACATGCAGCCCACAGAAGTCCCGGAATCCATCCACCCATAAACAGCGCCGCTACCGAAGCACCACCGCCTGCTGCCGAGAATACGATAAACGCTGTTGTCGGAGGAATCAGCTGTCCAACCGGCGCCGTTGCGATATTGACTGCTGCCGCAAATCCCTCATCATACTTTTGCTCTTTTTCCAGCGGAAGCATAACTCCGCCGATTGCAGTTGCCGCTGCAATACCGGAACCAGAAATTGAACCGAACATCGCATTTCCCGCAATGTTTGTCAGTGCCAAAGATCCCGGTACTTTTCCAAGAACCAACAGTGCGAGATTGATCAATCTCTTGGCAATACCACCACTGTTCATCAAAAGACCTGCCAGAATAAAAAATGGTACTGCAATCAGAGAAAAGCTGTCAATTCCACTGACCATCTTCTGCGCAGAAACAAACACACCAAATCCAGGTGTCAAAAATGCAACGATCGTTACCAATGCGGAAACAATGATGCTATATGACACCGGCACACTAAACGCCAGCATCAGGAAAAATACAATTACAAGTAAGATTGCTGCCTGAATTTCCATTTATTTTCCCTCCTTTAATTCTGTGAACCATCTTTTCAAACGCTCCAGACAATACAGCACCATCAGACATCCACTGATTGGAATACATACATAGTAAACCTGCATCGGAAGTTTCAGTGCCGCTGAAATCTGTCCTGCTGAGTTTGCAGTTACCATGATTCCACCTACAATAAATACTGCAATACTTAAAATCAATACGATGATCTCGACTGCGATCTTTGTTCGGATCTGATTCTTTGACTGAAATTTATCCACCAGCACACGGATCGACAAATGCTGATCTTTTCCATAAGCGTACGGTGCCCCAAGCATCGTCATCCAGATCAGTGCGTATCTCAAAAATTCCTCCGTCCACTGACTTGGATCATTTAACAGAAATCGTGTGATAACCTGCCAGCAACAGGCAAGAACCATGACCGCAACAAGTACGGAGATCACTGTTCCCAGAATTTTATTTATGATCTTCATTACTTCTCCTCCTCTTCTGCAACGGCATATTTCTGAATATCTTCGTAGAGACTCTTGTAAGCGTCCCCTTTGCTTTCAAACGCCTCATGCATTGGCTGAACCGCCTCGATAAATTTACTCTTATCAATATCTCTGTAAACAGTCACACCATTCTCCTGCGCTTCTTCAATGGCATCATCCATCATCTGCTGATATTTTGAAACAAAATTCTCATTCAATTGCACAAGACACTCTTTTAAATATTCCTGCTGTTCTTTGCTTAAGCTGTCCCAGACTTTCGTACTGATGATGTAAATATCCGGTGAATACTGATGCTCTGTGTATGTATAAGATTTTACAATCTCTTCATGTTTGTCAACTGTCAGTGCCAGCTCTGTATTTTCTGCACCATCTACGATGCCCTGCTGAAGAGACGTGTACGTTTCACTGGATGCCATCGGTACCGGTGAGCCGCCCATCAGTTCGATCATCTCCATGGAAGTACTGCTGACCATGGCACGTATTTTCTTTCCTTTCAGAACAGAAGGATCTGTCACTGCCTTATCTTCTTTGAGATAATAATTTCTTGCACCATTTGCATAATAACCAATTGCAATGTATCCTTTGTCCCTTGTAGATTCAAACAGTTCCTGAATCCCTTCACTGTTTGCCATTGCATTGTAATAGTGTTCCTGATTGCGGAACAGATATGGCAGTGAGAAAATAGAATATCTCTCATCAAACTGTCCCAGTGTATTGGCGCTTACTTTCGCCATATCCAGTACACCTGCCTGTACCATCTCTACCGTGGAAGGCTCTGCTCCAAGCACACCACTCGGATAAATATCCACTTCCAGATTCTTGGAACTGTCTTCTGCTGCCAGATCTGATAAATACTCGATCGTCTCTCCGATCTCAGAATCTGCCGCCTGTCCATGTGCCATTCTAAGCTGCACCTTTTCACTGCTTGTCTCACTTTTTACTGCCACAAAGGTATAAATTCCTACTGCGATCAATGCGATCACGAGTACAATCCCTATTGTTTTTTTCATTCCCTTCATGTTTCCTCTCCTGTTCATAGATTCAGTTTTTATTTTTTCGGGCCCTTATTTTTATGTGAAAATAGTATCACATGAAGGGAGCTGATTCTCATACTATCTTGTCCGCAAACTCATTTTTTCAAATTATCTTGTTGTTTTTTATCAATTTTACCAATTTCATTTTTATTCAAACAGCAAATCTGCTCATTTTATCAATTTTCTATATTATTTTTATCATTCCCAATCCTTTTGTGTATTATATACAAATTTAACACTCTATTTTTATGCATATTGCCGAATGCTATTTTGACGTTATGCTGATTGTTTTTCTGCATTTTTCTTTGTTTTTTATGAAACAAAACATATTGAACCGCAATATTTTTTCAATTTTTCTGATTCCATCAAAAAAGATGGCTGACATCAACCATCTTTTTTCTTCTTATATTTAGATATTCTCTTTCAAACACTCTCCACCCACAACTTTCTCATATACGCAATATCCTTCTGCGCCGTCTTTGGCTCTAATTCTTCCCTTACAACCACAATCTCCGGTTTATGCTGCTTCATCCACTTCACAATCTCACCATACCGGATCACACCGTCTCCAAGACAGACCGGACAATACTCTTTGTTCGGCCCTTCCACAAAATCTTTCATATGGATCGCTTCGATCTTATCTCCCAATGCCTGCAGCCATTCTTTCCAGTAAGCATCCTGATCGATCTTTGGAAATTCCAGCACATTTGCCGGATCAAAGATCATTTTCAAATGGTCGCTGTTCATCTTTTCAAAGACGTTCACCGTTGTCTCCAGATCCTCCAGCGGATGCCAGTAGACCGGTTCGATGGCCATATCCACATCCAGACGTTCTGCTTCTTCCACCAGACGTGCAATACTGTCCATCATATATGGATGCCAGATCTGCTTTTCTTCCCGGCTCAGACGCGGGTATGCCGTCTCTGTTCCGACGATGGACGCTCCCAGGATCTGATTGAACTTCAGGCATTTTTTGAACGTATCCACGGCATTTTTCCGCACTTCATCATCCGGGTTTCCAAGATCCATGTAGCATCCCAAAATCTGGATCTTGATCTTCTCTTCTTCAAAATTTCTGCGGATCCTCTCCACCAGCTGCGGTGTTACTTCCTCATAAGAATTGATCTCCGAAAATGCTTTTGGCAGCACAAGCTGTGCTGCCTCAATGCTTTCGGATCTCAATAGTTTTGCCAGATGATCCACCGGCTGTTTTCCATAGTCATGCGTTCTCGCTGCTACTAACATATTGATCTCCTCTTTATTATTTTCAATTTCTTATGGCTGTTTTCCGATGTATGCCAGGATTCCTCCGTCTACATACAGAATGTGTCCATTTACAAAATCAGATGCATCGGATGCAAGGAATACTGCCGGTCCCTGAAGGTCTTCCGGTGTTCCCCATCTTGCAGCAGGTGTTTTGGAAATGATAAACTGATCGAACGGATGTCTGCTTCCGTCTGCCTGTACTTCACGCAGCGGCGCTGTCTGTGGTGTTGCAATGTATCCAGGTCCGATACCGTTACACTGGATGTTGTACTCACCGTACTCAGAGCAGATGTTCTTTGTGAGCATTTTCAGTCCGCCTTTTGCTGCTGCGTATGCAGATACTGTCTCACGTCCAAGTTCACTCATCATAGAGCAGATGTTGATGATCTTTCCGTGTCCTTTTTCTTTCATTCCAGGAATCACTGCTTTGGAAACGATGAATGGTGCGTTTAAGTCTACATCGATCACTTTTCTGAACTCGTCTGCTTCCATTTCAAGCATTGGTTTTCTCATGATGATTCCGGCATTGTTTACCAGGATATCAATAATTCCAACTTCTTCGTTGATTTTTGCAACCATTGCTTTTACCTGTGCTTCATCTGTTACGTCACATACATATCCGTGAGCTTCGATTCCTGCTTCTTTGTATGCTGCAAGTCCTAAATCTACTTTTTCCTGTGTAATATCGTTAAAGCAGATTGTTGCGCCTGCCTCTGCGTATGCAGAAGCAATTCCAAATCCGATTCCGTAAGATGCACCTGTTACCAGTGCAATTTTACCTTCCAGTGAAAAATTTACCATAACTGTGTCTCCTTTTCTTCTAAATTGTAAAATCAATTATCTGAGATCTTTGTTTGCAATTGTGTCCATATCACCGTAATCCTGGTTTTCTCCGCACATTCCCCAAATGAATGTGTATGCTTTGGATCCACATCCGGAGTGGATGGACCAGCTTGGAGAGATGACTGCTTCTTCATTGTGCATGATGATATGTCTTGTCTCCTGTGGTTCTCCCATGTAGTGCATTACGAATGAATCATCATCCATGTCAAAGTACAGATATACTTCCATACGTCTGTCATGTGTATGAGACGGCATGGTGTTCCATACACTTCCCGGAAGAAGTTTTGTCAGACCCATTGCAAGCTGGCAGCTCTCTACCTGTCCTGTTACGATGTATTTGTTGATGATTCTGTGGTTGGAATCTTCCAGTGTTCCAAGTTCTACCTTGTTCTCGTCTTTTACGATCACAACGCCTTCTTCTGCTTCTCCCTCAAGTTTAATATGTACTGTTGGGTAAGATACGTGTGCCGGTGCACTGTTCATGTAAAATTTTGCCGGGTTAGAAGCATCTTTACTCTCGAAAGAAATATCTTTGGATCCTCTTCCAACATACATTCCGTCTCTTGCATTTACTTCATAAACACGTCCGTCAATTGTGATGATTCCATCTCCACCGATATTGATGATTCCAAGTTCTCTTCTCTGAAGGAAGTACTCTGCACGAAGCTCATCCCCTGCTGTGAGAACCAGTTTCTCATTGACCGGAACTGCTGCTCCTGTAATGATACGGTCAATGTGGCTGTATACCAGATTGATCTTATCTGCCTGGAATAAATCCTGAATCAGAAATTCCTCTCTTAATCTGTCTGTTGTGTAGTGTTTTACATCTTTTGGTGATGCTGCTGTTCTTACTTCCATGATAATCCTCCTGTTTTTTGATTTTTTATTCTGTCTGACTTACCTGTGTCATTGCTTGCATTTAGTATAGCATTCATTATTCCCCTATTTCTTGTGTTTTCTTGCCATAAATCTTGAAAATTTTGAACTTCCGAACTATAATTATAAAAAACAGGAAGATTTTGAACAGACAGCGGAAAGGAGCAGATTTTCATGAAAGGATGTATTTCCTGCAAAGAAGCCATGCGCCAGTGTATGGATACTCATACGTTTGCCTTTGCACATTTATATAATGATGAGAAAGCCATGGATATGCATATCCATGACTGCTATGAGATTTATTATTCAATTTCCGGGGGAAAACAGTTTCTGATCGATAATTACTTTTATGATATCAGCAATGGGGACATTTTTCTGATCAACCAGTTTGAAAGTCACTATCTGACACAGATCGATCAGCAAAAACATGAGCGGATCATTCTTTCCATTGATCCGGAATATCTGGATCGGATTTCTACAGATACTACCAATCTGAAGCATTGTTTTGAGTTTCGTGGAACCGATATGCCTCATCAGCTCCATCTCTCTCCGGAAGAGCAGACACGGTTTATCTATTTCATCCATAAGTTGCGCTCCAATTCCGGGTTTGGCGAGGATATCTTAGATCATGCCACATTTCTGGAACTGATGGTGTTTTTAAACCATGCATTCGACAAACGATGCCGTGCTTCTGCAGAAGAAGAAAGCAAAACACCCGGTTACCACGCCCAGGTGGATGAGATTCTTTCTTATATCAATACCCATATTAGCGAGAATCTCACGCTGGAAGAACTCTCTGCCCATTTTTTCCTGAGCAGTTCCTATCTGTGCCGTATTTTCAAAGCCACTACCGGAACGACCATCAACAAATACATCACCGCAAAGCGCATCACTATTTCCAAATCTCTGTTGAGTCAGGGATATTCGGTCAATGAAGCTTGTGAAGCGTGCGGGTTCAATGATTACAGCAACTACCTGAAGGCGTTCACCAAGGCAGTCGGGATTTCACCGAAGAAATACGCACAGTTTAATTCGTAGTGACTGGCGCTTCAATAAGAATTTTGCTGTTTATACCAGACTATGTTACAATGGAAACAATTCAGAAAGGAGATGATACAATGGCAATCGCAGAACAAAAAGTGTATACATTAAAAGATATTTATAATCTGCCAGATGGACAACGAGCCGAACTGATTGATGGAGCCATTTATTTCATGGCACCTCCAAGTCGAAGGCATCAGGAAATTCTATTTTCACTGTCCCGTAAAATTGCAGATTATATTGATTCTCAAAAAGGATCTTGCAAAATATACCTTGCACCTTTTGCAGTCTTCTTAAATGAAGATCAGAAAAATTATGTAGAACCAGACATCAGCGTGATCTGTGACAACAATAAACTCTCCGATAAAGGATGCACAGGTGCCCCGGATTGGATCATTGAAATTGTTTCTCCCAGCAGCCAAAGAATGGACTATATGATAAAATTATTCAAATATCGAACCGTCGGAGTCAGAGAATACTGGATTGTGGATCCGACAAAAAATCGAGTGACAACTTATGATTTTATCACAGATTCTATCGAAGAATATACGATGACAGATTTTGTAACATGCAATATTTATAAAAATCTGGAGATTGATTTTTCTGAGGTTTAATGTCTCGAAACACAAAAAGCCTGAATACAGAAATTGCTTCTCTGCTCTTCCTGTATTCAGGCTTGCTTTTCTTTCACTTTCTCACATATCCCGATATCCCTTCGGGCTGACTCCATAACACTCCTTAAATTTCCGAAAAAAATAACTGGTATTGTCATACCCCACCGACTCTATAATATCCGCCACCGAAAGCCTGCTGTTCTTCAAAAGATACGCAGCCTGCCGCATTCTTCTCGACTGGAGCAGTTCTTTGTAGGTCTTTCCAGTCCGCTTTTTGATCTCCCGGCTCAACCAGTACACATCATATCCCATGATCTCCGCCAGTTCGGAAAGACTGCCGCTTTTATAGTGCTCTTCAATATAATTCAGCACCGTTCCGGTCAGTTCCCGGTCAAAAGCAGCTGTTCCGGTCTCCATCCGATCCATATGATTCAAAAGCTGAAGAAGCAAAAGCCCCATGGTAATCTGATTGCATCTCCTTTTGTTCGGCTGGTCATAGAAGATCGTCCATACCATATTTTCCACCAGATTCTGGATTGGAAGGATCTCTGCCACATGAAAATACAAATATGATGTCTGATCATTCTTTCCGCACAAAGACCCTACCAGAAATTCTTTCAGCGCATTTTCTTCCTCCATATCCATCATGGAAAAGGCCGTATCAAAAAATTCCGGCAGTATAATAAAATTGACCGCAATGTCTCTCTCTCCTGCTGCCAGGATCTCCTGCTCCACATTCTGATTCAGAAACAGCAGATCGCCCTCTTCCAGGATGACCTGACTCCCATTTAAGATGTGCGTAGTGGTTCCCTGACACATGTAGATCACTTCTACATAATTGTGCCTGTGCTTTGGGAAATTTACGAATCTGGTATGGGGACGCACCTGGATCAGCTTCCCTTTTTTCAAAAGTTTTTCACTGTCCACGATCAGTTCTTTTTTCTCCGTATAAAGCTGGGGATCAATCCCCTTTTGCTCTTCCAGAATGCATTGTTCTTCTTCTGTAATGACAGACAATGCATCCAACAATTCCCTGTGCATGGCTCATCTACTCCATTTTTGCAATTTCTTTCGTCAGTTCCATGTATTCTTTTGCACTTCGGCTGCTTTTTTTGTACGCCATGATCGGCGCATTATTATCCTGGGACCACTCGATCCCGCTGTCCACCCGGATATAGGTCTCAAAGACCGGTACATCTTCGAGACTCTTTAACGTCTCCAGTGTCTGTTTAAAATAACTTTTTCTGGTATCCACCTTCGTGATCACAATACCGCCAAGTTTCAGATCCGGTGTGATCTGGCGGACTTCCTCCAGAAATTCAAACATATTTCCAAGACCAAATAACCCCCACGGCGTGGATTCTACCGGAATGATGATCTCATCAGACGCACATAAGATGTTCATCACCCAGCCTCCCAGAGTCGGAGGCGCATCAATGAGGATATAATCATATGCTCCGGACTCTTTCACTTTCTGCATGCATTTTCGAAGAATAAATTCCCGCTGCCATTTTGTAAACAACTCATATTCAATCGAACTCATCAACGTCGAAGATGGGATCAGATCCAGTCCTTCGTATGCAGAATGAACAATATAATCCGACAGATCATCCTGACGCTTCAATCCCTCATACAGATTCTTGTCACTCTGGGCAAATGCAAGCACCTGATCCTCATCAAACAGAGATAGAGACAGGTTCAGCTGCATATCTCCATCGATCAGAAGTACCTTGTATCCTAACTCCCGCAGTCCATATCCCACATTGGAACAGGTGGTGGACTTTCCGCTTCCTCCTTTATTATTCGCAAAACATATGGTCTTTGTCTTCTTCATTGTGTTCTCTCCTTTGCCAGTCTGATGTACTGCCGAAAATTTTTTCTACCAGTCCTTTGTATTCTTCATATGCAGGAATTCCCGCAAAATCTGCCTCCAATGCATCTTTTACTCCGATATAATACCATCCCATTGCATCTTTGCTCTTCATGCGGAATCGATCCCAGAAACTCTCCCCGATCTCCGGGTATTCCCGGTCAATATCCCGGATATTCGCAAGCTTGTCCGCAAGAGCGATCATCTGCACCTCTCTGGGCGCTGTTTTTAAATGCCGGATCGTCGTCCCCTTGCGTTCCGTCCAGGTCTTGGATTTATCCTCACTTTCCTGTTCCACCAGTTCAAGTACCCGCTCTCCAAAATACTCTCTGATCTGTTCTTTCGTAACCTGTCTGCAGTCCTCCAGTGTATCGTGCAGATATGCTGCACTGATGATCTCTTCATCCGCTGTCATCGTCCTGACAATGTCCGCTACCTCCAGCGGATGTACGATATATGGACGCTTCGTCCCCTTTCGAAACTGTCCTTCGTGTGCTTTTGCCGCAAAGTTTCGGGCTTCCTCTGTCATATCCGTTCCTCCTACTCTATGCGCATACCGGTTTCTACCAAAATAATAGCACAAGCATTTGTGAATCACAACTGCAACCGGCGTTCCTTTCCGTATTTTCCTCCCCCTATTTTCCCGGAATACGGTATACAAATGTTTCTGCTTCCTGTATAATAGCTACAGAATCAAATGTCAGAAGAAATCTGCCCGTTTCGCCGGTTTTTTCTGAGAAATGAGGAATCATTATGAACCAGAACTATGTACTGATCACAGGCGCATCCCGCGGGATCGGCCGGGCCTGCGCGCTGTTATTTGCCAGAAACAACTATCACGTATTTCTCAACTGCCGACATTCTCTGGATGCTCTGCAAGAAGTGGAACAGGAGATTCTTGCCGCACATGGATCCTGCACTCTCCTTCCCGGAAATGTCGGGGATCCCGATGCGGTACGAGAGATGTTCTCTGTCATTGAATCGCACTGTCCGGGACTGGATGTTCTGATCAACAATGCAGGAATTTCCTTTGTCGGTCTTTTGCAGGATATGAGTGACGCCCAGTGGTCCGAGATTTTAAATACCAATCTTTCTTCTGTATTTTACTGCTGCCGCAGCGCCATCGGCCACATGGTTTCCCAAAAAAAGGGAAAGATCATCAACATTTCCTCCATGTGGGGAACCGTCGGTGCTTCCTGTGAAGCTGCCTACTCGGCAACCAAATCCGGCATGAACGGACTGACCAAAGCGCTTGCCAAAGAGCTGGCACCAAGCAACATCCAGGTCAATGCCATCGCCTGCGGAGTGATCGATACGGCTATGAACGCCCAGTTTTCTGCGGAAGAAAAGGACGCGCTGCGAGAAGAAATTCCTGCCGGACGCTTTGCCGACAGCGAAGAAGTGGCTGCGCTGGCTCTCACCCTTGCATCCGGTCATTCGTATCTCACCGGACAGATCATCGGACTGGACGGCGGTTATATTTAATAGAACATATGTCATAAAGGAGTTTTCATTATGTTAGATATCAGCGAAATTCAAAACATATCCATGGACTGTTCCATGACAGAATTTGTCGGGACAACAGTTCTGGACACCATCGGACTCGTGATCCCCGGGGTCAACGACGCATTACTGGAACAGATGCAGATTGGCAAGCCCTACAAAAGTCTGGGATTGTTAAGTTCCCGTACCGGTGCTGCCGGACAGATCAACGCAGCAGATGAAGCCGTCAAATCTACCAATACCGAGATTGTTTCCATCGAGCTTCCAAGAGATACCAAAGGCTGGGGCGGTCATGGAAACTTTATCATCATCGGCGGCTACAGTGTCTCTGATGTGCGCCGCGCCGTAGAGATTGCACTGGAATTCACCGAAAAATATGCCGGAGAACTCTATATCAGTGATGCCGGGCATCTGGAATTCACCTATTCCGCCAGCGCTTCCCAGGCGCTGAACATGGCGTTTGATGCCCCGATCGGGAAACCGTTTGGATTCTTCTGCGGTTCTCCTGCTGCGATCGGTCTTGTCATGGCAGACCTTGCGCTGAAATCCTCCCCGGTAGAGATCATCAAATACATGACACCAAACCGGGGAACCAGTCATTCCAATGAGATCATCGCTGCCGTGACCGGAGATGCCAGTGCCGTAAAAAATGCAGTCCTTACCGCAAGAGAAGTAGGACTTCAGCTTCTGATCTCCATGGGAAGTTATCCGGAAGTACCCGGAATCCCTTATTTATAAAACACTATTTTCATAAAACGCAGCAGGCTTGCTATAGTTTGATTCTATAGCAAGCTATTTATTTTCAGTATTTTACAAAACACCTCTCCTCTTCTACAATAAATCCCATAGAATCACGAATTTACAGAACAGGAGAATTACTATGGAAAATTTTAACGCACCGTTTCGTTTTGATTATGTTGGAAGTTTTTTAAGACCTGAACACTTAAAACAGGCAAGAGCTGATTTTGAAGCCGGAAAGATCACAAAGGCTGAGCTAGAATCCATTGAAAATGAAGCAATTACAGATCTGATCAAAAAGCAGAAGGCTGCCGGATACCCTGTCATCACAGACGGAGAATTCCGCAGAAGCTACTGGCATCTGGATTTTATGTGGGGACTTGAGGGAATCGAACACATTGAACTGGATCACGGCTATTTCTTCCACGGGGAAGAAACCACTCACGGCTCTGTCCGCGTGACAGGAAAAATCAGCGGAGAACAGCATCCTTTTGTGGAACATTTCAAATTTGTCAAACAGTTTGAGGATGAGCACACCATTGCAAGACAGACCATTCCCGCACCTGCCCAGCTTCTTGCAGAACTCTTCCGGGAAGACAATGGAACACAGACTCTGGCCGTATATCCAGATCTGGAAGAACTGATTCAGGACATTGCACAGGCATACCGGACTGTCATCCGGGATCTCTACGATGCAGGATGCAGAAATATCCAGTTTGATGACTGTACATGGGGAATGTTCTGCGACAAAAATTACTGGGAGGCAAGACAAAAGGATTTCGTCAGTCTGGAAGAAGAGGCAGCCAAATATCTGCGGCTGAATAATCTCGCTCTGGAAAATGCACCTGAAGATCTTGTGCTCACAACCCACGTATGCCGCGGAAATTATCATTCCACCTGGGCATCCTCCGGCGGATATGAACCGATCGCGCCGTTTCTTTTTGCCAATGAAAATGTATCTGCCTATTATCTGGAATTTGATGATGAACGCTCCGGAGGATTTGAACCACTCCGCTTTGTTTCCGATGATAAAAAAGTCGTACTTGGTCTTGTGACCAGCAAGTCACCGATTTTAGAAGAAAAAGAAGTGATAAAGAAAAGAATTGCAAAAGCTGCAAAATATATTCCTCTGGACCGGCTTTACTTAAGTCCACAGTGCGGATTCGCATCCTGTGAGATTGGCAATAAACTAACGGAAGAAGAACAGTGGGCGAAGCTTGCACTGGTGAAAGAGATCGCCCAGGAAGTGTGGGGATAGGGAAAAGTTTTACACTTTTCCCCAGATTTCTTTTGGCACATATGCCCTCACTTCAATGCCATCCGGTACATATTCCTCTGACAGCAGCTGTCCCTGGGTGCGGATCAGCTGGATCTTTCCTGCCTCCGCAAAAGAATACAGACGCTCGATATAAATCTGCTCTTTTCGCAGGATCTCAAGCAGCGCTTCTTTTAATTCTTCCAGACCTTCTCCTGTCTTTGCTGAGACCGGGATTGAATATTCTGCATGAAAATCCCGGAAATATCCGGGTGCTTCCAGTTTATCCTGCTTATTAAATACGGTGATCACAGGCTTCCCTTCGGCTCCAAGCTGGCGCAGCGTCTCATATACAACATGCATCTGTGTATCCTGATGCGGGTTGGCAGCATCCACCACATGAATGATGATATCCGCATACTTTGCTTCTTCCAGCGTACTTTTAAACGCTTCTACCAGATGATGGGGAAGTTTCCAGATAAATCCAACGGTGTCACTGAGCAGGATTTCCTGCGTGTCTGCCAGTTTCAGCGCCCGTGTGGTAGTATCCAGGGTAGCGAACAGCATGGCATCTTCCAATACCCCCGCTCCTGTCAGCGCATTTTCCAGACTGCTCTTTCCTGCAGACGTATATCCCACCAGCGCTGCCACCTTCAAATTCGAACGTTTGCGCTGTGTGCGAAGCCGCTCTCTGTGCTCCTCCACTTCCCGCAGTTCTTTTTTCAGACGGCTGATCCGCTCCCGGATCAAACGGCGGTCCATCTCCAGCTTTTTCTCTCCGGGTCCTCTTGTCCCGATCCCGCCTCCCAGACGGGAGAGAGAATTACGAAGTCCGACAAGTCTCGCCGCACGATATTTCAGCTGTGCCAACTCCACCTGGATCTTTCCTTCCCTGCTCACTGCCCTTCCTGCAAAAATATCCAAAATCAACAGTGTCCGGTCTACAATCTTGCACTCCAGTTCTTCCTCCAGATGATTTAACTGTACGGAAGTGAGCTCATCGTCACAGATAATTCCCGTGGCGTCTGTCTCCCACAGCAGTTCTTTGAGTTCCAGGATTTTTCCTTTTCCAACATAGGTTGCCGGATGCATAGCTTCCCGTTTCTGGATCAGTCTGCCTACAACCTGAGCGCCTGCAGTACGTGCCAGTTCTGCCAGTTCATCTAAGGATTCCTCCTCCGGTTCCCCCTCCTGCTCCTGAACCCCTACCAGAATCACACGTTCTTCGGTTTCTTTCATCTCATACAACGTCATTCGCTTCTCTCCTACTCTCTCTTGCCTTCCATCGTCTGACGGATAATACTGCGCATCATCGCTTCATTTAACTGTCCCTGTATATATCCAAACAGATTGCCGTCCCGATCCACCATAAAGGTGGTCGGATAGGCGCTGATTCCATACTCCATGAATACTTCTCCCGTAGTATCCATCAGCACCGGGTACGTATATCCGTTTTCCTCCAGAAATGCTTCCACTTCTTCCTGACTCTTTTCCTGACCAAATCCCGGCGCCGCAATTCCAAGGATCACCAGATCACTGTCTTCTTCCTGCAGCGTCTCCTCATAAATCTTCTGGATCTCCGGCATTTCATTTCTGCACGGTCCGCACCAGGTAGCCCAGAAATTCAAGAAAACCGTCTTTCCTTTATAGTCTGCCAGACTGTGCGTATTTCCATACTGATCTGTCAGCACAAAATCCGGCGCCGGATACAGATCCTGCTGCTCTTCTGACTTGCTGCTGTCTTCTTGCGGATCTTTTTCTTCTTTTCCTGTCTGATTCTTATCCGCATCCTCCGTGGATTCCTTGGACGAAGTCTGTGCCGGCGCTCCCGACAAATATCCTGTGATGGCATTCATCTTGCCTGTCACCATCAGAATTCCCAGAAAGATCATCAGGATCCCGCCGATTTTCACCGTATATTTTACGACATAATTGTACTTTTTAAACAGTCCGAGCACTTTCGCGGTAAACAGTCCCACTGCCAGAAACGGCAGAACAAATCCCAGAGTATACACCCCGATCAACAAAAATCCCATCATCTTGGTTCCTGCGCTTCCTGCCATCAAAAGCACGCTTGCCAGCGCCGGGCCCACACATGGCGTCCACGCAAAACTAAACGTAAATCCAAAGATCAAGGCCACGATCGGAGACATCTTCAGTTTGTCCAGCTTTAACCAGAAACGGTGTTCTGTTCCCAGCAATTTCGATTTTCCAAAAATTCCCAGCTGGTACAACCCGAACAAAATAACCAGAACCCCGCCAATCCTGGCTACCAGCGCCTGGTTCTGATCCAGAAAACTTCCGGCTGCCGATACGCCCAGTCCCATTGCAAAAAATGCAGTACTGATCCCTATCACAAAGCAAAAGGTATTCAGAAATAATCTGCCTTTCTTTCCATACAATTCCCCTTCTCCGGCTCCACCAGAAAGATATCCCAGATAAAGCGGCACTAAAGGTAGCACACAAGGTGAAAAAAAGCTTAATAGTCCCTGTAAAAATACAGTCACAACCGGCACGCCTACATCCAACGAAAATCCCATTTACACTCTCCCTTCTTCTCTCATCCGAATCACAAACGCCGGGATCGGCGGATGATTCTCTCTGTTATAATAGTGACTGACAATAACCAGAAATTCTCTGGAATCCAATGTCTTTAAATACTTCAAAAGTGCATCCTTTTCAGCAAATCCACTATCCCCTCCACTGTAAATACAAAGGCTCATGATCCCGCCTTTTTTCAACAGTTTCAGACCTGTCTCTATTGCCTGGATGCTCGTCTCTGCCTGTGTGGCGATCTGATGGTCACCTCCCGGCAGATATCCAAAATTAAAGGTAATCGCTGATACCTGTTCCCGGACATACTGTCCCATATGCTCATGCCCATCCAGGATCACTTCTGCCCGATCCGACAAGCCGACCTGTTCCAGGCGGCTTCTGGTATGTTCTACTGCTTCCTTCTGAATATCAAACGCATAGACCCTTCCCGCTCTTCCTGCAAGACGGCAGAGAAACTCCGTATCATTCCCATTGCCTGCTGTCGCATCTACACAGCAGTCTCCTTCTTTTATATGATCCTGTATCATCCGATGACAAAATTCTGTGATCTGATATCCCGGCATTTTTTCTCCTTTCCCAAAAACAAAGGACGCCGACTACAGAATCTTTTCTACAGTCAGCGTATTCTACTGTTACATGTTCTATTTTATCTGGTCTGCAGAAACTTCGCTTCCCGCTTGGCTTTTGCATCATCTGGATAGACCTGCAGATATTCCGTCATTTTCGCCTTGGCATTCTCCCAGTCTCCCAGTCTTTCATAGCATACGATCTGATTGAACCGCATCTCCTGCAAAACCTCACTGAAACTTTCCGCTTCTTCTGCCGATGTCCCGCTGTTCTGAGACAACTCGATACCCTGTGTAAACTGCTCCAATGCATAGACATGATCTTCCATCTGCATTCCACAGATCCCCATCAGATTGTAGAGCGCCGGAGTCTTCTCACCGCCTGCAGAAAGTGCCTGTTCAAAGGCATCCCGGGCGGCCTGATAGTCCTCCTGCTCATAATATGCCATGCCAAGTCCCCGATATGCTTCTGCCGTATTTTTTTCTTCTTCTGCTGCTTTCTGAAACGCAGTCACGGCCTCTGCATACTGACCTTCCTCCATCGCTTCGGTTCCGTCTTTCAAAGAATTTGCACACCCTGTCAGAAGACAGACCGAAAATACAAGAGAACACAATATGGTTCGTTTCATAATCTGTTACACCCCTTATTCCGGATATTTCAGTACCCAGAATGAATTCAGTAAATTGATCATCATGACTGCCATATCCGCTAAAATTGCATGTTTCATTGTTACATATCCCAGGGAAGCCAATGCCAGCAGGATCACTTTCATTCCGATCGCAAAGATCAGATTCTGTTTGACCGCCCGGATTGTTCCCTTTGAGATCCGAATCGCATTGACAACCCTGGAGAGATCATCTTCCATCAAAATGATATCTGCGGCCTCCAGTGCCGCATCTGCACCCAGTCCCCCCATGGCAATCCCGATATCCGCACGGGCCAGAACCGGTGCGTCGTTGATCCCGTCTCCGATAAACGCCAGCTTCTCGTCTTCCAGCTGACTTTCCATGAATTCTTCGACCTGCTCTACCTTTTCTTCCGGCATCAGATTGGCATACACGTAATCGATCTTCAGCTTACGAGCAGTATCTTCGGCAACCCGTTCATTATCCCCAGTCACTATCACCGCCTCCAGCTGATGACGTTTCAGCCATTTCAAAAGCCATCCAGCTTCTTTTCTGATCACATCTGTAATCAGGATATATCCGGCATATTCTCCATCCACAGCCACATGGACGGCAGTTCCGATCTCCGAAACTCTCTGATAGAAATATCCCCGCTGATTCATAAATTTCGAATTTCCGATTTCCAGCTGCTTCCCGTCTACCACTGCTTCCAGACCAAATCCCGGAAATTCTTTCACAGACTGGATCCGTTCTTTTTGAATCGGCTTCTGGTATGCCTCCTGCAGGGAAACTGCGATCGGATGGCTGGAATATGCCTCTCCATAAGCGGTCAGCTCCAAAAGTTCTTCCGGCTCCATCTTTTTCGGACATACTTTCTTTACCCGGAATACGCCTTCTGTCAAGGTTCCGGTCTTATCAAACACAAAGGTATCTGTTTTGGAAAGGGCTTCTAAAAAATTGCTCCCCTTGATCAGAACTCCCTGTCTGGATGCCGCTCCGATCCCGCCCAGAAAGGCCAATGGCACAGAAAGCAGCAAACCGCATGGACATGCTGCAACCAGCACGATCAGTCCTCTGTAAAACCATGCTTCCGGCTGTGTCCCCTCCAGCATCATCGGCGGAAGGATCATCACAAGAATCCCGAACAACGTCACAAGAGGAGTATAATATCTGGTAAACTTTTCTGCAAAGTTCTCTGTCCCGGCTCTTCGATTATCTGCATGAGAGATCATATCAATGATCCGGGACGCCGTAGAGTCTGCAGAAGCTTTCAGTACTCTCGCCTCCAGCACTCCGCTGATGTTGATGCTTCCGCTGTAGATCCTGCTTCCGATCTGCACCTGCCTTGGCTCTGCCTCTCCGGTCAGAGCTTTTGTATCCAACGTACTGATTCCCTGTGTAACGACAGCATCTACCGGGATCCGCTCTCCCGGCTTGATGATGATGATCTGTCTGGGATTCAGTTCCTCCGGCGGCACCTGGATTTCCCCGCCGCTGATCTTTAAGTTGGCATACTGAGGACGGATATCCATGAACTTTTCAATGGACTTGTGTGTCCTAAGCATGGAAAACGTCTCTACCAGCTTTCCAATCTGGAAAAACAGCATTGCTCCTACTGCCTCTGAGTACCGATGTACAAAAAACGCACCCACTGTGGCAAGTAAGATCAGAAGATTCTCATCAAATAATTTACGTTTCCTCAAACTTTTCCAAAGAAGCCTTCCTGTCTCCCATACCATCAGAAGATACGGAATCAGAAAGACCAGCATCCTGGCATTCCCATGTAGCTGCCAGTATTCTGTGCCCGCAAGCGCTGCGGCATAACCTGCTGCAGCGACAACACACACGATCCCTCTGCGTTTTATTTCTTTTTTCATCTCATTCCCTGATATGTTCCATTCCCTGATCCATAATTGTCCTGATATGGCCATCTGCCAGTGAATAGAACACTGTCTTTCCCTCTCTTCGATTGACAACCAGTTTCATCTGCTTCAGGATCCGAAGCTGATGTGAAATTGCTGACTGTGTCATATCCAATGTCTGCGCCAGATCACAGACACACATCTCCGAGTGTGACAACACACAAAGGATCCGGATCCTGGTCGCATCTGCAAACACCTTGAAAAAATCTGCCAGTCCTCTGATTTCTTCTGCCTGCGGCATTTTTTCCCGTATTTCTTTCACTGTATCGTAATGCGAATGCAGCAGATCACAATGCTCCACTTCCAGTTTTTCCATCTTTTCTTCCCCTTCCCGGCTTCTGTTTTCACACAGTCCTTTTCTTTTTCATCGGAAACCGATTGACTTTCATTATACGAAAAAAACAGAGTTCGGTCAACGCCTTGCAACGTCCTTTCCGTTTGGTTTTTCTTAATTTTTCTTTAATCCTTTTTGTACAAAATCCGGATGGCATTTAAAATACAGAGCATTGCCACTCCTGTGTCTGCAAAGACCGCCATCCACATATTTGCCATCCCCAAAAGTCCCAGGATCATCACAAGAGCTTTCACTGCCAACGCAAACGCAACATTTTGTTTTGCGATCTTTCCTGTCATCTGTGCGATCTTCAATGCCTGTGGTATGGCATCCATCGAAGATGTCATAAACACCACATCGGCTGCTTCGATAGCCGCGTCTGCGCCGCTTCCCATGGCTGCCCCTACATCGGCGCCTGCAAGAACCGGTGCGTCGTTGATCCCGTCTCCTACGAACATCACGCTTCCCTGTCTCTGACGGATCTCCTGCAATTTCTGTACCTTATCCTGAGGAAGCAGTTTTGCATGCACCTCATCAATCCCTGTACATTTTGCCACTGCATCTGCATTTTCCCTTGCATCCCCTGTGAGCATGACTGTCCGAATATTCTGCCCTTTGATTGCTGCCACCGCTTCTTTTGCCTCTTCCTTTACGGTGTCCGCAATCACCAGATATCCGGCATACACTCCATTGACGGCCAGCAGCACTTCTGTTCCATAGGATTTCGGCTGATAAGAAGACAGATCGACCTGATACTGTTCCAGAAGTCTCCGGTTTCCACAGAGTATCTTTCCCGCTGCCAGTTCTGCTGCGATTCCGTTTCCTGAAATCTCCTCCACCTGTCCGGGCTGTTCCACAGACAGATTCCGCTCTCTTGCTGCCGCCGCAATACTGACTGCGATCGGATGGGAAGATGCTGCCTCACAGGCTGCCGCAATGCGTAACAGTTCCTCTTCACTATATCCCCCTGCTGAAATAATCTCCTGTACTACAAAATTTCCTTTGGTAACAGTTCCTGTTTTATCCATGACAACTGCTTTGATATTCTGCAGAGCCTCGATCGCAACGCCTCCTTTAAAGAGGATTCCCCGCTTGGAACCTGCCCCGATCCCGGAGAAAAATGCCAGCGGCACACTCAGTACAAGAGCGCACGGACAACTGATCACCAGGAATGTGATCGCCGTATATACCCAGTAGTTCCAGTCCCCTGTCACGATGGACGGAATGATCGCCGTCGCCAGCGCCAGAGCCACTACAAATGGTGTATAAATTCTGGAAAATCTGGTGATAAACCGATCAATCTTCGGTTTGCTTGCTGCTGCATTCTCTACAGAATTCAGGATTCTCGTAACCATGGAATCCTCCAGCACCTTTTCTACCCGCATTTTCAGCACACCAGAGAGATTCACGCATCCTGATGTCACACTGCTGCCAGACTCCACGGAAACTGGAACCGGCTCTCCCGTTACCGGTGAAGTATCCAGACGGCTCTCTCCTTCCAGAATCACACCGTCCATGGGGATCCGGTCTCCCGCACGTACCAGCAGAATATCTCCTGCCTTCGCATCACCTGCCGCAATCTCATGCACAGAACCATCTTCCGCGATTCGATTGACCACTTCCGGACGCAGATCAACTGCTTCCATGATCTGATTTCTGCTTCTTGCAACTGCAATCTCTTCAAAAAGCTCTCCCACACGGTAGAACAGCATCACACCCACCGCTTCTTTATAATCTCCGATCACAATTGCTGCAACCGTAGCAACTCCCATCAGGAAATTTTCATCAAATACACGACCTTTTCCAATATTCTTTCCTGCCGTCAGAAGCACATCTTTTCCAAGGATCAAATATCCGGCGATCAATGCCAGAAACGAGATCCATCCATTGAATTCCTGGGTTGCCAGACCCAGAAGAAAGAGCGCCGCCCCCAGTCCGATTTCCCACAGATCCGCTTTGTTTTCTGAAAATCTTCCTTTTTTCATTTCCTGTTTCCCAACGGCCTTTCCAGATCTTTTTTTGACAATGATCTCGCTTTCAATAGACGCACAGATCTTCTGAAATATTTCCAAAAGTTCTTCTTCTGTGTTGGTCACAACCTGGAGCTGTCCTGTGGCAAACGTGATCGAAGCAAACTCTACCTGCGGCAATGCACGGATTTTTTCCTCCATCTGGGACGCACAGTGTGCACACCCCAGATTTTCCAGGAGATAGATCTGTTTATCTGCATGATCATATTCGCGGGCCTCACTTTCCGTCTCTTTCTGGTGATGTTCATGGCCACATCCACAAGTTCCTTCCGAATGATGATGCTCATGTCCGCATCCGCAGGTCTCTTCCGAGTGGTGATGATGTTCGTGTGTATGTTTATTCCATCCTTCTTTTTCCATATTCAATTCCTCCACATTCATTATATGAATAGCTGTTCATATGTTCATATAATCACAATGTGGAGGATTTGTCAAGTACCTTCTGACTTCTTCATACAAACTTTTTTCTATTTTCTTTCTGTTTCTACTCTTTTCTATTTTGGGGAATTTCTACCTGTGCTTTAAACTGATCGCAATCCAGCAGGATATCAAATTCTCCACCCAGCGCTTTTACATACGTGCTGACAATTGCCAGCCCCAGTCCGTTTCCTTCGCTGCTTCTCGCCTGATCTCCACGAGAAAAACGTTCTATAATATCCTCTTTGGTAAAATCCATGGGATATCCCGCCGTGTTCGTGATCTCCAGACACAACCTCTCTTCTTTTCGAAAGGTTTTTACAAATACCCGGGTTCCTTTTGCTGAATACTTCAGTGCATTTTCAATCAAATTCTGACAGATCCGGTAAAAGTACATATTATCCGAAACCAGCTCTGTATTTTCTTCCGTAAGCAATTTTACAAACTGCAGTTGACTTTCTCTGATGCGATCCTCCATATCTGCAAAGATCTGATCGACCAGGCGGTTTAATTCAAACTTTTCAGGATGCAGTTCCATGTTCCCACTGCTGGCTTTGGCAAGAGAAAATAAACTGTTAATCATCTCTTTTAACTTTTCCGCCCGTTCAGAAAGCACATCTACATAATCCCTGACAAGATCACTTAATTCTTCCTTTTTGATCAGTTCAATGTACCCTACCATGGAAGTCAACGGCGTTTTCAGATCATGGGACACATTGGTGATCAGATCGATCCGAAGCTGATCGCTGCGCGAAACCTGAGCCAGACTTTGTTTTTCGATCTCCAGCGCTTCTGCAATCCGTTTCTGGTTGATCTCTTCCAGTTTGCCCATCCACACATCTCGTTTCTTCTCTTCAAACCGTCTTCGCACAGACTGCCACAACATATACTGGATCAAGACGGTGAAGATCATCACATAACCGGCAGCATAATTATAATACCAGCCCCATACCTCCTGAAATTTACTCTGAAAGATAAAGAACATTCCTGCCGCTGTAAATGCCAGAATGCCGATCAACTGGAGAAGATGCTCCAGTTTTTTCATTTCTGATTTCCATTCCTGATAATAGGCATCTTCTTTCGGAACCCAGTTCTGATATTTTCGATTCAGCCCCCACCCGAACAGATAGGCAGTCCCGCTCCCTAACAGAATATTTCCCAGGATTCCCAAATACAGAATGGTTTCTGTTGGATAATAGGAGCGATAAAAAATCAGAATATAAAAAGCAAAAATTCCGCCCCCTGCCAGCATGACACTTGCTAAAATCTTCCAATGCTGCTTTAACAGCCGTTTTCCTAACTCAATCATATTTTTCCATTTTGTAGCCAATGCCCCACACCACCTTTACATATCTTGGTTTCTTTGTATCGATCTCGATCTTCTCCCGAATATGCCGGATATGTACCATCACGGTATTCTCAACTGTATAATTCGCTGATTCCTGCCACACATTTTCATAGATCTGTTCTGCTGAAAACACCTGTCCCAGATGCTCCATCAGCAATTCCAGGATTTTGTATTCTGTGGCTGTCAGCCGGACTTCTGCGCCTTCCACAATGATCAGACGCCTCTTTTTATCCAGCATGAGACCCCCGTTTACAATCGTATCCCGATCTGCTTTGGGCTGTGCGCCGCCCCATGCATGATACCGTCTGAGATGTGCTTTCACACGTGCCATCAATTCCGCGGGGTTGTACGGTTTCTCTACATAATCATCCGCCCCCAGTACCAAACCAGATACCTTATCACTCTCCTCTGTTTTCGCCGACAGGATGATCACTGGAATGTGATAATTTTCCCGCAATTTCATCAATGCTGACAATCCGTTTAGTCTTGGCATCATCACGTCCAGCAGAATCAGATCGACCTTGTGCTCTTCCAATACCTGCAGCGCCTCCATTCCGTCATATGCCTTTACCACCTGATATCCTTCATATTTTAACAATTCACTGATCGAATAGACGATTTCTTTGTTATCATCCACAACAAGTATCGTTTCACCCTCCATAGCTGCCTCCCATATTCTTTTCCTTTCTGTAAACTATAATATCGGTCGTTTAAAAAAAACTCAACGTAAATCTTAAATTTTTCTTATCTTCTGTACCATATATCTCCAAACAGAAAAAGAGCGAAAGCTCTACGCCTTCGCCCTGATATTTTTTATATCTTTTTCTGCAGATACACCATATCCACCAACTGTTTTCCACACTCTACGATCGGATGATCATAGTTATCCACAAAAAAGTTCAAAATCCGATGTGACGGTGTGAATCCACACCTTTCATAAAAAGGCAGGGTTGCCGGGCTGTCCCCGGTCCCTGCCTGTAAGATTGCTTTCTTTCCTTTGTATCGATCACAAAGAAATTCAATCATCTTTCTGCCGTATCCTCTACGCTGGCATTGTGGATCTACTGCCAGATTTTTTAATTCCAGGATTTCTTCACTTTCTTCTGTCACAACGCAGACCGCCTTTGCCTCACCTCTGTCATATAAAGCATACATATCGCCTCTTTCCAGATAACGGTCAATCATACTTTCCTGTTCATCGGCTAAAAACAACAACTTCAGGTAGTCTTTTTTATGGTGTTGGATCCTGCGAATTTCCATGATGCCTCCTTTAGCCCTCTGTTCCGAACACTTCGATCTGAGTCAGCGCCGGGAATGGAGATGGATCGTCTGCTTTAATCAGATCCTTTAATACAAGCCAGCTGATCTTCTTTTCCTCAAATGTAAATTCCTGTGCTCCGTCTGTCTTTTCCAGATCCAGCACCATGCTGCTTCCATCTGAAAATTCTACGGTTCCTTTGATCCACCAGTTGTCATGTGGAAAATCGGCTCTTGTGTGAAGTACAATACGGTCTGTCTTAATCTCTCGGCCAAACTCCAGCTTCATCTCGGCATCCGCTCTCTGGTTGATTCCCCAGGATGCAAACGGCCATTTTCCGTGGCTATGGTTTGCAGTCACTCCATCAATGGCATTTTTTGCCGCAAATACAGCTTCTCCTCTTGTCTCCACATTGGCAGATACATGGGGATAGCAGTTGACTTCTCCATGCTGGTCATTGACATTTTCTGCCAGATTGCGATAACCATTTACTTCATAAGGTCTTGCTTTGCGAAGATAAATCAACTGTTTCTCTCCGGTAAATGCCTTCGGAGATAAGTTGAACTTCTTCTCTTCAAACGGAATCTCATATGTCTGGTCTCCGGTCAGATACACCAGAGATTTTCCCAGTACATCGTCCACCTGCATCCAGTAATGTCCGGTTTCTCCGCCAATTTCAAAGACAATACTGTCGCCTTCCTGATATTCTCTGCGCAAGGTCAGGTTGACTTCTTCCTGTCCCTGTGCCTGTTCTACGATCTGTTTGTCTGCATCGAATAATGTAATCTGTATCATATTGTTACCCTCCTGCTATAATGTACTTTCTCTCCAGCGAACTGCATTTTTGATAATGATCCGCTTATTCGAAATTTCTTTTTTACTTTCGATCATCTCAATGAGCTTCTGAGAGGAAATCTTCCCTTCCTGATAGGCAGGGATCATAATCGACGTAATCTCCGGAACTGCCAGTTTCGTCCATCCTGTCACATCAAATCCAAGCAGTCCGATCCGTTCCGGGAATAAGGTTTGAAATTCTGGAAATAATTTGATCCCCAGATATACTTTCCGAAGAGCTTCCACATCTGCGGCATATACCAGTGTCTTTTTGTACGGACTGATCTGCTGGTTCAGGTAATCGTGGATCTCTTCTTTTGTAGTCTCGCCCTCAATGAAATAAGTCTTAAACGGAATCCCTTCGTCATTGGCTGCATCCTTAAATCCCCGCAGATTGTCCATCCCGGTATACTCCGACTCATTGGCATCTGAAACAACCAGAAGTTGATCATATCCTTTTTTGATGCACTGGCTGATCGCATCGTAAACACATTGATAGTTATCTCCGATTACTCGTACACCATAGGAATCATAGGGTGGAATATCCAGATATACAATTTTTTTGTTCTTTTTCTCCAACTCTCTTGCTAGAAGTCCAAAACGATAGGTCGCCTGTATGATAAATCCAGATACCCCCATCTTCAGCATGTGCTCTACATACTCCTGCTCTTTGGCAAAGGACATCTCATTGCTCCCTACGATCACCTGATATCCTGCCTCATGAGCCTCTTCCTCAATTCCCTTTAATGCCTTGGCTGCAAATGGCTTGGACACATCTCCCAGGATCACACCAATGCAGTCATCACTGGCCTTCACGGTCCTTGTAGGTGCGCTTGGCGTATATCCGGTCTCTTCAATCACCTGTTGGATCTTTTTTTGTGTCTCGTCTGACATTTTGTTTGTTTTCCCGTTTAAGTAAAAAGAAATTGTTGTTTTGGAAACTCCTACCATTTCTGCAATTTCATTGATGGTCAGTTTTTTCATCTTGTTTTCCACCCTATTTTTGTTCTACGCCCGGAAGCGGAGTACTTTAAACCCTTCGTCTGTTTTCTTCAATATAACTACTTTACCATAAAAACTGCAATTCTGGTATAGGAAAACTTTGCGTCCCCGGTAATTTTCATGCGCCCGCGCAATGATCACATAGGAAAGTTCTCCCGAAATCCAGACTTCTTTTGCCATCACCGAAGCATCCACCTGTTTGCCTTCTGCCTGTACGATCACGGCATCTTTCAATTCGATGTGCTCCGGATGCATCCATGCGGTACAGACTGCTTCATGACTCCAGGCGGTTTTTGCCCGAACTGTCGTATGTTCCTCATTCTCATTGTAAATTCTAGACAAAATCTCCTGTGTCTGCTCTAACGGTGCATCTGCACCGAGAACGAGCCTCACTCCGTCATTTTCCAGAAGCAGACTGTTCTTTTGCCGATCTTTTACTGTCACCTCCGGCGCCAGATGAAAATACATCGTACTTTCCTGCGCCCCTGCCATTCGCAGATCATCACTGATCAGCCAGAGCCCTTCTGGCAGGATCCAGGTTCTTCGACAGCAATATGCCGGCTCTTTCTGTTCATTCTGCATCACATACGGCATCTCGATATAATGGATCCCTTCTATCGTCCGATATTCGTTTTTCAGACTGTCTGCAAAATATGCATAGCTCCAGGAGCCATCCGGCACTCCCATCGGACAGCCTGAAATCACGGAAACATTGTGCGCTTCCGGTGATTTCAGCTGATTGCGCAGTTCTCCCTCTATGTAAGAATAGCGTCCGCTGTCTGTCAAAAATGCCTTCCCCTGATAATAATTGCAAATATGGGTCAGCTCTGAATGTCCATGGGAACTTCCCAGCGGGCCGTTATGAAGATATGTATAAGAAGCATCTTCCTTCCAGCTGCTCCGGTAGTAGAAATTTCCGCTATACGGATAGATCCCCTGTAAAACTTCCGGCTCCCTGGACTCTAATTCCAGATATCTGCTTTCCTGTTCCATTCCAAAATACCAGATGCTTTCCAGATCCGGCGCCTCATATCCGACCTGCTTAAATGCTCCGTCTTCAAACAACAGAGCGCCTCTTGTCATCACATCCCGGATATCGGTCACATCACTGTCTCCCTGGGCAATCTGCATATGATCCGGTCCCGCTGCATGCATGACATAATCATACATCCCATACAAGATTTCTTCAACTCTTTTTGGAGTGACTGCCCCTGCCCGCTTTCTGGATATCAACATTGCTGTCACCGAATTGAGTACTTCGATGTGATACATCATCGACTGCTCCCAGTGGGAACCATCCTCATAAATCTGTGATTCCAGCTGTGCGAGCAATTCTTTTTGCGCCCAGGTCAGAATTTCCTGCATCCGTTCTGAGTCAAAATATTCTCCGAACCACGCCCCGTTCTGCAAAATAGAGGTTGTCTGCAGCACTCCCCAGTTACTCTGCCGATATTTCGGCACATAACTCTGATACAGATAAAGGAACTGCTGCTCCATACTTGCTATAATCTCATCCAGTTCTTCTTCCGTCAGCTTTTCCATTGCCAGCAGATGTAAAATCAATGGCGTCCATGCCGCACAACGGATTCCTGTATCAATTGTTCTTGTCATCAAAGAACCAAATGTCTCTTTTGGATTTTTTCGCACCCAGTCCAATAAGTACGCTTTCATTCCATCTACATATCGTTCCTGACCTGTATACCAATATGCCATCAGCAGTTTTTTCAAATATTCCTGTCGATTCAGCATATAGATCCACTCCGGATCTCCATTTGAACAGGCATCCCACGTAAACGGAGTCACCTCGTACACCGTACTGCACGGCTCCATGTCCCACCGGTCACAGAAACAAAACTTCTGTTCCAGGATCCAGTCTGCCTGACAGAGGATTTCTTGCATCTCTGCCTGATGTATCTCTTTTTTGACTTCTTCTGCACGATACCCGTTCCGATACTCCTGTGCCCGTATTTTTAATCGTTCCATCTTCGAACTCATATTTGAACCTCCATTTTGGTGGAAACCAGTTATGGGATGTTTATGATACTAAACATCCCATAGTCCTGTACATTTTTCTTATCCAAGTATTCCAACCACTGAAAGCAGAATTCCCACAATGATCGTAAAAATTACCAGTTTATATGTACTCCATTTTTTCTTTTTGATCAGGTAGAACATCAGACCTGTATACAAGACTGCCAACATGTTCGGCAGCATGGCATCCAACATTTCCTGCAGAGAAATGATTTTTTCTTCTGTCGCAGAAATCTGTGCCACATACTGAAGTTTTGTAGAAATCTTAACGAAATTGACTGCCAGACCGGAAATTACCGTAACACCGATCATTCCTGCGATGGTAGAAATCTGTTCCATGTAGCTGCTCAGTTTTTCGATGATGCTTGCACCAAGTTTATGTCCCCAGTTACCCATCAATAACTTGATGATCAGAAGCGTGATATTCATTCCAAGGAAGAAGATCGCAGGTCCTAAGATCAGTCCATCCTGTGCAAGCGACGCACCGATTGTCGCAAACAGCGGCGCCAGACAGAACTGAGACAGGGGATCTCCGATTCCTGCCATAGGTCCCATCAATGCCATTTTAATGGATTTTACTTCTTTTGCATTGGCTCCGCCATCAAGCATCGCAAGATGAAGGTTTCCGATGAATGGTACCATACTTGGGTTTGTATTGAAGAATTCCACGTTTTCTTTCAATGCATCCCTTAACTGGTCATCATCATCATAAATTTTACGCAGTC
This sequence comes from uncultured Ruminococcus sp., assembly GCA_900544395.1. Classification (GTDB taxonomy): domain Bacteria; phylum Bacillota; class Clostridia; order Lachnospirales; family Lachnospiraceae; genus Mediterraneibacter. Next base: position 809 of record UQVC01000004.1, on the reverse strand, counting down.
CCGGATACAGCATATTCGCATATCCAAGTCCCTGATAGTTACTGTAGTTCATACCGTTCTGAAGGAAGTATGCTCTCAGCGATGTTCTTGTATAATCTTTTTTCTGTAATTTATTAGATGCCATCTTCAAATTCAACCTCCACTTCTTCTGTTTCTGTACCAGCTTTGTTTCCTTTTCCTGTATAGAAATGAACTAAAAGTGCGACTGTTGTTCCGACGATCGCAACACCGATGATTGGCAGTTTAAAGTATGCAATTGCACAATATCCTAACAGTACGAATGGAATCAGTTCTTTCTTTGCCATAACGTTTAAGATCATTGCAAATCCGATTGCCGGAATCAGGCTGATCACTTTTTCCAGACCTTCTGCACTCATTGCACCTGCAAATCCAATCACAAAGCCGAGCACGAGGAAAACCCATACAGTGAGGTTACAGCAAAGTCTGAATTTTTTGAACTGTTTGTTGTCCAGTGCTTTTGTTGCTGCTGCGCTGACTCCTGCCATTCCTGTGTAAACCAGTGTGATCACAAACTGAAATGCCACTGCAAATGGGAAAGATAATGCCAGTGCGGTTGCCACGTCAACTCCTGCACCTTTCATTGTGATTGCCATGATACTTCCGATGATTCCAGGTCCCATCGGGTTTGGCGGTACGCTTCCACCCTGAGATACTCCAAATCCCATGAATGCCAGCTCTCCGACTGCTCCCATTGCCAGTCCTGTCGGCAGATCTCCCAGGATCAGTCCCACTCCCAATGTCATTAACTTAACTTCTAATAATAGTGTGATCTGTTGCTTGTGATCAGA
>UQVC01000003.1 GCA_900544395.1 uncultured Ruminococcus sp. | reverse complement strand
AACAACGTGTGAGTTTCTCACGACACACACGGGAGAGTGTACAGTCACCGCTTGTCGTACTGAAGTTAAAAGTACGAAAAGGAGGCGACTTTTTTTATGGCAAGTCAAGTAATGAGAATCACATTGAAAGCATATGATCACCAGCTGGTTGATGCATCTGCAAAAAAAATCATCGAAACTGTAAAAAAGAACGGAGCACAGGTAAGCGGACCGGTACCACTTCCAACTAAGAAGGAAGTTGTAACAATCTTAAGAGCGGTTCACAAATACAAAGACTCCAGAGAGCAGTTCGAGCAGAGAACTCATAAGAGACTGATTGATATCACAACACCTACACAGAAAACTGTAGATGCACTTTCCAGACTGGAAATGCCGGCAGGTGTTTACATCGATATCAAAATGAAAAACAAATAAGAAAGTCCACAAAATGCGGGCAGCAAAATGAGACAGTAACAATCCTATAATTTAGGATGAGCGCGAAAGCGTTCCGCTGTAAATCACAGGAGGTAATTATAATGAAGAAAGCTATTTTGGCTACAAAAGTCGGAATGACTCAGATCTTCAACGAAGAGACAGGAGTTCTGATTCCGGTAACTGTATTGCAGGCTGGACCATGTGTAGTAACACAGGTTAAGACAGTTGAAAACGACGGTTACAAAGCAGTTCAGGTTGGTTTTGTTGACAAGAAAGAAAAGATTGTCACAAAAGACAAGAGCGGTAAAAAAGAAATTGCACACAGAAATGGTGTGACAAAAGCAGAAAAAGGACACTTTGACAAAGCAGGTGTTTCCGGAAAAAGATATGTAAAAGAATTCAGATTTGAAAATGCTGAAGAATATACATTGGCTCAGGAAATCAAAGCTGATATCTTCGCAGCAGGAGATAAGGTAGATGCAACAGCAATCTCCAAAGGTAAAGGTTTCCAGGGAGCGATCAAGCGTCACAATCAGAGCAGAGGACCTATGACACACGGTTCTAAGTTCCATCGTCACGCTGGTTCTAACGGTGCGGCATCCGATCCGAGTAAAGTATTCAAAGGTAAAAAGATGCCAGGTCAGATGGGTGGAAAGAAGATTACAGTTCAGAACCTGGAAGTAGTAAGAGTAGATGCAGAGAACAATCTGCTGTTAGTAAAAGGTTCCGTTCCAGGACCTAAGAAATCTCTTATCACAATCAAAGAAACTGTAAAGGCTAACTAGTCTGACGGACAGAAAGGAGGAACACACAGATGGCAAACGTATCTGTTTATAATATCGAAGGTAAAGAAGTTGGTACAATCGATTTAAGCGATGCAGTGTTTGGTGTTGAAGTAAACGAACACCTTGTACACATGGCAGTCGTAAGCCAGCTTGCAAACAAACGTCAGGGAACACAGAAAGCGAAAACTCGTTCTGAAGTTTCCGGAGGCGGAAGAAAACCATGGAGACAGAAAGGAACAGGTCATGCAAGACAGGGTTCTACAAGATCTCCACAGTGGACAGGCGGTGGAGTTGTATTCGCTCCAACACCAAGAGATTACTCCATGAAACTCAATAAAAAAGAAAAAAGAGCAGCTCTGAAATCTGCACTTTCTTCCAGAGTAGCTGAGAACAAATTCATCGTGATCGACGAGATGAACTTTGGAGAAATCAAAACAAAGAATTTCCAGAACATGCTGAACAACTTAAACGTGAACAAAGCGCTGGTTGTACTGGAAGATGGAAATGTAAATGCTGAACTTTCCGCAAGAAACATTGCAAACGTGAAGACAGCAAGAACAAATACAATCAATGTATTTGATATCCTGAAATATAACACAGTGATCGCTTCTAAAGCAGCTGTTGCAAATATCGAGGAGGTGTACGCATAATGGCAAACATTCAGTATTATGATGTAATCCTTAAACCGGTAATCACTGAGAAGAGCATGGAAATGATGGCTGACAAGAAATACACTTTCCAGGTACACACAGATGCTACAAAATCTCAGATTAAAGAAGCTGTTGAAAAAATGTTCGCAGGAACAAAAGTAAAAAGCGTCAACACAATGAACCTTGATGGGAAAACAAAAAGACGTGGAATGACTTTCGGAAAAACAGCGAAGACAAAGAAAGCAATTGTACAGTTAACAGAAGAAAGCGCAGATATCGAGATCTTCGAAGGACTGTAAGATTTGACACTAAACGGTGCAATTCCGTGAAACGAATAATTAGGAAAGACGAAAGGAGAGACAGTAATGGGAATTAAAGTATACAACCCATATACACCTTCCAGAAGACAGATGACAGGATCTGATTTCTCTGAGATCACAAAGACAACTCCTGAGAAATCATTACTGGAATCTAAAAATAGAAAAGCTGGTCGTAACAACCAGGGTAAAATCACAGTAAGACACCGCGGAGGCGGAGCTAAAAAGAAATATAGAATTATCGACTTCAAGAGAAGAAAAGATGGAATTCCGGCAACTGTAATCGGAATCGAGTACGATCCAAACAGAACAGCTAACATCGCACTGATCTGCTACGCAGACGGAGAGAAAGCTTACATCCTTGCACCAGAAGGATTGAAAGACGGAATGACAGTTATGAACGGAGCAGAAGCAGAGGTAAGAGTAGGAAACTGCCTGCCACTTTCTGAAATCCCAGTTGGTACACAGATCCACAACATTGAGCTGTATCCAGGAAAAGGCGGACAGATGGTTCGGTCTGCAGGAAACAGCGCACAGTTGATGGCAAAAGAAGGAAAATATGCAACACTGAGACTTCCATCCGGTGAGATGAGAATGGTTCCAATCATTTGTAGAGCATCTATCGGTGTCGTAGGAAACGGAGATCACAGCCTGATCAACGTTGGTAAAGCAGGACGTAAGCGTCACATGGGTATCAGACCTACTGTCCGCGGTTCTGTTATGAACCCGAACGACCATCCGCACGGTGGTGGTGAAGGTAAGACTGGTATCGGTCGTCCAGGTCCATGTACACCATGGGGTAAACCGGCACTTGGTCTGAAGACACGTAAGAAAAACAAAGCTTCTAACAAGATGATCGTAAGAAGAAGAGACGGTAAAGCAATCAAATAATTTAGTTTACAAGGAGGTTAGAACCTATGGCTCGCTCACTTAAAAAAGGACCATTTGCAGACGCCAGCTTACTGAAAAAAGTAGATGCTATGAACGCTGCAGGTGATAAATCAGTTATTAAGACATGGTCACGTCGTTCTACAATCTTCCCATCATTCGTTGGACACACAATCGCTGTTCACGACGGAAGAAAACATGTACCGGTGTATGTGACAGAAGATATGGTTGGACACAAACTCGGAGAGTTCGTTGCAACAAGAACATACAGAGGACACGGAAAAGACGAGAAGAAGTCAAAAGTCAGATAATATAGATTAGATTATTCGGAAGGAGGGTTCATCCATGGCAAAAGGACATAGATCCCAAATCAAGAGAGAAAGAAACGAGCAGAAAGATACAAGACCATCAGCTAAGATTTCTTACGCTAGAGTGTCTGTTCAGAAAGCATGCTACGTTTTGGATGCCATCAGAGGTAAGGATGTACAGACAGCACTTGGTATTTTAGCTTACAATCCAAGATATGCTTCAAGCGTAATAGAGAAATTATTAAAATCAGCAATCGCAAATGCTGAGAACAACAACGGTATGAACGTTGAGAACCTTTATATCGAAGAGTGTTATGCAAACAAGGGACCAACAATGAAGAGAATCAGACCGAGAGCACAGGGTAGAGCTTACAGAATCGAGAAGAGAATGAGCCATATCACAATCGTGCTGAATGAAAGATAAGGAGGACACTCATGGGACAGAAAGTTAATCCACATGGTTTAAGAGTCGGCGTTATCAAAGAATGGGATTCCAGATGGTACGCAGAAAAAGACTTTGCAGATAACCTGGTAGAAGATAACAAGATCAGAACATTTCTGAAAAAGAAATTATACAGTGCAGGTGTTTCCAAGATCGAGATCGAAAGAGCATCTGACCGTGTAAAAATCATCATCTACACAGCAAAACCTGGTGTAGTGATCGGTAAGGGTGGTTCTGAGATTGAGAAAGTGAAAGCAGAACTTGCTAAATTCACAAGCAAAAAATTAATCGTAGACATCAAAGAAGTAAAAAGACCAGATAAAGATGCTCAGTTAGTAGCTGAAAACATCGCACAGCAGCTGGAAAACCGTATTTCATTCAGACGTGCTATGAAATCTTGCATGTCAAGAACAATGAAAGCAGGAGCACTTGGTGTGAAGACATCTGTATCCGGACGTCTTGGCGGAGCTGATATGGCTCGTACAGAGTTCTACAGCGAAGGAACAATTCCGCTTCAGACACTGAGAGCAGACATTGATTATGGATTCGCAGAAGCTGACACAACTTACGGAAAAGTCGGTGTAAAGGTTTGGATTTACAAAGGCGAAGTTCTTCCGACTAGAGCAGATAAGGAAGGGAGCGATAAATAATGTTAATGCCAAAAAGAGTGAAACGTCGTAAACAGTTCCGTGGTACCATGAAAGGTAAAGCTTTAAGAGGTAACACGATTTCATATGGTGAATATGGTATTGTCGCAACAGAGCCGTGCTGGATTCGTTCTAACCAGATCGAGGCAGCCCGTGTTGCTATGACACGTTACATCAAACGTGGTGGTAAAGTTTGGATTAAAATTTTCCCAGACAAACCTGTAACAGCAAAACCAGCAGAAACTCGAATGGGTAGTGGAAAAGGAACATTAGAGTACTGGGCAGCAGTAGTAAAACCAGGCCGTGTAATGTTCGAAATTGCAGGAGTACCAGAGGAAACAGCTAGAGAGGCACTTCGTCTTGCAATGCATAAATTACCTTGCAAATGCAAAATCGTTTCTCGCGCAGACTTAGAAGGCGGTGATAACAGTGAAAATTAATACATTTGTAAACGAATTAAGAGCAAAATCTGTAGAAGAATTAAATGAAGAATTAGTAGCTGCTAAAAAGGAACTCTTCAACCTGAGATTCCAGAATGCAACTAACCAGTTAGATAATACAAGCAGAATCAAAGAAGTAAGAAAGAACATCGCCAGAATTCAGACGATGATCACAGAAGCTTCTAAAGCTGAATAGGAGGTCGTACTGTGGAAGAAAGAAATTTAAGAAAAGTTCGTACAGGCAAGGTTGTCAGCGATAAAATGGACAAAACAATCGTTGTCGCAGTTGAAGACCACGTTAAACACCCTCTTTATAAGAAAATCGTAAAAAGAACTTATAAATTGAAAGCTCATGATGAAAACAATGAGTGTAACGTTGGGGATACAGTAAGAGTTATGGAAACAAGACCACTGTCTAAAGACAAAAGATGGAGACTTGTTGAGATCGTAGAAAAAGCGAAATAATTGATTCGCACTTTGAAGATTTGTTCAAAGAATGGAAAATAAAGGAGGATTACCTGCATGATACAACAGGAAAGTAGACTTAAAGTAGCAGACAACACAGGTGCTAAAGAATTACTTTGTATCCGTGTGCTTGGCGGTTCTACAAGAAGATATGCCCACATCGGAGATGTTATCGTTGCGTCTGTTAAAGATGCAACACCAGGCGGCGTTGTTAAAAAAGGTGACGTTGTGAAGGCTGTAGTTGTCCGTACTGTAAACAGTACTCGTCGTAAAGATGGTTCCTATATCAGATTCGATGAAAATGCTGCTGTAATTATAAAAGACGATATGAACCCACGTGGAACACGTATTTTTGGACCAGTAGCCAGAGAGCTCAGAGACAAACGTTTCATGAAGATTGTTTCTTTAGCTCCGGAAGTACTGTAGGAGGTGCCTAGTATGTCAGCTATGAAAATTAAAAAAGGCGATATGGTTAAAGTAATCGCTGGTAAAGATAAAAACAAAGAAGGCAAAGTTCTTGCTGTAAATAAAAAAGACGGAAAAGTTCTGGTTGAAGGAATCAACATGATTACAAAGCATACGAAACCAAGTGCTGCAAATCAGAATGGCGGTATCGTTCATCAGGAAGGTTACATTGATGCATCTAACGTAATGTACCTTCACAAAGAAGGGCCAATGAGAATTGGTTACAAAATGGATGGCGACAAAAAGGTTCGTGTTGCGAAAAAGAACGGTAAAGAATTCGTAATTGACTAATTTGAGGAAGGAGGACCAGAACTTTGAGTAGACTGAAAGAACAGTATCAGAATGAGATCGTTGATGCAATGATCAAAAAATTTGGATATAAAAACATTATGGAAGTGCCGAAACTGGACAAGGTTGTAATCAACATGGGTGTTGGTGAGGCAAAAGAAAACGCGAAAGTATTAGAGTCAGCAGTAGCTGATCTTGAGAAAATCGCAGGTCAGAAAGCAGTTCTTACAAGAGCTAAGAACTCAGTGGCTAACTTCAAAATCAGAGAAGGTATGCCGATCGGATGTAAAGTTACTTTAAGAGGAGAAAGAATGTACGAGTTCGTTGATCGTCTGATCAACCTCGCACTTCCTCGTGTACGTGACTTCAGAGGTGTAAATCCGAACGCATTTGACGGAAGAGGTAACTACGCTCTCGGAATTAAAGAGCAGCTGATTTTCCCAGAAATCGAATACGACAAAGTGGATAAGGTCAGAGGTATGGATGTAATTTTCGTTACAACAGCTAAGACTGACGAGGAAGCTCGTGAATTATTGACACAGTTCAATATGCCATTTGCAAAGTAAAGGAGGGAAATTCATGGCTAAAACATCAATGAAAATCAAACAGCAGCGCAAACAGAAATTCTCTACAAGAGAATACAGCCGCTGCAGAATCTGTGGACGTCCACATGCATATTTGAGAAAATATGGTATCTGCCGTGTTTGCTTCCGTGAACTGGCATACAAGGGACAGATTCCAGGTGTAAGAAAAGCAAGCTGGTAACTCCGGAACAAAGGAAACTACCCGTATAAACATATAGGAGGTCATATAAATGAACATGAGCGATCCAATTGCAGATATGCTTACAAGAATCCGTAATGCAAATACTGCGAAACATGATACAGTAGATGTACCTGCATCCAAAATGAAAAAAGCAATCGCTGAGATTCTTTTCAATGAAGGATACATCGCAAAATACGATATCGTAGAAGATGGACACTTTGAGACAATCCATATTACACTGAAATATGGTGCAGATAAAAACGAAAAAGTTATCTCTGGTCTGAAGAGAATCTCCAAACCAGGTCTGCGTGTATATGCTGGAACAGAAGATATCCCGAGAGTACTCGGAGGACTTGGAACAGCAATCCTTTCTACAAACAAAGGTGTTATCACAGATAAAGAAGCCAGAAAACTGGGCGTAGGTGGAGAAGTACTCTGCTTCGTTTGGTAGGCACTGAACACTTGGCAAAGCCAAGCGTCAGCGCCGGCTGAGTCTAGTGAGAAGGTCGTTCCCAAGCGTTGGCGAGGTGTTATTCTGTGTGAAACATAGACAATTGTAACTGAAAACAGAGGAGCCAGAGCAGCTCCTCCGAAAATCTAAGTTAAGGAGGAAACAGGTATGTCACGTATCGGAAGACTGCCAGTTGCAATTCCAGCAGGAGTAACTGTGGAAGTTGCAGCAAACAATGTAGTGACTGTAACAGGTCCAAAAGGAACTCTTGTAAAAGAGCTTCCAGTTGAAATGGAAATCAAAGTTGAAGGTGAAGAAGTTGTTGTAACAAGACCAAACGATCTCAAGAAAATGAAATCTCTTCACGGTCTTACAAGAACACTGATCAACAACATGGTTGTTGGTGTAACAAACGGATACGAAAAAGTTCTGGAAGTTAACGGTGTTGGTTACAGAGCATCTAAATCTGGAAACAAACTGACATTGAACTTAGGATACTCTCATCCAGTTGAAATGATCGATCCGGAAGGTGTTGAGACTGTACTGGAAGGTCAGAACAAAATCACAGTAAAAGGTATCGACAAAGAAAAAGTTGGCCAGTTTGCAGCTGAAATCAGAGATAAGAGAAGACCGGAACCATACAAAGGTAAAGGTATTAAATATGCTGATGAAGTGATCAGACGCAAAGTTGGTAAGACTGGTAAGAAATAATTAAGGAGAGTGTGAAAATGGTTAGTAAGAAATCAAGAAGCGAAGTTCGTAGAAAAAAACACATGAAATTACGTAACCGTTTCAGCGGTACTGCTGAAAGACCACGTTTGGCTGTGTTTAGAAGTAATAATCATATGTATGCTCAGATTATCGATGATACAGTTGGAAACACTCTGGTTGCGGCATCTACACTTGAAAAAGATGTAAAAGCAGAATTAGAAAAAACCAACAACGTTGAAGCAGCAGCATACTTAGGAAAAGTAATTGCTGAAAAAGCAAAAGCAAAAGGAATCACTGATGTTGTATTCGACAGAGGCGGATTCATCTATCAGGGAAAAGTTAAAGCATTAGCAGACGCAGCTAGAGAAGCTGGACTGAATTTCTAAGGAAGGGAGAACACATATGAGACAGGAACGCATTGATGCTAGTAATTTAGAATTAACAGAAAAAGTGGTATCAATCAAACGTGTTACCAAAGTTGTTAAAGGTGGTCGTAACTTCAGATTCACAGCTTTAGTAGTTGTTGGCGATGGAAAAGGCCATGTTGGTGCAGGTTTAGGAAAGGCTACTGAAATTCCAGAAGCTATCCGTAAAGGAAAAGAAGATGCAACTAAAAATCTGATCGAGGTTGCATTAGATGAAAACGAAAGCATTACACATGATGTGATCGGAAAATTCGGCAGCGCTTCCGTACTGCTGAAAAAAGCTCCGGAAGGTACTGGAGTTATCGCCGGTGGTCCGGCTCGTGCGGTAATCGAGATGGCAGGAATCAAGAACATCCGTACAAAATCTCTGGGATCTAACAACAAACAGAATGTCGTACTTGCAACAATCGCAGGTCTGAAAAACGTTAAGACTCCGGAAGAAGTAGCAAAACTTCGCGGCAAATCAGTAGAAGAGATCGTAGGCTAGGAGGTAAATCAAAATGGCAAATTTAAAAGTTACATTAGTAAAGTCTACAATCGGTGCCGTACCAAAGCATAAAAAAACTGTTGAGGCACTTGGATTAAAAAAAGTGAACAAAACAGTCGTATTACCAGATAATGCAGCTACCAGAGGTATGGTACAGCAGGTTAGACATTTAGTAAAAGTTGAAGAAGAAGCTTAATTTCAGACGATAAGGAGGTAATATCATGGACTTATCTAACTTAAGACCGGCAGACGGTTCTAAGCACAGCGATAATTTCAGAAGAGGCCGTGGACACGGTTCTGGAAATGGTAAGACAGCTGGTAAAGGTCACAAAGGTCAGAAAGCTCGTTCCGGAGCAACAAGACCAGGCTTTGAAGGTGGTCAGATGCCTTTATACAGAAGAATACCAAAGAGAGGATTCAAATGCAGAAACTCTAAAGAAATCGTTGGTATCAATGTAAGTGCATTAGAGAGATTTGAAGATGGCGCAACAGTTTCAGTAGAAACTATGATCGAGTGCGGTCTTGTAACAAATCCTAGAGATGGTGTTAAAATTCTTGGAAACGGAGAGTTAACTAAGAAACTCACTGTTCAGGCAAATGCATTCAGTGCAAGTGCTGTTGAAAAGATTGAGGCCCTTGGTGGAAAAGCAGAGGTGATCTAATGCTAAAGACTGTACGAAAAGCATTTCAAATCGAAGACATTAGAAAACGGCTTTTCTATACATTTTTAATGCTGATCGTTGTAAGACTCGGTTCTCAGCTCCCGACTCCGGGAGTTGACCCGACTTATATTCAGAATTTACTTGAGAGCCAGAATAACGGTGCATACAGCTTTTTTGATGCATTTACCGGAGGCTCCTTCACAAGGATGTCAGTCTTTGCGCTGAGCATCACACCATATATTACATCTTCCATTATTATGCAGCTTCTTACCATTGCAATTCCGAAGCTTGAGGAAATGCAGAAAGAAGGCGCAGAGGGAAGAAAGAAGATTGCGGCAATTACACGTTATGTGACAGTTGCACTTGCACTGATCGAATCCATTGCTATGTCAGTTGGATTTGGACGTCAGGGACTTCTGGAAGAATTTAACTTTGTAAACGTTGCAATCGTTGTGTGTACATTAACAGCCGGTTCTGCATTTTTGATGTGGATCGGAGAACGGATCACAGAAAAGGGAGTGGGCAATGGTATTTCTATCGTATTGCTGGTAAATATCCTTTCTCGTGTACCAGAAGACTTTATGACACTTTACACACAGTTTATCAAAGGTAAGACTTTGGCAAAAGGTGCATTGGCAGCAATTATTATTCTTGCAATCCTCTTGGCAGTTGTGATCTTTGTTATTATCCTGCAGGATGGGGAAAGAAGAATTGCTGTACAGTATTCCCAGAAAGTTCAGGGAAGAAGGACATATGGTGGACAGTCCACACATATTCCGTTAAAAGTAAATACTTCAGGAGTAATCCCGGTTATCTTCGCATCTTCACTGATGCAGTTCCCGGTTATCATTGCACAGTTTTTGGGCAAAGGGAACGGAACTGGATGGGGAAGTCAGATTCTCCGTGCGATGAATTCCAATAACTGGTGTGATCCTGATAATTTAGTATATTCAGTAGGACTTATTATTTACATTGCGCTCACAATCTTCTTTGCATATTTCTATACATCGATTACATTCAATCCGTTGGAAATTGCAAACAACATGAAAAAGAGCGGTGGATTTATTCCGGGTATCCGTCCTGGAAAACCGACAGTTGAATATCTGCAGACAATCTTGAACCGTATCGTGTTCATCGGTGCCTGCGGATTGGTGATTGTTCAGGTAATTCCATTCTTCTTCAACGGTGTATTCGGTGCGAATGTTTCTTTCGGAGGAACATCACTGATCATCATCGTAGGTGTTGTACTTGAGACCATCAAGAAGATTGAATCGCAGATGCTTGTCCGCAACTATTCAGGTTTCCTGAGCAGCAAGGGGAGCATCCGATAACAGAGTTTTTTTGGATATCAAATGAGACAATTTAGCTCGTTGTATGTTGTCCCCTTTTGGGGATGAGATACGGCGGGTTAAAGTGCTATATGGAGGGATACCGTTATGAAGATTATTATGTTAGGTGCTCCTGGAGCAGGAAAAGGAACACAGGCAAAGAAGATTGCAGAGAAATATGGAATTCCACATATTTCTACAGGAGATATTTTCAGAGCCAATATCAAAAACGGCACAGAACTTGGTCAGAAAGCAAAGACATATATGGATCAGGGACTTCTTGTGCCGGATGAACTGGTAGTCGATCTCGTTGTGGACCGAGTAAATCAGGAAGATTGTACAAAAGGATATGTTCTGGATGGTTTCCCGAGAACAATCCCACAGGCAGAGGCGCTTGATAAAGCACTTGCGGCAATGGGACAGAAGATGGATTATGCCATCAATGTAGAAGTACCGGATGAGAATATCGTAAACCGGATGTCAGGAAGAAGAGCCTGCGTAGACTGTGGCGCAACCTATCATATTGTTTATGCGCCGACAGAAAAAGAGGATATCTGCGACAAATGCGGCGGCGGTCTGATTTTGAGAGATGATGATAAACCGGAAACAGTTTTGAAACGCCTGGGTGTCTATCATGAGCAGACACAGCCATTGATCGACTATTATACAAATGCAGGAATCTTAAAAGAAGTGGACGGAACCATCGATATCAACGATGTGTTCGCTGCAATCGTTCAGATTCTGGGAGAATAGTTCATGCAGATGAAACCGGGAATGCTCGTGCGTTCAAAAGCAGGACATGACAAAAATTGTGTATATGTCATAATTTCTGTCAAAGATGAATATGTATATCTGGCAGATGGGCAGCTTCGCCCCATCTGTCAGGCAAAAAAGAAAAATCGAATACATGTGCAGCCAATTAAAAAGGTGAACAGTACTTCGGTGACCGATGATGAAACAATCAGAAATGTAATAAGAAAATATTCCAAGTCTATTGGATGAGGAGTGAAAGCGTCAAGAGCGCAGGAGGATTTAGTATGTCAAAAGCTGACGTAATCGAAATTGAAGGAGTCGTAGTTGAAAAACTGCCAAACGCAATGTTTAAAGTAGAGCTGGAAAACGGCCATATCGTACTGGCTCATATCAGTGGAAAACTGCGTATGAATTTTATTAAGATTTTACCAGGTGATAAGGTGACATTGGAGATGTCTCCATACGATCTGAGCAAAGGAAGAATTGTTTGGAGAGATAAGTAAAAAGGTATTGACTTTATTCGATATAGGGTGCTATAATATCAAGTGGCTGTTTTTGGGTAGGTGTGTCCAAAAATAGTTGGAAACGTAAGGGTTTTAGCAAAGGATGGAAGGAGGATTTGACATGAAGGTTAGATCATCAGTAAAACCAATTTGTGAAAAATGCAAAATCATTAAAAGAAAAGGAAGCATCAGAGTAATCTGTGAGAATCCGAAACACAAACAGCGTCAGGGTTAATTGGCAGTTTGTGTAATGAATTAGGCGGCTGACAGCGCGACACACCAGGATGTGTGTAGAGCTGTTTAATATACAGTAAGGATACACCACTGCTACGCATTTGGCAGATTGCCTCACAGGAAGGCTGGTGGTCTTGACACATACGGAAGAACTTGAATTTTTCGTTTTTTACTTCTGCATTCGGCAGAAATGGTATGTGTGTGTATATTGCTTCTAATACCCGACGGTCATTTGCGTAAATGAAATTTACGTGTCGGGAAAGGGTGTACATGTCGTGCACCTGGTGTGCCTCAGGAAAGCCTGACACACCCAGTTAAAGACAATATTAAATTTAGATTCAAAATGGAGGAAAGACACATGGCTCGTATTGCAGGTGTAGACTTACCAAGAGACAAACGTGTAGAAATCGGACTTACTTATATTTACGGAATCGGAAAAACATCCGCAAACCGTATCCTGGCAGATGCAGGAGTAGACCCGAACACACGTGTTAGAGATTTGACACAGGACGACGTTAAAAAAATCAGTGAAGTGATCGATGAGACTCAGGTTGTAGAAGGTGATCTCAGAAGAGAAATCCAGTTAAACATTAAGAGACTCAAAGAAATCGGATGCTACCGTGGAATCCGTCACAGAAAAGGACTTCCGGTACGTGGTCAGAAAACAAAGACAAATGCAAGAACATGCAAAGGTCCTAAGAGAACTGTAGCAAACAAGAAAAAATAATAAAAAGTAACATCCTGTTAAGGGGAATACAAGAATTCAAGAAAGTAGGTTAGTTTAAATGGCTAAGAAAGTTACAAAAAAAGTGACAAAGAAACGTGTCAAGAAAAACGTTGAACGAGGACAAGCACATATCCAGTCATCTTTTAATAATACAATCGTAACATTAACAGATACACAGGGAAATGCTCTTTCATGGGCAAGTGCAGGCGGTCTGGGATTTAGAGGTTCAAGAAAATCTACTCCATATGCAGCTCAGATGGCAGCTGAAACAGCAGCAAAGGCAGCATTAGTACATGGTCTGAAAACAGTTGACGTTTTCGTAAAGGGTCCAGGATCAGGAAGAGAAGCTGCAATCCGTGCATTACAGGCTTGCGGAATTGATGTAGTGAGCATCAAAGACGTAACACCGGTACCACACAACGGATGCCGCCCACCAAAACGCAGAAGAGTCTAATTTTCGGACTTGGCGGCGGGATTTTCGCTGCTGGTGAGCAAACAGAGAATTTGAGCAATGAGCATAGCGGATTACTGCAGTTCCGCTGTTTTTTAAGGAGGATAAACATGGCAGTTAATAGAGTTCCAGTTCTTAAAAGATGCCGTTCATTAGGTATGGACCCAATCTATTTAGGAATCAACAAAAAATCGAACAGACAGTTAAAAAGAGCTAATAGAAAAATGAGCGAGTATGGTCTCCAGTTACGCGAGAAACAGAAAGCAAAATTTATCTATGGTGTATTAGAAAAACCTTTCAGAAACTACTATGCAAAAGCAAAACAGATGGAAGGTATGACAGGTGAAAACCTGATGATTCTTCTGGAATCCAGACTGGACAACGTAATGTTCCGTATGGGATTCGCAAGAACAAGAAAAGAAGCAAGACAGATCGTTGATCACAAGCACGTTTTAGTAAACGGAAAACAGGTAAACATTCCATCTTACCTTGTAAAAGCTGGTGACGTGATTGAAATCAAAGAGAAACACAAAGACTGCCAGAGATACAAAGATATCCTGGAAGTAACAGGTGGAAACATGATTCCTGACTGGCTGGAAGTTGACGCTGAAAACTTGAAAGGTACAGTAAAAGAGCTTCCTGCAAGAGATGCAATCGATGTACCTGTAGATGAGATGTTGATCGTCGAGTTATATTCTAAATAATCTCTCGGTAAGAGGCAGATATTTTAGAGTTCGGAGATTTAGCATTGTACCCCCTCAACATATATTAACCCATAAGGAGGGTCTGTGTAGTGTTTGATTTTAATAAGCCTAATATTGAAATTACAGAAATTTCAGAAGATAAAAAATATGGAAAATTTGTAGTGGAACCTCTGGAGAGAGGATACGGGATCACACTGGGTAACTCCCTGAGAAGAATTATGCTTTCTTCTCTTCCGGGAGCAGCCATCAGTTCTGTAAAGATTGACGGAGTTCTGCACGAATTCAGTTCCATTCCAGGTGTAAAAGAAGATGTAACAGAGATTATCATGAACTTAAAGTCCCTGGCAATCAAAAATACATCAGAATCAGACGAAGTGAAAACTGCATATATCGAATTTGAAGGAGAAGGTGTTGTAACAGGCGCTGATATCCAGACAGATTCTGATATCGAGATTATGAATCCAGAGCAGGTTATCGCTACATTGAGCGGCGGTAAAGACAGCAAATTGTACATGGAACTTACCATTACAAAGGGCAGAGGATACGTAAGCGCAGACAAGAACAAGAGTGAGGATATGCCGATTGGCGTGATTCCAATCGATTCAATCTATACACCGGTTGAGCGTGTCAATATGACCGTTCAGAATACTCGTGTCGGACAGGTTACAGATTATGACAAACTGACATTAGACGTATGGACAAAGGGAACACTGCTTCCAGATGAGGCAGTCAGCCTTGCGGCAAAAGTTCTCAGTGAACATCTGAAATTATTCATTGACCTTTCTGAAGTTGCTCAGTCAGCTGAAGTCATGATCGAAAAAGAGGATGACGAGAAAGAGAAAGTTCTGGAGATGAGCATTGACGAATTAGAGCTTTCTGTACGTTCATACAACTGTCTGAAGAGAGCCGGCATCAATACTGTAGAAGAACTTACCAACAAGACACCGGAAGATATGATGAAGGTGCGTAATCTTGGACGTAAGTCTCTGGAAGAAGTGCTGGCAAAATTAAAAGAATTAAACCTTGAGTTAAATCAGGGAGAGGAATAAAGAAAATTATCCCGCCAGTAAGCCCGAAGAGCATGGCGGGGGCATTTGATTTATAAGCCCGAAGATGCAAAACCAAATGTTTATTTAATGGAGGACCATAAAGATGGCAAAATATAGAAAACTCGGCAGAACATCCAGCCAGAGAAAAGCATTGATCAGAAACCAGGTAACAGCATTACTGAACAATGGTAAAATTGTTACTACAGAAGCAAAAGCAAAAGAGATCCGTAAAGAAGTTGAAAAACTGATCGCTTTGGCTGTAAAAGAAAAAGATAACTTCGAAGAAGTAACTGTAAAAGCTAAAGTTGCAAAAAAAGACGACAAAGGCAGAAGAGTGAAAGAAGTTGTTGATGGTAAAAAAGTAACTGTTTACGAAGAAGTTGAAAAGACAATCAAAAAAGATATGCCAAGCAGACTTCACGCAAGAAGACAGATGCTGAAAGTTCTTTACACAGCTACAGAAGCTCCAAAGAACAATATCAAGAGAAATATGAAGAAAGTCGACTTAGTGGACAAATTATTCACTGAGATCGCTCCAAAATATGCAGACCGCAACGGTGGTTACACAAGAATCGTTAAGATTGGCCAGCGTAAAGGTGATGCAGCTATGGAAGTACTGATCGAATTAGTTTAATCAGTATTACATTTGCAGAAAAGAGGACACTTGAAATCCAGAGATGGTTTCAGGTGTCTTTTTTTAAAATTAAAAAAATTTAAAGTTTTATGCAACATATTTGTAATCTTTTTCGTCTAATATATACAGTACGGTCAGCATGATATTGAGCCTGGCTACATAAGAGAACGAAAAAGGGGAGACTGGGATGGGAAAACGAAAACAACAGGCGAAAACAGAACAGAACGTAAAAGAAAAAAAAGGAAAAATTTTGTGGATAGCGGGAGGAAGCATCGGCGGAGTTGCTCTGCTGTATGTAGGAATTGCTGTCTTTTTTATGAGCCACTTTTTTATCAATACGAAGATTAACGGGAAAGATTTTTCGGGAAAGACCTCAGAAGCAGTGGAGGCATATCTTCAGTCCAGTGTAAAAGACTATGAGCTTACTATTTTAGAAAAGGATGGAAAGAAAGATGTGATTTCCGGTGATGAGATCCATTTAGAATATCAGTCAGAGAAAGAGGCGGAAAAGCTGCTCAGATCACAGAATGGATTTTTATGGCCAAAGGCATTTTTTGAAGCCTCATCTGGAAAAATTGGGATCCGCGTTTCTTACGATGAGAAAGCATTGGAACAAAAAATTGCAGAATTGTCCTGCCTGAAAGCAGAACAGACTCCGGCAGAGAATGCAAAACTGGAATTTGACGGTCAGAAGTATGTGATCAAGCCAGAAGTCTATGGCAATGCGGTAAATAAAGAGCAACTGACAGAGCAGATCAAAGCATACATTACACGATTTGAGCCGCAGCTGGATATGCTCAAAACGGAATGTTATGCAGATCCGAAGTATGTCAAAGATTCCAAAGAAGTAAAAGCAGCATGTGATACGATGAATAAGTATGTGAATGCAAGTATTACGTATCCGATGAAGGAACCGGTCGTGGTAGATAAGACTTTGATCTCCCAGTGGCTGCAAGTGGATGGAGAAATGAAGGTTTCTCTGAATACAGAGGCGATGAAACAGTGGTTTACAGCCTTTGGAGACAAGTATGATACACAGGGAACGACCAGAACTTTTACAACACCAGCTGGAAAGAGCGCAACTGTGACAGGAGGTACGTATGGCTGGTCAATTGATGAGGATACAGAGCTTGTGAATCTGCAGAACAGCATTATAAATGGGAAAGTTGTGACAAGAGAGCCAGCTTATTATGCCGGTGGGGTTGCCGCAGCGCATTCTGGCCAAGATTGGGGCAACACATATGCAGAGGTCGATATGAGCGCACAGCATATGTGGTATGTCCAGAATGGGCAGGTAGTGCTGGAGACGGATGTTGTGACAGGAGAGCCGATTCCGTCAAGAATCACACCGGAGGGAGTGTATTCTTTGATGTGGAAACAGCCGAATGCGACTCTGGTTGGAGAGATTAAACCGGAAACAGGAGAACCAGAATATAGAACGCCGGTCAAGTATTGGATGCAGGTGACGTCAAGCGGAGTGGGCTTTCACGATGCGACCTGGCAGACTGCATTTGGCGGAACATTGTATCAGATTCCAGGAATAGGATCTCACGGATGCATCAATATGCCGTTGGATCAGGCCGGAGCGCTTTTTCAGATGATCGAACCAGGAACCCCGGTAATCTTTCATTGGTGACAAACATTTAATTTTTGTGCAAATGTAACAATTGACGTTAAAAATATAACGTTAAATATTTGACAAAAGCTATATTGACAATTATTTAACAAGAAAGTATACTAATACCTGTAATTAAGATGTAATGAAGAAACCAAGTCAATTACAGGAGGATATTGAAATGGCGAAGAAAAAAGAAGAGATGGGAGTACCTGCAATCGTAGACAGCGTAGAAACACTGGAAGCGAAGATGAAAGCAATGCGCGAAGCTCAGAAAGAATTTGCAAAATTCTCTCAGGAGCAGGTTGACAAGATTTTCTATGAAGCAGCAATGGCAGCGAACAAGATGCGTATCCCGCTTGCAAAAATGGCAGTAGAAGAGACACAGAGAGGTGTCCTTGAAGATAAAATCATTAAAAATCACTATGCAGCAGAGTATATCTACAATGCATATAAAGATACAAAAACTTGTGGAGTGATCGAAGAAGATCCTGCATACGGAATCAAAAAAGTAGCTGAGCCAATCGGTCTGGTTGCGGCAGTTATCCCGACAACAAACCCGACATCTACAGCAATCTTCAAAACATTGATCTGTTTGAAGACGAGAAATGCGATCATCATCAGCCCACATCCAAGTGCAAAAGCATGTACGATCGAAGCTGCAAAAGTAGTGCTTGACGCTGCAGTAAAAGCAGGAGCACCGGAAGGAATCATCGGATGGATCGATGTACCGTCTCTGGAGCTGACAAACCAGGTTATGAGAGATTCTGATATCATCCTGGCTACAGGTGGTCCTGGAATGGTAAAAGCAGCTTACTCATCAGGAAAGCCTGCACTTGGTGTAGGACCTGGAAATACACCGGTTATCATTGATGATACAGCAGATATCAAGATGGCAGTAAATTCTATCATCCATTCCAAGACATTTGACAATGGTATGATCTGTGCTTCTGAGCAGTCTGTTACTGTTCTGGAAAGCATTTATGAGGAAGTGAAGAAAGAATTCCAGTATCGTGGATGCTACTTCTTAAAGAAAGGTGCTGAGCTTGATAAAGTTCGTAAGACGATCATCATCAATGGTGCATTGAACAGCAAGATTCCGGGAAAATCTGCATATGAGATCGCTCAGATGGCAGGCGTAGAGGTTCCGGAGAATACAAAAATCCTGATCGGTGAAGTAGAATCCGTTGATATTTCCGAAGAATTTGCACACGAAAAATTATCTCCTGTACTTGCTATGTATAAAGCAAAAACATTTGACGAAGCACTTGCAAAAGCAGAACAGCTTGTAGCAGACGGAGGATATGGACATACATCTGCGCTGTATATTCATCCTGCACAGACAGAAAAGATTGAAAAACATTATGCAGCAATGAAGACTTGCCGTGTTCTGATCAACACACCTGCAGCTCAGGGGGGAATCGGAGATCTTTATAATTTCAAACTGGCTCCATCTCTTACACTGGGATGTGGTTCATGGGGCGGAAACTCCGTATCAGAAAACGTTGGAGTAAAACACCTGATTAACGTGAAGACAGTTGCAGAGAGGAGAGAAAACATGCTCTGGTTCAGAACACCTGAAAAAGTATACTTCAAGAAAGGATGTATGCCGGTTGCACTGGATGAACTTGGAACGATCATGCACAAGAAAAAAGCATTCATCGTAACAGACTCTTTCCTTTACAAGAATGGATACGTAAAAGCAATCGAAGAAAAACTGGATGCAATGGGAATCCAGCACACATGCTTCTATGAAGTAGCTCCGGACCCGACACTGCAGTGCGCACAGAAAGGTGCAGATATGATGCGCTCTTTCGAGCCGGATACGATCATCGCTCTTGGTGGTGGATCTGCAATGGACGCTGCAAAGATCATGTGGGTAATGTACGAATATCCGGAAGCAAACTTTGAAGACATGGCGATGGACTTCATGGATATCCGTAAGAGAGTATATACATTCCCTGAGATGGGTAAAAAAGCATATTTTGTAGCAATCCCGACATCTTCAGGAACAGGTTCTGAGGTCACACCATTTGCGATCATTACAGATGCAGAGACAGGTGTAAAATGGCCGTTGGCTGATTACCAGTTACTTCCGAACATGGCAATCGTTGATGTTGATAACATGATGACACAGCCAAAAGGACTGACAAGTGCATCAGGTATCGATGTTATGACACATGCGATCGAAGCTTACGTATCGATCATGGCAACAGACTACACAGATGGTCTTGCGATGAAAGCAGTGAAGATGGTATTTGAAAATCTTCCATCTGCATATGAGAACGGAGCAAATGATCCGAAAGCACGTGAAGAGATGGCAAACGCTTCTTGTATGGCTGGTATGGCATTCGCGAACGCATTCCTGGGACTGAACCACTCTATGGCTCATAAGCTGGGAGCATTCCACCATCTGCCACACGGTGTTGCAAATGCAGTACTGCTGACAGAAGTGATGAGATACAATGCATCTGAGGTTCCAACTAAGATGGGAACATTCTCTCAGTATCAGTATCCACATGCACTTGCAAGATATGCGGAATTAGGACGTTTTGCAGGATGCACAGGAAAAGACGACAAAGAAGTATTTGAGAATTTCCTTGCAAGACTGGAAGTATTAAAAGAGCAGATCGGAATTAAGAAATCTATCAAAGAGTATGGTATCGATGAGAAATACTTCCTGGATACACTGGATGACATGGTAGAGCAGGCATTCAATGACCAGTGTACAGGAGCAAACCCAAGATATCCTCTGATGAAAGAGATCAAAGAACTTTATCTGAAATGCTACTATGGAAAATAATTTCCAATAAGGAACAAGAGGGACATTCCAAAGGCCGGATCTGGTCGGAGGAATGTCCTATTTTGTTTGAAAAAAATGAAAAGTTAATAAATTAACAATAAAAATATTATGAAAAATATCGTGAAAAATTGCACAAAGTTAAACCTGAGGGGTTTCTTTACAGAAAAGTATGCGCTATAATGAGGTCAATGAAAGAAGAAAACCCGAATCGGAAGCAAAACCGGGAGATTATGACAGGAGGCAATTTTATGAAACTGGAAGAAAAAAACTTAATCGTAAAACGTTCTTACAAAGAAGTATACAAATGTGAAGAAGGAATCGTAAAAGTATTTGCAAAAGAACATCCGAAGTCAGATGTACTCAATGAAGCGTTAAATACTGCTCGTGTGGAAGAAGCAGGACTGGATATTCCAAGAGTAAAAGAAGTCACTCAGATTGATGGAAAATGGGCTCTGGTGATCGAGCAGAAAGACGGAAAGACATTAGAAGAAATGATGAAGGTGGATCCGGCTAATCTGGAGAATTATATGAATGATTTTGTAGATCTTCAGTTGAGCATTACCAGCAAAAAGGCTCCGCTTCTAAATAAAATGAAAGATAAATTTGCACGTCAGATCAACGGATTGAAAGTATTGGATGCGACCACAAGATATGAGCTGATGACACGGCTGGAAAGTATGCCGAAACATGATAAGATCTGCCATGGTGATTTTAATCCGAGCAATGTAATTGTTGGAAAGAATGGCAAGATGACCGTGATCGACTGGGCGCATGTGACACAGGGAAATGCCAGTGCAGATGCAGCCATGACGTATCTTCTGTTTGCGTTGGAGAGTCAGGAAAAAGCAGATCTGTATCTGAAGATCTTCTGTAAGAAGAGCGATACGGCAATGCAGTACGTACAGCAGTGGCTTCCAATCGTGGCAGCAGCACAGCTTTCCAAAGAAAATGCTCTTGAGAAAGATTTCCTGATGAGATGGATCGATGTGATGGATTATCAATAGAATGAGATAAGAAAGTGATGAAAAAAGAAGGAGCAGGCAGCAAAAGCGCTGCGCTCCTTCTTTTTGATAACAGAGTTGGAGATTACCAGCTCGGGAAGAACAGGTTTCCGCCGATATTTACACCGGGACGGTTCGTGGCGCCGGCATACAGAAAATAATAACAGTCACTGACTGAGGCGAGCCGGGAACCATTGACCGCATCCTGTGCAACCTGTACAGCCAGACTGGAAGGCCCGGATGTAAGAACTGCATCGAGACGGCCTGTCCAAACAGGTTCAAACTGTCCGGTTGCGTAGATCACGTCGGTGATGGAATTCGGGAACAGCGGACTTTCTACACGGTTCATGATCACTGTGGCAACAGCCAGCATTGCATTGTAATCGCGGATCGCTTCGCAATCCAGAAGGGCTGCAAATGTGGTCAGTTCACTCTGGGAGGCATGGCTGCCGCCGCCCTGGATAATACCGCCGTCATTGCTTTCCGGGGGTGGTGCAGGAGTCGGACCTGGTGTGACGGTACCGCCTGTTTCGGTAGAAGGCTTGTCCGTTTGTTGCTGGTGTTGTTGTTCTTGCTGCTGTGCGGCAAGATCTGCGGCTTCTTTTTCACGGAGAGCCTGCAGCTGTGCCTGAAAAGCAGATAAATCAGTGGAAGTGGCATTGGCCTTTTCTACAAGATCTGCCTGCTTTTTATCCAGACGGTTCTGGAGTGTAAGCAGAGAATCCTGCTGTGCATGTAAGGTTTCTTCTTCCTGTTCGATCTGCTTTTTTGTCTCCTGCAGTTCCAAAAGCATCTTGCGATCATAATCACTGATGTTTTGGATAAAATCTGCTTTGTTCAGAAAATCTGTCATGTCTTCAGCAGAAAACAGCATTTCCAGAAGTGATGCGCTTCCGGTTTCATACATATACTTAATACGTGTCTTCATGTTGTCATATTGTTGAGCTTCTTTTGCCTGTGTGTCGGCCAAGGAATCTTTTGTCCTTTGTATCTCGCTGTTCGTAATCTCAACCTGCATCTCAGCTGTAGAGATCTGATCGCTGATCGCGAGAAGTTCCTGATTGATACCGGCCAGCTGGCCTTCCAGATCAGAAGTTTTGCTTTCGAGGCTTTGGGTACTTTCTTCTGCGGAAGCAGGAAGGGGAGCAAAAGCCAGTGCAAAGGAGCAAATAAGTGCAGTACTTGTTTGCAGCTTGCGTTTTAAGCATGGTTTCATAACGTTAATTCCTTTCTATTAAAAAGTCTGTTTGGTCATTATACTATAAATTGCGTGATTACGCAAATTTTGATAAAATAAGTTATAAAACTTTAAGAAAGATGAGGGCACAATTGCATGAAACATATCAAGATGATCGGTCTGGATCTGGATGGTACGCTGCTGAACGGCAGGAAAGAAGTGACGGATCATACAAGAAAAATATTGGAGCAGGCTATTGCACAGGGGATTATTGTACTGGTTGCAACCGGTCGGCCGCTTACCGGGATTCCCGGGCAGGTGAGGGCAATACAGGGGATGCAGTATGCATTGACGACAAATGGCGCAAGAATTTATGATCTGCTGCAGGATCGGACCATTTTAGAATATCCCCTTTCCTGTGAAAAGGCAAAGAAAGTTTTGAAAATCGCGGGAAAGTATGATACATTACAAGAGGCGTACTTTGACCGGGAAGTATATGCACAGGAAGATCAGCTGAAGAGAATTTCCCAGTATCATAAGAATCCTCACATGTGGGAATATGTAAGAGCCACGCGCACTGCGGTTCCTTCTCTGACAGAATGGTATGAGATGTCCGGAAGGGATGCGGACAAACTGCAGCTGATGTTTGCTGATATGCAGGAACTTGCACATGCCAGGAAGGAACTGGAGGAGATTCCGGGGCTGGTGCTGACTGGCTCTCTTGGCAACAATATCGAGGTCAATGCAGAGGGCATCGATAAGGGGATTGGAATCCTGGAGCTTGGGCGAAGACTGGGAATTTCCAGAGAAGAGATCATGGCATGTGGAGATGGAGACAATGATCTGGAGATGTTGAAGGCAGTTGGAGTTGGGGTTGCCATGGGCAATGCTGATGCAGCTGTGAAAGCGGCAGCAGATTATGTGACGGATACGAACGAGGAAGAAGGCGTGGCAAAAGCAGTAGAAATGTTTGCTTTGAGATAGGAGGAGAGAGATGTTAGAAGCATTAAAAGTAATCATACTGGGGATTGTAGAAGGAATTACAGAATGGCTTCCGATCAGCAGTACAGGACATTTGATTCTGGTAGAAGAGTTTGTAAAATTGAATTTCAGCCAGTCTTATCTGGATATGTTTAATGTTGTGATCCAGCTGGGAGCGATTATGGCAGTGGTAGTAATCTATTTTCACCGTCTGAATCCTTTTTCACCGAAGAAGACGGAAAAGCAGAAGAAGATGACACTGCAGCTTTGGGTAAAAGTAGTGATCGCATCCATCCCGGCCGGTGTTGTAGGAATTTTATTCAATGATTTTATCGAAGAAAAATTTAACAATTCCTATGTAGTTGCTACCATGCTGATCGTGGTCGGTATTTTGTTTATTGTGATCGAGAATCGTCATAAAGGTGTCAAACCTCAGATCACAAAGATTTCCCAGATGGGGATTCCGGTGCTGATCTGGATCGGTGTGTTCCAGATGCTTGCGATGATCCCGGGAACGTCACGTTCCGGAGCGACGATCGTGGGTGCACTGGCATTGGGCGTCTCCAGAACAGCAGCGGCGGATTTTACGTTCTTTCTGGCGATTCCGGCTATGGCAGGAGCCAGTCTTGTAAAACTGCGTCATTTTGGTTTTGATTTTACAGGTACAGAGCTGGGGCTGTTATTATTAGGATGTGTTGTTTCTTTTGTAGTATCGATCCTGGCAATCAAGTTCCTGTTAAAATATATCCAGAGTCATGACTTTAAAGCATTTGGATATTACCGAATCGTGCTTGGAATCATTGTATTCCTGTACTTTGGAATTCGTGCAATGTTTGCATAAAAATGAATTATATACAAAAAATATGTGCATAAAAACGATAATTTATGCATATTTAAACTTGCAATTTCGCAAAAACATGGTATGATAGATGTATAAAATGAATGTTTATACAGACTATATGTATTTTGTTTTGGGAGGAATGAAAGATGAAAATGAAAAAGTTGACAGGAATGGTACTGGCAGTTGCATGTATGGCATCCCTTGTTGGATGTGGTTCTTCAGAAAAGAAAGAGATCAATGTGGAGAAACCAGAAGATCTGAAAACTCTGACCATCGGAGTGCAGCAGGGAACAACCGGAGATATCATGAGTTCTGAGCAGGTAGAGAAAGATTCTCAGATGAAACGTTATCCAAAGGGATCCACAGCAGTGCAGGCACTGAAAAATGGAAAGATTGACTGTGTGGTGATCGACTCGGAACCGGCAGCAAAATTTGTGGAAAAGAATCCGGATCTGAAGATCATCGATGGTGTATTTGAAACAGAAGAATATGCAATGTGTGTAAAAAAAGGCAATACAGAATTGCTGGATGAGATGAACAAAGCACTGGCTGAGCTGAAAGAAGACGGTACGGTAGATAAGATTATCGGAAACTACATTGGAGATGACATTGGAAGCTATCAGTATGAATCTCCGGCAGATGTGGATCACTCCAAAGGAAAACTGGTGATGGCTACGAATGCAGAGTTCGAACCATATGAATATCACGGAGAAGACGGGATCATCGGAATCGATGTAGATCTTTCCAAAGCCATCTGTGACAAGATGGGATATGAACTGGAAGTTCTGGATATGGAATTTGATTCAATCCTTCCATCCATCGCAACAGGTAAAGCAGACTTTGGCGCAGCTGGTATGACAGTAGATGCAGAGCGTCAGAAAAATGCAGATTTTACAGATACATATGCAAATGCAAGTCAGGTCGTGATCGTAAGAAAATAATCGCAGATCTGCAGAGTAAGACAACAACAGGGGTGCAGGAAATTATCAGGCAGCCCTGTTTTGAACTGTCAGAGAACAACAAAAGAGAGGTAAGAACATGAGTTTTTCAGAAAAGTTATATCAGAACTTTATCGAAGAAGACCGCTGGCTTTTGCTGGTCAATGGTCTGAAAGTTACGATTCTTGTCACCCTGCTCGCACTTTTAGTGGGTGTGATCATTGGATTTACGGTAGCAATTATCCGCTCCCTTCATGATAAGACGGGAAAACTGAAGATTTTAAATGCGATTTGTAAGGTATATTTAACAATCATCAGAGGAACACCGAGTATGATCCAGGTATTGTTTATGTATCTGGTTGTATTTGGAGCTTCTTCTTTAAATTCAATCGTGATCGGCGGATTGGCATTTGGTATCAACTCCGGTGCGTATGTGGCGGAAATCGTGCGTTCCGGTATTATGGCAATCCCGGAAGGTCAGACAGAGGCTGGAAGAAGTCTGGGCTTGAGTTATGGAAAGACCATGCGGCTGATCATTATGCCACAGGCATTTAAAAATGTGCTTCCAGCACTGGTAAATGAGATGATCGTGCTGATCAAAGAGACTGCGATCATAGGTTACATTGGCGAACAGGATCTGACGAAAGCGGCAATGGTAATCCAGAGCCGTACTTTTGAGGCATTCATCCCGTTGATCACGGCTGCTTTAATCTATCTGGCATTGATCATGCTGCTGACATTCTTTATGAATAAACTGGAAAGGAGACTGCGCACAAATGAACGATAAGAACGAAGTATTGATTCAGGTTCAGGATCTGAAGAAAGCATTTGGAGATCTGGAAGTATTGCGTGGGATTTCCACAGAGATCAAAAAAGGAGAGGTGGTTGTTGTGATCGGACCATCCGGATCGGGAAAATCCACATTTCTTCGGTCACTGAATCTGTTGGAAGTTCCGACAGGGGGAACGGTATTATTTGAGGGAACAGATATTACAGATCCAAAGACTGATATCGACGTACATCGCCAGAAGATTGGTATGGTATTCCAGCATTTTCATCTGTTTCCACATAAGACCATTCTGGAAAACATCATGCTTGCTCCGGTGACACTCAAAAAGATGTCCAAAGAGGAAGCGGAGAAGAAAGCGAAAGAGCTGTTGGAGAGAGTTGGACTGGCAGATAAGGCCAATGCATATCCGGAACAGCTTTCCGGCGGACAGAAGCAGCGTATTGCAATCGTACGCGCACTGGCAATGAACCCGGATGTGATGCTCTTTGATGAGCCGACTTCTGCATTGGATCCGGAGATGGTAGGAGAAGTTCTGGAGCTGATGAAGCAGCTTGCGAAAGAGGGAATGACCATGGTCGTGGTAACACATGAAATGGGATTTGCCAAAGAAGTTGCTACCCGGGTTGTGTTTGTGGACGAGGGGCAGATCAAAGAAGAAGGAAATCCAAAAGAATTCTTTGAGAATCCAAAAGATGCCAGATTGAAAGAATTTTTATCAAAAATTTTATAAAATGAGAGAGTACACTATCTCGACCAGCGCCTCCTTTTGTGGTATAATTCAACATTATGCAATCACGAAAGGAGGCGTCTTTTATGGGCGAACAGAAGCCTGAAAAAGTGAAAAAACATATTTGCATGGGTCTGTTGGCCCATGTGGATGCAGGGAAGACGACGCTGTCGGAAAGTATGCTGTATGTAAGCGGCAGTATCCGGAAAATGGGGCGAGTCGATCATCAGGATGCATTTTTGGATACGTATGATCTGGAGCGTGCCCGGGGAATCACTATTTTTTCAAAACAGGCAGTGTTTTCCTGGAAGGATCTGGGGATTACATTGCTGGATACACCGGGGCATGTGGATTTCTCGGCGGAGATGGAGCGAACTTTACAGGTTTTGGATTATGCAGTGCTTGTGATCAGTGGGGCAGATGGAATCCAGGGACATACAGAGACTCTCTGGCGTTTGCTTGGGCAGTATCAGATTCCGGTCTTTTTGTTTATCAACAAGATGGATCAGAATGGGACAGACCGGGAACAGATATTACAAGAATTGAAGAAGCGTTTTGGAGATCTTTGTATTGATTTTGCAAAAGTCTGGGATACGGGAGATGAGGAAGCAGAGGAGCAGCTTGCCATGTGTGATGAAGGACTCCTGGAGCAGTATCTGGAAACAGGAGAACTTCCGAGAGAACAGGTGGCAGAACTGATCGCAGAACGGAAAGTGTTCCCATGTTATTTTGGCTCTGCACTTCGGACAGAAGGTGTAGAAGAATTGCTGGATGCGTTGGAATCGTTTACGAAAAGGAAGGAATACCCGACAGAATTTGGAGCCAAAGTATACAAGATCGGACGGGATGAGCAGGGAAATCGTCTGACTTATTTAAAAGTAACAGGCGGAACGATCCAGGTAAAAGAGACGATCACAGATACAGAAGAGAAGATCAATCAGATCCGGCGTTATTCCAGTTCTAAATATGAAATGCTGAAAAAAGTGGATGCAGGAGAGGTCTGCGCAGTGACGGGACTTTCCGATACATATCCGGGTCAGGGATTGGGAGCGGAATCTGCATCGGATATGCCGATTTTGGAGCCGGTGTTGAATTATCGGATTGAACTGCCGCCGGACTGTGACGTGCACAAGATGCTGATCAATCTGAAAGAACTGGAAGAGGAAGAGCCGCAGCTCCACATTGTATGGGAAGAACAGTTAGGAGAGATTCATGTACAGCTTATGGGAGAGGTACAGATTGAAATTTTGAAAAGCATGATCTGGGATCGCTTTAAAGTACGTGTGGAATTTGGCACTGGAAGAGTGGTTTACAAAGAGTCTATTGAAGAACCGGTGGAAGGAGTGGGGCATTTTGAACCGCTCCGTCATTATGCAGAAGTACATCTTTTGCTGGAACCCGGAGAGCGAGGCAGCGGACTGCAGTTTTTCTCTGACTGCAGTGAAGATGTTCTGGCGCGCAACTGGCAGAGACTGATCCTGACCCATCTGGAAGAAAAGGAACACAGAGGGGTACTGACAGGTTCGGCGATCACGGATATGAAGATCACATTAGTATCCGGCAGGGCACATCAGAAACATACTGAGGGCGGTGACTTCAGACAGGCGACTT
Source organism: uncultured Ruminococcus sp. (assembly GCA_900544395.1). GTDB lineage: Bacteria > Bacillota > Clostridia > Lachnospirales > Lachnospiraceae > Mediterraneibacter. The sequence goes on along the minus strand of UQVC01000003.1, from coordinate 86,276 downwards.
ACCGGGCAGTGCGACAGGGACTTCGCAAGGCAAAGAGTGTGCTGCTGGAGCCTTATTATGAATTTGAGATGGAGCTTCTTCCGGAGCATGTAGGACGTGCCATGACGGATATCCAGAAGAGAAATGGAACGTTTGAGCCGCCGGTGACGGATGGAGAAATTTCTGTTTTAAAAGGAAGCGCACCTGTCTCCAGGATGCGTGGATACCAGAGCGAGCTGACTTCTTATACGGGAGGAAGAGGGAGAATGTCCTGCCGGTTAAAAGGATATGAAAGATGTGCTGACCAGGAAGAAATCGTGGCTGCATTCGGATATGATCCGGAAGCGGATCTGGAGAATCCGACCGGATCTGTATTCTGTGCACATGGCGCAGGATTTGTGGTGAACTGGGATGAAGTGGAATCCTATATGCATCTGGAAAACAGTCTGGAGAGTGAGCAGATCGCAGAAGAACAGACCCGTCCGGTGGTGCGGCAGACGCGCAGCACTTCTTCCCAGATTGAACTGACAAGAGAAGAACTGGATGCGATTTATGCAAAAACGCCAGATCCGGTGAAAAGAAACCGAAGTCCCGTGACCGTGCGGGCAAAGTCTGCTCCGGCAGCGGATGACAAATGGATGGCAAAGCAGAAAACTGTCGAGGAAGAATATCTGCTGGTAGATGGATATAATATTATTTTCGCCTGGGAAGAATTAAAAGAACTGGCGAAGATCGATCTGAAAAGCGCCAGGGATAAACTGATGGATATTTTGTGTAATTATCAGGGATATAAAAAGTGTGTTCTGATTCTGGTATTTGACGCCTATAAAGTAGAGGGCGGCCCGGGAGCTGTGATGAAATATCACAACATCCATGTGGTATATACAAAAGAAGCGGAAACCGCTGATCAGTACATTGAAAAAACTGTCCGCAAGATCGGAAAACATCATCATGTCACGGTTGCCACATCCGATGCACTGGAACAGGTGATCATTCTGGGGCAGGGTGCGGCCAGAATGTCTGCGCCGGGACTCAAAGAGGAAGTAGAGCTGGCTTTTGCGGAACTTCGAAGTGAGCATTTGAACAAGCGGGGGAACGACAGAAATTATTTGTTTGACTATCTGAAACAAGAGGATGCAAAGAAACTGGAGAGTGTACGGCTGGGAAAACCGTCCGTAAAATAGGAGAAGAAACAACATGAAGTATGAACGAATCAAGCGGGCCACATTTCTGGAGCGTCCCAATCGTTTTATTGCTTATGCAGAAATTGCAGGGAAAAAGGAGACGATCCATGTAAAAAACACAGGAAGATGTGCAGAGCTTCTGGTTCCGGAGGCGGAAATTTTTGTGCAGGAGAGTGATAATCCGGATCGAAAAACAAAATGGGATCTGATCGGGGTAAAAAAGGGAGAGAGGCTCATCAATATGGATTCTCAGATCCCGAATCAGGTAGTCGGTGAGTGGCTGCGTGCAGGAAATTTATTTTCTGCAGGAGCGAGTGTACGCCCGGAGACGGTGTATGGAAATTCCCGATTTGATTTTTATGTAGAGGAAGGGGAGAATCGCGCCTTTATAGAAGTAAAAGGCGTCACGCTGGAAGAGGAAGGTGTGGTACGCTTTCCGGATGCTCCAAGTGAACGGGCAGTGAAGCATGTAGAAGAACTGATCCGGGCGAAAAAGGAAGGATACGATGCCTATGTGTTTCTGGTGATCCAGATGAAAGGGGTACGGTATTTTACACCGAATATTGACACCCAGCCGGAATTTGCACAAGCGTTGAAGAAGGCAAAGGCAGCAGGGGTGCGGATCCTTGCATATGACTGTAAGGTGACAGAAGATTCGATCCAGATTGATGAAGAAGTTCCGGTTGTTTTAGAAGAACCGCTTCTGTGGGAAATGACAGAACCAATCGTAGACTGGTATCGGAACAATAAGCGGGATCTTCCCTGGCGGCATGATGTGACTCCATATCGGGTGTGGGTTTCGGAGATTATGCTGCAGCAGACAAGAGTCGAGGCAGTCAAACCCTATTATGACCGGTTTTTGAAAGAACTTCCAACGATCACAGATCTGGCATATGCAAAAGAAGATCGTCTGATGAAGCTTTGGGAAGGGCTGGGATATTATAACAGAGTACGGAATATGCAAAAGGCAGCCCTTCAGATGGTAGAACAATATGGCGGGGAATTTCCGGAATCTTATGAGGAGATCCGTTCTCTGACCGGAATCGGAAATTATACTGCAGGAGCCATCGGTTCTTTTGCATTTGGGATTCCAAAGCCGGCTGTGGACGGCAATGTGCTGCGTGTAGTTTCAAGAATTCTGGCGAGCAGAGAAGATATCATGAAAGCGAAAGTGCGTACTGCTGTCGAACGTGCACTGGAAGAAGTGATCCCCCAAGAATACCCGGGAGACTTTAATCAGGGCTTGATCGAACTGGGAGCCATTGTATGTGTGCCAAATGGAGAGCCAAAATGTGGAGAGTGTCCGGTTGCCGCATTCTGTCGTGCGCGAAAAGAAGGAATTGCCGTGGAGCTTCCGGTAAAAACCAAAGCAAAGGGAAGAAAAATTGAGAAGCGGACGGTTCTGGTGTTTCACGACAACGATACACTGGCAATTCAAAAACGTCCGGCAAAGGGGCTTCTGGCAGGCCTGTATGAGCTGCCCAATGTCGAGGGATGGCTCAGCCAGAAGGAAATCATCGAGTACAGCAGATCCATTGGGTTATCTCCCATCCGGGTTCAGAAACTGCCAGATGCAAAGCATGTGTTCAGTCATGTGGAATGGCAGATGAAAGGGTATGAGATCCGGGTGGATGAGCTGGAGAAGAACTGCAGCCAGAAGATGATTTTTGCAAAAGAAGAAGTATTAAAAGAGAAGTATTCCATTCCATCGGCATTTGAGGCATACTGTGTATGGAAACAAAAATAGATTAGAGTACACTCTGTTTTCTTGAAGGGTCATTGAATTTGTGATATACTTTGGAACAAATGACAGGAGGAGTAAAAGAAATGGAAGAGATGGAAGGATTATCCAAGCAGCAGAAAAAGTCCAGAGAAACAAAGGCGAAGATTTTCCAGGCAGCCAAGCGAATCCTGCAGCATAGTGGATACGAGACGCTGTCGATCAAGAATATTTGTGAAGAAGCAGGAGTTTCCAATGGAAGCTTTTATCATCATTTTAAAACAAAAGATGATCTGCTTTCTTATTATATTGAAGAACAGCCAAGCATCAACCCGGATATTTTAGATCTCCCACAGAATGCAGAGGATGCAAAGCATACGATTATTGAGGTCTATTTGAATTATGTGTCGTATTGCAGGGAACTGGGAGTCGAGTTTATGGCAGGATATTATGATCCGAAAAATCAGGCATTGAATCCGGTCAGCAGAACTGAGCGGCCGTATCCGATCGTGACGGTTCAGCATTATGTGGAAAAAGCTATCCAGGAGGGAACAGTCCGCCTGAATGTGGAAATCGAAGAATTTACTACGGATATCCGTATGATCGTGATCGGCAATGTATTTGAGTGGTGTCTGCGGAATGGAGAGGCAGATTTTGAAGGAAATATGGCAAGATCTCTCGGGAAATATCTGGATAGTACTTTAGATTAGAGCCGGAGGGTTCGAAGATGAGATACTGTTTTATTGTAAATCCCAATTCCCGTTCAAGGCGAGGCGGGAAGATTTGGGAGAAAGTACAAAAGAAATTGGAAGAGCAGCAGATAAAGTATGAAGTTTATCTGACAGAGAGAAGAAAAAATGCGGCGAAAATTTCTGCAGCCCTGACAAATGATACGGAAGAAAAGACACTGGTCGTGCTTGGCGGGGACGGGACCGTGAATGAAGTTTTAAATGGCATTCAGAATTTTGAACATATAATCCTGGGCTATATCCCGACCGGTTCCAGCAATGATTTTGCAAGAGGAATGAAGATCCCAAAAGATCCGATACGTGCCCTGGATCTGGTGCTTCATCCAAAGAGTGTGCATCAAATGGATATCGGCGTGGTAGATTACGGTCAGAAAAGCAGACGGTTTGCGGTGAGCGCCGGGATCGGGTTTGATGCAGTGATCTGTCATCAGGCCAGTGTGTCAAAACTGAAAGCGGCATTAAATAAGATCGGACTCGGTAAGCTGACCTATGCGGGAATTGCGATAGACCGTCTGATCAAGGATGACACCGTACAGGCAAAGGTCATCTTTGATCAGGACAGGGAACTGGACTTTCGGGAAGTATATTTTGCGGCAGTCCACAATCAGCCATATGAAGGCGGAGGATTCAAATTCTGTCCGGATGCGGATCCGGGTGACAGAAAGCTGGATGTGATCCTGGTATCGGGTCTGAAAAAATGGCAGGTGATCCGGACACTGCTTTTTGCTTTTCAGGGAAAACATGTAGGAAAAAACGGAATCTCAAATTTTCAGTGCGAAGAGGTGAAGATTCAATTTTCACAGGCCAGGGCTGTCCACACGGACGGAGAGGCTGTGTTTTTGAAACGAGAAGTACAGATGCGTCTTTTGCCGCAGCAGATTCGTGTGATCACATCGTAAAGGAGTGCGGATGATATGTGGAAATATGCGATCGGAACGATAATAGCAGCACTTGTGCTGTATATATATCTGATTTTTCCGGAGACCAGAAGAAAAAGGGAAATCTGGAAATATCGGGGGACTCAGTGGGCACACCGGGGACTGCATGAGAATCAGGCGGGAATCCCGGAAAACTCCATGGCAGCATTTCGGCAGGCCATTCGGGCAAAGATGGGGATCGAACTGGATGTGCATCTGACCAGAGATCACAAACTTGTGGTATTTCATGATGATACGCTGCAGAGAATGTGCGGTGTATCCGGCAGCGTGGAAGAAAAAACATGGGAAGAACTAAAGACGCTGCATCTTTTGGATACTGCGGAGTCCATTCCGCTGTTAAAAGATGTGTTCCATCTGGTCAAAGGAAAAGTCCCGATTCTGATCGAGGTCAAATTACTGACAGAAGATACCGCCATCTGTCGTTTTCTTGTCGAGGAATTAAAAGCGTACGGCGGACAGGTTCTGGTCCAGTCTTTTAACAGCCTGGTGCTTCGGTGGTTTCGAAAATATAAAACGCAGATCTTGCGGGGACAGTTGTCCTCCAATCTGGTAAAAAGTGAAGAAACACCGCATTATATGTTTCGGTTCTGCGTAAAATATTTATTGAGCAACTGTATTTGCAGACCCGATTTTATTTCTTATAAAATGGAAGACAGTCAGAACATCAGTCTGTGGATGCAAAAGCACTTGTTCCGGGTTCCGGTAGCTGTATGGACACTGCATGGGGAAACGATGTTACAGCGTGCGAAAAGCAGGTTTGACATGTACATTTATGAGAAAAATTAGAAGAAATAGAAAGAAAATCGAAAGATTTGTTAAGGTTTTATGAATCGCCTTGTTGATTAAAAAAAATCGTGCTATAATCGGGACAAATAAAAGGAAAGCAAGTTTCACAAATAAGGGAGCGGTCAGGATGAACAGGAAAAGTGCATTCAAAAAGTGGATAAAAAAATACAAACATGCATGGGTCTTCCTGTATGCGTTTATCTATATGCCGTGGTTTATGTACCTGGAAAAGCATATCACGGCAGATTCCAATTACCATGTGATCCATTCTGCCCTGGATGATAAGATTCCGTTTATCGAATATTTTATCATTCCGTATCTTTTGTGGTTTTTGTTTATCGCCGTGGTTTTTCTGTATTTCTTTTTTACAGATGTAGAGGGATTTTATAAGCTGGCGAAGCTGAGTTTTATCGGGATGACAATCTTTCTTGTGATCTCGACTGTTTTTCCGAACGGATTGATGCTGCGTCCGGTGGTGTTCCCAAGAGATAATATCTTTACAGATATGGTAAAGATGTTGTATCTGGCAGATACTCCGACGAATGTATTTCCAAGCCTTCATGTATTTAACTCACTGGCAGCCTGCATTGCGATCGCTCAGAGTGAAAAGCTGCGCAGACATCCGGTGATCAGCAATGGGGCTTATGTGCTGGCAGGATTGATCATTCTGGCTACCATGTTTTTAAAACAACACTCCGTGATCGATGTTATGGGAGCCGTGCTGATGGCATATACGCTGTATCAGTTTGTGTATGTGACGGAGAAAAAGAAAGTGCCAAGCGTATCCCGACGAAGAGAGTTTGGCTAAGAGATAAATAAAGTGTAAAAAGGAATCGTGTCTGAGAAATGGCAGGATTTTTTTTTGTGCAAAAGGAATAAAAAATAAATGGAGTATTGCAGGACTTTCGGTTATAATAAAAGAAAAATATGCTGGAGGTAGATGCAATGCGAGAGGGAAAGAAAAAAAGAAGAAATCGAATCATTTCTGCAGTTCTTGCAGTGACAATGGGGATGTCTGTGCTGACAGGATGTGGCGGGGGCACATCGAAAGGCAGCGCACAAGAAACGGTAGATGTGACCAAAGAACTCAAAGGAGAGTATCAGGCCTCTCCTTTTGTGCAGGCAGATATTAACAGTGATACAGTAGAGTGGATCTGTGCTGCTTATGCCGTGTATACACAGTACAATCAGAAGACATTGGGAGTGGTAGGAGGAATATCTGAGGAAGAAAAGGAGTCTTATCGGGATCGGATCAAGCTTACTCTTTCGGAAGGTTGGGGGATTGAAGGAAGAGAAGATGTGGCAGAAGTGATAAATAAACTGCTGACCAAAGGACACCGGGAAACTTATTTAGACGTTGTGAAGAAATTGGAAAAGAAAGATCTGCTCAAGCTTTCTACAGAAGAAGCCATGACGCATTTTTCGGAAGATGATGAGGAATTTGCACGGTATCAGGATGCACATGAGATGTATACAGAATATGGAGAGCATGGAATGGATGGCTGGGATTACAGCAGAGCACTTCAGGTACTGGGGGATTGTTATCTGGCAGACTATATCAATCTGGAAGAATGTCTGGATCTGTCTCTTCCGATTGCAAAAACGCTGCAGAGTACGTTTACAAGTTGGGAAGAGCTGGCAGACAGTTACATCTATGGATATGCGTTCTGGCAGAATGAAACAGCGGACGATGTAGAAACAAAGCTTCGGATTCAGTCATACGTGGAATTAGTAAAAATGGAAAACAGTCCGTATTCGGTTGCATACGATACTAAATTGGAGAATACCTGGAAAGATGGGGAGAAACGCAAAGAAGAACGCAAAGCCTATGAAATGTCAGATGGGTACGTCCCTATCCGATGTACAGATACAGAAAGTATCCAGGTACGTCTTCCGGAAGAATATGTGTTTGAAAAGGAAGATTATGAAGAATATGAAAATACCAAATTTACCAAACCATGTGGGAATGGAGACAGCATTTATATCAGTTATCAGGCAGAATTTCTGGATGACAGGAACAATGCGGAATTGCAAAAAAAATATTTGACAGAGGGCAAGGCAAAAGAGAAGGAAAACGCAGAAAAGCAGGGCGGTACTTATGAAGCAGGGGAAATCAAGTCACTTTCCGTTAAGGAAGACCTCACCGTTTTTTATCTTGCTGAAAAAGAGGTGACGGAAGGCGGAACACAGCAGATTTCTTATCAGACAGTGGCAGAAGTAGGGGGAAAATATCTGGTAAAATGTTATATCAGCGATGTGGCATCTCCGGGCTATGAGCTGATGCTTGGAATGAATGAGGAAGCACTGATAAAAGAACTGTTTTCTGATTTTAGGTGGTGAGCCTATGAATACACAATGGGAATTGTATTTTCTGAGGCGGGAGATTGCACGGCAGAAAGAAGCGAAAAGGCGAAAAAGACGGAGAAATCGAGTGTTGTGCATAATCGGATGTGTGTTCCTGGCAGCGGTAGTGGCAGGCGGTATTTCCACAATACGGTTTTACAGCAGTGATTACGGCAGATTAAAACGTGCAGCCGATCAATATGACTTTCGTCTGGCTGCAGTCAAGATGTCTCAGCATGTCAATCAAAAATATGGGATGGAGGTATGCAGCGCCGGTGAACTTTCGGTTTCCCCGTGGGATCCATCAAATGTCAGAAGGTATCTGGGGTTTCGGGCAGTGTCAGAGGAAGATCCGGGAAAAGTGATCTATATGCTGTACTTGTCCAAAGAGCAGGTCGTGTATCTGGATACCTTCCAGTGGGAAGAGATTTCGAGAGATTTGAAGCAGGAAGCAGTCAAGGCAACGGGGCTGGAGCAGGTGTGCTGTGACACCATGCAGTATTCAGAAGTGGATATGCGAGATCCGTATTATCATTGTCCATGGGTGGCAGCAGGTGCATACATCACAACATATCAAGGAAATCTGGAACAGTTTTTTGAACAGGAAGCAACGGCAAGAAAAGACTTGCCGGATACGGAAAAACTGGGGGATCTTCGGATCAACGGGGTCGTTGCGCTTTATTTTGGCGATTCATTGATTCCGACAATGAGAGAGCGGATCGGGAATCCCAAACTGGATTATCGGGAATCGTTTGAACAGGGACTCAAGGTGCTGGAAGAAAAATATCAGATTGACATTGGAGCTGCGGTATTGTTTCAGAAAGCCTTTCTGGAAATGGAACAGATGGTCGAGTCAAAAGAATCTTATTCCATTTTTCCGACTGCCTGGATGGATTATGGAAAAGGAGAAACATTTTTAAATCCGGCGTATACTTTGCTGAGTTTTTCGTATGATCAGGTATTTGAACCAAAAGCAGAAAAGGCGGCAGAAGGTGTGTATATCTTTTCTACGAATGGAAAAAGGCGTATGACGGGATACACCTGTGAAACCACAGAGCCTCCAGAGGAAGTACGAGATTTGGCAGAGGAAGAACTTTCCGGGTGGAAGTTTGATCAGACATTGTTGTTTTATAGAAATGAGAAATATAATACAAAAGAATACTCCATTTCTTATGCAATGGCGATCGATACAGAGACGTTGTATCCGGATCGGGAGATTTCCGTGATCGGATGGGACGGTCTGGAATGGAAAATATGCCAGGAGGAAGAACAAAGTGGTGATCCGCCGGATCTCACGGGAAGATCTGTCTATCAGATGGAAGATGGATTTATGATTTTTGGAGACATGGATGGATATGGAACGGACACAGACCACTATGGGGATAAATTGTATTCTATTTTGACCCGATAAGCAGTCTGGCAGATGAAGGAGAAGACAATGGAAAGATATAATAAGAGGGTGCCGGGCAGGATATCGGGAATCCTGCTGATCTTGCTGGGAAGTCTGGGGATAGCATATCATATACTGCTGGGATATATGGACATTCAGCTGATGTTGGTATTTCAAAAAGATCTGCTTTCGGAGCTTGTAAGAACCCAGATCGTGTTTCTGGTAAAGGATGGTTTCCTGATCATCACAGGAGTGTTGCTGGTGCTATGGGGTGTGCGGAAACTCATACGTGTGATCCGGTTTTACCGCATGAAAAAATGGATAGGTGACAGAGAGCTCGTAGACTTAGGTGAATTCGCAGAAAAATTCCATACATCCAGGGCTAAAATCCGCAGTGAACTGGAACAGATGATCCGGCAGCATTACTTTTTGCAGGGGCATATCAATCAGGAATTTCCGTGTTTTATTACGACGGATCAAAAGTATAAGGAGTATTTGCAAGTATTGGATGCCTGGGAGCAGGAAAAAAGAGAATGGGAAGAACTTGGATTTGATGAAGAAAAAAGAAAAATTGTGGAACAGGCGGAGAACTGTCTGGCTAAGATCCAACAATCAGTGGCGGTGATCTCAGAGAGGCAGGAAGGGAAAGAAGCGTTTATCCAGGATTTGAAAAAATTGGAAAGCGGTGTGAAAAAACTGATTTCCGTGTGTGGTCACAATCCTGCAAATTTACAGGAGATGAGCATGTTTTTGAATTATTATCTTCCTACTGCAGAGAAATTTGCAAGAGAATATGAGCGATTGCTGGGGTATGAGACTTCGGGAGAAAATATGGAGAGTTTAAAAGCGGATATCCCGCAGGGAGTGCGGGAACTTGCAGAAGCATTTGAACAGATTGCAGTCAGAATGTGTGACCGGATGGAGATCCATGTGTTTCAGGATCTGACGGCATTGGAAGTGCTGATGGCGCAAAACAGCAGGAAAGGGGCATGAGAATATGAGCAGAAAACGAAAAATTCTTAATATTCTGGGGATGCTCCTTGGAGCAGTTCTGATGTTTGCAAGTACCATGATGATCGCACTGGAATATATATATTATGTGGGAGACAAGATTTATCTGCTTGTTACAATACAGGACAAGCTGATATGGTTTTTGTTTCAGCTGTGCTGGATTACACTGGGAATGTTTTTGATCTGCAGGGGAGTGCGAGATTTCAGACGGTATGGCAGATATCAGCTCTTTCAAAGTGTGTGTGCCGGAAGAGAATATGTAGAGATAGAAGAAATCGCACAGGAAGGACGATGCTCCAGGAAGACTGCTCTTCGCAGCATCCGGCAGATGCTGAAAAAGCAGCTGCTTCCGGGAGGAGCACTGGATGCGCAGGAGGGGATGCTTTTATTGGGAGAAGGGGTAAAAGCATCTTATCAAGAGGCATGGCTGCAATGGAATCAGAAACAAAATGTGTATCGAAAAGCCGGAGTATCCTGGGAAGAGCAGGAAATATTTCTTATGGGAAAACAGCAGGCAGAGGAATTGTGGGAACTGGCCGAAGACATCGAAGAACCCGGCATCCGGGCCCGGCTTGAAAAAATCGCGGATGTCTATGGAAAGCGTTTTGATCATGCAGAAAGGGAGCGGGAACATGTCGAGTTTCTTCGGAACGTACAGGCAGACTATCTGCCACAGGTAGAGAAGATGACACGAAAATACATTCAAATGGAGAAACTGGATGAGACGGCAAAAGATACATTTGTGGCAGGAAAGTTTGGAGCGTTTTTAGAGAACTTTCCGGGAATGGACGGCCTTTGAATCTTCTCTGGTAAAGTCTGTACAATGGTGTTATAATGAGGGCAGACTATGAGAAAAATGAAATAAAGGAGCGTATCTAATTATGGGAAAGATTATGCTGACAGGTGACAGACCTACAGGAAGACTTCACGTAGGACACTATGTAGGTTCTTTAAAGCGCAGGGTAGAGCTGCAGAATACAGGAGATTTTGATGAGATGTTCGTGATGATCGCAGATGCACAGGCACTGACAGACAATGCGGACAATCCGGAAAAGGTACGTCAGAATATCATCGAGGTTGCGCTGGATTATCTGGCATGTGGACTGGATCCGGAAAAATGTACTCTGTTTATCCAGTCTCAGATTCCACAGCTTTGCGAGCTTTCATTTTATTATATGAACCTGGTGACAGTATCCAGATTACAGAGAAATCCTACGGTAAAATCGGAGATTCAGATGCGGAATTTTGAAGCCAGCATTCCGGTTGGCTTTTTCACTTATCCGATCAGTCAGGCAGCAGATATCACTGCATTTAAGGCGAATGTGGTTCCGGTTGGGGAAGATCAGCTTCCGATGCTGGAGCAGACCAAGGAGATCGTGAGAAAATTCAATTCTGTCTATGGAGACACTCTGGTAGAACCGGAGATTTTGCTTCCGGAGAATCAGGCGTGTCTGCGTCTTCCTGGTACAGATGGAAAGGCAAAGATGAGCAAGTCTCTTGGAAATTGTATTTATCTTTCGGAAGAGCCGGATGAGATTCAGAAGAAGGTCTTCAGTATGTTTACAGATCCGACACATATTAAAGTGTCAGATCCGGGAAAACTGGAAGGAAATACCGTATTTACTTATCTGGATGCATTCTGCCGTCCAGAGTATTTTGCAGAATTTCTTCCGGAATATGCAAATCTCCAGGAGTTAAAAGACCACTATACAAGAGGCGGCCTTGGAGACATGAAAGTAAAACGATTCCTGAACAATGTGCTTCAGGCAGAACTGGAGCCGATCAGAAACCGCAGAAAAGAGTATCAGAAGGATATTCCATATGTATATGAGATTCTGAAAAAAGGAAGCGAAAAAGCAGAAGCAGTTGCAGAAAAGACACTGCAGGAAGTGAAAGCATCCATGAAGATCAATTATTTTGACGATCAGGAACTGATTGCAGCACAGGCTGAGAAGTTTAAAACAGAAGTATAAGAATTTAGAAAGAACAGATGCCGGGAAGTCCTGCGAAAGAGCAGGAGATTCCCGGCATCTGTTTTACAGATCATCGATCAGAGCGGTGCTTTTTGCATAAGCAGTACTTTTGGCTTCGAAGAAGTCAGTCTTTACCATATTGGCATTGGAATACTGGCTGACCCAGCGCATACTGTCCGGTTCCTGGACGTGATCCGGGTAAATCGGATCAAATCCCAGGTTCATAAAGCGCAGGTTTCCAAGATACTGGATGTAATCCGTGATCATTTCTTTTGTCAGACCGGAAATCTGATCTCCGATCACATAATGCCCCCAGGCAATTTCCTGACGGACCCCTTCCATCATCATTTCTTTCAAAATCTCCACCTGTTCTTTTTCAAAAAGCTGTGGAAATTCTTTCTTCATTTCCAGGATCATATTGCGAAACAGCCAGAGATGGGTGTTCTCGTCCCGGTTGATGTAACGGATTTCCTGTGCAGAACCAGGCATTTTTCCGTTGCGGCTTAAATTGTAGAAGAACATGAATCCACTGTAGAAATAGATTCCTTCCAGAATATAGTTTGCCATCATCACTTTCAGAAGTGTAGCTTCATCCTTTTGTTCCTGAAATTCATTATACAGATTTCCGATAAAGGTGTTTCTTCTCAATAAGTGTTCATCATTTTTCCACTGGTAGAGAATGTCGTTTCGCTCCACCGGACTGCAGATGGAGTCCAGCATATAGCTGTAACTCTGACTGTGGACGCATTCCTGAAAGGTCTGGATGGAGAGACAGAGATTGATCTCATTTGCAGTGATATATTCTCCGATACAGGGGAGATTGGCAGTCTGGATGGAATCCAAAAATACCAGAAAACTTAAAATCTTGTTGTATGCAGTGCGTTCGTGTTCTGTCAGGTTCGGATAATCCTTGATATCCTGGGAAAGATTGATCTCCTCCGGAATCCAGAAGTTGTTCATGGACTGCCTGTACCAGGTGTTTACCCAGGTATAACGCAGGTTATTAAAATCATTGAGGTTGGTTGTATTGCCTCCGATCATGCGGCGGAGACGAACGTCTGTGTCGCCGCCAGGATTGAAGAGCGGTTTTTTCTTTAATTCGGACATAAAAATTCTCCTTCTTATTTCTGGATCAGGAAGAGCAGCTTTCACATTCTTCTACTTCCAGTGATTTGCTTCTTACATAATAAATCGTCTTGACTCCCTCTTCCCATGCTTTGAGATAGAGATTGAAAATCTGGCGCATGGTAAAATCATTTGTAATATAGATGTTCATGCTTTGCGCCTGATCGATATGACGCTGACGAACGCCACAGGCGCGGATACTGAAATTCTGATCGATCAGATGGGCGTTTTTGTAGTACCAGTAAGTGGCGGGAGATAATTCCGGAGCGACTCTTGGGAGCATGCTGCCTTTTTTCTCTTCCAGAAAATAGCGTTTCATGATCGGATCCAGCCCGGCTGTTGTTCCGGAGAGAATGCTGGTGCTGCTGGTCGGAGCAACAGCCAGCAGATAGGCGTTGCGCATTCCCTGGGCAGCCACTTTTTGTCTTAAGGCAAGCCATTTTTCAGAGTGATAGTTTCTTTTTTCAAAATAGGCGCCGGTTTGCCAGTCGCTTCCATCAAAAAGAGAATAGGAGCCTTTTTCTGCCGCGAGATTGGTGCTTGCAAGAATCGCAGCATAGTTGATTGTCTCAAATACCTTATCCGCAAATGCCAGATGTTCTTCACTTTCCCAGATGATCCCATGTTTTGCCAGCATATGGTGGTACCCACTGACACCAAGACCAATACTTCGGTACTTTTGGTTCGTCAGTTTTGCATAAGGTGTCGGATAGAAGTTCAGATCGATCACATTATCCAGGGCACGGATCGCTGTTGCAACGATTTCTTCCATATAAGAAGGATCTTCTACCGGGAGATGGCCAAGAGAGAGGCTGGCAAGGTTGCACACCACAAATTCTCCGGGTTTTGTGACAGTGACCACAACGGGATCCCCGTCCATAGTCTGAATTTCTTTTGTTACTTCTTCGATGGCCTGCATATTTTGTGCGATTTCTGTACAGAGATTGGAGCAGTAGATTTTGCCGGCATGTCCGTTTGGATTCATTCGGTTGACCGTATCTCGATTGAAAGTAAACGGGGTTCCGGTTTCTGCGGCTGAACGAAGGACAAGGCGGATGATATCTTTGACCGTGACGGTTCTTTTGGAAATGCGTAAGTCCTGTACACAGTCCAGATAGCGGCGCTCCCATTCTTCGCCGAAAAAGTCTTCCAGATGATATCCTTTGATCTGGAAAATCTCATGAGGACACATCAGATGCCATTCCTGATCCATATCTTCTTTTGCCAGCTTCCAGAAAAGATCCGGATAGCAGACCGCAGGAAACACGTCGTGAGCTTTCATCCGGTCATCGCCGTTGTTGGTGCGAAGCTGAAGAAACTCTGGAAGATCTTTGTGCCATACATCTAGATAAACCGCGACAGCGCCCTGCCGCATTCCGAGTTGGTCTACCGCCACGGCTGTGTCATTGACCAGACGGATCCAGCGGATCACACCGCCAGCAGCGCCTTGAAAGCCCCGGATATCGCTGCCGCTTGCCCGTACTTTTCCGAAATACAGTCCCATACCGCCGCCGAATTTGCTGACTTGTGCAAAATTGTCGATACTTCGGTAAATGCCTTCCAGACTGTCCGGTACGGTATCAATGAAACAGCTGGACAGCTGATGATATGGTTTGCGGGCATTGGAGAGCGTAGGGGTTGCCATGGTTACTTCCAGTTGGCTTAATATATCGTAGAATTTTTTGACCCAGAGCATCCGGTTGTGTGTTTCATTCATAGCCAGATGCAGGGCGATCCCAAGAAACATTTCCTGAGGTGATTCCAGTGGGATGTGGTCATGGGTGCGGATCACGTAGCGTTTCAGCAGCAGATCCAGACCGGAAAAAGTAAAAAGGTGGTTGCGCGCAGGAACACAATACGATGCGGCAGTGGAAATCTCTTCCGGTGTGTAATGTTCCAGGATATAGGAACCATATAGTTTCTGTTCGGTCAGATAGACGAGTTTTTCATAAAAATCAGAAAGACCTCTGTGCGCTTCCTCCTGTTTTAATTGAAGATCAAAGTGGAAATACAAAAGCCTTGCCGCGATGAACTCCCATTTTGGAGCTTCGGCAGTGGTCAGTTCTGCAGCTGCCAAAGAAAGATGCTCCAGCTTTTGTTCACAGGTACTCTGTGGAGTGAGAAAACTGTGAAATTTGCGAGTTAAGTTGTTCAGAGAATAGCAGGCCTCTGGGAAATCCTGTTGAATATTTGAGAGAACTATGTCCAGTTTCTGAAGAGATTCTGAGGGAAGTGTGTCTGAAAATACTTCCAATAAATGTGCGTTATTCAAAATATTGGTGAATGCAATTGGTTGCATGAAGTGTCTCCTTTTCAAATTTAATACATAATAAAAATACAAAATATAGTAGATTTGAAAATTATAACACAAGATATTGAATGTGACTAGACTGAAAATGAAAAAAGTTAGTTAGTATGAACTGATAAGAAAACACAAAAAAACCTCTGCATAAAATCTGCAGAGGTTAGCGTGCGATAGAAGATTCGAACTCCCGACCTTCTGGTCCGTAGCCAGACGCTCTATCCAGCTGAGCTAATCGCACGTGTTAAGAACATGTCGTTCACAACGAAACTAAGTATAACCTGAAAGGATTGATTTGTCAACAACTTTTTTCAAAAAAATAAAAAAGTTTTTTCAATACCTTTTTGGACATTTTTTTAAGGATTTTCGGGCGGATATGTACAGACACAACAGAAGGTGTTATAATAATCCGGATTGTATGTGGCAGAAGGGTCTGCCGCGGAAAAGATGGAGGAAGATACATGTATCAGTATGATTATTTGATTGTAGGAGCGGGATTATATGGCGCTGTGATGGCGCATGAACTTCATAAAAAGGGAAAGCGCTGTCTTGTGATTGACAGAAGAGATCATATTGCAGGAAATATTTACTGCGAAGAGACAGAAGGAATCCACGTACACAAATATGGTGCCCATATTTTCCACACTTCGAATAAAAAGGTATGGGAATATATCAATCAGTTTGCGGAGTTTAACAATTATATCAATTCTCCGATCGCAGTATATAAGGACGAATTATATAATCTTCCGTTTAATATGAATACCTTCAGCAAGATGTGGGGAATCCGCACTCCGGAGGAAGCAAAAGAAATGATCGCAAAGCAGGTGGCAGAATGTGGGATCACAGAACCCCAAAATCTGGAAGAGCAGGCATTATCACTTGGCGGAAGAGATGTTTACGAAAAACTGATCAAAGGATATACAGAGAAGCAGTGGGGACGTGACTGTAAAGAGCTTCCGGCGTTTATCATCAAACGGCTTCCATTTCGTTTTACATATGATAACAATTACTTTAATGACCGTTACCAGGGGATCCCGATCGGCGGTTACAATGGAATTGTAGAGAAGATGCTGGAAGGAGTCGAGGTCAGGACAGGAACGGACTTTTTTGCATTCCGAAAAGAACATCCGGAAATTGCCGAAAACATTATTTTTACGGGAATGATCGATGAATATTTCGGGTATCAGCTGGGTGCGTTGGAATATCGATCTGTACGGTTTGAGACAGAAGTTTTGGATTGTGAGAATTATCAGGGAAATGCGGTTGTGAATTATACCGAAAGAGAAGTTCCATATACAAGGATCATTGAGCATAAGCATTTTGAGTTCGGCCAGCAGGAAAAGACCGTGATCTCCAGAGAATATTCCTCAGAGTGGAAAGTGGGAATGGAACCGTATTATCCTGTCAATGATGAGAAAAATACAGAATTGTTCCAGAAATATCAGGAACTTGCTGCCAAAGAAAACAATGTGATCTTTGGAGGTCGTCTTGGGGATTACAAATATTATGATATGGACAAAGTGATCGAGGCAGCTTTGAAAAAACTGGAAACAATGGAAGTGTAAGAGAGCAGGAAAGAGTAAAAAGATGGAGAAAAATAAGAAAAAGAATCTGTTCAGACAGATCATCCGATTCGCATTTGTAGGTGGAAGCGCGTTTGTGATCGATTATGCAGTGATGATCCTTTTGACAGAAGTTGCAGGGATCAACTATCTGATCTCCAGTGGGATCTCATTTGCAGTGTCTGTGATCTATAACTACATTTTAAGCGTACACTGGGTGTTCGATGTTGATAAAGACCGGAGCAAAAAGGCAGAGTTTGTTATTTTTATTATCCTAAGTGTCATTGGACTTGGGATCAACCAGCTGGTCATGTGGATTGCGGTAGATCTGGCGGGAATTTTCTATATGATCGCGAAGATCATTGCTACAGCAATCGTGATGGTATACAATTTTATTACCAGAAAATTGGTTTTAGAAAAATAACAGAAACAGGAAAATGCAAGTGCGTAAAAGTGCTTGCATTTTTTGAAAAAATCAAGTAAGATACAAGTACTTTTTATATTCTTTATTCACAGAGAGGCAGTCTCTCATTCTAAAAGGATTCATTCGGATCCGGGATTCACACAGATAAGAAAGAAAACAGAGCAAAGAAAGGAGAAAGATTGAGCGGCGAAAAAGGATACGATGTAGTACGGTTTATTGAACATGGAGGAAAGTGCAGGCCGGCGATGGACTACGTAAGGGGACAGGTTTTGATAGAGCGGATCAGAGGCAGGAAGAAAGTTCCCAAGGAATTGCTATTTCAGTGGTTTCGAATGTTATGCAGACAGATGGATTGTTATCACAGAAGCAAAAGGGCACAATGTTACCGATATTTAAGTCCATACAGTGTAGTTGTGACAAAGGAGGAACAATTGTTTTTGCTGGATTTGGGGGCGGCAGGCAATGCCTTCGTGATGAAAAAAATGCAGCTTCCTGCAGTAAGGGAACATTTTGTAATGCCAAAGGGAAACAAGAGGAGAAATATGGCCATTGGAATGGATCTGTATGGGTTGGGGAAGTTATTCCAGTTTTTGCTGGCATCCACAGAAGCAGTGCCAAAATTGTCGTGGCGGGAAGAAGTGTGGATGACATTGGTGATCCAAAAATGTACTGGGGAAAATGGAAAAAAGCCATATGAGGAATTTGAGCAGGTTTTAAAAAGGCTTCCATATCCTGTAAAAGCTGGAAATCCGCTGCAGAAAATAAAAAAATCCCTGTAAACAGGGAGGATGCCAGGTGACTGAGTGTTCAGTCCCTGGCGAGTATTATGAAAAAGTTTATTCAAATAGTATAACTACTATACGACATCTTTCGTATTCAAATGTTGATTGTTCATTTGATAATTATAGTATAATCAGAAGAAATGAAGAAACAATGTTAATAAAATGAAAGAATTTTGAATGATAAATGAATAAATTGTGAACAAAGAAGTCGCGGTTGTAAGGAGAAACGGAAATTGATATAATAAACAAAACACAAGAAAAGTGGAGGAAAACGAGATGTCTCAAAAAGAATTTCTGGAAGAACTGCGCATTGCACTGAGTGGAAGAGTAAGTGCTGAATCTGTTTTGGAGAATATAGAATATTATCGTAGTTATATAGAAGGAGAGATACAAAGCGGAAAATCAGAAAAGGAAGTACTGGATCTTCTGGGAGATCCCTGGATCCTTGCAAGGACGATCTCGGATGCTCAGGATGGGACGGATGATTCCATTATCAATGAGTCGGGCAGTCGTGAGTATGACAATGATGGAGAAGACACAGAGAGAACCAATATGCAGTTTCGGGAATTGAAATTTCCATGGTGGAAGATTGCATTGATAATCCTGGCAGTAATTTTCGGCATTGTGCTGATCATTTCTATCGTGACAGGATTGATCCGACTGCTGCTTCCGGTATTGCTTCCACTTCTGATCCTTTGTCTGATCTGGCAGTTTTTTAAGAAAAAACATTAAAAGGATAAAGTAAAAGACCGATGGGGGAGCCATCGGTCTTTTGAGGGGAGTATAAATAATTAATAAGGGGTTGTAGAAAGACTACTTTCTACAAGCTCAAGTATAATATAAGAAATTGGAAAATGCAAGCAAAAATTAAAAAATCTGAATAAAATTGCAGGACACAGAGATACTATGAGTGTACCAAATAAATTTTTCAGGAGGGACACTCATGGCTAAGAATTACAGTAATACAGAAAACAACAGAAATGCATCCAACAACAATGCAGCAGAAAACGGATATTCATCTTATGCAAATGAACAGAGCAAAAATGCGAAAAACAGCAGAAACGCAAATAAGGCCTCTTCCAAAAACTGCCACAGAGACAGCGCAAATACAAATCAGACAAGATAGAACATCTGTATAGCAAAAAAACAGGAGAGGGTACGCTTTGTCAGCAGAATGCACAGACAGAGGGTATCCTCTTTACTATAGATATGATTTATAGTAATATGAGTACAGGAATTTGCACCACATGATGGGTGGGATCCGATACATATGGAGGAAAATATGGAAAGATTTGAGTTGATAGCACCGTGCCATTTTGGCCTGGAAGCGGTGCTCAAAAGAGAAATTCTGGATCTGGGATATGAGATTTCCCAGGTGGAAGACGGACGGGTTACATTTTATGGAGATGCAGAAGCGGTATGCAGAGCGAATGTATTTTTGCGGACAGCTGAGCGCATTCTGATCAAAGCGGGTTCTTTTCGGGCAGTTACCTTTGATGAATTGTTTGAAAAAACAAAACAGATTCCATGGGAACGTTATATTCCCAAGGATGGAAAATTCTGGGTGACGAAAGCCGCGTCTGTAAAAAGTAAATTGTTCAGTCCGTCGGATATTCAGTCGATCATGAAAAAGGCCATGGTAGAGCGGCTGAAGAGTCAGTATCACATTTCCTGGTTTGAGGAAAATGGGGCATCCTATCCGATCCGGGTATTTTTAATGAAAGATATTGTGACAGTGGGGATCGATACCTCCGGTATTTCCTTACATAAAAGAGGGTATCGGCAGTTATCCAGTAAAGCGCCGATCACAGAGACGCTGGCAGCGGCGCTGATCATGCTGACACCATGGAAGAAAGACCGGATTTTGGTGGATCCATTCTGCGGAAGCGGAACTTTCCCAATCGAGGCTGCGATGATGGCGGCCGATATCGCACCGGGAATGAACCGGTCATTTACAGCAGAGGAATGGACGAATCTGATCCCGAAAAAAGAATGGTACGATGCAGTCAATGAAGCCAACGATCTGATACAGGATGACGTGGAAGTGGACATTCAGGGATATGATATCGATCCGGACGTAGTAAGAGCGGCGAGAAAGAATGCAGAAGACGCAGGGGTAGATCACATGATCCATTTCCAGCAGAGAGCAGTGCAGGATCTGCGGCATCCGAAAAAATATGGATTTATCATTACCAATCCTCCGTATGGAGAGAGACTGGAGGAGAAAGCACAACTTCCGAAGTTGTACGCCGATTTTGGAGCAAGTTTTCGAACCCTGGATTCATGGTCGGCTTATATGATCACCAGCTATGAGGATGCAGAACGTTATTTTGGAAGAAAAGCAGATAAGAACCGGAAAATCTACAATGGAATGTTGAAGACGTATTTTTATCAATTTATGGGACCGAGACCGCCCAAGGCGAAGAAATAGAGGGATAACAGATGGAAAAGAGAATTATTTTTGCAACGGGGAATCAAAATAAAATGAAAGAGATCCGTATGATACTGGAAGATCTCGGAATGCCGATCTATTCGATGAAAGAGGTCGGGATTGACATCGATATTGTGGAAGACGGGACAACTTTTGAGGAAAATGCAAGGATCAAGGCGACAGCGATCGCGCAATATCTGCCGGATGATATTATTCTGGCAGATGACTCCGGACTGGAGATTGATTACCTGAACAAAGAACCGGGAATTTATTCTGCCAGATATGCCGGAGTGGATACTTCTTATGATATTAAAAATCAGATGCTGCTGGATCGATTGGACGGGATTGCGGATGAACAGCGTACGGCAAGATTTGTATGTGCCATTGCGGCAGCATTTCCTGACGGGACAGTTGAGACTGTCCGCGGCACGATCGAGGGAATCATTGGACATGAGATTGCCGGAGCACATGGCTTTGGATATGATCCGATTTTCTATGTACCGGAGTATGGCTGCACGACAGCAGAGATGGAGCCGGCATTGAAAAATGAACTGAGTCACAGAGGACGTGCATTACGTGCCATGCGTGCGATCATGGAAGAAAAAGAGAAAGAACAATAAAGGGGCGGGTGTTATGAGAGTATTGATCGTCAGTGATACTCATGGAAGGCATATGAATTTTGACCAGGCTCTTGAAAAAGCCGGGAAGATCGATCTGCTGATCCATCTTGGAGATGTGGAAGGCGGAGAAGATTATATTGAGGCTATGGTGGACTGCGAAAAACACATGGTAAGAGGAAATAATGATTTTTTCTCGTATCTTCCGGCAGAAGAGGAGTTTTGGATCGGGAAAAAGAAAGTGTTTATCACACATGGACACAGTTATTATGTTTCGATGGAGACAGAGAGGATTCGGGAGGAAGGCGCTGCCAGAAATGCGGATATTGTGATGTTCGGACACACCCATCGCCCGTATTTTGAAGAGAAAGACGGGATTGTTGTATTAAATCCGGGGAGTCTGTCTTTTCCAAGACAGGAAGGCCGAAGAGGAAGCTATATGATCCTGGAGACAGACGGAGAGGAAAAATACGAATTTAAGCAATATTTCTTATAAAAAATGAAAAAAGGTATTGACTTTATATATATATATGGATATAATAATCATGTTGCGTCTGACAGAGACGGGACATGAGTTGATGCGGATTGGTGTAATGGCAGCACAGCAGACTCTGACTCTGTTAGTAGAGGTTCGAGTCCTCTATCCGTAGTTGAATAAGATAAGATTTCTTATCTTATTTCGGAGTGTGGCTCAGCTTGGTAGAGCGCTACGTTCGGGACGTAGAGGTCGCGTGTTCGAATCACGTCACTCCGATTTTTGAATGAATACCACGAAGTTTGCAGAGAGCGACTTCGTGGTATTTTTTTGCTTGTCATTTTTCGCAGATACCCGTATAATAAAAAAGGTTATTAAACTTATTTCTATGGTAGGAATATGGAAAGGATATCTGGAAAGTAATGAAAAAATGGAATATACAATATCAGGAACTTCTGGAAATGGAGGACAGATCATATTGTCTGATTGATATTCGGGATGAGGCATCTACTGCATATGGGATGATTCCAGGAGCACAGTGGATTCCGGCAGAACAACTGCAGCAGAAATTAAAAAAAGAAGATGCAAAGAAAATAATCCTGTACTGTATCAGAGGGGCTTTGAGTGAAGAATATGCAGAATTGCTGCGGGAGAGCGGATATGAGGCATACAGTCTCGAAGGTGGATATACAAGATGGCTGATCGAAAGAATGGAAGCAGAGCAGAAAAAAGAAGAAACGGATCCGGATGAGGATATCCAGCGTGCACAGGAGATCGAAGCCAGCATTCGGAAAAAGTTTCATAAAAAGCTGTTTTCCCGTTTTGCGAAAGCAATCCGAGACTATGAACTGGTACAGGAAGGGGATAAGATCGCAGTCTGCATTTCCGGTGGGAAAGATTCCATGCTGTTGGCAAAATTGTTTCAGGAATTAAAAAAGCATAATAAATTCCCGTTTGAGGTAGAATATCTGGTGATGGATCCTGGATACAGTGAACTGAACCGGAAGCTGCTGGAACAGAATGCAAGGATGATGGGGATTCCAATCAAGATTTTTGAGTCTGATATTTTTGACGCGGTGTTTGATGTGGAAAAATCACCATGTTATCTGTGTGCCCGGATGAGACGGGGGCATCTTTACAGTAAGGCAAAAGAACTGGGCTGCAACAAGATCGCTCTGGGACATCATTATGATGATGTGATCGAGACTATTCTTATGGGGATGTTATATGGCGCACAGGTACAGACCATGATGCCGAAGCTGCATAGTACGAACTTTGAAGGAATGGAACTGATCCGTCCGCTGTATCTGGTGAGAGAAGACGATATCAAACACTGGAGAGATTATAATGGACTCCATTTTCTGCAGTGTGCCTGCAAATTTACGGAGACATGCAGTACATGCAGTGCGGATGGCAGCAGCGCCTCCAAACGAATGGAGATCAAACATCTGATCGCAAAACTGAAAGAGACCAATCCATATGTGGAGGGAAATATCTTCAAGAGTGTGGAAAATGTCAATTTGAGTACGGTGATCGCATATAAAGAACATGGGGTCAAACATCATTTTCTGGAAAATTATGACGCCAGTCCATCGGATACGTTTTGAAAAAAATACAAAAAATCAAAAAGAAAAACTTGAAAAATGGAACATGGAGATTATAATAAGTAACAAAATACAAAGTGCAAAGGAGAAAAAAGATGAGCATTAGAATTGGTATTTTAGGATATGGAAATCTTGGACGCGGAGTAGAGTGCGCGATCAGACAGAATCCGGATATGGAGCTGGCTGCTGTATTTACCAGAAGAAATCCAGAAGATGTGACAATATTGACAGAAACAGCGGCAGTGTGCAGTATTGCAGATGCGGCCGACTGGAAGGACAAGATCGATGTGATGATCCTCTGTGGAGGAAGTGCGACAGATCTTCCGGTACAGACACCGGAATATGCGAAGATGTTCAACGTGGTGGACAGTTTTGATACTCATGCTAAAATCCCGGAGCATTTTGCAAATGTAGACGCAGCTGCAAAAGAAAGCGGACATGTGGGAATGATCTCCGTAGGCTGGGATCCTGGAATGTTCTCCCTGAACAGACTGTATGGAAACGTAGTGCTTCCGGAAGGAAAAGATTACACCTTCTGGGGCAAAGGCGTCAGCCAGGGACATTCGGATGCGGTGCGCCGGATCGAGGGTGTCAAGGATGCAAAACAGTATACCATTCCGGTAGAGGCGGCGCTGGAAGCTGTGAGAAATGGTGAAAATCCGGAGCTGACGACACGCCAGAAACATACAAGAGAATGTTTTGTCGTTCTGGAAGAGGGAGCGGATGCAGCCAAAGTTGAAGAAGAAATCAAGACCATGCCGAATTATTTTGCGGATTATGATACTACAGTGCATTTCATCAGTGAAGAGGAATTAAAAGCGGAACATGGCGGAATCCCGCATGGCGGATTCGTACTCAGAAGCGGTGTGACAGGATGGGAAAAAGAACACAAGCATCTGGTGGAATATCGTCTGAAACTGGATTCCAATCCGGAATTTACTTCGTCTGTGATCGTGGCATATGCAAGAGCAGCATATCGTCTGTATCAGGAAGGACAGACAGGTTGCAAGACGGTGTTTGATGTCGCACCGGCATATTTAAGTCCGAAAAGTGCTGAAGAATTACGGGCAGAGATGTTATAAGAAAGAGAAGACGGACAGATACTTTTTCAGGGTATCTGTCTGTTTTTTTCTGTACATTTTTGGCAGGAATGAGTATAATAAATACCATCTTGTACTTGAGAAAACTGACGAAAGAAGAGGTGGAGTATGTTTGGTTATGTGACAATCTGTGAACCGGAGCTGAAAATGAAAGATCTGCGAAAGTATAAGGCATATTATTGCGGACTTTGCCGGAAACTCAAAGAGGATTACGGGACGATGGGGCAGATGACACTGACATACGATATGACATTTGCAATCATTTTGCTGTCATCTTTATATGAGGCAGAGAACCGGATGAGCCAGCATCGGTGTAAGGTACATCCTGTGAAAAAGCAGGCTATGATCGAGAATGAGATCACCCAGTATGCAGCGGATATGAATATATTGCTTGCATATTATCATATGAAAGATGACTGGGAAGATGAGAAAAAGATCAGTGGTTTTCTGGGCGGCGGACTGCTGAAGAAAAAGGCGGAGAAGATTGCCCAGACATATCCGAGGCAGAGCAGGGTGATCCGGGAGTCACTGCAGGAGCTTTCAGAATGTGAAAAAGCAAACAGCCAGGATATCGACCGGCCGGCAGGATGTTTTGGAAGGCTGATGGCAGATCTGTTCGTATACAAGGAGGATATGTGGGAAGAGACACTGCGCCGTATGGGATTTTTCCTGGGAAAATATATTTATCTGATGGATGCATATGAGGATCTGGAGGAAGATCTGAAAAAGCAGTGTTACAATCCGCTGAAAAAATTACATGAAGAGACGGACTATGAAGAGAGGATGAGGCAAATATTGTGCATGATGATCGCAGAATGCAGCGCCCAGTTTGAAAAGCTGCCCTGCCTTTTAGATGTGGACATTTTACGAAATATCCTGTATGATGGAGTTTGGAATCGTTATCATAAAATTCAGAAGAAAAAGTTAGAGGAAGGAAATCAGGACAATGGGAAAGAATCCGTATGATGTGCTGGGAGTTCCCCAGAATGCATCAGATGATGAGATAAAAAGAGCGTATCGGGAGTTGACAAGAAAGTATCACCCGGATGCAAATGTGAACAATCCGCTGGCAGATCTGGCGGAAGAAAAGTTCAAAGAGGTGCAGGAAGCATATGATGAGATCATGCGCCAGAGAGAGCAGGGCGGCGGCTACTCTTATGGCAATTCTTCCTATGGCGGCGGCTCTTACCAGAATACTTACAATGGTCCTCAGGATGCGGAGATGCAGGCAGTGTTTAATTTCATCAACAGCAGACGCTACCGGGAAGCTCTGAACCTGTTGGATCGTATGCCGAACCGCAATGCGATGTGGTATTATGCCAGTGGATTTGCAAATGCAGGAATCGGAAATAATGTAGTAGCAAGAGAACATGCCGCTCAGGCGGTAAATATGGAACCGAATAACGTGCAGTATCGTCAGCTGTTAAATCAGCTGGACTGGAACAGCAGGAGATATCAGAGCAATCCATATGGTGGGGGCTATGGCGCAGGCGGACAGAGTTGTGGAACCGGTAATATGTGCTGTGACCTGTGGTGTGCAGATTCCCTGTGTGAATGTATGGGAGGCGATCTTTGTTCATGCATGTAAAAGCTAAAGTGACCGTATTTAGCGGGCTGCTTCTGGCGCTTTCTGTAGTGTGTATGGCGCTGGGGAGTGTGATCGAGACGAATACACTGTTTTTGCTGGCAGCGGCATCTTACTTTGTGGGGATCATCATCCGGGAATTTGGGATGAGAGCAGGTGTGGCTTTCTATCTGGCAGATATTCTGCTGGGTTTTCTGGTTACACCAAATAAGTTTTATGTCATTTCTTTTGCGGCAATGGGGTGTTATATCCTGGTGTTGGAAGGGAGCTGGAGACTGTTGGGAAAAAGCGGTGAAAAACTGCAGAAGACCTGGATTTTCTGGACCATCAAATACGTGGTGTTTAATGTGATGTACATTCCGATGGTTCTGGTATTTCAGGAGTTGTTGTTTGCCAGAAAGCTGTCAGGAGGATTTCTGGCAGTGGTTCTTGTGGCAGGACAGATCGGGGTCTGGATCTATGACCGGGCGTATGAATATGTGCAGATGCATGTGTGGAACAAATTCCGGGGGCATCTGCTGCGATGACGTATATAAGAGAAAGAGCTGGCTGAAAGGAAGGGATACTTTCAGCCAGCTTTTTTGACGGTAAGGGTATGTTCTTTTCAGAGAGATTATTGTAGCTTTCCGATAGGATATTGCCGAGAAGTTGATTTTCTGGTATACTATCGACGTTAACCCTGCCCAAAAAGAGACAGGGAAAGAGGAAAAGAAAAGGAGGAATTCTATGTTAAATGACATCTTAGGGAAGATCAATGACTTTATGTATACATATTTGTTGTTGTTTTTACTGGTAGGTACCGGAATTTATTTCACAGTGCGGTCTCGATTTGCACAGGTTCGGCTGCTCAAAGAAGGATTTCGTATTCTGACGGAAAAGGCAGAAGGAAAAAAACAGGTTTCATCGTTTCAGGCTTTGATGATTTCGACAGCTTCCCGTGTGGGGACCGGGAATATTGCTGGAATTGCGACAGCAGTGGCAGCCGGAGGGCCGGGAGCTGTGTTCTGGATGTGGCTGATGGCAGTGATCGGAGGAGCTTCTGCGTTTATTGAAAGTACACTGGCACAGGTATACAAGACAAAAGATGGCAAGGACTTCCGAGGCGGTCCGTCTTATTATATGGAAAAAGCACTTGGAAAGCGCTGGATGGGGGTTCTGTTTTCCATTCTGCTGATCATTTGTTTTGCCTATGGATTTAATGGACTGCAGTCGTATAATATGTCTTCTGCTCTGGAGTATTATATTCCGGGGTACAGTGAGAGTATGTATCCGATGATCGTAGGACTGATCCTTGCGGTAGGAACGGGACTGGTTATTTTTGGCGGAGTACATCGAATCGGCTTTATTACCTCTGTGATGGTGCCGATCATGGCGGGTGCATATTTGTTGATCGGTCTGTTTACCATTGTGACACATATTCCACAGCTTCCGGGAGTATTTGCGCTGATCATGTCGGAAGCATTTGACTTTCAGGCTATTTTGGGGGGAATGGCAGGAAGTGCAGTGGTGATCGGAATCAAGAGAGGGTTGTTTTCCAATGAGGCTGGA
Organism: uncultured Ruminococcus sp.; assembly: GCA_900544395.1. GTDB lineage: Bacteria > Bacillota > Clostridia > Lachnospirales > Lachnospiraceae > Mediterraneibacter. Next base: position 58,648 of record UQVC01000003.1, on the reverse strand, counting down.
ATGGGAAGTGCCCCAAATGCAGCGGCAAGCGCGGCGGTGAGCCATCCGGCAAAACAGGGAATGGTACAGGTAATCTCTGTATTTATCGACACCTTATTGATTTGCTCAGCAACAGCAATGATGCTGCTTCTTTCCGGAGCGGAAGGGCAGCCGGGAGTTCTGGATGGAATTCCGTTTGTCCAGAAAGCAATTTCTGCCAATGTGGGTACCTGGGGGATCCATTTTATTACAGCTTCCATTTTTGCATTTGCGTTCAGCAGTCTGATCGGAAATTATTATTATGCAGAGTCGAATATTTTGTTTATTAAAAATAATAAGTTTTTGTTGTTCGTATTCCGTTGTACCTGCCTTTTGGCAGTGTTTTTCGGGGCGCAGGCAGATTTCTCTCTGGTATGGAATCTGGCAGATATCACCATGGGATGTATGGCCATTGTGAATATTATTGCAATCCTTCTGTTAGGAAATATTGCGCTGAAAGTACTTAAAGATTATGAAACTCAGAAGAAGGCCGGAAAGAATCCGGTATTCAAGGCGAAAAACGTGGGAATCCATAATACCGAGTGTTGGAAGTAATGATAGAAAATACAGCTGCATCAGAAAAATGATGGGCTGTATTTTTTATGAGCAAATATCCAAAAGAGATGTGCAAAAATCTTTTATTTTTGAGGAAAAGCGAGTATGATAAGAGAAAATGGATGAAGAGAAAGGGGTATCAGACAATGTTGGAAGAATTGAAACAGCAAGTATACGAAGCAAATATGCAGCTTCCCAAGTATGGATTAGTTACATTTACGTGGGGCAATGTAAGTGGGATCGACAGAGAGAGCGGCTTGTTTGTGATCAAGCCAAGCGGTGTGGAATATGACAAACTGACGCCGGATGATATGGTGGTTGTAGATCTGAAAGGGAATAAAGTAGAGGGGCGTTACAATCCGTCATCCGATACACCGACTCATGTGGTTCTTTATAATCGTTTTCCAAAGATCGGAGGGATCGTGCACACTCATTCTTCCTGGGCAACGAGCTGGGCACAGGCGGGAAGAGACATTCCGTGTTATGGAACAACCCATGCAGATTATATCTATGGAGAAATTCCTTGTGTGAGAAATCTGACCAGAAAAGAGATTGAAGAAGCATATGAATGGAACACAGGCGTCCTGATCGCAGATGAATTTGAAATGCGGAAAAAAGATTATCTGGCAGTGCCGGTTGTATTGTGCAAAAATCACGGAGTATTTACCTGGGGCGCGAATGCCGCAGAAGCTGTACATCAGGCTGTCGTAACAGAAGAAGTTGCCAAAATGGCTGCCAGAAGCGAATGGCTCAATCCAGAAAACCGGCTTGCACCGCAAGAACTGCAGGATAAACATTATTATAGAAAACATGGAGCAAATGCATATTACGGGCAGAATCTGCCTGAAAAATAAAATAAAAATGAAATTTTCCGATGGAGAGGGGAACTTGCTTGACTTCTGAAAACAGCTCGACTATACTACCTTTTAACTTAAGTTACGAAAGTAACGGGAAAGGAGCAGTATATGCAAGAAGTAAAATCGCCGAAAAAACCGTTTTTATATTATTGCCTGATCGTGGTGACCATCATGATCTTGTTAAACAGTCTGGTGTTTCCGAATGTGTTGAAACATTCTGTCAAAGAAGTGGATTACAATACATTTATGGAGATGACAGAAAAGCGGGAGATCGGAAAAGTCAATATTGACAGCGGAGAGATCATCTTTACTGATAAAAGTGAGGAAAAGATGTATAAGACCGGAACGATGGAGGATCCAGGACTGGTGGAGCGACTGTATGATTCCGGAGCGGATTTTTCTTCAGAGATTACAGAAGAGATGTCACCGATCTTGTATTTTTTACTCAGTTACATCCTGCCCATCGGGATTTTTATCTTTCTCGGAAGATGGCTGTCCAGAAAGATGATGTCCAAGATGAATGGCGGAGCCAATCCGATGAATTCCATGATGTTTGGAGGCGGAAAAAGCAATGCCAAGATCTATGTCAAGTCCAGCAATGGGATCAAGTTCTCTGATGTGGCAGGAGAAGATGAGGCGAAGGAATTGTTAAGCGAGATTGTGGATTATCTACATGATCCGGATAAGTATCGGGAAATGGGAGCAGCCATGCCAAAAGGAGCGCTTCTGGTGGGACCTCCGGGAACCGGTAAGACTTTGCTTGCAAAAGCAGTGGCCGGAGAGGCGAACGTTCCATTCTTTTCGATTTCCGGTTCTGAATTTGTGGAGATGTTTGTGGGAATGGGAGCAGCCAAAGTGCGGGATCTGTTCCAGCAGGCCAATGAGAAAGCTCCGTGTATTGTATTCATTGACGAGATCGATGCCATCGGAAAAAAACGAAATGGCAATATGGGTGGAAACGATGAGAGAGAACAGACACTGAATCAGCTTCTGACAGAGATGGATGGATTTGATGGAACGAAAGGTGTTGTGATCCTAGCAGCGACCAACCAGCCGGACTCTCTGGATCCGGCGCTTCTTCGTCCGGGACGGTTTGACCGCAGAATTCCGGTAGAGCTTCCGGATCTGAAAGGAAGAGAAGAGATTTTAAGAGTCCATGGAAAGAAGATCAAGCTTTCTGATAATGTGGATTTTGCGGCAGTTGCAAGGACTGCGGCAGGAGCATCCGGTGCAGAGCTTGCTAATATTGTCAATGAAGCAGCTCTTCGGGCGGTCCGCCGCGGAAGCAAAGTGACTACCCAGGAAGATCTGGAAGAGAGTGTAGAGACAGTGATCGCCGGATATCAGAAGAAAAACAGGATCCTGTCCACTAAAGAAAAGCTGACCGTGGCTTACCATGAGATTGGGCATGCGCTGGTAGCAGCTAAGCAGACCGATTCTGCGCCGGTGCAGAAGATCACGATCATTCCGCGTACATCCGGTGCGTTGGGGTATACCATGCAGGTGGATGAGGGCGAGCATTTTCTGATGACAAAATCAGAGCTGCTCAATAAGATCGCCACATTTACCGGAGGACGGGCCGCGGAAGAGCTGGTATTCAAGGAAGTGACAACCGGAGCATCCAACGATATCGAACAGGCGACCAAACTTGCAAGAGCTATGCTGACGCAATTCGGTATGAGCGATGAGTTTGATATGGTGGCGATGGAGACGATCCAGAATCAGTATCTTGGCGGGGATGCTTCTTTGACCTGTTCTCCAGAGACACAGACGAAAATTGATGCAAAGGTTGTAGAGATTGTGAGACAGGCTCATGCAAAAGCGCTTCAGATCTTGAAAGAAAATGAGGCAAAGCTGCACGAGCTTGCCAAGTATCTCTATGAAAATGAGACGATCACAGGGGAAGAATTTATGCAGATATTGCAGAAAGAAGACAAAAATTTGGCGAATCCAGCAATGGATGTGATGGAGGAATAAGAAAGAAGAGTCAGAAAATGTGTCGAACAGGTAGGTAACAGAACCTGTAGAAGAACATTTTCTGATTTTTTTATATCTCATAGATTGACGGTGTCTGCTGGCATGCGATAAGATAAAAAAGAAAAAAGACGGAGGAAAAAATATGGCATTGATTCAGCAGTTAAAACAGACACAGGGATTCACGGAACGTGAAAAGGATATTGTGAAATTTGTTTTGGAACATCCGGAAATGATTGAGAATATGTCATCTAGAGAATTGGGGCAACGGACTTTTACCAGTGCAGCGTCAGTGACAAGGTTTTGCCAAAAACTTGGGGTGAAGGGATTTCCGGAATTCAAGATTAAATTTGTCAGTGAATTGAGGGCTGGCAATCTGGCAATAGAAGAAAAGAAAGTTTTGCTGTCTGAAAGAGAAAATGTTGTGACAATAGTACGGAAAGTAACCGAAATTCAGAAACGGGCAGTGGAAGAAACACAAAAGGAAATTTCTTATAGTCAGTTGATCAGAGTCGGGAAGATCATTGCTGAGGCAAGTTGTGTGGACTTTTATGCATATGACATGAATGTCAATCTTGCGCAGTATGGATGTTCGTTGTTTTTTCATGCAGGAAAACGCGCGGCAGTTTATTCTGCGACCAATATTCAGGGACTTTCAGCGAATATGCCTTCTGATGGGCATGTGGCGATTATTTTAAGTCATACAGGAAGGAATGAACGGTTGGTGGAAATTGAAAAAATATTGAGAAACAATGGAACCAAGGTGATTGCGATTGTATCAGGAGAAAACAGGATCATTGCGAAATATGCGGATGAGGTACTTACAGCATCGGGTACGGAGAAGGTAGAAGGATTTTGGACATCCATGTTTTTTGCTTCGGGAAAATATATTCTTGATGTTTTATATGGAATGGAATTTAGCAGAAAATATCAGGAAAATTTGATTTTAAATCAAAAATATGAGAAGATTGGGGAAAAAATTCTTTGGGGGTTGGAAGAAAAATAAACAATGTTGGGAAAATACAGGTCTTTTTTGGTTGTAAGAAATAACCAAAAAAGACCTGTCTATTTTGCACAAAAAAGAAGATGAAAATTTTACGTGTGAAACACTGTTGCAAAAAAATACCAATTTGTTTCAGAAAAAATGAAACGCAACAACAAAATATACAAAAAAATTGAAAATAAAATGTGATTTTTGTATAGTATCGATATCAACAGAAGAGGTGAGTGAAAATTGAAAGTAAAAGGTGTAAATCTAGGAAACTGGCTGGTTCTGGAAAAGTGGATGAGTTCAGAGCTGTTTCATGGGACAGAGGCAGAAGATGAAGAAGACTTTTATACGATGTTGTCTCCGGAAGAGGCAGCTTTACGAATTCGAATGCATCGGGATTATTTTATACAGGAAAGAGATTTTCAGCACATCAGAGCAATGGGATTAAACCTTGTAAGAATTCCGGTTCCGCATTTTATTTTTGGAGACAGAGCTCCATATGTAGGATGTGTTGAGTATCTGGATAAAGCATTTGACTGGGCAGAACAATATGATTTAAAGATTATGATAGATCTGCATACAGTACCGGACAGTCAGAACGGGTTTGACAATGGAGGGCTTACAGGTGTTGTAAAATGGCATTTGAAACAGGAAAACATAGAATATACATTGGATGTACTGGAAAAATTGGCAAAACGTTATGCGGACAGAGAAGGTCTTTATGGAATTGAATTGCTCAATGAACCTGTTTCAAAGGAAGTACTGGAGATCAATAAAGAGCGATACAGACCAAGAGATCCGAAACGTGCAGAAGGATCGACTTATGTTCCGACAGAGGTTCTTAAGGAGTTTTACTTAAAGGGGTATGATCGGGTATGCCGACATTGTGGAGAACACGTTAAAGTTGTGCTTCACGATGGTTTCCGACTGGAAGAATGGGAAAATTTTATGCCGAGAGAATCCTATCCAAATGTGGTGATTGATACACATATGTATCTGAATTTCAGTGAAGCCGGCATCAAAGGGAAACATTTTTCGGATTATCAGAAATATGTAGAAGAGTCCTTTGAAAAGCGACTTGTAAGAGCGCAGCAATTTCATGATGTAGTAGTAGGCGAGTGGTGTATTGCCAATAAGAGTGATTTGATTCGCAGCGCAGCAGAAACAGAACAAAAAAGAAGAATTTACCGGATGTTCGGTGAGATGCAGCTGAACGCATGGGAAAAATGCGAAGGCTGGATTTACTGGAGTTATAAACTGCATACACCGGGAAGAAATGACTGGGATTTTGTCCGAGCGGTAGATGAAGGATGGCTTGTTATATAAAGGAGATGAGAAGATGAAAAAACAAATGTTGCCGGATGATTTTCTGTGGGGTGGAGCTGTGGCTGCACATCAGCTGGAAGGGGGGTTCCGGGAAGGCGGAAAGGGACTTTCCATTGCGGATGTGATGACGGCGGGAGCGAATGGAATCGAACGACAGATTACAAATGGAATCCTTCCGGGAAAAAACTATCCAAACCATGAAGCAATTGATTTTTATTTCAGGTATAAAGAGGATATCCGTCTGATGGCTGAGATGGGATTCAAATGTTTTCGTACTTCCATTGCATGGACAAGAATTTTTCCAAACGGGGATGAGACAGAACCGAATGAGGAAGGATTGCAATTCTATGACGATATGTTTGATGAATTGTTGAAATATCAGATTGAACCTGTGGTTACGTTAAGTCATTTTGAGATGCCGTATTATCTGGTAGAAAAATATGGGGGATTTCGAAATCGTAAGTTGATCGAGTTCTTTGTTCGGTTTGCAGAAACGGTAATGAAGCGATACAAAGATAAAGTAAGATATTGGATGACTTTCAACGAAATCAACAATCAGGGATGTGTATCATCTAAATGGCATGCATGGACGAATTCAGGAATTCTTTACAGGGAGGATGAAGACGTACAGACAGTATTGCAGCAGGCGGTACATTATGAAATGGTAGCAAGTGCAAAAGTTGTGAAACTGGGACATGAGATCAACCCGGATTTTCAGATTGGATGTATGCTTGCAATGGTTCCGTATTACCCGAGAACCTGTTCTCCGGATGATGTGTGGGCAGCGCAGGTTGCAATGGAACACAGACTATATTATTATGGGGATATTCATGTATTCGGGGAATATCCGGCATACATGAATGCGTTCCGGAAACAGCATGGGATTGAGCTGGATATGACAGCAGAAGATTTACAGATTTTAAAAGAAGGCTGCGTAGATTATATTGGCTTCAGCTATTATATGAGTAATACGATCAGCAGTGTAGAAGTAGAAAACAGCATCAAAGTATCCGATGGATATTACACTGCCCAAAATCCATATGTAAAAGCAAGTGACTGGGGATGGCAGATCGATCCAAAAGGACTGCGCTATTCTCTGAATCTTCTGCACCAGAGATATCATGTGCCGCTGTTTATTGTGGAAAATGGATTTGGTGCGTATGACACGGTGGAAGAGGATGGCATTCATGATCCATATCGTATCGAATACTTGAAGATGCACATTGAAGAGATGGAGAAAGCTATTTTGGAGGATGGTATTCCCGTAATCGGATATACGTCGTGGGGGTGCATTGATCTGGTAAGTGCAGGAACCGGAGAAATGGAAAAACGGTATGGATTTATCTATGTAGATAAAGATAATCAGGGAAACGGAACATTGGAAAGAAGAAAAAAAGATTCGTTTTTCTGGTACAAAAAAGTGATTGAAAGCAATGGAGAAGTGCTTTAAATAAAAATAAAATTTCAGGAGGAAAAAATGATGGTAATCCGTTTATTTTGTGCAGCAGGAATGTCAACAAGTCTGTTAGTCTCAAAAATGCAGGAGGCAGCAAAAGAAAAAGGTAAAGATGCGGATATTGCAGCATTCCCGATTTCAGAGATGGAGCGTTTGATCGATGGTGTTGATGTGGCTCTTCTCGGGCCGCAGGTTGGATTCCAACTTGCAAAAGCAAAAGAAATCTGCGGACCAAAGAATGTCCCGGTCGATGTAATCCCGATGACAGATTATGGAATGTGTAATGGAATGAATGTTTTAAAATTTGCGTACAAGCTGGCGAAAAACAACAAATAGAGGGCGTTCGAAAAGCAGGAATGAGGAGGAATGAGCAATGGGGAAATATTTTAATGAAAAAGTAATCCCGAAAATTATGAAGTTTATCAACACAAAGGGAGTACAGGCAATCAAAGATGGCATGATTTATTCTATGCCGCTGTTAATCGTGGGATCCTTCTTTTTGATTCTCTCGAACTTTCCAATTCAGGCAGTTGTAGATTTTTTGGAAGCGACAGGTATCAAATCGGTTCTGGATCAGGCATATGGGGCAACGTTTAATATCAGTGCGATGATTGCCGTAATCGGTATCAGTTATAATTATGTAAAAGCAGAAGGTCAGGAACCACTGGGCGGGGCAATGGTTGCACTTGGTACATTTATTTTGCTGATGCCTTCCTCTGTTACAACGGAAAGTGGAGAGGTTGTATCAGGGGTGATCAATAAGACATGGACCGCAGGACAGGGAATGATTGGAGCGTTGATCATTGGACTTGTAGTTGGTTTTGTATACTCCTGGTTTTTGAAGAAAGATATTCGGATTAAAATGCCACAGGGAGTTCCGGCAGGTGTGTCAAATGCGTTTTCTGCGCTTCTTCCGGGGGCATGTATTATTCTGGCAGCGACAGTTGCTCATGGAATTGCCTCTCTTGGATTCCATACAACGGTGATGGATGCGATCTATGATGTGATCCAGACTCCTCTTCAGGAAATGACAGATTCTCTGGGCGGTGCAATGCTGATGTGTTTTGTAGGTCCATTCTTATGGGTGTTTGGAGTACATGGTTCAACTGTTGTTGGAGGAGTTATGACAGGATTGCTGCATGCCAACGGAATGGCAAATCAGGCAATTCTTGACAGCGGAATGGCGCTGACCGTTGCAAACGGCGGACATATTGTAACACAGCAGTTTTACGATCAGTTTATCAATGTGACCGGAGCAGGTCTGACGATCGGAATGGTGATGTATATGGTTGCATTTGCAAAATCAAAACAGTTAAAAACACTTGGGAAACTGGAACTGGTACCGGCACTGTTTGGAATCAATGAGCCGATTTTATTTGGAATTCCGGTTGTTATGAATCCAATGCTGGCAGTACCGTTTATCGGAATGCCTCTGATCTCTTGCGTGGTTCAGTATGCAGCATTATATTTTGGAATCTGTCCATTGTATGGTGCGACAGAAGTTCCATGGACCTGTCCGCCGATTATTTCAGGATTTTTGATTGGCGGCTGGAGAACAGCATTGCTTCAGGTAGTGATCTTCATTCTTTCCTTTTTGGTATACTTGCCATTTATACGCAAAGTGGATAAGATGAATGTAAAAGCTGAGGAAACAGCAAATGAAGAAGATGAGGATGAAGATTGGTAGATCGAAAGGAGGATCTGTGATGAATGAAGAATTAGAAATGGCGTGTTTTCAGATCATTACATATGTAGGAACGGCAAGAAGCTGTTTTGTCAATGCAATCCAAAGCGCAAAGACAGGAAATTTTGCAGAGGCAGAAAGTCTGATCAAACAGGGAGATGAGGCTTTTGCAGAAGGACATCATGTCCATGCGGATCTGATTGCAAAGGCCGCAAGTGGTGAACTTGAAAGCGCAGGAATGATCGTCATGCATGCAGAAGATCAGCTGATGAGCGCAGAAAGTTTTCGGATCATTGCAGAAGAGTTTATTGCGGTATATCAGAAATTTACGGAAAAATAGTGAAGAAGAAAACAAAGTGGCTGCAAAATGTCTGCGGCCACTTTGTTTTTGGATATTTAAAGTCCTATTTTAGGCTGTGTCAGTATTGATTTTACATGATCCACTTCCTGCTGTGTTGCTTTTGCGGCAGGTACATAGTAACTCTTTTCCCGTGCTACCTGATACAGTTTTTCCTGTGACATTTCACATTGATTCCGGATTTGTTTGAGGCATTGTTTTAATTCTTTGTTTTCTGTCTGCGGAATCATGTCTCCAAACATTTTTAATTCTCCGTTTACTCCGACCAAGGCATCGGATACCATTGTTTTTTCGTCCATTGTTTTCGTTCCCCCTTATAAAAATTTCATCAGATCTTGTTTGTTTTTGAGTGCAGAGTCTGCGGCTTCTTGAAATAACTGTTTTACTTCGGGGTCGGTTGCCTGTGCAGCGTAATCTGTCATTTTACAGTGAGTGGTAGAATAGCCTCCGATCAGATGTCGGAGATTTTGCAGGTCTAAGATTGAAATTTCTGTCATGGTAGTATCTCCTTTGCATAATATTAGATTTATTTGTGTTTCGCAAGATAGTATGTTACGGACAGAAAGAAAGTATGTATTTTACAACACACTTTTTCTTTTTGTTGTGCAGTTCCCTTATTTTATGTTATTATAAATATACATATGTGATTTTTTCGGTGAAGGGAAATTCGCTCTTTAAAATGAACAAAGAAAGGAACGTACTGTATGAAGATTTTAATTCAAAATGGACATGTTGTAGATCCTATGACAGGTGTGGATGAAGTGTGTGATGTGCTTGTACACGATACAGACATCGAAAAAGTAGAAAAAAATCTGGAAGCAGAAGCTGACAAAGTGATCGATGCGTCAGGCTGCTATGTGATGCCAGGATTCATTGATCTGCATGTACACTTGAGAGATCCGGGACTGACTCAAAAAGAAACACTTTCCACTGGAGGCAGGGCAGCAGCCAGAGGCGGTGTGACAACAGTATGTGCGATGCCGAATACGAATCCGGTGATTGATACCAAAGAAAAAGTAGAAGAGGTTCATAGACGTGCCAAAGAAGAATCTCCGATTCATGTGATTCAGCTGGGTTCTATGACTATGAGTGAGTATGGAAGAGAGCTTTCTGATATTGAAGGAATGGCACAGGCTGGCTGTTATGCATTAAGTGAAGATGGAAAGTCTGTGATGAATGCCTCGCTGTTCAGACAGGCAATGAAAAAAGCAAAGGAACATGGACTGCTGATCTTTTCACATTGTGAAGATATTTCCATGGTAGAAGGCGGTGTGATGAATGCCGGAAAGCGTGCCGAAGAGCTGGGTGTCAAAGGAATCACAAATTCTGTAGAAGATGTGATCGTTGCAAGAGATATTCTGATCGCAAAAGAACTGGATGCCACGCTGCATTTATGCCATTGTTCTACAGCAGACAGTGTCCGCATGATCAAAGATGCAAAAGAGACCGGACTGAAAGTGACAGGAGAGGTATGTCCGCACCACTTTATTCTGGCGGACGAGGATATTCCGGAGAATAACGGAATCTGGAAGATGAACCCGCCGCTGCGGTCCAGAGCGGATGTAGAGGCATTGAGACAGGGATTAAAAGACGGTGTGATGGATGTGATTTCTACGGATCATGCCCCACATATGATGTCAGAAAAAGACAAACCGATGGAAAAGTCTGCATTTGGAATTGTAGGACTTGAGACCAGTGCATGTCTGACTTATACAGAGCTGGTGGAAAAAGGGGTACTTACAGTGATGCAGATGGCAGAGAAGATGAGTTATAATCCTGCGAAGATTCTGGGACTGGAAGACAGGGGCAGTATTTCAGCAGGGAAAAAGGCAGATATCGTTGTGTTTGACCCGCGAAGAGAATATCAGATTGATGTGAGCACATTTGCATCCAAGGGAAAGAATACGCCATTTGATGGATGGAAGGTCAAGGGAGAAGTCTGCTGTACATTGGCAGATGGGAAGATTGTATACGAAAAATAAAGAGACAGAATTGAGTTCTGTCCCTTTTTAAAGAATAGGGAGGAAGAAAAATGATCAACAAACTGGTAGCAAAAATCAAAGAAACAAAGGCACCGATCGTGGTGGGATTGGATCCGATGTTAAATTATATTCCGGAGCATGTACAGAAAAAAGCATTTGCGGAGTACGGAGAGACACTGGAAGGAGCAGCAGAAGCAATCTGGCAGTTCAACAAAGAAATCGTAGACAAGACCTACGATCTGATTCCGGCAGTGAAACCGCAGATCGCAATGTACGAACAGTTTGGTGTGCCTGGAATCGAAGCTTTTAAAAAGACGGTAGATTATTGTAAATCCAAAGATCTGGTTGTAATCGGAGACATCAAGCGCGGAGACATTGGTTCTACTTCTGCGGCATATGCAGTGGGACATCTTGGAAGTGTGAAAGTAGGAAGCAAAGAGTATGTTCCGTTTGATGAAGACTTTGCAACTGTAAATCCATATCTTGGATCAGATGGTGTCAATCCGTTTATCGATGTCTGCAAAGAGCACAAAAAGGGTCTGTTTATTCTTGTGAAGACATCCAATCCATCCAGTGGAGAATTCCAGGATCAGCTGATCGATGGGAAACCATTGTATGAGCTGGTTGGAGAAAAAGTAGCACAGTGGGGTGCTGACTGTATGGGAGACGAATACAGCTATGTTGGAGCAGTTGTCGGAGCAACCTATCCGGAGATGGGAAAAGTACTTCGTAAAGTGATGCCGAAATCTTATATCCTGGTACCGGGATATGGTGCACAGGGAGGACAGGGAAAAGACCTGGTACACTTCTTCAATGAAGACGGACTTGGTGCGATCGTGAACTCTTCAAGAGGAATCATTGCGGCTTATAAGCAGGAAGCATACGCAAAATTCGGAGCAGAGAACTTCGGAGATGCTTCCAGAGCAGCAGTTGAGGCGATGGTTGCAGATATTCAGGGCGCATTGGAAGCAAGATAAGTATCGGGGAGGAAGATTCATGTCTAAGAAACAGAAAATGACAGCAGTGGTCTTCTCTCAGGAGAAGATCGCAGAAGATATTTACAGTATGTGGCTGAAAGCAGAGTCTGCAGCGGCAGAGGCGGTTCCAGGACAGTTTATTTCCATGTATACAAATGATGGTGCAAAACTGCTCCCAAGACCGATCAGCCTGTGTGAGATTGACAAAGAAAACGGTGCACTGCGCGTGGTGTACCGTGTGACAGGAGAAAATACCGGAACAAAGCAGTTTTCACAGATGAAAGAGGGAGATACACTGGAAATAATGGGACCTCTTGGAAACGGATTTGATCTGGAGACAGGAAGAGAAAAGAAAGCTCTGCTCTTTGGCGGCGGGATCGGCGTGCCGCCGATGCTGGAACTGGCAAAGCAGTTACAGGCAGGATATCAGACGGAATGTCAGCTTGTAATGGGATATCGGAGCGAGACATTTTTGACCAGAGAGATGGAAGAAAATGGAACACTTTATATTGCTACAGAAGATGGAAGCACAGGAACAAAAGGAAATGTTATGGATGCAGTGGCAGCGAACAGCCTGGAGGCAGATGTGATCTATGCCTGCGGTCCGACTCCGATGCTGCGTGCTATCAAGCAGTATGCACAGGAGAGAAATATCGAGTGCTACATTTCGATGGAAGAGCGAATGGCCTGTGGAGTTGGGGCATGCCTGGGATGTGTCTGCCAGTCCAAAGAAGTGGATCACCACAGTCATGTACACAATAAGCGTGTCTGCAAAGACGGACCGGTATTTTTGGCGACGGAGGTGGAACTGTAATGGATATGCGAGTAAAGATTGCAGGAGTGGAATGGAACAATCCGGTGACCGTAGCGTCCGGGACATTCGGCTCTGGAGAAGAGTACAGTGAATTCGTAGACCTGAACCGTCTGGGAGCAGTCACTACAAAAGGAGTGGCAAATGTGCCGTGGCCGGGAAATCCAACCCCAAGAGTGGCAGAGATCCACAGTGGAATGATGAATGCCATTGGGCTGCAGAATCCGGGGATCGATGTATTTTGTGAGCGGGATATTCCGTTTCTGCGTCAGTTTGACACCAAAATTATTGTGAATGTGTGCGGAAGGTCTGCAGAAGATTATTGCGAAGTGGTAGAACGTCTGGCAAATGAAGATGTGGATATGCTGGAGATCAATATTTCCTGTCCAAATGTCAAAGAAGGCGGGATCGCGTTTGGTCAGAATCCAAAGGCAGCGGAAGAGATTACAAAAGCAGTGAAAAAATATGCAAAGCAGCCGGTTATCATGAAACTAAGCCCGAATGTGACCAGTATCGCAGAGATGGCAAAAGCAGTAGAAGCCGGCGGAGCAGATGCGATTTCTCTGATCAATACCCTGACAGGAATGAAGATTGATATCAATCGTAAGACATTTGCGCTGGCAAATAAGACGGGCGGAGTTTCCGGTCCTGCCGTGCATCCAATTGCAGTACGCATGGTCTATGAGGTAGCCAATGCAGTGAATGTGCCGATTATCGGAATGGGCGGAATCGAGAGTGCAGAAGATGCCATCGAGATGCTGTTAGTTGGGGCAAGTGCGGTATCCGTTGGAACAGCCAATTTTTACAATCCAACAGTGACCATGGAGATCGTAGATGGAATTGAAGCGTATATGAAGCAGAATCATTTTGCAAGTGTGCAGGATATGGTTGGACTCGTAAAATAGGAAAAAACAAAGAGGCAGAGAGTGTGGGGAAAATCGGACATTCTTTGCCTCTTCTTTGTGGAAAAAAGTGCATCAGAGTGGCAGAAGTGTGAAAAAGGCATCTGAGATCTGCGCAGAGGTCGTGACAGGATTGATTGCAAAAATTTAAGTGAGAGTTCCTTGATTGAAATCGCAGGAAATTTGTGATAAAATTGAGAGGATTTAACAGATTTACGAGGGCACGCATATGCCCATAAATATGGAGGGTTAAAAGATGGAACAGTATAAGAAAGAATTTATTGAATTTATGGTAGACAGCGATGTGCTGAAATTTGGAGAGTTTACATTAAAAAGCGGAAGAAAATCCCCATTTTTTATGAATGCAGGGGGATATGTAACAGGTTCTCAGTTAAAGAAACTGGGAGAATATTATGCAAAAGCGATCCATGACAAATATGGAGATGATTTTGATGTTTTATTTGGACCTGCTTATAAAGGCATCCCACTTGGAGTTGTGACTGCGATCGCATACAGTGAATTATATGGAAAAGAAGTGCGTTACTGTTCGGACAGAAAAGAAGAGAAAGATCACGGTGCAGATAAAGGAAGCTTCCTGGGAAGCAAATTAAAAGACGGTGACCGTGTGGTGATGATCGAAGATGTGACAACTTCCGGAAAATCCATGGAAGAGACTGTTCCGAAAGTAAAAGGTGCAGCGGATGTGGAAATCGTGGGATTGATGGTGTCATTAAACCGTATGGAAGTCGGAAAAGGCGGAGAAAAGTGTGCGCTGGATGAAGTCAAAGATCTGTACGGATTCGATACAGCAGCAATCGTGACCATGGAAGAAGTTGTAGAACATCTTTATAACAGACCATATCAGGGAAAAGTGATCATTGATGATACATTAAAAGCGGCAATCGATGCATATTATGAAATGTATGGTGCAAAGTAAGCAGGGAGTGAGAAGAGATGGAAAAGGCATATAAAACAATGCAGCAGACCGGGGCAGGCAATATTGCTCTGGGAATTGTCATGATCGTTTCCGGTGTGACAGCCGGGATTCTGGCGATCATCAGTGGTGCACGTCTGCTGAAAAACAAAAGCGGGATTACATTTTAACTGTAAAAAGAGGGAGCGTTTTGAATCAGAGACAGATTAAAAGAATCCGCCTGGCGGGAAAGATATTATTTGTACTCTATCTTTTTTTCTTATTATATTTTTTGATTTTTTCAGATTGGTATGGGCGTACCGGTATCGGAGAAGAATACCGATATAATCTGATACTGTTTAAAGAAATCAGACGCTTTGTGGAATACCGGGAAACGCTGGGGCTTTTCGCGGTATTTACTAATTTATTTGGAAATATTCTGATCTTTCTGCCATACGGATTTTTTATATCCGTTGCCAGCAGCTGCAGAGGATTTTTTATGACTCTGTTTTATAGTTTTGGGCTGAGTCTGGGTGTGGAGATCTTTCAATTTCTGACTCGTGTGGGCAGTTTTGATGTGGATGATCTGCTGCTCAATACGATTGGCGGGCTTTTGGGATATTTTTTATTTTTGATTTGTAATGCGATAAGGAGAAGCTACTGTGAAAAAAGAAGATAAAGAAAAGAGAGAAAAAGAGAAAAAAGAAAAAGTGCTGCAGTCCAGAGAGGGAAAAAACTCCTGCATGTATGCAGTTGTTTCCGTACTTGTTGCAGGTCTTTTGATTTTTAACAGTTATACTATGCGCGGAGAGACCGCAGATATGGCAGGTGCACTGGGGCTGATCAATATCCTGTTTGCAGTGCTTGGAATCAAGGGCGGCATTGACGGGATCAAAGAAACAGACAGAAGACACGGAGCGGCCTGGATCGGTCTGATTGTCAGCGCACTGGTTTTCGTCGTAATGGTTCTGATTTTTTTAGGAGGTCTTTCATAAATGGAATGGAGGCAGTTACAGCAGATCCGAAATGAGCGGTGTGCACAAAGACATGAGCTGTCCATAGAAAGACTGCAGACGATCGGAGAAGAAGAGACCGTGCAGATACCGTATCGGTCTTATTTTAGAATGTGTGCGGTCTTTTTGACGAAATTAGAAAATATCCGTAAAAAAATAGAAATCCATGGGATTGCAGGTCTTTGTGAAGAGGAACTGCGGCAGTGGAATCAGGAGTTGTACGTAGATGTTCTGGGAGAAAATTATCATACGAGTTTTGCAAATCCGGCGTATGCACAAGAAAAACTTTCCGAGCGCTATGGGCAGCTCCTGAGTTTTTTATATGTGGAACTGCGCAGTGGGATTCCATATGCCTATGAAAACAGGCAGGATTATCTGACCATCTTAAACGAATTGTTTCTGGAGATTTATCAGTGTTTTGAGGCAGAAGAAGAACCGGAATTTAAAACCATCAAGGAGATTCTTTACTGGTATGCAAGCGATTACTGCGATGTGTTTCTGGCGGATCGTGTGCAAGAGTTCTTGAATCCGAAGTATTCACGGTTTGCGGAAGAGATCATCGAAAAGAGCAGTCGGGAGAGCGCATCTTATTTATATGCATATGGAATATATATTGGAGAAACGGAGAGGAATCTCTGGAAGAAGATCCGAGACCTTACTGAAAAAGAGCGGAAAGATCTGACAGCAGCTTATATTCGGAAAATACAACAGAAAGTCAGAGCGTTCGATACATCATGTATTGTACTTTGCTATCAGATAGGAATGGAAGAGATTGTTCTTGGCGTATCGGATGCGCTGAAAGCACAGGGAATCCAGCCGATTATGTGCAGAAAGGCGCAGGGAGTGATCGTCAAAGACGGTCTCTATGGAAATGGATATGCTGGAGGTGCGTGCAACAGTCAGTATGAAGCCGATCACCGATGTGACCAGGCATTGTTTCTGGATAAAAAGTATATAGAACGCAAGCTGGATGTGTTGCGGCATGCAAAGGATAGCGAGAAGAGGCAGGTTATGCAGGTCCCGGTGCAAATTCAGATCGGTCCGTTTTCAAAAGAGCGAGAGGCTATTTCGTTGAATCCGTGTGCCCTTACCTATACGGAAGAACAGCTGAAATGGATCCGGATGTTTGAGAAAAAATCAGGTGAGCTTATGAATCATCCGGGTTCAGCTATAACCATACCTTATGAAGAGTTAGAAGAAATAAGTGTATTAACAAAAGAAGGAAAAGAGATTATACTATTGAAGGACGGAAGATTCGTGATCGCGGGCAAAATAGCGCCGGACGGATCTTCAAAAAATGGTATGGGAACATACAAAAGTTGAGAAAGGTGGACAAGATATGCCAAAAGTAGGAATTGTAATGGGCAGCGATTCAGACCTGAAGGTTATGAGCAAAGCCGCTGATATGCTGGAAAAACTGGGAATTGATTATGAGATGACGATCATTTCCGCACACCGTATGCCAGATGTGTTTTTTGACTGGGCAAAGGCAGCAGAAGGAAAAGGAATCAAAGTGATCATCGCAGGAGCCGGAATGGCAGCACATCTTCCGGGAATGTGTGCAGCGCTTTTCCCGATGCCGGTGATCGGAGTTCCGATGTCAGGAAAGAACCTGGACGGAATGGATGCACTCTATTCAATCGTACAGATGCCGCCTGGAATCCCGGTTGCAACAGTTGCCATTGACGGTGGGATGAATGCAGCGATTCTGGCAGCAAAGATTCTTGCAACATCCGATGAAGAAGTTTTGAAGAAACTCAAAGCATATTCCGAAGAGATGAAAGAGACCGTGCAGGCAAAGGCTGCAAAATTAGACGAGATCGGATATCAGGCATATCTGGAGAAATAAAGTAAGTATACAGACGATGTAAGAAATGGAGAATAGTTATGGATTATAAGAACGCAGGTGTGGATATTGAGGCTGGTTACAAATCAGTAGAACTGATGAAAGAGCACGTAAAGAAGACAATGCGTCCGGAGGTACTTGGCGGACTCGGCGGATTTTCAGGAGCATTTTCTCTTGCCAGGATCAAAGAGATGGAAGAACCGGTACTCTTGTCTGGGACAGACGGATGCGGTACGAAAGTCAAGCTGGCAATGATCATGGACAAACACGATACGATCGGAATCGATGCGGTGGCAATGTGTGTCAATGATATTGCGTGCGCAGGAGGAGAACCATTATTTTTCCTGGATTACATCGCATGTGGAAAGAATTATCCGGAGAAGATCGCATCCATCGTAAGCGGTGTGGCAGAAGGATGTCTTCAGTCAGAAGCAGCGCTGATCGGCGGTGAGACAGCAGAGCATCCGGGACTGATGCCGGAAGATGATTACGATCTGGCAGGATTTGCAGTTGGAGTATGTGACAAGAAAGAGATGATCACAGGAGAAGACTTAAAAGCAGGAGACGTGCTGATCGGTATGGCATCCACAGGGGTACACAGCAACGGTTTTTCTTTGGTACGTAAAGTATTTGAGATGACAAAAGAAAATCTGGAGACATATCATGAAAGTCTTGGCTGTACATTGGGCGAGGCGCTGTTAGCTCCGACCAGAATTTATGTGAAAGCGCTCAAGAGCATCAAAGCAGCAGGTGTGACAGTGAAAGCATGCAGTCATATCACAGGCGGCGGATTCTATGAGAATATTCCGCGGATGCTCAAAGAAGGAACCCATGCAGTAATTGAAAAAGACAGTTATCCGGTTCTTCCGATTTTTGAGATGCTGGCAAAAGAGGGAGAAATCGAAGAACAGATGATGTACAATACCTTCAACATGGGACTTGGTATGGTTCTGGCAGTGGATGCGGCAGATGTGGAGAAGACAATGGAGGCAATCAAAGCAGCCGGAGATACTCCATATGTAGTAGGTAAGATCGAAGCCGGAGAAAAAGGAGTTACTTTATGCTAAGAGTAGTCGTGATGGTTTCCGGAGGGGGAACCAATCTGCAGGCGATCATTGATCGGGTAGAGGACGGCACGATCACCAATGCAGAACTTGTGGGAGTGATCAGCAACAATGCCAATGCATATGCCCTGGAGCGCGCGAAAAACCACGGCATCCCTGCATGCTGCATTTCTCCGAAAGAGTTTGACTCCAGAGATATTTTTAATGAAAAGCTTCTGGAGACAGTGGATGCATATGAACCGGATCTGATCGTACTGGCAGGATTTCTTGTGGTGATCCCGCCGGCAATGATCGAGAAATACAGAAACCGCATGATCAACATCCATCCGTCTCTGATCCCGTCTTTTTGCGGAAAAGGATTCTATGGATTGAAGGTACATGAGGCAGCGCTGGCACGTGGAGTGAAGGTGGTTGGCGCCACAGTCCATTTTGTGGATGAAGGGACAGATACCGGACCGATCCTGCTGCAGAAAGCGGTGGAGACACAGCCGGAAGATACGCCGGAGATTTTGCAGCGTCGGGTGATGGAGCAGGCAGAGTGGAAGATCCTGCCCCAGGCCATTGATCTGATCGCAAACGGAAAAGTAACGGTAAAAGACGGAAAAACTGTGATCACACAGTAGAAGAGGAGACGCCATGAAAGTTTTAATCGTTGGAAGCGGCGGAAGAGAACATGCCATCGCAGCCAGTGCGGCGAAAAGCAGAAAAGTAGAAAAGATGTACTGTGCACCGGGAAATGCGGGAATCGCAGAATTTGCAGAGTGTGTGCCGATTGGCGCCATGGAATTTGAAAAACTGGTGACATTTGCAAAAGAACAGGATATCGATCTTTGTATTGTGGGGATGGATGATCCGCTGGTGGGCGGTCTGGTGGATGAGATGGAAGCAGCCGGAATCCGTACATTCGGACCGAGAAAGAATGCGGCAATCCTGGAGGGATCCAAAGCATTCTCCAAAGATCTGATGAAGAAATACCACATTCCGACAGCAGGATATGAGAATTTCACAGATCCGGATGCGGCGATCGCATATCTGGAGAGTGCAAAATTCCCGATCGTACTGAAGGCAGACGGACTGGCTCTTGGAAAAGGAGTGCTGATCTGTCAGAATCTGGAAGAAGCAAAAGAAGGCGTGAAGACGATCATGCTGGATAAAAAATTCGGAACAGCCGGAAATGAGATGGTCATTGAAGAATTTATGACAGGCCGGGAGGTTTCGGTACTTTCTTTTGTAGACGGAAAGACCATTAAGACGATGACTTCCGCACAGGATCACAAGCGTGTAGGAGATGGTGATACAGGACTCAATACAGGAGGAATGGGAACTTTTTCACCGAGTCCGTTCTATACAAAAGAAGTGGAAGAATTTTGTGAAAAACATATTTATCAGGCAACCGTAGATGCTATGGCAGCCGAAGGAAGAGAGTTCAAAGGAGTGATTTTCTTTGGACTGATGTTGACAGAGGAAGGACCGAAAGTACTGGAATACAATGCACGTTTTGGAGATCCGGAAGCGCAGGTGGTACTGCCACGAATGAAAAACGATCTTATTGAAGTGGTAGAAGCATGTATTGATGGTACACTGGATCAGGTAGATCTGCAGTTTGAAGACAATGCTGCAGTCTGCGTGGTACTGGCATCCGAAGGATATCCGGTCAGCTACGAAAAAGGATATCCGATCACAGGTCTGGAAGAATTTGACAAACAGGAAGGATATTTCTGTTTCCATGCAGGAACAGCATTTGCAGATGGACAGATCGTGACCAATGGAGGGCGTGTGCTTGGGGTGACGGCAAAAGGAGCAGATCTCAAAGAAGCGAGAGCAAATGCCTATGCTGCCACAGAGTGGGTACAGTTCGAAAATAAGTACATGCGACATGATATCGGAAAGGCAATTGATGAAGCCTGACCGGTGAAGTAATTGATAGAAGCACGAAAGGAGGCTGCCTGGCAGATTCGTTTTCAAAAGAATCTGCCAGGCCGCTTTTATTATGCAAAATATCTGATAAAATAAGAATTTTGAGGCGGAAAATTGACAAAAATAAAAAGTATCCTGTAAAAAAGGGACTCCAGTCCTTTTTTGAATTATGAAAAATATATAAAATAGGAAATAGATAGGAAATGAAATTGGCAAAATTGAAAGGCGGAATCAAAATGGAAAAAAGACGAGTATTTCTGATTGTTTTGGACAGTTATGGAATCGGAGAAATGACAGACGCGGCAGAATTTCATGATGCAGGATGCAATACGTTGAAGACGATCACAGGTGTCAAAGAGTATGACACTCCGAATATGAAGAAGCTGGGATTGTTTAATATTGACGGGGTAGACTGGATGGAGAAAGAAGCAAAACCCATCGGAGCATATGCCCGCATGAGAGAAAAATCCAGAGGAAAAGATACGACCATCGGACACTGGGAGATTGCAGGTGTGATCTCACCAAAGCCACTTCCCACATATCCTGACGGTTTTCCCAAAGAAGTGCTGGACGCATTGGAACGTGAGACCGGAAGAAAGGTGATCTGCAACAAACCATATTCTGGCACAGACGTCATCCGGGATTACGGGCAGGAGCATGTGGAGACAGGCGCGCTGATCGTGTATACGTCAGCAGACAGCGTATTTCAGATCGCAGCCCATGAAGATGTGGTTCCGGTGGAAGAGCTGTATCATGATTGTGAGATTGCCAGAAAAATCCTGACTGGAGAGCATGGCGTGGGACGTGTCATTGCAAGACCGTTTGTGGGAACTGCACCGAATTTTACAAGAACGGCAAACCGACATGATTTTTCACTGCTTCCGCCAAAAGATACGATGCTGGATGCGCTGGAAGAGGCGGGGTACGACACATACGGAATCGGAAAGATTTATGATATTTTTGCAGGAAAAGGAATCCAGCATACACAGCGAATCCAGGACAATGTAGACGGAATGGAAAAGACTATTGAGATGCAGGAGACAGATTTTCACGGAATCTGCTTTGTGAATCTGGTAGATTTTGATATGGTGTATGGTCATCGCAACAACATTGTCGGATATGCTGAAGCGGCGACTACATTTGACCGTCAGCTGGGCACATTCATGGGACGTATGAGAGACAGTGATATTCTGATGATCACAGCAGATCACGGATGCGATCCAGGATTTCCGGGGACGGATCATACCAGAGAGCACACACCACTTCTCATCTATGGAAAAGAGATCTGTGAGAATGTCAATCTCGGAACCAGAGAAAGCTTTGCAGATATTGCGGCTACCATTCTTGACATTTTTGAGGTGGAAAATAATACGGACGGAACAAGTATGAAAGAATACCTGTTTAAAAAATAAAAAGTCAATCTAGGAGAAAGGGAGGAAGCGAATGTGGAATATGTAATTGAGATGAACCACATCACCAAACAGTTTGGAAATTTCAAAGCCAACGACGATATCACCCTCCAGGTAAAAAAAGGCGAGATCCATGCGCTGCTCGGTGAGAACGGAGCCGGAAAATCAACACTGATGAGTGTTCTCTTCGGTCTGTACCAGCCGGAAGAAGGGGAGATCCGCATCAATGGAAAAAAGGTGAACATCAACAATCCCAATGATGCCAATGATCTGGGAATCGGAATGGTGCACCAGCACTTCAAACTGGTACACAATTTTACCGTTCTGGAAAGTATTGTTCTGGGACGTGAGACGACAAAGATGGGCGTGCTGAAAATGGATGCGGCCCGCAAAAAAGTCATGGAGCTCAGTGAGCGCTACAAATTTAAGATCGATCCGGATGCTTATATTTCTGATATCACAGTGGGAATGCAGCAGAGAGTTGAGATCTTGAAGATGCTGTACTGTGACAATGACATTCTGATCTTTGACGAGCCGACAGCAGTTCTGACGCCGCAGGAGATCAGTGAATTGATGAAAGTGATGAAGCAGCTGATCGCAGAAGGAAAGTCCATCATCTTTATCACACATAAGCTTAATGAGATCAAAGAAGTTGCCAATCGCTGCAGTGTATTAAGAAAAGGAAAATATATCGGAACGGTAGAAGTGGCAGAGACATCCAAAGAGCAGATGTCGGAGATGATGGTCGGACGTAAGGTCAACTTTATTGTAGACAAACCGGAGATGACACCGGGAGAACCGGTACTGGAAGTGAAAAATCTGACTGTAAAGTCCAAACATCATGGAAAAGCAGCGGTCAACAATGTCTCATTCCAGGTACGAAAAGGAGAAATCCTCTGTGTGGCAGGTATCGATGGAAATGGACAGTCGGAGCTGGTATATGGAATCACAGGGCTGATGCCTCTGGAGCATGGTCAGGTGATCTTAAATGGAAAAGACATCACCAAAGAGAGCATCCGGCAGAAATGTCTGGACGGGGTGGCGCATATTCCGGAAGACCGTCACAAAGACGGACTGGTTTTAGATTACACACTTCAGGAGAACCTGATTTTGCAGTCTTATTATACGAAACAGTTCCAGAGCCATGGATTTTTAAAATTTGACGCCATCCGTCAGTATGCAAAAATGCTGATTGAAAAATTTGATATTCGATCCAGTCAGGGCGAGAAGAGCATTGCAAGAGGAATGTCCGGAGGAAATCAGCAGAAGGCGATCATCGCCAGAGAGCTGGACCGCAATCCGGAGATTGTCATTGCCGTACAGCCGGTACGTGGTCTGGACGTAGGAGCGATCGAGTACATCCACAAACAATTGGTGGAGCAGCGGGATGCAGGAAAGGCAGTGCTTCTTGTTTCACTGGAGCTGGATGAGGTTATGAATGTCAGTGACAGAATCATCGTCATGTACGAAGGAGAAATTGTTGCGGATCTGGATCCGAAGAAGATCACCACAGAAGAACTCGGACTTTACATGGCAGGAGCGAAAAGGAGTGTGAAGAATGAAGATTAAGAATTTATTGAAAGGGGAAGGCTTTGTCAATTTCAGTTCCTCCATCCTTGCGATTATCTGCGGTCTGTTGTTTGGTCTGGTCATTCTTCTGATCAGTAATCCAAGTCAGGCATTGGGTGGATTTATGATGATCATCCAGGGCGGATTTACGGATGGAATGCAGGGAATGGGACAAGTGCTGTATATGGCGACCCCTCTGATCATGACCGGTCTTTCCGTAGGCTTTGCATTTAAGACAGGTCTGTTTAATATCGGGGCATCCGGACAGTTTACAATGGGTGCATTTGCCGCGGTATTTGTTGGAGTCAAATTTACATTCCTCCCACCGGGGGTTCACTGTCTTGCGGCACTTCTGGCAGCTGTTTTGGCAGGAGCTATCTGGGGCATGGTTCCGGGACTTTTGAAAGCATTTTTTAATGTAAATGAAGTTATTTCTTCGATTATGATGAACTATATCGGAATGTATCTGACCAATATGCTGATTCAGAAAACAGTATATGATCAGGTAAAGAATCAGTCTATGGCAGTAGCGGATGGAGCGAACCTTCCAAAAGCCGGAATGGATCAGCTGTTTCCGGGAGCCAGCGTGAACATCGGAATCCTGATTGCCATCGGATGCGTGATCTTGATTTATGTTTTACTGAATAAGACGATTTTTGGATATGAACTGAAAGCCTGTGGTATGAACCCGGATGCCAGCCGGTATGCAGGAATCAATGAAAAACGCAACATCGTATCTTCCATGGTGATCGCAGGAGCTCTTTCCGGACTTGGCGGAGCTTTACTGTATCTGGCAGATTCCGGAAAATATATGCAGGTGCTGGACGTGATCGCGCCGGAAGGATTCTCTGGAATTTCTGTAGCGCTTCTGGGACTTTCAAATCCAATCGGTATCTTGTTTGCAGGATTGTTTATCGGATACATCACAGTTGGCGGAAACAATATGCAGTTGTTTGATTTTGCGCCGGAAGTCATTGATATGATCATTGCAGCGATCATTTATTGCGGAGCACTTTCACTGTTATTTAAAAATACGATTTATAAAATTCAGATGAAAAAAGCAAAAAAAGCCGAGAAGAAAGCAATCGGTAATTCCAAAGGGAAGGAGGGACAGTCATGAATGTAGCATATTTCGTTGTACAGCAGACCATGTATTTTGCCATTCCGCTTTTGATCGTTGCGATCGGAGCCATGTATTCAGAACGAAGCGGTGTTATCAATATTGCGTTGGAAGGTATCATGGTTATGGGCGCTTTTGCCGGAATCTTTTTTATCAATATTTTCCAGGGCAGTTTAAGCGGTCAGGGCTTGTTTCTTCTTGCCATGCTGGTAGCAGGGCTGACCGGGGGGCTGTTCAGTCTTCTGCACGCGTTTGCTTCCATCAATATGAAAGCAGATCAGACCATCAGTGGTACTGCATTGAATCTGTTTGCACCGGCATTTGCGATTTTTACGGCACGTATGATCCAGGGAATGCAGCAGATCCAGTTTACAGATACGTTCCACATTGATAAAGTGCCGGTACTGGGAGATATTCCGGTGATCGGAGATCTGTTCTTTCAGAATTGTTATATTTCTACGTATATCGGGATCCTGATCTTTGCAGTGGCAGCCTTTGTGATCAAAAACACCAGATTCGGTCTCAGACTTCGTGCCTGTGGAGAGCATCCGGGAGCAGCAGATTCGGTTGGGGTGAATGTCTACAGAATCCGTTATGCAGGAGTCATCATTTCCGGTGTACTGGGCGGAATCGGAGGACTGATCTTTGTAGTTCCGACTTCGACGAACTTCAATGCAAGTGTAGCAGGATACGGATTCCTGGCGATTGCAGTACTGATCTTCGGACAGTGGAGAAGCAATAAGATTTTAATGGCAGCCTTCTTCTTTGGAATCATGAAAACACTTTCCAGTGCATATTCCACGATCCCATTCCTGAAATCACTGCCGATACCAAATGAGGTATATAAGATGATTCCTTATATTGCGACCTTGATCGTCCTGGCATTCTTCTCCAAGAATTCACAGGCGCCGAAAGCAGAAGGAATCCCATATGACAAGGGAAGCAGATAAGCAAAGAAAGGCAGGAACAAGACAATGAGAATGTATGACCTGATCATGAAAAAAAGAAATGGTGAATCTTTAAATCACGAAGAAATCCATTATCTGGTAGAAGAATATGTAGCCGGAAATATCCCGGATTATCAGATGTCCGCTTTTTTGATGGCAGTGTATTTTCAGGGAATGACCGAGGAAGAGACGCTTGCCATGACACTGGCGGTGGCGCACTCAGGAGATATGGTAGATCTTTCCGGAATTGAGGGCATTAAGGTAGATAAACATTCTACAGGAGGTGTGGGAGATAAGACCACGCTGATCATTGCACCGATTGTGGCAGCATGCGGAGCCAAAGTAGCAAAGATGTCTGGAAGAGGTCTGGGGCATACCGGCGGAACGGTAGACAAACTGGAATCCATTCCGGGAATGAAAACCACTCTCACAAGAGAAGAATTTTTTGAAGTAGTAAATCAAACAGGAGTTAGTGTGATCGGACAGTCCGGCAATCTTGCTCCGGCAGATAAAAAACTGTATGCGCTTCGTGATGTGACGGCAACTGTAGACAGTATTCCATTGATCGCGGTTTCGATCATGAGTAAAAAGCTGGCAGCAGGAAATGATTGTATCCTGTTGGATGTCAAGACCGGAAGCGGAGCATTTATGAAGACGCTGGAAGACTCTGTGGCACTTGCAAAAGAGATGGTGACAATTGGAGAAAATGCGGGGAAACGTACGGTGGCTTTAATCACCAATATGGACATTCCGTTGGGACACAATATCGGAAACAGTCTGGAAGTGATCGAGGCAGTGGAGACGCTCAAAGGAAACGGTCCAAAAGATTTGACAGAAGTATGTATGCATTTGGCATCGAATATGTTATACTTGGCGGGGCAAGGAACTCTGGAAGTATGCAGAGAGATGGTAAAAGAAGTGATTGAAAATGGCAGAGCACTGGAGCATCTGGCGGCTATGGTCAGAGCACAGGGTGGAGACGATGCGGTGATCTGGGATACCGATAAATTTGCAAAGGCTCCATATTCTTACGAAGTCTGCGCAGAAGAATCCGGATACATTACCTTTATGGATACCGAGAGTTGTGGAATTGCATCTGCGATGCTGGGTGCTGGAAGAGAGACAAAAGACAGCGAACTTGATTTTTCCGCAGGGATCATCCTTCACAAAAAGGTGGGGGACTATGTGGAAAGAGGAGAGTCTCTGGCAACTATGTATGCGTCAAAAGAAGAATTGTTTGAGGCGGCAGCTAAGCGTTATCTGTCAGCAGTGACGCAGAAAGAAACTCGCGCAGAAGAAGAGAAACTGATCTATGCACGGGTTTCCAAAGAGCAGGTAGAGTATTTTTAAGAAAGGCGGCGGATGAAAAATGAATCAGAAAGAAATTTTAAGCCATGTGGATCACACACAGCTGAAAGCGTTTGCTACATGGGAAGACATTCAGAAATTGTGTGAGGAAGCCATCGAATATCAGACGGCATCTGTGTGTATTCCTCCGTGTTATATCAAGCGGGTACATGATATGTACGGAGAAAAGATCAACATCTGTACAGTGGTAGGTTTTCCATTGGGATACAGTGTGACAGAGGCGAAAGCAGCAGAGACGAAAAAGGCTCTGGAAGACGGAGCGTCAGAAATCGATATGGTCATCAATATCTCTGATGTCAAAAATGGAAATTATGATGCAGTACAAGAGGAAATTGCAGCTCTGAAGAAGATTACAGGAGATAAGATCTTAAAGGTGATCATCGAAACCTGTTATCTGACAGAAGAAGAGAAGATTGCAATGTGCAAGGCAGTGACAGCGGCAGGAGCAGATTATATCAAGACTTCTACCGGATTTGGAACTGCCGGAGCAACACTGGAAGACATTCGATTATTCAAAGAGAATATCGGACCGGACGTGAAGATGAAAGCAGCGGGCGGAGTCAAGACAGTGGCTGATATGGAAGCATTCCTGGAAACAGGATGTGATAGAATTGGTACCAGTTCTGCGATCAAGCTGATCCAGGGCGAACACACCAGTGGATATTAAGGAGGAGAAGACATGAAAAAGAAAATCTTAAGTCTGCTTATGGCAGCAACACTTGTTGTAGGAATGACAGGATGTGTCTCAAAACCAGGAAGTGAAGGATCAGAATCCAAAGAGGGAGACAAAGGCGGAAAAGGCGGATATGAGCTGGCGCTGATCACAGACGTAGGAACGATCGATGACAAGTCATTTAACCAGGGAACATGGGAAGGACTTGAGAAATACGCAAAAGATAACAATCTGACACACAAATATTACAAACCGACAGAAAAATCAGACGAGGCTTGTTTAAATGCCATTGACCTGGCTGTAAAAGGCGGGGCAAAAGTAATCGCAACACCGGGATTTCTGTTTGAATATCCGATCATGGAAGCACAGACAAAATATCCGGATGTACACTTTATCCTGGTCGATGCAGAACCAAAAGATAAAGATGGAAACGTACAGATTGAAGACAATGTAATGTCTATCATGTATGCAGAAGAGCAGGCCGGATATCTGGCAGGATATGCAGCAGTGACAGAAGGATACAAAAATCTTGGATTTATGGGTGGTATCGCAGTTCCTGCAGTAATCCGTTATGGATATGGATTCGTACAGGGAGCAGATGCAGCAGCAAAAGATATGGGACTCAAAGCTGGAGATATCAACATCAAGTATACTTATGTAGGAAACTTCGACGCATCTCCGGAAAACAATGCAAAAGCAGCAGCATGGTATAACGAAGGAACAGAATGTATCTTCGCATGTGGCGGTGGAGTTGGTAACTCTGTAATGAAAGCAGCAGAGACAGCGGACAAAGTTGTGATTGGTGTAGACGTTGACCAGTCTGTAGAGTCTGAGACAGTCATCACATCCGCAATGAAGAATCTTGGAGATTCTATTTACGGAGCATTGGAAGACTACTACAATGACAGCTTCCAGGGAGGAAAAACAGTGACTTTGGATGCTGCTCAGGATGGTGTAAAACTTCCGATGGAGACATCAAAATTTAAAGTATTTACACAGGAAAAATACGATGAGCTGTATAGCCAGTTAAAAGATGGTACGATCAAAGTCGGAAATGACCAGATGAAAGGTGCAGATGGTAAGGTGATTCCAGATGCAACAGGAATTCTGACAGATGTTGTAAAAGTAGAGTTGATCAAATAAGAATGGCATGAATGGATCCGGCTGACAGGTTTGAAATGTCAGCCGGAAATTTTTTCTCGAAAATAGAAGAACCTCTGTTTTTTTTGGCGATTTGTTTTATAATAGTAAGGAGACTATTTACCAGAGACAAAGGAAGGGTATGTATGGGAACAGAACGCCTATATGAGGTGCTCCCTTTTATGCGGGAGTTGAAAAAGGATAGAAGGAAAGCCATAGAGCAGTTTTTTCAGGATGCTCCGGACTGGCTGTTAGAGTCATTCCGTGTAGTGGAACTGGACAAAAATGTTGTGTTTATCCGGGAAAATCAGCCTGTGGATACAGTGCATATCATTGCAAGAGGAATGTTTAAAATTACAGATTACAGAGTCTATGGGATTGCTTATGATTTCATGCAGTTTGACGGGATCAATGCCATGGGGGGAATGGAATTGATCATGGATCTGGATACCTATCAGGCAACACTGCAGACGATCACACCGTGTACTTCGATTCGAATCCCTGCGGATGTGTATGCCAGATGGCTTCGAACAGATATCCGTGCATTGAAGCAGGAAGCCAAGATCATGGGACAGTATCTGTATGAACAGGGAGTGACCAGCAGGACATATATGTTTGTGCCGGGGACAGACCGGCTGGCGGTTCTTTTTGAACACCGCTACAAAAAGTATGCAAAAAATGGAAAATTATCGTTTACGAACACACGGCAGGAGCTGGCAGAATATTCAGGGCTAAGCGTAAAGACTGTGAACCGGGCGGTAAAAAAATTTGAAGAACAAGGGTTGATCAGCCGGATTGGAAAGACATTTTATATTGATGAGAAGCAGTATGAACAAATTCATGCGCTTGTATCCAAACTGATCGAACCATTGGTAGAAAGGGAGCGAAATGATGAATCCGATTTATGAAAAATTAGTAAAATGTGCAGATGCAGTAAAAAGTAAAATTAAATTTCAGCCGAAAGTAGCGTTGATTTTAGGGTCGGGTCTGGGGGATTATGCAGAGACGATGCAGGTAGAAGAAACGATGGAGTATACAGAGATTGAAGGATTCCCGGTGTCGACTGTAGCAGGACACAAGGGCAGATTTCTGTTCGGGTATGTAGAAGGAGTTCCGGTTGTAGCGATGCAGGGAAGGGTACATTTTTATGAAGGATATCCGATGCAGGATGTGGTACTTCCAGTACGTTTGATGGGAATGTTGGGAGCGAAGATCGTGATGCTGACCAATGCAGCTGGAGGGGTGAATTTTAACTTTCATCCGGGAGATCTGATGCTGATCACAGATCAGATCACAACAGCAATTCCCAGTCCCCTGATCGGACCAAACATTGAGGAGCTGGGAGTACGTTTTCCAGATATGAGCGAAGTTTATAATAAAGAATTGCAGGATGTGATTCGCAAGGCTGGTGAAAATACAAATGTAGCGCTGCAGGAAGGTGTCTATATGCAGTTTACCGGCCCAAGTTATGAGACGCCGGCAGAAATCAGAATGTGTAGAACTCTTGGCGGAGATGCGGCAGGAATGAGTACGGCATGTGAGGCCATGGCGGCAAGACACATGGGAATGAAGGTATGTGGAATTTCCTGCATTACGAATCTGGCAGCAGGGATGTCTTCACAAAAGCTGGATCATAAAGAAGTGCAGGAAACAGCAGATCGTGTGGCAGAAGATTTCAAACGTCTGGTTACAGAGTCTATCCGTCTGATAGGAGAGATATTAGAGTAAGCAGCAACTTGCGGGGAGGTGTCGCAATGAAAAAAGAATTTAAATTTGGCACCATTTTGGATGAACCGGCAAAAGAAGAGCTGATCCGTCTGGCATATGAAGGGAAGGCGATGTCTTATTCTCCCTATTCCGGGTTTCAGGTAGGAGCTGCGCTTTTGACAAAGGATGGAAGGGTATATCTGGGATGTAATATTGAAAATGCTTCGTATACGCCAACCAACTGTGCGGAGAGAACGGCATTTTTTCAGGCGGTATCAGAAGGGGTAAGAGAGTTTTTGGCCATTGCCATTGTAGGCGGACCAAAAGGAAAAAAAAGTGGACAGCTTTGTGCGCCCTGTGGGGTCTGCAGGCAGGTGATGATGGAATTTTGTGATCCAAAAGAATTTCAGATCATTTTGGAGAATGGTGAGGGCGGATATGTTACGAAAACATTGGAAGAAATCCTGCCATTGGGATTTGGACCGGCAAGTTTAGGAAAAGAGGAGTAACTATATGACAGAACAAAACAGACTTCCAAGAATGGATCTTCATTGTCATCTGGATGGCTCATTGAGCCGGGGATGTATGGAAGAGCTTCTGGGAAGAAGTGTAAAATTGGAAGAGCTTCAGGCAGATATGGAATGCCAGAGCTTGACGGAATATCTGGAAAAATTTGAAATTCCTCTGGAATGTCTGCAGACAGAAAAAGGGCTGGAAAGAGCCGGGTATGATTTTATGAAAAACGCGGCGCTGGATCATGTCAGCTATATTGAAGCAAGATTTGCCCCGCTGCTTTCCACACAAGAAGGTCTTTCTACAGAGCAGATCCTGGAAGCAGTTCTGAAGGGAATGGAGCAGGGAAAAACAGAATTTGGCATTGATTATGGAGTGATCGTGTGTGCCATGCGCCATGAGAGTGAAGATGCCAATCGAAGGATGTTAAAAGCAGCAAGAGAGTTCCTGGGAAACGGAGTGTGTGCGGCGGATCTGGCGGGAAACGAAGCGGCATTTCCAATGTCGTTGTTTATGGAATTGTTCGGAGAAGTCAGAAGACTGGAGATGCCATTTACGATCCACGCGGGAGAATGCGGCAGCGTACAGAATATTTTGGATGCAGTGCAGTGTGGGGCATCCAGAATCGGACATGGGATTGCGCTTCGCGGACAAAAAGAGGCGATTGCATTTTGCCGGGACAGACAGATTGGGATTGAAATGTGCCCGCTCAGCAATATGCAGACCAAAGCAGTCAAAGATCCGGCAGAGTATCCGATCCAGGAATTTTTAAATGAAAATCTTCTGGTGACGGTCAACACCGATAACCGGACGGTGAGCCAGACGACGTTAGAGAAGGAGTTTGCATTTATCAGAGAACAGTATGCAGTGACGAGAGAACAGGAAGTGCAGATGACAAAAAACGCGATCGAATCGGCGTTTGCGTCGGATGCGGTGAAAGAACGGTTGTGGAAGCAATGTGAAAAATCTCTGTGAAATAACAGAAAATAGTGTCAAATGAAACTGGATGTGGTATGATTGGAGAAAACCATATCCAGTTTTTGTGATATTTCGGAGGGCATTATGAAAAAAAGAAAGCAGAAGAAAGGACTTGTGATCGGTGGAATCGTGGCAGGTGCAGCTGTCATTCTGTCAGGCGGAGGAATTCTTGCCTGGAAACTGTTGATCAATACGCCAACCCCGCAGGAAATCGTGAAAAACTATTTCTCTCTGGTGGAAAAAGGCAACTATGAGCAGATGTACGAGATGCTCAGTAAAGCTTCGAAAGAAAAGATATCGGAAAAAGAGTTTGTAGAACGCAATCAGAATATTTATGAAGGAATCGAGGCAAGGAACATTCAGATCTCGCTTCCGGAAAAAGAAAAGCTCAAAGGAAATCCTGTGACTGTGAAATATTCAGAAACCATGCAGACCATGGCAGATGAGATTTCGTTTGATAATGAGATCACATTGCAAAAAGAAGAGGAAACTTATAAGATTGACTGGGATTCCACAGTGATCTTTCCGAATCTTCAGGATATCTATAAGGTTCAGATCCAGACAGAAACTGCAAAAAGAGGAACCATTTATGACAGAAATGGAGCTGTGCTAGCAGGAAATGGAACCGTTCTGGAAGTAGGATTGGTCCCCGGAAAAATGGGAGAGGAAGCGATGAAGGCAGAGTCCATCCAGAAGCTGGCACAAATGTTAGAAGTGTCAGAGGAGTCGATTCAAACTGCGCTGGGAGCTTCCTATGTAAAAGAAGATTCCTTTGTACCGATCAAAAAAATGGCCAAAGGAAATACAGAAAAGGAAGAACAGCTTCTGGCAATTCCGGGTGTGATGCTCAATGATTCCGAAAGCAGAGTGTATCCGTTGGGAGCAGCGGCGGGGCATCTGACCGGATATGTACAGTCGGTGACTGCGGAAGATTTGGAAAAACTGGAAAAAGAAGGATATCATGCAAACAGCGTGATTGGAAAATCAGGACTTGAGCAGATTTACGAAAAGGAACTGCGCCCTACAGATGGCACAAAGATCCTGATCGTGAATGGAGAAGGGGAAACAGTGGAGATACTGGCCTATCAGCCGTCACAGGATGGAAAGGACGTCCATGTGACGATTGATGCCGATGTGCAGAGAATCGCCTATGAGCAGTTTGCACAGGATCCGGCAGCTGCAGCGGCAATGAATCCAAAGACCGGGGAAGTGCTGGCGCTGGTGAGTACACCGGCATATGATCCCAATGAATTTGTATTTGGAATCTCAGATGCGAAATGGAAGGCGTGGAATGAAGATCCGCAGAATCCGCTGATGAACCGATTTGTCAATACCTGGGTGCCGGGATCTACATTTAAAGGAATCACGGCAGCAGTTGGGGTGGATGCAGGGATCACCAAACCGGAGGAAAATATTGGATATGTGGGACTTTCCTGGCAGAAAGATGCCGGATGGGGGGATTATTTTGTAACCACATTGACAGATTACGGGGAAACTGTGAATCTGAACAATGCCATGACCTATTCGGACAATATTTATTTTGCGCGCGAGGCATTAAAGATCGGTGCAGATATCATGGCTGAAAAACTGCGAACATTCGGGTTTGAAGAAGAGATGCCGTTCGATCTGACCATGCAGAAATCTACGTTTGACGAGGACGGGAAGATTGATTCGGAAATTCAGCTGGCAGATACCGGATATGGGCAGGGGCAGACGCTGGTCAATCCGCTGCATCTGTTGTCGATGTATTCCATGTTTGTAAATGGCGGAAATATGATCCAGCCCGTTTTGAGACAGGAGGAAGCAAAAGAGGCAACATTCTGGAAAGAACAGGTCATTACGGAGCAGACGGCACAGATTGTCAGACAGAGTCTTCTGTCTGTGATCGAAACGGCAGACGGAACCGGAGCCAGTGCAAAGATCGATGGTGTGACCATGCTTGGTAAGACGGGAACAGCCGAGATCAAAGAAAGCCAGGATGATACGACAGGAATTGAGAGAGGCTGGTTTATCTGCGAGACAACCGAAGAGATGCCGACGCAGATCGCAGTGGTCGGCATGGTGGAAGATGTGAAGACAAAGGGCGGCAGCGGTTATGTGACACAGAAGGTGCGTAACATTGCAGCGACTTATCTGCAATAAATGAACGGAGGAATTTATGAAGGAATGGCTCGGTCAGGTATTGCCGTTTTGGAAGGAACTGACAGAAACACAACAGCAAATGCTTTTGGAGAATACTGCACAGGAAGCATATGCAAAAGGAATGCTTCTCCATATTGACGGAGGAGAATGTACCGGAGTCCAGATTGTAAAACAGGGGCAGGTCCGTGTGTATATCACCTCTCCCGGCGGCGGAGAAATTACATTGTATCGTCTGATAGAAGGGGATGTGAGTATTTTAAGCGCGTCCTGCATGATCAAAGGGATGGACATTTCTCTGGATATGATGATGGAATCAGATGTCGTACTTTATACGATTCCGAAAGAAATTTACAAACAATTAAATGATGCCAATCCGGCGGTGAAAGATTACACGATGGAAATGGTTTCCGAACGATTTTCGGATGTGATGTGGCTGTTCAACCAATATGTATTTTCCAATGCGGCATCCAGACTGGCAGATGCAATTCTGGAACATCGTGCACTTGCAGGAGAGGATAAATTTGCCATTACTCATGATGTGCTCGCAAGAGACCTTGGAACAGCGCGGGAAGTGGTAACAAGACTGCTTAAGCAGTTCCAGACAGAAGGCTATGTGAGACTGTCAAGAGGGTACATAGAAGTATTAGATGCAAAAGCGCTGGAAAAAATATGAGAAATGTGATTTTGTCACAGAAGAAACAGAAAAAAGTGGTATACTAAGAACAGATAAATATTGAAGGAGGGTTTATAACAATGGCAATTATAAAGTTAACAAAAGACAATTTTGAACAGGAAGTATTAAAGGCAGACAAACCGGTACTGGTAGATTTTTATGCAGACTGGTGCGGACCATGTCAGATGCTCTCTCCAATCGTGGATGAAGTTGCAGAGGAAAGAGACGATATCAAAGTTGGAAAGATCAATGTGGACGAGCAGATGGAACTGGCTCAGAAATATGGAGTGATGACCATTCCTACATTGCTTGTGATCAAAAACGGAGAGATCGCAAACAAACATATCGGAGCATTGTCCAAGAGTGGTGTGCTGGAGCTTTTATAAAAATAGAAGAGTGGCAGTAAAATAAGAGGCAGTATCACCTACCTCTTACGCACTGCCACATCCTGAAAACGGAAATAGTCCGGACGATGTCGGGACTGGGTGTATTCAAACTGCATGCCGTTGTCATCAAATGTCTGGCTGGTGATGACAGCCATGCAGTTATAATCTTTTAAATCCAGATAAGTTTCATCGACTTGTGTCACTTTTTCTACAGTCAGAGTCCGCTTGCTGGTTGCGATGGTTAAGTGTAAGGTCTGTTCCAGATATTCGTAGATGGAGTGGGATGCAATTTCCGGTGTGAGACCGGGAGTCATTGCTTTTAAAAAGTAGTTGTGATCCAGGATCAGCGGTTTTCCATCCAGGGAGCGGAGTCTTTGAATATAATAAAGCACACTTCCTTCCTCAAAACCAGTTCGTTTCGCAATTTTAGAGTCAGCTGTCAGTTCGGTAAATTGTAAAATCTGCGTATCCGGCGTTTTATGATTCCGCTGGGAAGATTCCTGAAAAGATTCGATTCCCCCGACGGTATAAGCGGTCTGTTCAATGGGACGGAAAATGTTTCGCACACCTTTGCCGTGCATGGGCTGTACATATCCGTCGGCTGTCAGCTCTGAAAGAGCGCGGCGGATCGTGTTTCGGGAGCAGTCGTAAGTCTGCACCAGTGTATGTTCTGAGGGAAGCAGTTCCTGATAGGCAAAGACTTCTGTCTCTATTTTTTCTTTTAAATCCCGGTAAATAACATCATATTTAGCTTTTGGCATGGTGACATTCCTTTCTGTTTCAAAGTAGTACTTGTACTTAGTATACTCGCTTTTTTGAACATGTTCAAACAAATTTTGATGAATTTTACAGAATCGGTTGTCAGAACGAGAAAAACATGTTTATAATGTGAAACAGAAATGAAAAGGAGAGAACAGACATGATACATGAAAGAATCAATCTTGGGAACAGTGGATATGGAACAAGAGATGCCATGTTGACAGCCTATGTGCAGAAGAATCTTGGCGATGTGTCCGGGCGGCGCCGTCCGGCGGTGATTATCTGTCCTGGCGGGGGATATGAATATCAGTCGGACAGGGAAAGTGAACCCATTGCTTTGGAATTTTTACGCAGAGGGTATCAGGCGTTTGTTTTGGAATATACAATTTTGGAAGAGACAGAGACACAGACGCTGCTTCCGTATCCACAGATGGATCTTGCCAAAGCCATCGCATATGTGAAAGAATATCAGGAAAGCTGGCATATAGATTCGGACAAGATCACCATTTTAGGGTGCTCGGCAGGGGGAAATCTGTGTGCGCTCTACAGCGGATTCTGCCAGCAGGACTGGTTTGCAGAAAAGACAGGTTACAGTAAGGAACAGCTTCGGGTGCAGTCTGCAATTTTATGTTATCCGGTGATTGATTTCAGAGCCGGATGGCCGAAAGAAGAGAGTGTACACGGAAAAATCTGTGGAGAAGCAGCGTGGGAAGGCGCGCAGGAGTTGGTGACAGAAGAGACACCGCGTACGTTTATCTGGCATACCAACACAGACGGAACGGTTCCGGCAGAAAATACACTGCTCTATGCACAGGCGCTGTTGAAACATGGGGTAGATGCAGAGTGTCACTTGTATCACAGGGGATGCCATGGATTATCTCTTGCAAATGAGCAGACGAAAGTAAGAGAGGAACATAGGAATCCTCATGTAGCAGGATGGATCGATACGGCGATGGAGTGGCTGGAAGAAGTGGATTCATAGTGATTATATTTCTAAAAAGCGAAAAAATTTGCAGTCTTATACGAAAGAAATTTGTATAAGGCTGCTTTTTTCTGCACGAATTTCAGAAAACACGTTGACATGTTTGAACAAGTATGATAATCTAAACTTGTTCAAACAAGATATGAAAGGAGTAACGAAATGGGGAAATATGAAAGCGATGTAAAGGCACTGCTCCGATACGTGGGCGGCAAAGAGAATATTCAGGCTGTGTCACATTGTGTGACTCGAATGAGATTTGTACTCTTGGATGAAGGAAAAGCAGATACAAAAGCGATTGAAGAACTGCCAAGTGTCAAGGGAACTTTTACGCAGGCAGGCCAGTATCAGGTGATTATCGGGAATGATGTTTCGGTTTTTTATAATGAATTTACTGCATATGCGGGAATAGAAGGAGTCAGCAAAGATGCGGTGAAGGCAGCGGCGAAGACGAATCAGAATCCGGTTCAGAAAGCGATGGGAGCGCTGGGGGAGATTTTCGCACCGTTGATTCCGGCTCTGATCTGTGGTGGTTTGATCCTTGGATTTCGCAATGTGATCGGAGAGATCCAGTTTTTCAATAATGGAACACAGAGTCTGGCGGACATCTCTCAATTTTGGGCTGGAGTTTACAATTTCCTGTGGCTGATCGGAGAGGCGGTATTTCATTTACTGCCGGTAGGAATCGTATGGTCGATCACAAAGAAAATGGGCACGACACAGATCCTGGGAATTATCCTTGGACTGACACTGGTATCGCCGCAGCTTTTGAATGGATTCAGTGTGGCATCCACACCAGCAGCAGAGATTCCGGTATGGGATTTTGGATTTGCCCAGGTGCAGATGATTGGATATCAGGGACAGGTGATCGCTGCGATCATGGCTGGATTTGTTCTGGTTTATCTGGAGAAATTCTTTAAGAGATATTGTCCGGAAGTGATCAGTATGATCGTGGTTCCGTTTTGTTCCATCGTACCTGCGGTGATCATTGCACATACAGTGGTAGGTCCGATTGGCTGGAGGATCGGAGATGCACTTGCAAATGTCGTATACAGCGGGTTGTTTTCTCCATGGGGCTGGTTGTTTGCAGGAGTGTTTGGCCTGCTGTATGCGCCGGTTGTAATGACAGGACTGCATCATATGACCAATGCCATTGATACCCAGCTTGTGAATACGTATAACGGAACGATTTTGTGGCCCATGATCGCATTGTCCAATATTGCCCAGGGCTCCAGTGTGCTGGCGATGTCCGTTCTTCAGAAAAAGAATGAGAGAGCACAGCAGATCAATGTTCCGGCATGTATTTCCTGTTATCTGGGTGTTACAGAACCTGCGTTGTTCGGAGTCAATTTAAAATATGGATTCCCGCTGATCTGTGGGATGATCGGTTCCTCCATTGCAGCGATGGTTTCAGTCGGATTTGGAGTAGAAGCGCTGAGTGTGGGTGTTGGAGGGATTCCGGGAATCCTTTCGATCAAACCGGAGTTTTATCTGACCTTTTTACTGGCAATGGGAATTGCAATTGTAGTTCCATTTGTTTTGACATTGCTCATAGGAAAAAGAAAACTCTCCATGAAAGAGAGAGGCATTTGCGAGAAAACAGAAAATGGAGAAATCCGGGCAATGGTATCTGGAGAAGTGATCCCTCTGGAAGAGGTCGAGGATCAGGTGTTTTCTCAGAAAGTGATGGGGGATGGGATTGCGATTTGTCCATTGGACTCTGTGATCCAGGCTCCCGCAGACGGAACGGTGACCGTTGTCATGAAAGAAACAGCCCATGCCTGTGGACTGACGCTGGACAATGGAATGGAACTGCTGATTCACGTGGGGATCGATACCGTAGAACTGGGAGGTGAAGGATTTGAGATGCTGGCAGAAGAAGGTCAGTCGGTGACGTGTGGAACTCCGCTGATTCGATTTGACAGACAGAAGATCAAGGAGGCCGGATATCAGGATACGGTCATGCTGATCGTGACGGGAGAAGGAGATGCAAAAGAGATCAGGATGCAGACCGGTATGCAGGCAGAAGCAGGAAAGACGACAATAATTTCTTATCAATAGGAGGACGCAGAGATGCACAAAGATTTCAAAAAGAGTACCGTGTATCAGATTTATCCAAAGTCTTTTCGTGACAGCAACGGAGATGGACTCGGAGATTTAAGAGGGGTGATCGAAAAGCTGGATTATATACAGGCGCTGGGTACAGACTATATCTGGCTGACTCCGTTTTTTGTATCCCCACAGAGTGACAATGGATATGATGTAGAAGATTATTACAACATTGATCCAAGATACGGTACCATGGAAGATGCAGAAGAACTGATTCGGGAAGCCGAAAAAAGAGGAATCGGGCTGATGTTTGATATGGTGTTCAATCATGTGTCAAGCAGACATGAGTGGTTCCAAAAAGCAATGGCAGGGGATCCATATTATAAAGAATTCTTCTTTTTCAAAAAGGGAAAAGAAAATGGAGAGCCGCCGACAAACTGGGAAAGTAAATTTGGCGGAAGCGCCTGGAAATATGTAGAGAAATTCGACGAATATTATCTGCATCTGTTCGATGTGACCCAGCCGGATCTAAACTGGGATAACGAAAATGTGCGCAAAGAGGTACAGAAGGTTGTTCGCTTCTGGATGGAAAAAGGGGTCAGGGGATTCCGGTTTGACGTGGTCAATCTGATCAGCAAAGAGAAGTTTGAGGATGATCCGGAAGGAGACGGACGCAGATTTTATACAGACGGTCCAAACGTCCATCGATACTTGAAAGAGTTAAATGCGGCAACGTTTGGAACAAAAGAAGGAATCCTCACAGTGGGCGAGATGTCCAGCACTTCTATTGAAAACTGCTACGATTATGCAGGAGACCGGACAAAAGAACTTTCCATGGTCTTTAGCTTCCATCATCTGAAAGTTGATTTTATGGGAAATGAGAAGTGGGTGCTCGTTCCGGCGGATTTTGGCAGGCTCAAACAGATTCTGTTCGAGTGGCAGACGAAGATGGAAGAGCATCAGGCGTGGAACGCGCTGTTCTGGTGCAATCACGATCAGCCGAGGGTGGTATCCAGATTTGGGAATACGGGAAGATACTGGAAAGAATCTGCAAAAATGCTGGCGACGGTGATCCATTGTATGAGAGGAACCCCATATATTTATCAAGGGGAAGAACTGGGAATGACCAACACAGATTTCACAGAGATTGAGCAGTTCCAGGATGTGGAAAGCCAGAATCATTACCAGATTTTGCAGGAAAAAGGACTGTCAGCATCCGATGCGCTTCGGATCATTCAGATTCACTCCCGGGATAACGGGCGGACGCCGATGCAGTGGGATGACAGTAAATATGCAGGATTTATGAATGAAACAGCACAGGCAAAGCCGTGGATCGGAGTCAATGAGAATCACCGGAAGATCCATGCAAAAGGACAGTTTCAAGATCCGGACTCGATATTTGCACATTATCAGAAACTGGTGCAGATGCGAAAAGAACTGGATGTGATTGCATATGGAACGTTTACTCCGCTGGCAGAAACACATCCATGTGTGTTTGCGTACAGGAGGGAATATGAAGGCCGCGAATTGCTGGTTGTCAATAATTTTTATGGAAAAGAGTGTGAGTGGGACAGCGGGCTGGATGTGAGCGGATATCAGTGTATTCTGAAAAACTATCCAGAAGAACATGTGCCGAAGCAGGGAAAATGGAGCTTAAGACCCTATGAGTCGATGGTGTGGCATCGGTAAAAAACAGGAAATCTCCGGAGTGATCCGGGGATTTTTTGTGTTGAGGCTGGAAGAGAAAGAAGAGGTCTGCTACAATAGAACAAGTACGAGAAATTCACCAGAAAGGAATCAATATGCTTCAGTTTATTTTAGGAAATAGTGGCGCAGGAAAATCACATTATTTATATGAAACGATCATCCAAGAATCGATGGAGAATCCGGGGCGCAATTATCTGGTTATTGTGCCGGAGCAGTTTACCATGCAGACCCAGCAGGATCTGTGCAGGATGCATCCAAACCACGGGATCATGAATATCGACGTGCTGAGTTTTGGGAGGCTGGCACACCGGATTTTTGAAGAAGTGGGGCAATCCGGGGCACAGGTGCTGGATGATGAAGGAAAGAACTTGATCCTTCGGAAAATCGCGGGGCAGTATGAAGACCAGCTGAAAGTGTTAAAAGGAAATCTGAAAAAGCAGGGCTATATCAGTGAAGTCAAATCTGTGATCTCAGAGTTTACGCAGTATGGAATCGGATTTGAAGAACTGGATCATCTGATGGAAGAGCTGGATCCGGACAGTTTCTTATATTACAAGCTGTCGGATATCCGTATGGTCTATGAAGGATTTGAGCAGTTTCTGGCAGACAAATATATTACCAAAGAAGAATTGCTGGATGTACTCAGACAGAATGTGGCAAAGTCGCAGCTTTTGAAAGACAGTGTGATCGCTCTGGACGGGTTTACAGGTTTTACTCCGGTACAGAATCGGCTTCTGGGAGAATTGATGGGATGCTGTCGGGATCTGTTTGTGACGGTGGTGATGGATTCCAGAGAGGATGCATTTCGATATACCCATCCATATCAGTTGTTTGCGTTGAGTAAGCAGATGGCGACCAGTCTGGTGCAGATCGCAGGAGAGCGAAAGGTAGAGATTGCAGATCCCGTCTGCTTATATGACAGACCAATATACCGTTTCCGGAACAATCCGGAGCTTGGATTTTTAGAGGAAGAGTTGTTTCGGTATTCCAGAAGGCAGTATCCAAAAGAAACCGGGAAGCTTTCTGTGTATGTGGCAGGAAATCCGGATATGGAAGCCAGACTGACAGCACAGAATATCCGGAAAATGGTGAGAGAGCATGGGTATCATTACCGGGATATTGCAGTGATCTGCAGCGACATGTCAGTCTATGCAGATCACCTGGAGCGGGCATGCAGGGCGTATCAGATCCCGGTGTTTATGGATGATAAAAAGAGTATTCTGTTAAATGCATTTGTAGAATATGTAAGAAGTCTGCTGGCTATGGCAGAACAGGACTTTTCTTATGCCAGTGTGTTCCGGTTTCTGCGGACCGGATTGACTGCATTTACAAGAGATGAGACGGACCGGCTGGAGAATTATGTGATCGCCGTAGGATTAAAGGGATATAAGAAATGGCAGGCAGTCTGGGCGAGAAAGACTGCGTCTGTTGGAGAAGAAGAACTGGAGCAGCTCAACGGGCTCCGTGTACGTTTTGTGGAAATGGTGGATGAACTTGTGTTTGTACTGAAACAGCGGAAAAAGACGGTGCGGGATATTTGTGAGGCAGTGTGCCGATTTTTTGAACAGCAAAAGATCCAGCAGAAATTAAGCGGGATGGAGCAGCAGTTTCAGGAAAAAGGGGCTCTGGCGTTAGCAAAAGAGTATGCGCAGATCTACCGGATCGTACTGGAGCTGTTTGACAAATTTGTGCAGCTTCTGGGTGAGGAAGCGATAACTCTGAAAGAATATTGTGAACTTCTGGATGCGGGACTGGAAGAGGCAAAAGTCGGAGTGATCCCGCCGGGAATGGATCAGGTGATGATCGGCGATGTGCAGAGGACCCGTTTGAAAAGCAATTTGAAAGCCTTGTTCTTTGTGGGGGCGAACGACACCCTGATTCCCGGCAATCTGGGGCAGGGAGGGCTTCTGACCGAGCGGGATAAGGAGTGGTTTCAAAAAGCAGATCAGCCCCTTTCGCCGGGAGTAAAAGAAAAAACTTATATCCAGAAGTTTTACCTGTATATGAATCTGACGAAACCGGAGGAATTTCTTCATATATCATATAGTAAAGTTTCGGCAGACGGAAAGACTCTCCGACCGGCTTATCTGATCTGGGATTTGAAAAAACTGTTTCCGCAGCTAGTGATCACAGAGGAGGAAGCCCTTCGTATGACTGAGCGGGAGCTGACGCCCGGGGAAGGTTTGGATTTCGTGATCCGGGGAGTCCGTGACCGGTATCTGGGAGTGGATGAATCGTGGAAAGAACTGTATACCTGGTATCACAAGAATGAGGGGCAGAAGGTGGCACGGATTCTGGATGCCGGTTTTTATCAGAAGAAATCCGATACGCTTGACGAAGAGCAGGCAAGAGAATTGTATGGAGAGAATCCGAAATTCAGCGTGACCAGAATGGAGCGGTTTTCCGCCTGTGCATATGCCCATTTTCTGACCTATGGACTGCATCTTTCTGATAGAGAGCGGTATGAGTTTGAAGCCATGGATCTGGGAAATATCGCGCACCAGTCGATGGAGCGGTTTGCCAGAAAAGCCCAGGAAAAACGAATGTCATGGCCGAAGATCGAGGAAGCGACAAGGGATGCCATGATTGAGGAAAGTGTGGAGGAAAGTATCAAAGATTATGGAAATACGGTGCTTTACAGTACTGCCCGCAACGAATATCTGATCGTGCGGATCAAACAGCTGATCCGGCGTTCTGTCTGGGCGCTGACCCGTCAGATGGAGAAAGGAGACTTCGAGCCAAGCGGTTATGAACTGAATTTTGGAAGCGGCAAGATCGA
Source organism: uncultured Ruminococcus sp. (assembly GCA_900544395.1). Classification (GTDB taxonomy): domain Bacteria; phylum Bacillota; class Clostridia; order Lachnospirales; family Lachnospiraceae; genus Mediterraneibacter. The sequence continues at coordinate 15,106 of UQVC01000003.1, read as the reverse complement.
CCGGATCGATACGTGCGAGGATGAAGATGTGGTCTATGTTAAGGTGACAGATTATAAGACAGGCATGAAAAGCTTTGACATTGTGGCACTGTATCATGGTCTGCAGATGCAGCTTCCGGTGTATCTCAATGCAGCGCTGGAACTGGAAAAAAGAAGAGCAGAAGGAAAAGCAGTGGAGCCGGCAGGGATTTTCTATTATCGGATCCAAGATCCCATTGTAGATCGGGAGACGGATGAAAAGACTTTAGAAGACAAGATCTTAAAGGAGCTTCGCCTGGATGGAATGATCAATGCAAAAGAGGAAGTGATCGAGCATCTGGAACATCAGCTGACCGGAAATTCTGTCCTCAATCCGATCGGAAAAAATAAGGACGGAAGCCTCAGCCGCTATTCCAAGGTGCTGCCGCCGCAGGCGTTTGCCGCCATGCTTTCTTATACCAGAAAAAAAGAGTCACAGGTCAAAGAAAAAATCTGTATGGGAGAAGTACAGGCAAATCCGTATGAATTAAAAGGAAGTACAGGTTGTGATTACTGTGCATATCGGGATATCTGCGGGTTTGATCCAAGGCTGGACGGGTATGAGTATCGAAGTCTGGAAGCATATTCCAAAGAAGAGGTCATCCGAAGGATGGAGACGGAAATAGAAAACGAGGAGGAGCAGTCATGAGTGTACAGTGGACAAAGGACCAGCAAAAGGTCATCGAATTGAGACATCGGAATATTCTGGTCTCTGCCGCAGCAGGTTCCGGAAAAACTGCAGTTCTTGTGGAGCGGATCATTCAGAGGTTGTTAGATGAGAAGGATCCTCTGGATGTGGACCGGCTGCTGATCGTGACCTTTACGGAAGCAGCTGCGGCGGAAATGAAAGAGCGTATTCGCGATGCCATAGAGCATGCATTGGAAGACACGCCGGAGAATGTCCACTTGCAGAGACAGGCAACTTTGATTCACAGCGCCCGCATTACTACCATCCACAGTTTTTGTCTGTCTGTGATCCGAGAACATTTTCATGCCATTGATCTGGATCCCGGATTTCGGATCGCAGAAGAGGGTGAATTGAAATTATTGCGGCAGGATGTACTGGAGGAAATGCTGGAAGCCTGTTATGAGGAAGGAACACAGAAGTTTCTGGAATTTGCGGAAAAGTTTTCCACGGGAAGAAGTGACAGGCAGTTAGAAGAAGTGATACTGCAGTTATATGAATATGCAGGAAGCTATCCGCAGCCGGAAAAATGGCTGACAGAATGTGTGGACAATTATCGAGTGAACGAAGAAACGTTTTCGGAGACAGGGTTTCTGCAGATTTTGCTGCAAAGTATCCATCAGAGTCTGGAAGGAGTGCAGATGCTTTTGCAGGAGGCGCTTCACTTGTGTGAGGAATCAGACGGTCCGTATCTGTATGCAGAAGCAGTGGAAGAAGACTTGGAGATGATCCGGTCTGTGGAAACTGCGAAGACGTTTGTGCAGTTTTATGAGAAGATCCACAGCATCGGATGGAAGCGTCTGTCCGCGAAAAAGGATGATACCATCGATCCCGTGAAAAAGGAACGGGTAAAAACTCTCAGGGAAAAGGCAAAGAAGCTGGTGAAAGATCTGCAGGAATCCTGTTTTTACGAAACTCCCAAAAAACTGGCAGAAGATTTGCAAAGCACGGCAGATACCATGGAAGAACTGGTAGAACTGGTACTCAGATTCGGACAGCGGTTTGCAGAAAAAAAGAGAAGCAAAAATGTGATCGATTTTCAGGATATGGAGCAGTTTGCCCTTCGGATCCTGACAGAAGAAGCAGAGGGACAATTAGCGCCGTCTGCGGTCGCCCGGGAGTATCAGGAACAGTTTGAAGAAGTGATGATCGATGAATATCAGGACAGCAATCTGATACAGGAGGCGATTTTGACCAGTGTATCGACAGTGAGCCGGGGAGTCTACAATGTGTTTATGGTAGGCGATGTCAAGCAGAGCATTTACCGATTCCGTCTGTCCCGACCGGAATTGTTCATGGAAAAATATGATTCCTACAGTCTCCAGGACAGTGAAACCCAGCGGATCGATCTGGATCGGAATTTCCGAAGCCGCAGGGAAGTTCTGGATGCGGTGAATGATGTGTTTGAACAGATCATGCACAAGAGTGTGGGCGGTGTGGAGTATGATGCTCATGCGGCGCTCTATCCGGGAGCAGAATATCCGGAAAGCAGAGAGCAGAATGGGGCTTCGGCGAACCGGGCAGAACTTCTTCTGGTGGATGCGCAGGAATTAGAGGAGGAAGATACTGCGCGCCGGTTAGAGGCACGGGCAGTGGCAGACCGGATCAAGCTTTTGCTTCTGCAGGGACAGGTGGTGGATAAAAAGACCGGGGGATACCGTCCGGTACAATATCGGGATATTGTGATCCTGACCAGAAGTATCAAAGGATGGGCAGACGTATTTGCACAGGTGCTGGCAGAAGAAGGGATTCCGGCACATGTGGGAAGCAGGGAAGGATACTTTGAAACCTATGAGGTGAGCGTTCTTTTGGATTATCTGCAGATTCTGGATAATGAACGACAGGATCTTCCGCTGACAGCGGTGCTGACCTCCCCGTTTGCAGGTCTAAATGCAGGAGAACTTGCAAAAATCAGAAGCACTTATCCGGAAATCTGCTTTTATGAGGCAGTACATGCGTATGCGTCGGAAGATGGAGAAAAGAAGGAGTCGATTTTGCAGCAAAAACTGCAGAAATTCCTTGCTCAGGTTTCGGAATTTCGAGAAATACTGCCCTTTACTGCCATGCACGATCTGTTGTGGGAGATCATTGAAAAAACAGGATATGGAATGTATATTTCTGCCATGCCGGGAGGCACCCAGAGAATGGCAAATATCCAGATGCTGGTGGCGAAAGCAGTAGCTTATGAGGGAACCAGCTATAAGGGCTTGTTTAATTTTGTGCGGTATATCGAGCAGCTTCAGAAATACAATGTGGATTATGGAGAGGCCAACATTGCCGATGAGCAGGCAGATACCGTCCGGATCATGAGTATCCACAAAAGTAAAGGTCTGGAATTTCCGGTCGTCATTGTGGCGGGAATGGGAAAACTGTTCAATACACAGGATATCAGGGGCAGCATTGTGATCCATCCGGAACTGGGAGTGGGAATGGATGTGATCGATCTGGAAAAGAGAACAAAAGCGCCCACATTGTTGAAAAAAGTAATCCAGAAACAGGTGACGGTGGAAAATCTGGGCGAAGAGATGCGCGTTCTTTATGTGGCAATGACAAGGGCAAAAGAAAAACTGATCCTGGTCGGAGCGTGCAAAGAAGCAAGAGAGAAGCTGGAAGAATATTCGAAAAGAGAAAAGACAGCCTTTCTGCCCTATCAGGTGCTTTCGGCAAAGTCCTATCTGGACTGGGTGCTGCCTGCTGCAGCCAGAAAAGACAGTCCTTTTGGAGTTACCATTGTGGACAGTCTGGGAGCGGCACAGATGGAAGCAGCACAGGAAGAAGCAGATGAGCTGACCCGCAATGTGCTGGAATATTGGGATGAAGGGCAGGTTCACGATGCAAGTTACCGCCAGACTTTGCAGAAACAGCTGGACTTTCAGTATCCATTTGAGGAAGAAGGAAAGTTCCAGATGAAATTTACGGTATCGGAATTGAAAAAACGAGCCTATCTGGAAGAAGAGGCAGGAGAGATCGTATATCAGGAGCCGGAAATAGTACCTCTGATTCCAGGATTTTTAAGGGAAGAAAAAGAGGTGATGGGAGCCAGCCGGGGAACGGCATATCACAAATTTCTGGAACTTCTGGACTTTGAGGGAGAATACACCAGGGAGAGTCTTCAGACCAGGCTGGCAGCATTTGTGGAAGAAGGACGAGTCAGCAAGGAAAGCGCAGCGGCGATCCGAACTGTGGATATTTTGAACTTTCTGCAAAGTGAAAGCGGCGGGCGGATACGAAAAGCGGCAAAGAACAAGAAACTGCATCAGGAGCAGCCATTTGTACTGGAAGTAGAGGCGAAAGAAATTTATCCGGATACAGCCTGTGTCAGACCGCTGCTGGTGCAGGGGATCATAGATGTGTATTTTGAGGAAGAAGACGGACTGGTGGTACTGGATTATAAGACGGATCGGGTGAGAACAGAGGAAGAACTTGTCCGGAAATATCAGTCGCAGCTGGAATATTATGCCCGTGCCCTGTCACAGATTACAGGAAAAGCAGTGAAGGAAAAGATTATTTATTCTTTTGCACTTGGAAAGGAGATCCGGGTTTAGATGGGAAAAGCGATCATGGTCTGTCTGGTGACAGTCAATATGACCACATTTTTGATGTTTGGGATTGACAAATGGAAAGCAGTCAGAGACAAATGGAGGATTCCGGAGAAAACGCTGCTTCTTCTGGCGGCAGTGGGAGGATCCGTGGGAGCGATGGCAGGAATGTTCGTGTTTCGTCACAAAATCAGAAAGCCATTGTTTTATCTGGGGATTCCGATGTTTCTGATGATACAGATCGGAATCGGAGTCTGGATCTGGCAAGGTTAGGGAGAAGACAGGCAGCAGAGAAATCTGTAGTCTGTCTTCTTTTGATTATGCGAAGAATTCTTTAGAAAATCTTAAATAATATTATATTGACAGTTAATATTATACAGAATATAATATAAGAAAAAGAACAGTATGATAAGAAGAATGGCATAGAAAGGAGCGGTTGGATGGTATTTAATACAGGGGCAGCCCTGCTGGATGCGATTGTCCTGGCGATTGTCTCGCATGAAAGTGAAGGCACGTATGGATATAAGATCACACAAGATGTACGAAGCGCCATCAATGTGTCGGAATCTACCTTGTATCCAGTCCTTCGAAGACTGCAGAAAGATGAATGTCTGGAGGTATACGACCGTCAGTTTGACGGCCGCAACCGGAGATATTATAAAGTGACAGAAAAGGGAATGGCACAGTTGAACCTGTATCAGGCAGAGTGGAAGAATTATTCCAGAAAGATCCAGGAGATATTTGAGGGAGGAGTGACAGGATGAGCCGAGAAGAATTTATGACGGCATTAAAGGCGCAGCTGATGGATATTCCGGCAGAAGAGCGGGAAGAAGCGCTGCAGTATTATGAAGATTATTTTGATGATGCAGGCAGGGAGAATGAGGCGGAAGTGATCCATGAGCTGGGAAGTCCGCAGCGTGTGGCAGAGAACATTCAGAATGGATTCTGGCATACAGAGGAAGAAGGAAAATTTACGGAGAATGGATATGAGGATGCCTGGGTGCCGAAAAGAGAGGTGCCGCAAAGCCGCGAAGCGGTACAGCAGGATACCCGGGATGAAGCTGGTTCTTATCAGGAATCCGGATCCCAAAACAGCAATTTGTGGAAGATTCTGTTGATCATACTGATTGTTTTGGTGGCAGGTCCGATCCTCTTTCCAATCGGAATCGGGGTATTTGGTGTAATCTTTGGACTTCTGATCGCGGCAGTTGGTTTTTTCGCAGCTTTGGTGATTGCATCCCTGGCAGTGGTGCTTGCCGGATTTGTAATGGCTGTAGTGGGGATGGCAGTTGGATTTGCCATTCATTCCATTCCAGCGATGCTTTTGATGGCAGGGATCGGGCTGGTGTTGATCGCGCTGGGTGTGCTTGCCACGGTATTTACCGGAAAATTATGTATGGTAATGTATCCGGCGATGTTCCGATTTGTAGTAGAATTGTGCAGGAAACCGTTTCACAGAAAGGCGGTGTCAGAGTAAATGAAAAAAGGATGGAAGGTTCTGCTGGTGAGTTGTGGCGTTTGTGCAGGAATCGGGGTGTTCCTGGCGATTTCAGGAACTGTATCGGGTGGCGTTGGAGATTTGATGAATTCTGGAAGAGGGGGACTTTTGCATCTGGAAAATGACAGATGGAGAGAAGAAAGACAGGAAGAAGACGAAGATTTTGAGAAACTGGATGAGCTGGGGGAATTAGAATTTCGTGGGATTAAAGAACTGGAGATAGAATTGTCTCATGTACAGTTGATACTGGAAAGTTCAGATTCTGAGAGCTTTTCAGTTTCTACAGAAGATCTGCCACAGGACCTCCAGGAAGATTTGGTTGTATCCAGCGAAGAAGAAAGTATCTGGATCGGAGCCGAAGATATGCAGCGATGGAAAGAAGCAGGAAATCATGCAGGGAAAGTGATCCTGCATGTTCCCTCCCATTTGGAGACGATTTCTGTTTCTATGGGGACAGGAACGCTGGATGCAAGTGATCTTCGCACGGAAGATCTGGAAATTTCCATAGGGACAGGCACGGCAAAAATTCTGGGTCTGGATGCCGAAGAGGTGAGTGTTTCCGTGGGAACCGGAACTGTAGAGATGGAAGGTCTGGTTCAGACAGAACTGGATATCGAATGTGGAGTGGGAATGGTCAGGTATCAGGATGCCGGAAATGTGACAGACTATAATTATTCGATTGGCTGTGGAGCTGGAAGCATCCGGTTGGGAGAACAGACATTTTCCAAAGTGGCAGATACCAGAGAGATAGATCATCATGCGGCAAAAGAGATGGACATCGAATGTGGCATGGGAACTGTAGAGATTTCATTTATGAAAGGAGAATAAGAATATGGAACCAAAAAGATTATATCGTTCAAGAACAAATAGAGTATTATGTGGAGTATGCGGCGGGATTGCAGAATATTTTAACGTAGATCCGGTGCTGATCCGTCTGGGGATGGTACTTTTTATCTGTGCCAGCGTGGGAACGGGATGTCTTGCATATTTTATAGCAGCCGTGATTATGCCGGATCAGAAATAGCGGAATGAACTGGGAAAAACAGGGCAATACTCCTGAAAAAGGAAGGAGATGCTCTGAATATGAATCAGAAAAAGATTACGCGGGAAGACATTCTGATGATGGAAGAAAAGGACAGGATGAAATATGAGATTGCAGAGGAACTGGGACTTTTGGATCAGGTATTGGAGGAAGGATGGAAATCGCTGTCCTCTAAAGAGACCGGAAGGATTGGCGGGCTGATGACAAAGAGACGTCAAAAGACCGGGGAAAGCAGCAGATAGATCATACAGTCTTCCAAGCGAAAAAGGGCGAAAATGGATGCGGATAACAGTGCAGAAGTTTTTGCTCTTTTATTTTTTGACAAAAATTCGATGAAATATTTAGGTAATACGCCAAGTTGTATTTCCGGATATTTTGTTATATAGTGAAAACAGTATAAAAAAATTGATATGACAGATTAGAAAACATGACAGGAGGAAGAAAACGATGGAACAGAATGGATATAGAGAACAGATTATGGAGGGGAACATCTATCTGGGGATCGAACTGGGTTCGACCAGGATCAAGGCAGTTCTGACAGGAGCAGACCACACCCCCATTGCATCCGGCAGCTATGGCTGGGAGAATCAGTATGAGAATGGTGTCTGGACTTATCATCTGGAGGAAATCTGGAAGGGGATTCAAAGCTGTTACAGAGATTTGAAAGAGGATGTGCAGAAGCAGTATGGGGTTTCGCTGAAGCAGATCCGAGCAATGGGGATTAGCGCCATGATGCATGGATATATGGTATTTGATGAAAAAGAGGAGCTTCTGGTACCATTTCGTACCTGGAGAAATACGATTACAGAAGAGGCAGCAGACTGTTTGACGGAAACGTTTCAATATAATATTCCGCAGAGATGGAGTATTGCACATTTATATCAGGCCATATTAAATCAGGAAGAGCACGTTCCGAATATCCGGTTTATGACCACATTGAGCGGATATCTGCACTGGAAGCTGACGGGAGAAAAAGTGCTGGGAATCGGCGATGCTGCAGGCATGTTCCCGATCGACTCCGTCACGAAGAGTTACGATGCCAGGATGCTGGAGCAGTTTGAAGCGCTGGTACAGAACCAGGAATATCCATGGAAGATTTCCGAGATCCTGCCAAAAGTATTATGCGCGGGAGAAGCTGCGGGATGTTTAAGTGAAGCGGGAGCAAAGCTTCTGGATCCATCGGGAGATCTTCAGGCAGGGATCCTCATGTGTCCTCCGGAAGGAGATGCAGGAACCGGAATGACAGCGACCAACAGCGTAGGAGTGCGCACCGGAAATGTATCGGCAGGTACCTCCGTGTTTGCAATGCTGGTACTGGAAAAAGCACTGACTCAGGTTCACAGGGAAATCGATCTTGTGACAACACCTGTGGGAGATCCGGTAGCTATGGTACACTGCAACAACTGTACCTCCGATCTGAATGCCTGGGTTGGGCTGTTTGCAGAATTTATGGAGACCATGGGAATGGAAGTGGATTGGAACCGCCTGTATCAGAATCTGTATCAGAAAGCAATGGAAGGAGAACCGGACGGCGGAGATATCTTAGCTTACGGGTATCTGTCCGGAGAGCATATCACAGGAATGGAAGAGGGACGCCCGATGGTCGTCAGGACTCCGGGAGCCAGGTTTAATCTGGCAAACTTTATGAGGGTACATCTTTATACAGCATTGGGAGCATTAAAGACCGGAATGGAAATCCTGAAGAAGGAGGAAGGCGTGCAGGCAGAGCGGATCATGGGGCATGGCGGTCTGTTCAAGACAAAAGGTGTGGGACAGCAGATCATGGCAGATGCAATGGAAACTCCGGTAGCAGTGATGGAGACCGCAGGAGAAGGAGGAGCCTGGGGAATTGCACTTCTGGCTGCGTATACACAAGAGAAAGAAGGTCGGTCTCTGGATCAGTATCTGGAGCAGGAAGTATTCCAAGACAGCAAGATCGAAGTGCTTTCGCCAACTGTGGATGGAGTCAGAGGATATCAGACGTTTATGGAGCGTTATACCAAAGGTCTTGTGATCGAGCGTGCAGCAGTGGAAAATCTGTAGAAATTTTACGCAATGCTTTACAAATCTTCTCGTTTTTGATACAATTTTACGACTGAGGAGAAAAACGCAGGTGAGACAAATGGATGATACGATGAAGATCTTAAATATAGAACTCCGCAAAACAAGCGCAAAAGCTGCCATGCAGAAGGCAGTACAGTACATGGAAAGTGACTCCATCAACACGATGGAGATCATGACCATGGATATGCTGCTCTGGGGACAGGATACATCAGGATGGAAAGAGGCTGTGGAGTCCTTGGATCTGGTACTTCCGGGCGAGCTGGAACTTCTGGAGGCCGCGGGGATTACGGATAAGAATCTGCTGCGGGATACGGCCGGTCAGGTGTTCCTGAAGATGTTTCTGCGTTATGTACAACGCAACAAAAAGAGAGTATTTCTGGTGGCACAGTCTGAGGCGGAACTGGCAAATCTGGAAGAAGCGATCCATGAATATGACAGGAAGCTGATCCTTGCCGGACATGGAATCCTGCCGGCGGACGGTTGTGGAGAAGAGCAGGTGATCAATGCAGTGAATGGAACGGAGACGGATTGTATTTTTTCAGTTCTTCCATCTCCACAGCAGGAGTTGTTTATTCAAAAGAACAGCGCACTGCTCAATGCCAGGATCTGGTTTGGATGCGGCAGTGTTCTAAAGGAAATATACATGAAAAAAAGAAAAAAAGGAAGAATTCAGAGATTTTTGCGAAAAAAAGTATTTCGGTATCTGGTGGGGCGGCAGCAGAGAAACGAAGAGGCTGTATAGCAGAGTTTGTATACTATGTATAATCGGGAAAATGTGAATTTTTTGTAAAAAATATGAGGAAATGCATAAAAAAGATGGATTTCCTCTTTCTTTTTTTGCTGTTTTGCCTTAGTATATAAAATATGGGTGGTACAGGCACATTTTTGCGAGAGGAAAATTTGTGGAATGTGCACATGGATACATTAGGAATCGAGTAGATAAGCGGAGGAGAAAAAGTATGATTTCAAATCAGATACTTCAAAACACGATTGAAGGGTTAAAAGGAATTTCCAGAATTGATTTCTGTGTTCTGGATACAGAGGGAAAGGCGCTTGCTACTACATTTGATGATACATGGAATTATGAAAGCGCCGTGCTGTCATTTGTAGAGTCTCCGGCAGACAGTCAGGTTATTCAGGGATGTCAGTTCTTTAAGATTTTTGATGAACAGCAGCTGGAGTATGTGCTGCTTGCAGGCGGAGAGAGCGAAGATGTATATATGGTAGGCAAGATTGCAGCGTTTCAGATCCAGAGTCTTCTGGTAGCGTATAAAGAGCGGTTTGATAAAGATAATTTCATCAAAAACCTGCTGCTTGACAACCTGCTGCTTGTAGATATTTACAATCGTGCAAAAAAATTACATATTGACACAGAAGCAAAACGTGTTATCTTTATTATTGAGACATCACACGAAAAAGACAGTGTTGCTCTGGATAATGTCAGAAACCTTCTGGGCGGGAAGTCCAGAGATTTTGTGACAGCGGTGGATGAGAAGAATATCATCGTTGTCAAAGAGCTGGCAGAAAGAGACGGAAACAGAGAACTGGAGAAGATGGCAAAAGAGATGATGGATCTGCTGCGTGCAGAGACAGAGGATGATAAGATTCATATTTCTTACGGAACCATCGTCAGCGATATCAAGGAAGTTTCCAAGTCTTATAAAGAGGCGAAGCTGGCTTTGGACGTGGGCAAGATCTTCTTTGATGAAAAGGATATTGTGGCATACAGTACGCTGGGAATCGGACGATTGATCTATCAGCTGCCGATCCCGCTTTGCAAGATGTTCATCAAAGAGATTTTTGAGGGGAAATCTCCGGATGAATTTGATGAAGAGACATTGACAACGATCAACAAGTTTTTCGAGAACAGCCTCAATGTATCAGAGACATCCAGACAACTTTATATTCACAGAAATACTCTGGTGTACCGGCTGGATAAGCTGCAGAAGAGCACAGGGCTTGATCTGCGCGTTTTTGAAGATGCGATCACATTCAAGATTGCTCTGATGGTCGTAAAATATATGAAATATATGGAGACACTGGAATATTAAAGTGGATGTACCAGAGAGAATGTATGAATAATTAGGAGGAGCATGATGATTGAATTAAGAGATGTAACGAAGGAGTATTCCAAAGGGAATGCTGCGTTAAACGGCGTGTCTGTTAAGATCGAACAGGGAGAGTTCGTCTTTATCGTTGGCGACAGCGGTTCCGGAAAATCAACTTTGATTCGTCTGATCATGAAAGAGCTGGAGCCGACAGAAGGCACGATCATTGTGAACGGACAGAATTTAAAGCGGATGAAACATCGTAACATTGCAAAATACAGAAGAGGGATCGGAGTGGTATTCCAGGACTTCCGTCTTTTGAAAGACCGTAATATTTATGAGAATATTGCATTTGCACTTCGGGTGACAGAGACACCGACCAGAGTCATCAAGAGAAAAGTGCCGGCAGCCCTTTCTCTGGTAGGCCTGGCACAGAAATATAAGTCATTCCCGAAAGAACTTTCCGGTGGAGAACAGCAGAGAGTGGCGATTGCCCGTGCGATCGTGAACGAACCCGCAATTTTGCTGGCTGACGAGCCGACCGGTAACCTGGATCCTACAAACTCATGGGAGATCATGAGTCTGTTAAAAGAAGCCAATGACAGAGGTACGACAGTACTTGTTGTAACGCATAACCAGGAGATCGTAAACGAGATGAACGAACGCGTGATTACGATGAAACAAGGCGTGATCGTGAGTGATGAACAAAAAGGTGGGTATATAGATGAGGATTAGTACATTAGGATACGTAGGAAAACAGGGTGTAAAGAATATCGGGAGAAATAAAATGTTCTCCATTGCATCCATTGCAACGATGTCAGCTTGTATTTTTCTGTTTGGTCTGTTCTTCTCCATCGTGCTGAATCTGCAGCATTTTGTAAAGATGGCAGAAGAAGGTGTGGCGATCACCGTCTTTTTCGATGAAGATGCGACGGAGAGTCAGATTGAAGATATCGGGGATGAGCTGCGCAGCAGAGAAGATGTTTTGAAAGTAGAATATGTGTCAGAAGATGATGCGTGGGACAGCTTTAAAGAAGAATATTTCGGAGACAATCCGGAACTTGCAGAAGGATTCCGTGATGACAATCCACTGGCAGGCTCCAGCAGTTATGCGGTGTATATGAAGCCACAGGAAGACAACAGCAGCAAGAACATGATCTCCAAAAGCAAATCCCTTTCGGCAACACAGAAAGAACTTGTAAAATTTGCACAGGGACTGGATGGTGTTCGGAAAGTAAATAAGTCGGATGTTGTGGCAAATACACTTTCCAGTGTCAATGTCTTGGTAGGATACGTATCCGTGGCGATCATCCTGATTCTGTTTGGTGTATCGATCTTCTTGATCAGCAATACCGTTACTATGGGTATCACGATCCGAAAAGAAGAGATTGCGATCATGAAATACATTGGGGCCAAAGACTTTGTGGTACGGTCTCCATTCGTGATCGAAGGTCTTCTGATCGGTGTTGTGGGAGCCGTGATCCCGCTTGCACTTTTGTATGCACTGTATGGAAAGGCAGTTGGATATGTGATGACAAAATTCAGTATCCTTAAGAATATTGTAGATTTCCTTCCAGTGGGAGATGTCTATCATTATCTGCTCCCAATTGGAATTTTGCTGGGAGTTGGTATCGGATTTTTAGGAAGTTTCTTTACAGTACGTAAGCATTTGAAAGTATAGGTGAGCATATGAGAGAGCGGATGAAAAGAATTGCGGCGTTATGTCTGGTATCGACACTTGCCATGGGAACAGTGCTTCCCGTACAGGCAGAGACCGTACAGGATGCACAGAAGCAGGTAGATGAACTTCAGCAGCAGAAGGACAGTGTACAGGCAGAAAAGAACAGTGTGGAAGAAGAGTTGAAGAAAATCGCCGCACAGATGGAAGAGACGCAGAAAAAACTGGATGCAAAACAGGCTGAGATCACTCAGGCAGAAGAAGATCTGGTACAGGCAAAAGTAGAAGAAAACACTCAGTATCAGAGCATGAAGATCCGGATCAAATATATGTATGAGAATGGAAATACAGAGTTTATTGAAGTCCTGGCAGAGAGCGAAAACATCAGTGATTTTCTGAATAAGACGGAATATATTTCTCAGTTGTCAACATATGACAGAGATAAGCTCAAAGAGTTTCAGGAAACTGTAAAAGCGGTGGAAGAGCAGGAAGCAGCTCTCCAGGCAGAGTATCAGGAACTCAACACTCTGCAGACGGATCTTGTGGATCAGCAGACCCAGGCACAGAATCTGTTAAAAGAAAAAGATGTGAAACTGGCAGATTTAAGCAGTCAGTTAGGCAGCAAGATGGAGACGCTGCAGAAACTGGTGGCAGAAGAAAAGAGACGTCAGGAAGAAGCGGAAGCAGCAAAACAACAGCAACAACAGCAGCAACAGCAGAATCTTCCGGCAGGAGGCGGTTCCGTTGTTGCTCCGCCTACATCAGGCAATGTTTCCAGCGGAAGCGGCTATTTTACACATCCGTGTCCGGGAATGACGTATCAGTCCAGCTATTTTGGAGAAATCCGTGAATTTGAGATCGGCGGACATAAAGGGAATGATTATGCTGCACCGGTGGGAACACCGACTTATGCAGCAGCAGCAGGCCGCGTGATCATTGCAGGATACAGCAGCAGTGCCGGAAACTGGGTTGTAATTGACCATGGAAATGGTCTGGTGACAAAGTACATGCATCACAGCAGTATTTGTGTGAGTGCAGGACAGTATGTAGAGCGTGGGCAGCAGATTGGCGCAGTAGGTTCTACCGGGCAGTCTACCGGACCGCATTTGCACTTCCAGGTAGAAAAGAATGGAGTTGCAGTCAGTCCGGATCAGTATTTTTAGAATACCGAAAGTTGGCAGTAAAGTATGAAGATACATAAAAGTTTTATAAAAGGGGCGCTGACAGGCGCCCTTGTTATGTTATTAGCAGTTGGTGTCTGCACGAAAGTTCCGTATGTTGCAGGATTACTCTCTCCCGGAGACAGTGTGACGGCAAAGCAGGAGCGGGCAGAAAAGAAAACAGAAGAAAAGTTTCGCAGGATTGAACAGATGATCGATGAGTATTACCTCTACAGCGATGAAGTAAAAGAGGAGGATCTGGAAGATGCCGTATATTCCGGATTTTTGAGTGCGCTTCATGATCCGTACACTGTTTATTATAATGAGCAGGAGACAAAAGAGATCAAAGAGAGTACTTCTGGCGAGTATTCCGGGATTGGGGCAGCCATGATGCAAAATCTGGATACCGGAGAGATTACGATTACAAAAGTGTATGAGGACAGCCCGGCAGAAGAGGCAGGGATGCTTGCAGGAGATATTTTATACCGGGTAGATTCCAGGGATGTGGCGGATCATGATTCCTCGGAAGTAGTTTCCTGGATCAAAGGAGAAGAAGGAACCAAAGTTAATCTGTATGTGTATCGGGGAGAAGAACGCGAAGAACACAAATTAACAGCAGTCAGAAGGAAAATCCAGACTCAGACAGTTGAATATGAGATGAAAGAAGACCAAGTCGGATATCTTTACGTTCAGGAATTTGAAGATGTGACATTGGAACAGTTTCGGACTGCATTGGAAGATCTGGAAGCACAGGGAATGAAAGGTCTTGTGATCGATCTGAGAAATAATCCGGGAGGCAATCTGGATACTGTGGTGGAGATGCTGCGCCTGATCCTTCCGGAGGGAACGATTGTTTCGATCAAAGATAAATATGGAAATGAAGAGACGTATGACTGCGATGGAACTCATGAATTTCAGAAGCCGTTGGCAGTTCTGGTGAATGGCTACAGTGCAAGTGCCTCTGAGATTTTTGCAGGTGCGGTGAAGGATTATGGGATTGGAACGCTTGTGGGCACGACAACATTTGGAAAAGGAATTGTGCAGGAATTGTTCAGTTTCGAAGATGATACTATGATCAAGATCACTACTGCAGAGTATTTTACACCAAGTGGAGAGAATATCCATAAAAAGGGAATTCAGCCGGATGTGGAAGTAGAGTATTCATATGATGCAGCAATGCCCGAACGGGATCCACAGCTTGAGAAAGCTTTGGAAATTGTGAAAGGCGGATTCTAAACAAACAGGAAAACATGGAGGGGATGTTTTCCTGTTTTTGCTGTGTGCCGAGCATGGCACTAATCTTGCTGGTGCAAGTCCAACCACAGGTATTTACCGCCAAGTGTAGCGAACCACAAGTCGGTATCAGTAATGGTA
>UQVC01000002.1 GCA_900544395.1 uncultured Ruminococcus sp. | reverse complement strand
ATACAGCAGTGAAACTATATATGATACGTCATGGAGAAACAGACTGGAATAAGGCAAAACGGGTGCAGGGACGGGCGGATGTTCCACTCAATGCGTATGGAAGAGAACTGGCGGAAAAAACGGCAGAAGGACTTGGTAAAGTTTCGTTTGATCTGGCGTATACGTCGCCTTTATGCAGAGCAAAAGAAACCGCACAGATCGTTTTGAGAGGAAAAGAAATCTCACTGCTTGATGAGCCTCAGATACAGGAAATTTCGTTTGGCGATTATGAAGGAATCGTATATAGAGGGGAAAACATGAATCCACAGAGCACAGAATTTGTCAAGTTTTTTGATGATACGGCAAATTACAGACCCAAAGGAGAAGGAGAATCGATTCAGGAGCTGATGGAAAGGACCGGCGCATTTTTGCAGAGCTTGTATAAGAGAGAGGAACTGCAGGACAAGACAATCTTGCTTTCTACTCATGGGGCGGCAGTGACAGCCATGAAAAATTGCATCAAACAAGAGTGGAATCCGGCAAAATTCTGGAAGATGGGAGTGCCAAAAAACTGTGCAGTGACGATCGTGGAAGTGAAAAAAGGAGTGCCGAAGATCCTGGAAGAAGATCGGCTGTATTATTGAGTAAGAGAAAAACTGCCGGCAGGTGATGGAGTCCTGCCGGCAGCATTTTTTTAATCTTCTTCTTCTGTTTCTACAGAATAAGTCTGGCGTTTTCTTGCCATTTCATCGCTTTCCAGATATTCGTCATAAGTTGTGATCTTGTCGATCAGTTTTCCGCCCGGTACGATTTCCATGATACGGTTTGCAGTGGTCTGTACGATCTGGTGGTCACGGGATGTAAACAGAAGAACTCCCGGGAATTTGATCATACCATTGTTCAATGCAGTGATGGACTCCATATCCAGATGGTTGGTTGGTTCATCTAATAAAAGGACGTTTGCCCCTGAAATCATCATCTTGGAGAGCAGACAGCGTACTTTTTCTCCACCGGAGAGGACTTTGAGTCTTTTTACGCCGTCTTCGCCGGAGAAGAGCATTCTTCCGAGGAATCCGCGTACATAAGTAGCATCTTTGTTTTCAGAGTACTGTGTCAGCCATTCGGTGATCGTATAGTCGTTGTCGAATTCTCCGCCGAAATCCTTCGGGAAGTATGCCTGAGAAGTTGTGATTCCCCACTTGTAAGTTCCTTCATCCGGCTCCATCTCACCGATCAGGATTTTAAACAGAACGGTTTTTGCAAGCTCGTTGCCACCGACAAAGGCTACTTTGTCATCGCGGTTTAAGGTGAATGTCAGGTTGTCGAGAATTTTGACTCCGTCAATCGTTTTGGAGAGACCTTCTACAGTCAGGACTTCGTTTCCAATCTCGCGGTTTGGACGGAAGTCGATGTAAGGATATTTTCGGCTGGATGGTTTGATCTCATCCAGTTCGATTTTTTCCAATGCACGTTTTCTGGAAGTTGCCTGTTTGGACTTTGAAGCATTGGC
This sequence comes from uncultured Ruminococcus sp., assembly GCA_900544395.1. Taxonomy (GTDB): domain Bacteria; phylum Bacillota; class Clostridia; order Lachnospirales; family Lachnospiraceae; genus Mediterraneibacter. The sequence goes on along the minus strand of UQVC01000002.1, from coordinate 160,940 downwards.
GCTGAACCGGGAGATGAAATCCTGCAGCTCTTTGATCTTTTCTTCTTTTTTCTTGTTAGCTTCTTTCATCTGACGGATCAGAAGCTGGCTGGACTCATACCAGAAGTCATAGTTTCCGGCATAGAGCTGGATCTTTCCATAGTCGATATCTGCAATCTGTGTGCAGACCTTGTTCAGGAAATAACGGTCATGGGATACGACAATGACCGTATTGTCAAAGTTGATCAAAAATTCCTCCAGCCATGCGATGGCATCCAGATCCAGATGGTTGGTCGGCTCGTCCAGAAGCAGGATGTCCGGATTTCCAAATAAAGCCTGAGCCAGCAGAACTTTTACCTTTTCTGCACCCTTTAAGTCTTTCATGTATTTGTAATGCAGGTCTGTATCGATGCCGAGACCATTGAGCAAAGTGGCTGCATCGGATTCCGCTTCCCATCCGTTCATGGTTGCAAATTCTGCTTCCAGTTCACTTGCCTTGATTCCGTCTTCATCGGTGAAATCTTCTTTTGCGTAGATGACTTCTTTTTCTTTCATGATCTCATACAGACGCGCATTCCCCATGATGACAGTGTCCAGTACCAGATATTCATCGTATTTGTAGTGATCCTGCTGTAAGAAAGAAAGACGTTCCCCCGGAGTGATGTTTACTTCTCCCTTTGTGGGTTCGATCTGTCCGGAGAGGATCTTTAAGAATGTAGATTTTCCGGCACCGTTGGCTCCGATCATTCCATAGCAGTTTCCTTCGGTAAATTTAATATTGACGTCTTCAAACAGCGCCTTTTTTCCAACGCGCAGAGTGACATTGTTTGCACTAATCATAGTTTTTACTCCTTATTATCATATACAGTAATAATTCCAACGCTTATCTTAACATGAGAACCCATAAAATAGCAAGGTCAGGAGGGGGCTTTCTCTGAAATAAACAAAGAAACTGTTGTTTTTTGCGAAAATTTAACATCAATAAGAGTTTGCGAAAAGAGGGAAACAGTATATAATGGAACAAAGAAAGTGAGGGATCAGGATGCAAAAAGCAACTTTGGTATTAGAAGGCGGAGCTACCCGGGGCGTTTTTACATCAGGCGTGCTGGATTATCTGATGGAACAGGATTTTTATACATCGCATGTGATCGGAGTCTCGGCAGGAGCCTGCAACGCGGTAGACTATGTGTCGAGACAGCCTGGACGGACAAGAGACTGTATGATTCCGACAGATAAGAATCTTTCGTATTATTATGGGGTTCGTAAATTTATCAAAGAAAAAAGTCTGATGAATATGGATATGATCTTTGATCTGTATCCCAGAAAGATCTATCCATTTGATTTTGAAACGTATTTTCAGTCGGAGATTTCCTGTGAACTGGTGACAACGAACTGTATCACAGGAAAAGCAGAATATATGAGTGAGACCAGGGACTTTGACCGGCTGATGAGGATCTGTCGGGCTTCTTCCAGCATGCCTCTTCTTTGTCCCATCGTCAATATTGACGAAGTGCCGTATCTGGACGGGGGACTGGCAGATTCCATTCCAATCCACAGGGCGCTGGAACTGGGCAATGAAAAGATCATTGTAGTGCTGACAAGAAACCGGGGGTACAGAAAGAAACCTGTTTCCAAGACAGTAGAAAAAATGTACCGCAGAGCCTACGGATCCTATCCGAATCTGGTCCGGACACTGCTGCGGCGAGCCCCATATTACAATCGGACATTAAATGAACTGGAAAGTCTGGAGAGACAGGGAAAGGTCTTTGTGATCCGGCCTGAGGTGCGGCCGGTGTCCAGGCTGGAGAGAAATTCGGAAGAATTGATGGCGTTTTATCATCATGGCTGTGATCTGATGCAAAGAGAATACGATCGTCTGATGGAGTATCTTGAAAAATAAGTATATTTTGTGCGGGAAGCATGATACAATATGGAGTATTCGTGTGAATCCGCAAAAGGAGAAACATATGAAAAAAGAAATTTTGAATTATACGCAGAACCGGGAATTGTCCTGGCTTCGGTTTAACCAGAGAGTACTGGAAGAAGCCAGAGATGAAAGTGTGCCGCTGTTGGAACGAATGAAATTTGTTTCCATCTTTACCAGTAATCTGGATGAGTTTTTTATGATTCGGGTAGGAAGTCTGTATGATATGGCATCTGTAGACAACAAGACGGTGGATGGCAGATCCGGGATGACGCCGAAAGAACAGTTGGATAAGATTTATGAAGCAGTTGCACCTCTGTACAAAGAGCGAGATAAGACCTATGCGGAGATCAAAAAGCAGCTTCATCCATATGGAGTATGCGGACTGGATTTCAAAGAACTGGAAGCGCAGGAAAAAAAGTACGTCAAACATTATTTCAAAGAACAGGTTTTGCCGCTGCTTTCTCCGCAGATCGTGGATGCCAACCATCCGTTTCCACATCTTCTGAACAAAGAACTGTATGTAATCGCGAATTTGTATCTGGAAGAAAAAAAGATGATGGGGATCGTTCCAGTGCCGCAGTTTATCTCGGATGTGATCTATCTGCCGGGACATGATATCCGTTATATCCGGATGGAAAAAGTGATCATGGAATACTTGAATCTGGTGTTTGAACAATATCAGGTGTCCGATGTGACGTACATCCGTGTGACCAGAAATGCGGACATCTCTCCAGACGATGAGAATTATGCGGACAATGACGATTTTCGTTATATTATGAAAGAGACATTGAACAAGAGACGGCGAATGGCAGTGGTGCGCCTGGAAGTTGCCAATCCATTGAATAAAGAGACAGAAAAATATCTTTGTGAGAAGTTGAATATTACCCCGGCCTGTATCTTCCGTACCAAGATTCCGATGAAGCTGGATTATATTTTCTCGATCATGGATAAGGTGCCGGTATCTATGAAACGGTCGCTGGTAGACGCGCCATTTGCGCCGCAGCCCTCTTCCCAGGTGGCAGAAGGCAGCGTGATGGCACAGGTAAAAAAACGGGATATTCTGTTATCCTATCCGTATGAGAGCATGGATCCGTTTTTGAAACTGATCAAAGAGGCTTCCACAGATCCAGATGTTATGACGATTAAGATCACGATCTATCGTCTGGCAAAAAAGACGAGGCTGGTGGAATATCTTTGTGCAGCGGCAGAAAACGGCAAAGAAGTGACGGCTCTGATCGAGCTTCGGGCGCGGTTTGATGAGCAGAACAATATCGAATGGTCAGAGCGGATGGAAGAGGCCGGATGCCGGGTGCTGTATGGATTTGAAGGATATAAAGTACATTCCAAGATTTGTCTGATCACCTATCGGAGCAGAAATGAGATCAAATATATTACACAGATCGGAACCGGAAATTACAATGAAAAAACGGCAAAGATGTATACCGATTACTCTTTGATGACTGCAGATCAGTCCATCGGAGAAGATGCGGCGGTATTTTTTAAGAATATGTCCATTGGCAATCTGGACGGCGTCTACAAGCATCTGATCGTTTCTCCGACCAGTCTGAAACAGAAAGTGTTGGCTTTGATGGATGAGGAGATTAGAAAGGGTGAGCAGGGGCGGATCCTGATGAAGATGAATTCGGTTACGGATATGGATTTTATCAAAAAAGTGTCAGAGGCGTCCAGAGCCGGTGTAAAGATCGACTTGATCGTCCGTGGAATCTGTTGTGTTTTGCCGGGAATCGAGGGAGAGACAGAGAATCTGACCGTGACCAGTATTGTAGGACGCTATCTGGAGCATCCAAGAGTGTTTGTATTTGGAACAGGAACAGACCAGAAAGTCTATATCGGTTCTGCAGATATGATGACCAGAAATACTGAGAAACGGGTGGAAGTTGCCTGCCCGATCTTAAATGAAGAGATCAAAAAACGTCTGGTCAGAAATCTTCATGTCATGCTTGCGGACAATGTAAAAGCACGGGTCATGAACAGTGATGGAACCTATCATAAAAAGAAGATCGAAGGAAAAACCGTCAATTCGCAGGAGATCTTTATGAAAGAAGCTCTTATGGCAAAACGAGTGGAGAAGAAACCACAGAAACAGACGATTTTCCAGAAAATGAGACGGCTGTTTCAGAAAGAATAGAACAGACAGAAAATAAACAGAAAGATGATTGTAACAACAAGAATGGGAAAATCAGTATATATTGCAGAAAAGCCCAGTGTGGCGCAGGAATTTGCGAAAGCCTTAAAATTAAATGTAAAAAGAAAAGATGGATATCTGGAATCGGAAGAAGCCATTGTAACCTGGTGTGTGGGACATCTGGTGACCATGAGTTATCCGGAAGTGTACGATCCGGCGTTGAAGAAGTGGAGTTTGAATACGCTGCCGTTTTTGCCGAAAGAGTTTCAGTATGAAGTGATACCTGCAGTGGCCAAACAATTTCGGATCGTCAGCTCTCTTTTGAACCGGAACGACGTAGATACTATTTATGTATGTACAGACTCCGGGAGAGAGGGAGAATATATTTACCGCCTGGTAGAGCAGGAAGCTCATGTCTCTGGAAAGCAAAGAAAACGTGTCTGGATCGATTCCCAGACAGAGGAGGAGATCCTGCGGGGGATCCAGGAGGCAAAGGATCTGTCAGAATATGATAACTTAAGTGCGTCGGCCTATCTGCGGGCAAAAGAAGACTATCTGATGGGGATCAATTTTTCCAGGCTTTTGACTCTGAAATATGGGAACAGCATTTCCGGATATCTGAAAACGAAATATGCGGTAGTTTCCGTAGGAAGGGTGATGACCTGTGTGCTTGGCATGGTAGTGCGCAGAGAACGGGAAATCCGGGAGTTTGTCAAAACGCCGTTTTACCGGGTGCTTGCGACGCTGGAGGCAGATGGCAATACACTGGAAGGCGAATGGAAAGCAGTCAAAGGCTCCCGCTATTTTGAATCCTTTGATCTGTATAAGGAAAATGGATTTAAGCAAAAAGAAAAAGCACAGGAGCTGATCGCATATCTGCAGGAAGAGAAGCCTGTGACAGGGCAGATCACAGCCATTGAAAAGAAAAAGGAAAAGAAAAATCCCCCGCTTCTTTATAATCTGGCAGAACTGCAGAATGACTGTTCCCGGCGTTTTAAGATCAGTCCGGACGAGACGCTTCGGATCGTACAGGAGCTGTATGAAAAGAAGCTGGTGACGTATCCAAGAACAGATGCCCGGGTATTGTCCACAGCAGTGGCAAAAGAAATCCGTAAAAATCTGAACGGTCTTTCCAGGTATGAGCCGATGGCATCCTATCTTCAGGAGATTGCCGCCATGGGGACATACAAAAATCTGGCAAAGACCCGATATGTCAATGACAAACAGATCACCGATCATTATGCGATCATTCCTACCGGGCAGGGGCTTTCGGCGCTTCAGACGCTTTCATCTACTGTCCGAAATGTGTATGATTGTGTAGTCAGGCGGTTTTTGAGCATCTTCTATCCGCCGGCTGTGTATCAGAAAGTGGCAGTGACGGTGAAAATCCGCGAGGAGAGCTTTTTCTTAAATTTTAAAGTGCTGGCAGAAGAAGGATATCTGAAAGTTACGGGGATTCCACAGAGTACCGGGGATCAGAATCTGGATCCGAAGTTTTTCCAGAGTGTACAAAATCTGAGAAAAGGAGAAATTCTTCCGGTACGTGCTCTGAATATCAAAGAAGGAGAGACGTCTCCGCCCAAGCGGTATAATTCCGGTTCCATGATTCTTGCCATGGAGAATGCAGGACAGCTGATCGAGGATGAAGAACTTCGGGCTCAGATCAAGGGCAGTGGGATCGGGACCAGTGCCACCAGAGCAGAAATTTTGAAAAAATTGATCCATATTCAATATTTAAGTCTGAATAAAAAGACGCAGATTATCACACCGACCCTGCAGGGAGAGATGATCTATGATGTGGTGAACCAGTCGATCCGTTCTTTGTTAAACCCGGAACTGACTGCAAGCTGGGAGAAGGGACTGACGTATGTGGCAGATGGGGACATTACCCCGGATGAATATATGCAGAAGCTGGATCATTTTATTATCAGCAGGACAGAAGGCGTCAAACGTCTGAACAATCAGTCACAGCTGCGGGGATTTTATGATGCGGCAGCAAAATATTACAAAAAACCGGCGACATCAAACCGGACATCACGTAAAAAAGAAGTTCAAAAAGGAGACAAATAACATGATGAAGGAACTGACAGTAAAAGAGCTTTATACTTTGAATGAAACAATCGCAAAGGAGCTTTTTGAGGGAGTGACCTATCCCTGGGAAGTTCTCTCAAGAATCTCGGAGTTTATTGTGGAACTGGGAAATACCCTCAGTGAAGAAGAATACGAGAAAAAGGGGGAGAATATCTGGATCGCAAGGACAGCAAAAGTGGCAGAGAGTGCGTCCATCACAGGGCCGGCCATTATCGGAAAAGAGGCGGAGATCAGACATTGTGCATTTATCCGCGGCAATGCGATCGTAGGAGAAGGGGCAGTCGTTGGAAATTCGACAGAACTGAAAAATGTAATCCTGTTTAATAAAGTCCAGGTTCCACATTACAATTATGTGGGAGATTCCATCCTTGGATACAAATCCCATATGGGAGCGGGATCCATCACATCGAATGTGAAGTCTGACAAGAAACTGGTCGTTGTAAAAACTCCAGATGGACAGATTGAGACCGGGCTGAAAAAATTTGGAGCCATGCTTGGAGATGAAGTGGAAGTCGGATGCGGAAGTGTCTTAAATCCGGGAACCGTTGTGGGAAGTCATACGAATATCTATCCACTTTCTTCTGTGCGTGGATTTGTGCCGGCAGAAAGTATTTATAAGAAGCAGGGTGAAGTCGTAGAAAAACAGCAGTGAGGTGAGGAACATGAAAAAGATAGGATTTATCGGAGTCGGTATCATGGGAAAATCCATGGTGCGAAATTTAAAAAAAGCAGGATTTGATCTTCATATTTACGCAAGAACAAAAGCAAAGGTGGAAGACGTGATCGCAGAAGGCGTGACGTTTCATGAGAGTATTGCCGACTGCGTGAAAGATTGTGATGCAGTGATCACCATTGTGGGATTTCCGCAGGATGTGGAAGAAGTCTATTTTGACAGCGGCAATATTCTGGACAGTGCAAAAGAAGGCGCATATCTGATCGATATGACCACAACCAGCCCTCAGATTTCCAAAAAGATTTATGAGGAAGGAAGGAAAAAAGGATTCCATGTGCTGGATGCACCGGTGACAGGCGGGGATACGGGAGCAAAAGCCGGAACGCTGTCCATTCTCGTGGGCGGTGAAAAAACAGATTTTGAAGCCTGTATGCCGTTGTTTGAAGCTATGGGAACGAATATCAATTATCAGGGAGAGGCAGGAGCAGGGCAGCATTGTAAGCTGGCGAATCAGATCATGATCGCAGGTGCGCTCTCAGGAGTGTGTGAGGCGCTTGCTTATGCAAAAGCGAAAGGGTTGGATCTTCCCACGGTGCTTCGTTCTGTTTCTACCGGGGCAGCAGGAAGCCGCCAGCTGGATCTGTTTGGTCCTAAGATTTTGGAAGGGGATTATCGCCCGGGATTTTTCCTGAAGCATTTTGTCAAAGACATGAAACTGGCTCTGATCGAGGCAAATATGAGTGAACTGGATCTGAATGTCTTAAGTCAGGTGCTGGCAGAGTATGAGGAACTGCAGGCCGAAGGTCTTGGTGAGGAAGGAACGCAGGCATTGTTTAAGCTGTATACCCAGGAATTGGAAGATTAAGGAAGTGTTGACAAACATGAGGGAGGGAAATGGAGATGCTGGAAGTACAGAAGTTAAGAAAATCGTATGGAAAATCTCTGGCAGTAGACGATGTGAGTTTCTTTGTGCCGGATGGAACGGTGGGGATCCTGCTGGGACCAAACGGAGCCGGAAAGTCAACGATCATCAAAAGTATCGCAGGTCTTTTGCGGTATCAGGGGCGTATTGGGATCCAGGGGCTTGTGGCCAGAAGTGTGGAAGCAAAACGGCTGTTTGCCTATGTACCCGAGATGCCGGCCATGTTTGACGCTCTGAGTGTGAGAGAGCATATAGAATACATACGAAAAGCGTACAACAGTCAGATGCCGGATGAAGAGGTGGAAGCGCTTCTGGAGAGATTTGATCTGGATGACAAGCAGGAGAAATTGGGAAACGAACTTTCCAAAGGAATGATGCAGAAGGTAAGCATTTGCTGTGCACTTGCCATCTGTCCGAAGGTTCTGCTTCTGGATGAACCGATGGTGGGATTGGATCCCAAAGCCATCAAAGAACTAAAAGAAGTGATCCGGGAGCAGAAAGAAAAGGGAGTTACGGTTCTTATCAGTACGCATATGCTGGAGATGGTAGAAGAGCTGTGGGATGTGATGTTTGTAATGGAAAAGAGCAAGATCATAGGTTCTTATCGAAAAGAGGATGTGGGAAACAAAGATTTGGATGCACTGTTTTTTGAGATGACAGGTGGTGAGAAAAGATGAAAGCGTTAGTATATCTGACAAAGCAAAGTCTGATCAACAATCTGAAGAAGGCAGTCAAAAAGCCGCTGACACTTCTGGTTTTACTTTTTTGCGCAGTGTATGCGGTGTTTCTGGCAATCGGACTGGGGACGATCTTGACACAGTTTCAGTTTGATAATGCAAAAGGACTGGTGATCTTGTTAACTGTCTGGTCTTTGTATCTGTTTTTCCTGAACTTTATGGCATATGCATCCAGAAAAGGGATTTTGTTTCGGCCGGCGCATGCACATTTTGTGTTTCATGCACCGATCGATCCCAAGATCATTCTGATCCACGGAGCATGGATGAACTATTTGAGCAGCGTGATCTTTTTTGCAATCTTTATACTTGCAGGTGTCACGGTATTTCAGGTCAGTCCGTGGAGGATACTGCTGTTTGCGGGTATCTGCATCTGTAATCTGGCATTGGAGACCAGTCTGATGGTCTGGCTGTATTCCAGTGAACGGATCTCAGAAAAGGCGAGAAAACGGATCGGTCAGGGAATTAAGATTTTTCTGATCGCTGTTACAGGGGTGATCGTGTTGTATTTCTGGAAAAAGGGAGTCTCTTTTTCTACGATATCTGCATTTTTTGACTGGCCCCTGTTGCGGATGATCCCGATTATCGGATGGGAGATTTCGGCGTTTCATCTGATCCTCTTAAAGCCGGATGTGTTGAATATTGCGGGGACGATTTTGTATCTTCTGACAACAGTTCTGCTTGTAACGGTGGCATACCGGATGCCGTGTGAAGGGGATTATTATGAAGATGCGGCAAAGTTTGCGGATACCTATGCAGAGATGATCCGGCGAAAAAAGAATGGCGAGATGGTCATGGGGCTGGAAGAAAAAAAGAAAAAATTCCGGCATACGACGGTTCGGTATCAGGCAGTGGGAGCAAAGGCGATTTTTTATCGGCAGCTGTTGGAATATAGAAAAGAAAAGACATTTATTTTTTCAAAAATGACAGGACTCAATCTGGTGCTGGGGATTATTTTAGGAGTTTCGATGCGGGAAGCGGTCACGGAAAGCGGATTTTCCGAGATTTTTTTCCTTGGTATTCTGGCATATATGACCCTTATTTTTACCGGATATCTTGGAAAGTGGGAAACGGAGATCAAGACACCGTATTTATATCTGATTCCGGATCGTGCAGTGAGAAAGCTGTGGTATTCTACGTTGATGGAACACATCAAAGCATTCATAGACGGAATTCTGATCTGCTTGCCAATTGGGGTTTTGTGGCGGATCCCTGCTTCAGAAATCCTGCTTGGAATCCTGATTTATACGGTTCTGCAGGCAAACCGGATATATAGCAAAGTACTGGCGCAATGTCTGGTGGGAGATGTACTTGGACGTACCGGACAGGATGTAGTCAGAGCCTTTTTTCAGATGTTTGTGCTGGGGATCGGAGTAGGGATCGCTGCCCTGGCAGGAATTTTGATCGGTATGGATTTAGTCTTTCCAATTGCATTGATTTATAGTATCATAGTAACTGTGATCATTGGTCTGATCGCAGCCATCCGATTTGATTCTATGGAGCAGATGGCATAGAAAGATCGGATGAGAAAGTAGGGTGACAGGAGGAGAAACGATGCTGAATGATAATTTTGTAACTATGGAGATCGGCAAGGCAAAGCACATTGCGCTGGTTGCCCATGACGGAAAAAAGAAAGAACTGGTAGACTGGTGCGACAGAAATAAAGAGATTTTAAAAGGGCATTTTCTGTGTGGAACGGGAACAACGGCAAAGCTGATTTCAGAGCGCACAGGACTTCCTGTAAAAGGATATTGCAGTGGTCCGCTGGGAGGGGATCAGCAGATCGGAGCCAAGATCGTGGAAGGGCAGATTGATTTTATGATCTTTTTGTGGGATCCGTTGGAGGCACAGCCTCATGATCCGGATGTAAAAGCATTGCTTCGGATCGCAGTGGTGTATGATATTCCGATCGCGAATAATCTTTCTACAGCAGACTTTATGCTGAACTCAAAATACATGAGTACTTCGTATGAACGAAAGATCGAGAATTTTAACAAGACGATCCAGGATCGTGTGGAGTCGATGAAAGAGAAAAATTAAAATAAATAGATTGCAACCAGGGCGGCTGCATGATAAGATGTGTTTGGAGAGAAAGCACAGAGCCTTATCGTGCAGCCGCCTGTTGCTGTGTCGTGCTTTGGATCCATCAGACATTCAAGGAGTTCTTCCGGGTCTGTTCAAGAAAGTTCCCATGTGAAAAGAGAAAAGATCTGCATCAGTCTGCCCTGGTTGTTTTGCAAGATGGCAGGAAGGAAAGGAGATGAGAACAAAGATAAGATTCGAAAATGTACTTGACAATTCAGAGAGCATATAATAGTATAATAAACAGAAGCGAACAACTGTTCGGATTAAAAGGAGAAGATTCGTTATGGTAAATGATGAAAAGAAAAAAGCGCTGGATGCAGCGATTGCAAAATTAGAGAAAGATTTTGGAAAAGGAACGGTGATGAAGCTGGGAGAAGGCAGTCATGTTGCAGTGGAGACAGTGCCTACCGGATGTTTGAGCCTGGACCTGGCATTGGGACTTGGCGGAGTTCCCAAGGGACGTGTGATCGAAGTCTATGGACCGGAGTCCAGTGGTAAGACGACTGTGACTCTTCATATGATCGCAGAAGTTCAGAAACGAGGTGGAATTGCAGGATTTATCGATGCAGAGCATGCTCTGGATCCGGTTTATGCAAAGAAGATCGGTGTGGATATTGATGAGCTGTATATTTCACAGCCGGACAGCGGAGATCAGGCATTGGAGATCGCAGAGACGATGGTGCGTTCCGGTGCAGTAGATATTATTGTGATTGACTCTGTAGCTGCACTTGTTCCGAAGCAGGAGATTGAAGGCGATATGGGGGACAGCCATGTGGGTCTGCAGGCAAGATTGATGTCACAGGCACTTCGTAAGCTGACACCAGTTATCAGCAAATCGAATTGCGTTGTGATCTTTATCAACCAGCTGCGTGAGAAAGTGGGAGTGATGTTTGGAAATCCGGAGACTACAACCGGAGGCCGTGCATTGAAGTTCTATGCTTCCGTTCGTATGGATGTGCGAAGGATCGAGACATTGAAGCAGAGCGGAGAGATGGTTGGAAACAGAACCCGCATTAAAATTGTAAAGAACAAGATTGCACCTCCGTTTAAAGAGGCTGAATTTGATATTATGTTCGGAAAAGGAATTTCCAAGGAAGGAGACATTCTGGATCTGGCAGTAGGGATCGATCTGGTGAAAAAGAGCGGTGCCTGGTATGCATATGAAGGAGAGAAGATCGGGCAGGGACGCGAGAATGCGAAGTCTTATCTGACCAGTCATCCGGAGGTGATGGAAGAACTGGATCGAAAAGTACGCCAACACTATCATCTGATCGAGGGAGAAGCGGACGAGAAAAAAGAAAGCGATCTGAAACTGACTCCGAAAGAGTCCCAGATGGAACTGCCGATCGAAGGAGAAGAATAAAAGATGGTCGTTACAAAAGTAGAGATGATGACCAAGATCAAATATAAAGTATATTTAGATGAGCAGTTCGCCTTTGTATTATACAAAGGCGAACTGTCTCATTACAGAATTTCAGAGGGAGCTTTGCTGGAAGAGGAGACTGTTCAGGAGATCCTGCAAAAGGTGATCTGTAAGAGAGCGAAGCTTCGCGCCATGCATCTTCTGGAAGATATGGACCGAAGCGAAGCAGCCCTGCGGGAAAAACTGGTACAGGGATTATATCCTGAGGAAGCCGTCGAGGCGGCAATTTCTTATGTCAGATCTTTTGGGTATCTGGACGATGCAAGGTATGCGATGAATTTTGTGCAGAGCAGAAAGTCATCAAAGAGCAGAAGGGAGATTTTATATCAGCTCTGTCAGAAAGGTGTTTCGAAAGAGACTGCAAAAGAGGCGGTAGAAGCCGGTTTTGATCATGAGGATGAGACAGATGCGATTCGAAGGATCCTGGAGAAAAAGCGCGTAGATCCGGGGACTGCCACGCCCCAGCAGATGCAAAAATTATATGGGCATCTGGCAAGGAAGGGTTTCCGGTATGAGGACATCCGTCAAGTGATACAAAATTATGACGAGAATGCTTGACAGGGTTGGTAAAACAGTATAAAATTTAAGTGTTGTATTTATGTATTCCAATACATAAACATGTACAATGAAAATTAAATAAGGAGGTGCTCCTGTGCCAGTAATTTTATGTGTAATTATTGCGGCGGCCCTCGCGTTGATAGTCGGTGTCGTGACTCGTTATCTGACCATTACCAGTCTGAAGAACAATGCAGAATCCAAGATTGGCAATGCAGAAGCAAAAGCAAGAGAAATCATTGACGATGCCGTGAAAACTGCTGAAACGACAAAGAAGGAAGCTCTTTTGGAAGTGAAAGAAGAGTCCATCCGGACGAAGAATGATCTTGAGAAAGAGACCAAAGAAAGACGGTCGGAACTGCAGCGCTATGAGAAGCGTGTGCTGGCAAAAGAAGAGGCAGTGGACAAACGTTCCGAAGCTATTGAGCAGCGTGAAGCAAAATTTACAGCGAAAGAGGAACATTTAAGACAGCGTGAAGCCAAAGTGGAAGAACTCAGTCAGAAACGAGTACAGGAACTGGAAAGAATCTCAGGTCTTACCTCCGAACAGGCAAAAGAATATCTGTTGAAAACTGTGGAAGAAGATGTGAAACATGAAACCGCGAAAATGGTCAGAGAACTGGAGTCTCAGGCAAAAGAGAATGCAGACAAGAAAGCCAAAGAGTATGTTGTCAATGCAATCCAGAGATGTGCAGCTGATCATGTGGCAGAGACAACGATCTCTGTTGTACAGCTTCCGAGTGATGAGATGAAAGGAAGGATCATTGGACGAGAGGGACGTAATATCAGAACTCTTGAGACTTTGACAGGGGTAGAACTGATCATCGATGATACACCTGAGGCAGTCGTATTGTCCGGCTTTGATCCGATCCGAAGAGAAGTTGCACGTATTGCACTTGAACGTCTGATCGTAGACGGACGTATCCATCCGGCAAGAATTGAAGAGATGGTAGAAAAAGCGCAGAAGGAAGTGGATTCTATGATCCGCGAAGAAGGAGAAGCGGCAGCCATCGAAGTCGGTGTGCCGGGTATCCATCCGGAGCTGCTGCGTTTGCTTGGTCGTATGAAGTTCAGAACAAGTTATGGACAGAATGCGCTGAAGCATTCCATCGAGGTTGCGCAGCTGTCAGGACTTCTGGCAGGGGAGATCGGGCTGGATGTTCGCATGGCGAAACGTGCAGGTCTTTTGCATGATATCGGAAAATCCATTGATCACGATGTGGAAGGTTCTCATATCCAGATCGGTGTTGATCTTTGCAGAAAGTACAAAGAATCAGCAACTGTGATCAATGCAGTGGAATCCCATCACGGAGACGTAGAACCACAGACGTTGATCGCCTGTGTTGTACAGGCTGCGGATACGATTTCAGCGGCAAGACCGGGTGCAAGACGAGAGACATTAGAGACATACACAAACAGATTGAAACAATTAGAAGAGATTGCAAACCAGTTCAAAGGTGTGGATAAATCTTTTGCTATTCAGGCAGGTAGAGAGATTCGAGTCATGGTAGTTCCAGATCAGGTGACTGATGATGATATGGTACTTATGGCCAGAGAGATCGCTAATCAGATTGAATTTGAATTAGAGTATCCTGGACAGATCAAGGTAAATGTAATTCGTGAATCACGCGTCACGGATTATGCAAAATAGAACAATATCATGAAATGAAAAGCGGAATTCCTTAAACATCGCAAGGTGGAAAGGGGTTCCGTTTTTTGATTCAAAGCAGGAGAGAAACAATGAGTGAGAAGATCAAACGGTTAAAAAGAGAATTAAAATATAAAGGCGCGATCCTGGATTTTTATCAGGATACCATGGAGATTGATGGAACCCATACGGCAGTGTGGGATTTTATCAGTCACAAAGGGGCTGCGGCAGTAGTTCCGGTAACAGAAGAAGGGAAGATCTTGATGGTACGTCAGTATCGGAATGCACTGGAGAGGTATACTTTGGAGATTCCGGCAGGGGCATTGGATGCTGTGGAGGAACCAGGGATTGAGTGCGCAGGGAGAGAATTGGAGGAAGAGACGGGATTTCGTTGTGAGCATCTGGAATGGCTGATCACATTGCGTACGACAGTTGCCTTTTGCAATGAACGGATTGAAGTGTTTGTGGCAAAAGATCTGATTCCATCACAGCAACATCTGGACGAAGATGAATTTATCGATCTGAAGGCATATACAATAGAAGAGCTCAAGGAAAAGATTTTCTCCGGAGAGATTGAAGATTCCAAGACGATCGCTGCACTTCTTGCATATGACACGAAGTATGGAAAAACTGAATAAATAAAACAGGACCCTCCGGCATATAATGAAATATCGAAAGGAAAAGGAGTAATGCCATTGAAGATGTTTCATGTAAAGAGGCAGTTATTGGCTCTTTTTATGCCGGGGTTTTTGTTGGGAATTCTGTATGTCAATCTGGAAGCGGAGCAATTTGCAGCCGGAGCCGGGATTTTCAGTGAATATTTTTTAAAACAATATCAGCAGGTGGAAATTCTGACCGGAGAGTATATCTGGTATCTTTTGCAGGTGCGTCTTATTCCATTTCTGGTAATGCTGGGAGCGGCTTTTACAAAATTCAGAAAGGGCGCAGTTGTTTTGTTTTTGATTTGGACGGGCTTTTCCGCGGGACTTCTGTTTTCTATGGCGGTTTTGGGAATGGGAGTCAAAGGAAGCATCCTGTGTGTGATTGGAATGCTTCCACAGTTTTTGTTCTATATCCCTGCCTATCTGATCGTACTGTGGTATGCCTACTGTTATCCGCGGATGCAGTGGAATGTCCAGAAAAGTCTGGTTTCTGGAGGGATGCTTTTGATTGGATTGATTTTAGAATTGTATGTGAATCCTGTTTTAGTCGGAGCATTTTTAAAAACTCTCTGACCGGGTGATCAGATGATGCAATACAAAACAGCAGCAAAGGCTGACAGCAAGCTGGCTGATCAGAAGTCCTAAAAGATACCCCTGGATACCAAAAGCTGGAATTGCGAAAAAAACACTTGCGATGCGGATGGCAAGGCCGATCATATTGATGGAAAAAGAAGTAGAAGTTTTTCCAAAGCCGTTCAGGACACTGATCAGAGAACCGTTTACATAGAGGAAGGGACAGATCCAGGCCAAAGTGATCATAAAATCTCCAGCCAGATCACTGGCGAACAGAAGATGCCCGATCATCCGTCCGAAGATCAGAAATAAAAGACAGCAGGAAAGTCCCATGAAAAAACAGGCTCCCAGAACTTTTTTTAACAGTTTTCGGATGCGGGATGCCTGGTCGGTAACCTGAAGTTCTGCAACAGTTGGCATCAGCATGATGGAAACGGAGTTGGTGATGGCAGATGGAAAAAGAATACAGGGCAGCGCCATTCCGGTCAATACTCCGTATATGCTCAAAGCTTCGGCAGTGCTGTGGTTATAAAGTTTCAGACAGCCGGGGATGGAAACGGCTTCCATTCCCTGAAGGAGACTGAGCAGTACCCGATTGGCAGTCAATGGAAGAGATAAGGGGACAAGTTCCAAAAAGCGAGATCTGAATACAGCAGCAGACAGTCTGGGGTGAAAGATGTCAGACTGTTTTTTTTGTAGTTTTCGGATCGCGTAGAACGCAGCGAATAATTCCCCGACCGCGATTCCGGCAGCTGCGATGGAAATATCTGCCTGGATATGGTTTTTTGCAGCAAACAGATAAAAGCAGAGAACCGAAAGAATCCGGGTGATCTGTTCCACAAGTTGAGAAACAGCCGGGATTTTTGTCTGTTTCAGACCATAGCAATACCCCATGATGCATCCGTGAACAGAAGAAAAGGGAAGGGCATAAGACAGTAGGATCAGAATTTCTTTGCATCGCGGATCTCCCAGCAGCCTGTTTGAGAAAAAGGCTGCATTTTTTTGAATGATAAGTAGTGTGACTACAGAGAGTGCACAGGAAATAAAAAGCCCCAGACAAAGTGTTTCTGAGGCTTCTTTTGTCTGATGAAGAGATTTTTGTCTGGCTACGGTTCTGGAAATTGCCGTTTCCAGACCGGCGGATGTAAAGGAAATGCACAGGGCAAATACCGGGAATGTAAGCTGGTATAATCCGACACTTTCTTCTCCGAATGTGTGACTTAAAAAGATCCGGTAAAAAAATCCCATGAACCGGCACAAAAATCCAACAGCTGTGAGGATTAGAGTTCCTTGTAAGATAGAGTTCTTTGCAGACATAGATTCACCTGAAAAAGAGTGTTTTTAATAGCATATTCGTTATTTTGCCTTGACAGAACAAAACAGCAATGGTATTCTACAAGAGGAAATCCTAGTAAAATAATAGGGATTGAAAAAGAGCGAATCAGCAAGAAGGTGAAAGCGTGAAATTATCTACAAAAGGCAGATATGGTCTGCGCGCACTGATCGACCTGGCACAGCATGAGAAAGAAGGACCTGTATCCATCACAAGTATTGCGGAACGGCAGGAGATTTCAGAGAGATATTTGGAGCAGCTGATGTCCAAGATGAAAAAGGCCGGACTTATTCGCAGCATCCGGGGAGCACAGGGCGGATATGTTCTTGCAAAGGATCTGGAAGAAGTATCCGTAGGTGATATCCTGCGTGCACTGGAGGGAGATTTAAACCCGGTAGAGTGCTCCGGATTTCTTTCAGAAGGCGGATGCCAGGCGGCGGATAATTGTGTGACCAAATATGTGTGGCAGAAGATTAATGACAGTATCAATCAGACTGTAGATGAGATGAATTTAAAAGCACTTGTGGAAGTTGGGGAGACTTTGAAAGAAAGTGGAACTGACTCTGCATGTGCCGGAAATAGAGATTGTGGAAAATAGAGAAGGAGAAGAACCATGAGCAGACTGATTTATTTAGACAATGCAGCAACAACAAAAACTGCGCCGGAAGTAGTCGAAGCAATGCTTCCATATTTTACAGAGCACTATGGAAATCCATCCAGTGTCTATAGCTTTGCGGCAGGCAACAAGGAAATTGTGAGCAGACAGAGGGAAGTGATCGCCCAGGCGCTTGGTGCACAGGCAAATGAGATTTACTTTACGGCAGGCGGTTCGGAAGCGGACAACTGGGCGTTAAAGGCTACGGCAGAGGCATATGAGAAAAAAGGAAAACATATCATCACAACAAAGATCGAGCATCATGCGATTTTGCATACCTGCGAATATCTGGAGAAGCAGCGCGGATTTGAGGTGACTTATCTGGATGTGGATGAGAATGGGGTGGTAAAACTGGATGAGTTAAAACGTGCCATCCGGCCGGACACTATTTTGATTTCTGTGATGTTTGCCAACAATGAGATCGGAACTATCCAGCCAATCCGGGAGATTGGTGAGATTGCGAAAGAACACGGGATTTTGTTCCACACAGACGCGGTTCAGGCATTTGGACAGATACCAATCGATGTAGATGCCTGTCACATTGATATGCTCAGCGCAAGCGGCCATAAGCTCAATGGACCAAAAGGAATCGGATTTCTATATATCCGAAAAGGAGTAAAGATCCGTTCCTTTGTACACGGGGGAGCACAGGAGAGAAAACGCCGCGCCGGAACGGAAAATGTGCCGGGTATCGTAGGAATGGGAGCAGCCACAGAGCGTGCTCTGCGGACGATGGAAGAGCGGACGAAAAAAGAACGGGAGTTAAGGGATTATCTGATCGGGCGCATTGAAGCGGAAATTCCATACTGTCGTCTGAATGGAGATCGTACGGACAGACTTCCAAACAATGTAAATTTCAGTTTCCGGTTTATCGAAGGAGAATCGCTTCTGATCATGCTGGATATGAAAGGAATTTGTGCATCCAGTGGTTCTGCCTGCACATCAGGTTCTTTGGATCCGTCTCACGTACTGCTGGCCATCGGCCTGCCTCATGAGATTGCACACGGCTCGCTTCGTATGACTTTGGGAGAAGATACAACGAAAGAAGATTTGGATGATACAGTGGAGGCACTGAAAGAAATTGTGGCGAACTTAAGAAGTATGTCACCGCTGTATGAAGATTTTATCAAAAAACAGAATGCACGATAGAAATAATAGAAGAGGAGAAAACAGATATGTATACAGAAAAAGTAATGGATCACTTTCAGAACCCGAGAAATGTAGGAGAGATTGAAAATGCAAGTGGTGTCGGTACTGTCGGCAATGCAAAATGTGGAGATATTATGAGAATCTACCTGGATATTGATGAAAATCAGATTATTCAGGATGTGAAGTTTAAAACATTTGGCTGTGGAGCTGCAGTTGCAACGAGCAGTATGGCGACAGAACTGGTGAAAGGAAAGAGTATTTATGAGGCACTGCAGGTGACGAACAAAGCGGTAATGGAAGCTTTGGACGGGCTTCCACCGGTAAAAGTTCACTGTTCATTGCTTGCGGAAGAAGCCATCCATGCCGCACTTTGGGATTATGCAGAGAAACATGGTATTCAGATCGAAGGACTGGAAAAACCAAAATCTGACATTCATGAAGATGAGGAAGAAGAGGAATACTAAGATGAGCAAAGTCGTTGTGGGAATGTCCGGAGGCGTAGATTCATCCGTAGCAGCATACCTTCTGAAAGAGCAGGGATATGATGTGATTGGAGTGACCATGCAGATCTGGCAGGATGAAGAGCAGGCCATGCAGGAAGAAAACGGCGGATGCTGCGGACTCAGCGCGGTTGACGATGCAAGAAGAGTGGCGGCCGCACTGGAGATTCCGTACTACGTGATGAACTTTAAAAAAGAATTTAAAGAGCATGTGATTGATTATTTTGTGGAGGAATATCAAAATGGAAGAACTCCAAATCCATGCATCGCATGCAACCGATATGTGAAGTGGGAATCTCTTTTGCAGAGGAGTCTGTCAATCGGAGCAGAGTACATTGCGACTGGACATTATGCAAGGGTGGTGCAGCTGGAAAATGGAAGATATACGCTCCGGCGTTCCGCTACTTTGGCAAAAGATCAGACCTATGCTTTGTATAATCTGACCCAGGATCAGCTGAAACGAACACTGATGCCGGTGGGAGAGTACACGAAGGAAGAGGTACGTTCCATTGCAGAAAAGATCAATTTTCGGATTGCGAACAAGCCGGACAGCCAGGATATCTGTTTTGTGCCGGACGGGGATTATGCATCCTATATTGAAGAAGAAGCGGGGGTCAAAGTTCCGGAAGGAAACTTTGTGCTTACTGATGGAACGGTACTCGGACGTCACAAAGGAATCACACATTATACGGTAGGGCAAAGAAAAGGACTGGGGCTGGCGCTGGGATATCCGGCATTTGTTCTGGAAATCCGGCCGGAGACGAACGAAGTTGTGATCGGTACGAAAGAAGAATCCATGACGATGCAGCTGCGTGCCCGGAATCTGAATTTTATGTCCATCGAAGATTTGACAGAGCCGCTGCATGTTTTTACAAAAATACGTTATAATCACAGAGGTGCATGGTGCACCATTGAAAAGACGGGGGAAGATGAAATCCTTTGTACATTTGATGAGCCGCAGAGGGCAGTCACTCCCGGACAGGCTGTCGTATTTTATGATGGAGAATATGTACTGGGAGGAGGAACAATCCAATGATAACAAGCGATTCCCATATGCATACCAGATTCTCTACAGACAGTAAGGCAAAGATTCAGGATATGATCGAAAGTGCGCTGGAAAAAGGATTAGAGTCTGTCTGTATTACGGATCATGTGGACAATGATTATCCGTTCCATGAAGATACCGGAGAAAAGGCGTTTCAGGTAGATCTGGATGCGTATTTTCCGGAATTGGAGCGGTGGCAAGATGCATATGCCGGAAAGATCCGGATCCGAAAAGGAATTGAACTGGGACTGCAGCCGCATCTTTCAGAGACGTATCAAAGGCTGGTCAGTCAGTATCCGTTTGATTTTGTGATCGGTTCGGTTCACGTTGTTCACGGGATGGATCCATATTATGGAGAAATTTTTGAGGGAAGAACAGATGAAGACGTTTACCGGGAGACGTTTGCAGCGACACTGGAGAACCTGGATGCCATTTCAACGTTTGATGTGTTGGGACATCTGGATTATGTGGTACGTTATGGGAAACGTCAGGCAGAAGGATATTCCTACAAAAAGTATGCGGAAGAAATCGATGCGATCCTGCAAAAAGTGATTGCCATGGGCAAGGGGATCGAACTCAATACAGCAGGTTGGAAATATGGACTTTCGTTTTGTCATCCTCATCCGGAAATTCTTTGCAGATATAAAGAACTGGGGGGAGAGATCATTACCATTGGTTCCGATGCACATAAGCCGGAGCATGTGGCGTATGATTTCAAAAAGGCAGCGCAGATTTTAGATACCTGCGGCTTTAAATATTATACAGAATTTCAGAATAGAAAACCTATTTTTAAACAAGTTCTATAAAAATATATTTTAGGCTTGAATTTTTGTTTCTATTTTAGTACAATAACCGTAGTTGATGAATCTTTAACAAAGTGAATTCTTCGTTAGAGATTTGCAATAAACAGCTGCAAAGCAGCAACAATTTTTTTAAACTTTAGGAGGAATTAATCATGGCAGTAAAAGTAGCGATTAATGGATTTGGACGTATTGGACGTCTCGCATTCAGACAGATGTTCGGAGCAGAAGGATATGAAGTAGTTGCAATCAACGACTTAACATCTCCAAAAATGTTAGCACACCTGTTAAAATATGACTCTACACAGGGAAAATATGAACTGGCTGACAAAGTAGAAGCTGGCGAAGATTCTATCACAGTAGACGGAAAAGAAATCAAAATCTATGCAAAAGCTGACGCTAAAGAACTTCCATGGGGAGAAATCGGCGTAGACGTAGTTCTGGAGTGTACAGGATTCTACACATCAAAAGCAAAAGCTCAGGCACATATCGATGCAGGTGCTAAGAAAGTAGTTATCTCTGCTCCAGCAGGAAACGATCTTCCAACAATCGTATACAATGTAAACCACGAGCAGCTGACAAAAGATGATCACATCATTTCTGCAGCTTCTTGTACAACAAACTGCTTGGCTCCAATGGCAAAAGCTCTGAACGACCTTGCAGCAATCAAATCTGGTATCATGTGCACAATTCACGCTTACACAGGTGATCAGATGACACTGGACGGACCACAGAGAAAAGGTGATTTAAGAAGATCTCGTGCAGCAGCTTGCAACATCGTTCCAAACAGCACAGGTGCAGCAAAAGCAATCGGTCTGGTTATTCCAGAACTGAACGGAAAACTGATCGGATCTGCTCAGCGTGTTCCAACACCAACAGGATCTACAACAATCCTTACAGCAGTAGTTGAAGGAAACGTAACAGTTGATCAGATCAACGAAGCTATGAAAGCAGCATCTAACGAATCTTTCGGATACAACACAGATGAGATCGTATCCAGCGATATCGTAGGAATGAGATTTGGATCTTTATTTGATGCTACACAGACAATGGCTCTTCCATTAGACAATGGAACAACAGAAGTACAGGTTGTTTCTTGGTATGACAACGAAAACTCTTACACAAGCCAGATGGTAAGAACAATCAAACACTTCGGAACATTACTGTAAGTCGAAATATAGAAAAATTTAATCAGTTAGATTATATTTTTGAAAAATAGGCTCACAAAGGGTCCGGTCTTATTTGGACCGGACCTTTTTGTCTGACAGAAAATAAACACAGGGAGGCAATCAAAATGCTTAACAAAAAATCAGTAGATGATATCAATGTAAAAGGAAAAAGAGTGCTTGTAAGATGTGACTTTAACGTGCCGTTGATCGATGGTAAGATCACAGACGAAAACCGTCTGGTAGCAGCTCTTCCAACAATTAAAAAATTAGTTGCAGACGGAGGAAAAGTAATCCTTTGCTCACACCTTGGAAAACCGAAGGGAGAGCCAAAACCGGAATTATCTCTTGCACCGGTAGCAGTAAGATTGTCAGAACTTCTCGGACAGGAAGTAAAATTTGCAGCAGATGCTGAAGTAGTAGGCGAGAATGCAAAAGCAGCAGTGGCAGCAATGAACGATGGAGATATCGTACTTCTTGAGAATACACGTTACAGAGCAGAAGAGACAAAGAACGGAGAAGCATTCTCCAAAGAACTGGCTTCTTTATGTGATGTGTTCGTAAACGATGCATTCGGAACAGCTCACAGAGCACACTGCTCTAACGTTGGTGTGACACAGTTCGTAGACACAGCAGTTGTCGGATACTTAATGCAGAAAGAAATCGACTTCCTTGGAAACGCAGTAGAAAATCCGGAGAGACCATTCGTTGCAATCCTTGGAGGATCTAAAGTTTCCAGCAAGATTTCTGTAATCAACAACCTGCTTGAAAAAGTAGATACACTGATCATCGGTGGTGGAATGTGCTTCACATTTACAAAAGCTCAGGGTGGAAATGTCGGAAAATCTCTTCTGGAAGAAGATTACTTACAGTACGCACTGGATATGATTGAAAAAGCAAAAGAAAAAGGTGTAAAATTACTCCTTCCTGTAGATGCTGTTGCAGCAGATGAATTCTCTAATGATGCAAACATCAAGGTTGTTCCTCAGAATGAAATCCCAGAAGGATGGATGGGACTGGATATCGGACCTGAGACAGCAAAATTATATGCTGAAGCAGTAAAATCTGCAAAAACAGTTGTATGGAACGGACCAATGGGATGTTTCGAAATGCCAAACTTTGCAAACGGAACAGAAACAGTTGCAAAAGCACTTTCTGAGACAGATGCTGTGACAATCATCGGTGGTGGAGATTCCGCAGCAGCTGTAAACCAGTTAGGATACGGAGACAAGATGACACACATCTCTACAGGTGGTGGAGCATCTCTGGAATTCCTTGAAGGAAAAGAACTCCCGGGAGTAGCAGCAGCTAACGATAAGTAAAAAGCTTAGCGAAAACAAGCCGCAGGCGCAGTTTGAGGTTAGCGTTTACTTAGTTCTCCGCACTTGGCGAGGTATTTACGAGCCTAGTAAGGGGAACATTGAAATAAACAGAGTACAAAAAGTACTGGAAAGAGTGAAGAGTATGTCAAGAAAGAAAATTATCGCAGGAAACTGGAAAATGAATAAAACTCCAAGCGAAGCAGTTGCATTAGTAGAAGAGTTAAAACCATTAGTAGCAAATGAAGAAGTAGATGTAGTATTCTGTGTACCGGCAATCGATATCGTACCGGTTGTAGAAGCTGTAAAAGGAACAAACATTCAGGTTGGAGCAGAGAACATGTATTTCGAAGAGAGCGGAGCTTACACAGGAGAAATCTCTCCGGCAATGCTTGTAGATGCAGGAGTAAAATATGTTGTATTAGGACATTCAGAGAGAAGAGACTACTTCGGTGAGACAAACGAAGATGTCAACAAAAAAGTCCTAAAAGCATTTGAGCACGGAATCACACCGATCATGTGCTGTGGAGAGACTCTGGAGCAGAGAGAGCAGGGTGTTACAATGGATTTCATCCGTCAGCAGGTAAAAGTTGGATTCCAGAATGTAACAGCTGATCAGGCAAAAACTGCAGTGATCGCTTATGAGCCAATCTGGGCCATCGGAACAGGAAAAACAGCTACAACAGAGCAGGCACAGGAAGTTTGTAAAGGAATCCGTGAGTGCATCGCTGAAGTTTATGATGAAGCTACAGCAGAAGCAATCCGCATCCAGTACGGCGGATCTGTAAACGCTGCAACAGCTCCTGAATTATTTGCACAGCCGGATATCGATGGAGGACTTGTAGGTGGAGCTTCTCTGAAAGCTGATTTTGGGCAGATCGTAAATTACAAATAGGAAATTTTGTCTGTTAAAAGTCTGAAGAAGCAGAAAAAAGAACGTCACAATGTATCGTTAGAATTGGTGAGAGAGCCAATGAAAGCGTACATTGTGACGTTTTTTACATATTCGATATTCATTTCGATTTTTTGAGAGAGACAGAAAAAAACAATGACGATGTAGTATGAAAATGATATAATGAAATGGCAGAATGAAGATTCAGTGGATTCAAAGGGGGTATCCATGCAGAGTAAAGGAAAAAGAGTTCTTTTTATTTTAGGAATGTTGTTTCTTTGTGTATGTAGTCCGGTTACAGTACATGCAAGGGCAGGTGGCGCAAGCGGCGGCTCATCAGGAGGCGGGGGATTTAGTTCCGGAAGCAGCTCGCATTATTCATCTTCTGGCAGCAGGGGAAGTTCCAATCCTGTCGGAAGTGTTGTTGCATTTGGAGGATTTTTTCTGATGGCCAATGCGGGAGTTGTTTTGTTTTTCATCAAATCGAGAAAAGCGTCCTCCCGAAGCTACCGGGAAATGCGTCAGTATCAGAATTTTGGGGATAACTGGGATATTGATGAGATTCAAAAACAGGTGAAAAACTCATATTTTGTGATCCAGGAATGCTGGAAGAGACAGGATCCAGATTATGCAAAAGATTACATGAGTCAGAAGTGTTACGATGATTTTGTAATGAAGCTGGGGTGGATGCAGGTTCGAAATGAAGTTCCGGTGCAGAAAAATGAACGGCTTTTAAGTGCGGTGCCGGTACATACATTTGACGATCTGGGGAAAGATCAGGATTATATCTGGTATTTGATCCACGGCAAAATGATCGATTATGTGGTGGATGAAAAGACGGGAAGGATGATACGCGGAAGCAGGAAAAATGAAGCGTTCTATGAATACTGGAAATTTATTCATAAAAATGATCACTGGGTGTTAGATGAAATTCGGCAAAAGGATGAAATGGATATTGATGAGTTTGCAAATTAGTGTGAAAGATATTTGCAAAATCAGGAAAAAACAGTTACAATAGGTTACGGAATGAAAGATGCGATTTTCATGAAAAAATTGCAAATTCACAGAGAAAGTAAAAGGAGATATGGACATGAGTAAAAAACCAACCGTATTGATGATCTTAGATGGATATGGACTGAATGATACAACAAAAGGGAATGCTGTAGCGGAAGGAAAAACTCCGGTTATGGACAAGCTGATGGCAGAGTGCCCGTTTGTAAAAGGAAATGCAAGTGGAATGGCAGTCGGACTTCCGGAAGGACAGATGGGAAATTCTGAGGTAGGCCATCTGAACATGGGAGCAGGACGCATCATTTACCAGGAGCTGACAAAGATCACAAAGGCAATTGAAGACGGAGATTTCTTTGAGAATCAGGCGCTGCTTGCAGCATGTAAGAACGCAAAAGAGAACCATACAGCACTTCATTTGATGGGATTGGTTTCTGACGGTGGTGTACACAGCCATAACGGACATATTTACGGACTTCTGGAACTGGCAAAGAGAGAGGAAGTGGAGAATGTATATGTACACTGCTTCTTGGACGGACGTGACACGCCGCCGGCATCCGGAAAAGAATATGTAGAAGCTCTGGAAGCAAAGATGAAAGAAATTGGTGTTGGAGAAGTGGCATCTGTCAGCGGGCGTTACTATGCAATGGACAGAGATAACCGCTGGGATCGAGTGGAGAGAGCTTACAACGCACTGGTAAAAGGAGAAGGCGTACAGGCAGAATCTGCGACAGCAGGGATTCAGGCTTCTTACGATGCAGATAAGACAGATGAGTTCGTAGAGCCAATGGTGATCGTAAAAGACGGAACACCGGTGGCAACCGTAAAAGACGGAGATTCTGTGATCTTCTTTAACTTCCGCCCGGACCGTGCAAGAGAGATCACAAGAACATTCTGCGATGACAGTTTTGAAGGATTCGACAGAGGAGAGAGAGTCAAGACAACATTCGTATGCTTCACAGAGTATGATGTGACGATCCAGAACAAACAGGTAGCATTTGTGAAAGAAGAGATTACAAATACATTTGGAGAGTTCCTGGCAGCTCATAACATGACACAGGCTCGTATCGCAGAGACAGAGAAATATGCACACGTAACGTTCTTCTTCAACGGTGGTGTGGAAGAGCCAAATAAAGGAGAAGACAGAATTCTTGTAAAATCTCCAAAAGTGGCGACATATGACCTGAAACCGGAGATGAGCGCTTATGAAGTATGCGATAAACTGGTAGATGCGATCAAATCTGACAAATATGATGTGATCATCATCAACTTTGCAAATCCAGATATGGTTGGACACACAGGAGTAGAGAATGCAGCAATCCAGGCGATCGAAGCAGTGGATGAGTGTGTAGGAAAAGCAGTGGATGCTTTGAAAGAAGTGGATGGACAGATGTTTATCTGCGCAGACCATGGAAATGCAGAGCAGCTGATCGATGAGACGACAGGGGAAGCATTTACAGCACATACAACCAATCCGGTACCATTTATCCTTGTCAATGCAGATCCGGCTTACAAACTGAGAGAAGGCGGATGCCTGGCTGATATTGCTCCGACTTTGATCGAACTGATGGGTATGGAACAGCCAAAAGAAATGACAGGAAAATCTCTGCTTGTAAAATAATCGCAGAGACTTGTAAGTTTCCAGAAAAAGTAATAGAAAAAATACAACAGGCAGAGGTTTGGAAGATGTTTCGGACTTCTGCCTGCTTTGTAAGAAAGGCAGACTATGAGAGAGAAACTGACAAAAAGTGATGTGGAAAAAATCCAAAGAGAAATTGAACATCGAAAATTGGTCGAGAGGAAAGAATTGATCGAGGCAGTGAAAGAAGCTAGGTCTCATGGAGATCTCAGTGAAAATTTTGAATACCATGCAGCAAAAAAAGAAAAGAACAAAAATGAAAGTCGGATTCGGTATCTGGAAAGAATGTTAAAGACGGCAGTGATTGTGGAGGATCATTCAGGCGCAGATGAAGTGGGGCTGAACAATACGGTTCAGGTATATTGCGAGGACGATGAGGAAGTTGAGACTTACCGGATCGTAACTTCGGTTCGTGGAAGTTCTTTGAATGGACTGATCAGCATAGAGTCACCCATTGGAAAAGCTCTTCTGGGACATAAAGTGGGCGATCGGGTCTTCGTAAAAGTAAATGAAGACTTTGGATACTATGTGGTGATCCAAAAGATTGAGAATACGCAGGATGAAGATGGAGATAAGATCCGCAGTTTTTAAAAAGGAGGAAGACGATGGCGAATCAATATGAACTGGTTCTGTTTGATCTGGATGGGACATTGACCGATTCTGGTCCGGGTATTATGAACAGTGTCCAGTATGCACTTAAAAAAGTGGGGAAAGAAGTGGAACATGTGGAGGATCTGAAGTGTTTTGTAGGACCGCCGCTTGCTCAGCAGTTTGCAAAATTCTGTGGGATTTCTGAGGAAGAAGGGCACCGTATGGTGGAACTTTATCGGGAATATTATGAACCAAAAGGAATGTTGGAAAATATGGTTTATGAAGGGATTCCGGAAGTACTGAGTGCTTTACAAGAGGCGGGAGTCCGCCTGGCAGTAGCCACATCCAAGCCGGAAAAATACGCACGTCGTATTGCGGAACATTTTGGAATCGCATCATATTTTGAATTTATTGGCGGAGCCAATATGGATGGGAGCCGTACAAAAAAATCAGAAGTGATCGAGTATGTACTGGAAGTATGCAATGTGCAGGAAAGACAGAAGGTACTGATGATCGGAGACCGAAAGCATGATGTGCTGGGAGCCAGATCCTGTGGACTTTCTGCATTGGGAGTACTGTATGGATATGGAGACAGAGAGGAACTGGAACAGGCAGGTGCAGAGTGGATCGTGGATACGCCGGCGCAGATTTTAAAACAGATCTTGTAAAAAGAATGATCAGATGTTATTTCACAAACATTTTGTCAAGATCCGGTATAGATTTTACATCAAAGCCTTACAATAAATGTCAGATTCAAGAAAATGATTGTGAGGGAGAAAGAATGTATACAAGATTGTGGAAACTGATCACAGGACATATTGAAGAGACCTCCAGAATGGCAGTATTTTTGACAACTGCCGTGCTGATCTGGACAGTTGGAATTACAGTGGCAGGAATTTTGGTCTGCATGATCAAGCATATGGAGGTAATCTGCAGACTGAGTGATCTGGTTTGTGCGGGGATTTATGCGGGATTGGTCTTTGGACTTTTTGGCGGCGGATGCTTTTTGTGGAATCACAGAGATCATTTATATCAACAGAAATGAGGCGCAGACATGAGAAGAATGGATTTTACAACAGAGCATGTGGAATCATTTCAGCCGGGAGAGACATATGAGGTGACAGAATGTGTCCTTCCCGCCTCTTATTATTATGTGATGGAACATGCTTTGGGAATCAGCAAAAATTTTAAGAATGCAGAGCGATTAAAGACAACAAAAGGAACGGTAGTCGATACCAGAAAAACTTCACGTTTTGATTTCGTGATCTTGGAATTCGATGAATAATGCAGTATAATACCAGAAAAAATCAAACGAGGTGATCCAATGAATACAGAAAGAATCGAAGCAATGTGCGGAGGAAAGGGGCATGTGCTGATCAGACACATTCTCGGAGAAAAAGAGTTGAATGGAAAATGCGGATTATACGCAGAAGTAACTCTGGAGCAGGGATGCTCCCTTGGTTACCATGAACACCATGGAGAAAGTGAGACCTATTACATTTTAACAGGAGAGGGCAATTATGATGACAATGGAAGGATCCGTCCGGTAAAAGCCGGTGATGTGACATTTACACCAGATGGATGCGGACATGCACTGACCAATACCGGTGATACAGATCTTGTGTTTATGGCACTGATCATCAAAGATTGAAGAAGAAACGGAATATCATTTTGGATTTAAGTCTAAAAAGAATCTCCCCAGAAATTCGCATTTTGATGTGCGATATTCTGTGGGAGATTTTTTTTAGTGTTCTTGAAAGTGAGTTGTTTTGTCCGGATCTCCAAAATCGTTTTTATATAGTCTGTTTCAGAAGACATTGTCTGTTATACACGAGATGGAGATACATTGCATCTTTGGCGCGCAGGGCATCATGTGAGGCAATCGCGTCTGCAATTTCCCGATGAGTTTCAATGGTCTCATGTAAAAGCCGGTTGTTTGTCAGTTGTATAAAAAGTGGAATCGAACTGTTGATCACGGGAATCAAACGTGGAACAACAAGATTTTTGCTGCTTAAAGCAATTGCTGTATGAAATTCAATGTCTTTTCCGGTATGGTCTTCACCTCGGATAAGAAGCTCTTCTACTTCTTGGCATAGAGTGGAAATTTTCAAAATATCTTCATCCGTTGCATTTATGGCAGCCATTTCTGAAATGGCAGGCTCCAGCAGAAAACGAACATCCAGAAGATCCAGTGTCAGCTTTTTCTTGTCATCAATAAAGGTAAATCCAAGCGGATCGTCAACGACTCCGGGGGAGGCGGCAACATATGTTCCGGAACCCTGCCGGATGGTCACAATGTTTCTGGATGCGAGCAGTTTCATGGCTTCCCGGATGGAACTCCGTCCGGCTCCCATTTTTTCAGAGAGAACGGATTCGTTGGGAAGTTTGTCGTTGGGTTGGAGCTGTTCTTCTAAAATATAGGCAATGATATCGTCAGATAACTTCTCAGGTAAACTCTTTTCAGTTGAATTCATCATATGACTTTTCCTCTTTTCTACAAATATAACGCAATAAATATAGGATAAAATAAGAAAAAACAAATGTCAAACAATAAAAATACACAAAAAACAAGTGAATAAATTGTGAAATATTACGGGTTGATTTTCTGGTTTAAAGATTTTAGAATAAAATCATCAGATGAATTTAAAGCATTTGAAAGAAAAACTTTGGAAAAAGGAGAAAAATGCAGTAAAATGGTCAGATGTATTGAACGAGAAAAACGTATGATGAATGTAAGAAGGAAGGGAAGATGACAGAACCAGCATTTTATGCAGATCCGATGCGCTTATTGATCGCATCCGCAGCAGGAATTCTTTTATTGTTATTTTTGATTATCAAGTTGAAGCTTCATCCGGTAATTTCAATGATGATTTCCGCTGTATTGATCGGAATTGGTGCAGGCATGCCGTTACATATGATCGGGGAGACGGTAGAAAAGGGTGTAGGAAAGACATTGCAGGGAATTGCACTTTTGATCGGATTGGGATCCATGTTTGGCGGAATTTTGGAAGTCAGTGGAGGAGCCCAGCAGATGGCGCAGACGCTGATCCGCAGATTTGGTCAGCAAAAAGCAGGATGGGCACTGGGGCTTACGGGGCTTGTGCTCGGTACAACCGTATTTTTTGAAGCAGGAGTTGTGATCCTGATTCCGCTGGCATTCAATGTGGCAAAGCAGACAAAAAAGTCAACATTATATTACGCGATCCCTCTTTTAGCAGGGCTGGCATCCGGGTATGCGTTTGTTCCGCCGTCAGCAGGTTCTGTTCTGGTTGCAAACGCATTGGGTGTGAATTTAGGGACGATGATGGCGATCGGAATTCCGGTTGCACTGGTTTCCACAGTGGTTGCAGGAATTATCTGGGGAAAAATCATAGGAAATAAAATCTATACCAAACTTCCTGCGAATGTAGAGGAAATTGCAGACATAGATAAAAATCTTCCATCCTTCGGAATTGTATTAATGATCATTTTAATTCCGCTTGTTTTGATCTTGCTCAGCACGATCTCGGGATATCTTCCGATTCCGGAAAGTGTGCAGTCAGTTCTTCAGTTTTTAGGAGAACCGTTTGTGGCACTGACGATCGCAACTCTGACAGCGATGTACATGCTGGGAACAAGAATGGGGTATAACAGAGATCAGCTGAAAAAGATTCTGGATCATTCCCTCAGACCGGTTGGAATGATTCTGCTTGTAATTGCAAGCGGTGGAGTGATTCGTTGGATGCTGCAGGATTCGGGACTTGGAAATATCATTGGACCAATCCTGGAAAAAAGCGGGATGCCGCTGATCGTGATCGCATTTCTCATTGCGTTTCTGGTACGTGCTTCTGTGGGAAGTTCAATCGTAGCAATGACGATGGCTTCCGGGATCATGGCATCAATGCCGGCCATGGCAGACAGCTCTACACTGTACAGAGCGGCGATGTGTTGTGCGATCTGTGGCGGAGCGACGGCACTGAGTCATGTAAATGATGCCGGATTCTGGCTGGTAAGTACATTTTTGGAGATTGATGAGAAGACAACATTAAAATCATGGACGATCATGGAAACACTGATCGGAATCACAGGTCTGATTCTGGGACTGGTGATCTCGATCTTCGCATAATAAAGGAGGAGCGTATATGAAGATCATACCCGTATATTTGAGAGATATGCAGGATGCAAAACATCTTGTGCAGGCGGCAGAAGCCTGCAAAAAAGAAGTAGATCTGCTCTGCGGACGTTATGTGGTAGATGCAAAATCAATGCTGGGCGTGTTTAGCCTTCCTTGCTTTGACAATGTAAAAATGCGGGTGGAGGACGAAGACGCAAAAATTTTGATTCAATATTTGGAACAGGGAAATGTTATCAGAATGGAGGAAAATTAAGATGGAACTGACAAGTCAGAAATTAAGAAAAATCACACCGGAGCTGGATCCTTTGAGACTGGGAACCGGATGGAAGCTGGAGGATCTCTCCAAACCACAGATTATCATTGAAAGTACATTCGGAGACAGTCATCCGGGAAGTGGACATCTTCTGGATCTGGTCGAAGAGGCAAGACAGGGTGTTGCGGAGGCAGGTGGTTTCGGAGCTCGTTATTTCTGTACGGACATCTGTGACGGAGAAGCACAGGGACATGATGGAATCAACTATTCATTGCCGTCCAGAGATATGATGGCAAATATGATTGAAATTCATGCAAATGCAACTCCCTTTGATGGTGGAGTGTTTATTGCAAGCTGCGATAAAGGAATGCCGGCACATTTGATGGCGGTAGGAAGAATCAATATTCCGTCTATTATCGTGACAGGCGGCGTGATGGATGCAGGTCCGGATCTTCTCACACTGGAGCAGATTGGAAAGTACAATGCAATGTGTGAACGTGGAGAAATCACAAAAGAAAAGATGGAATTTTACAAACATAATGCATGTCCATCCTGCGGAGCATGCTCGTTCATGGGAACAGCATCCACAATGCAGGTAATGGCAGAAGCGCTGGGACTGATGCTCCCGGGAAGTGCCCTAATGCCGGCAACCAGCAAGGACTTAAGAGAGTTTGCAAAAAAAGCCGGAAAACAGGCAGTCTGGCTGGCAGAGCATAACCTGACACCGGACAAGATCGTAACGATGAAGTCCTTCGAAAATGCAATCATGGTACATGCGGCAATTTCCGGTTCTACCAACTCTCTGTTACATATTCCGGCAATTGCCAAAGAATTTGGAATCGAGATTGACGGAGATACATTTGACCGTCTGCACAGAGGGGCACACTATCTGCTCAACATCCGCCCGGCGGGAGAATGGCCTGCACAGTTCTTCTATTATGCAGGAGGGGTTCCGACGATCATGGAAGAGATCAAGGATATGTTACATCTGGATGTTATGACAGTGACAGGCAAAACACTGGGAGAAAATCTGGAAGAACTGAAGAAAAATGGATTCTACGATAAATGCCAGAGTTATCTGGATCAGTGGAATTTAAAGAGGGAAGATGTGATCCGGCCGTTTGACAGACCATTCGGAACAGATGGAAGTATTGCGATTCTCAAAGGAAATCTGGCACCGGATGAAGCAGTTGTAAAACACACAGTAGTGCCAAAAGAGATGTTTGAAGCAGTTCTTCGGGCGAGACCGTTTGACTGTGAGGAAGATGCGATCCATGCAGTACTGACACATGAGATTCAGCCGGGCGACGCGGTGATCATCCGTTATGAAGGTCCAAAAGGAAGCGGAATGCCGGAAATGTTCTATACGACAGAAGCAATTGCATCAGATGCAACGCTTGGTGCAAGTATTGCGCTTCTGACAGACGGTAGATTTTCCGGAGCATCCAAAGGTCCTGCAATCGGACATATTTCACCGGAAGCCGCACAGGGTGGACCGATTGCCCTGGTGGAAGAAAATGATCTGATCGAAATCAGCATTTCAAACAGGATTCTTCGAATCGTGGGAGTAAACGGAGAGAGAAAATCAGAGGAAGAAATGGAAGCAATCTTAAAAGAAAGAAAAAGCCGCTGGCAGCCAAGGAAAAACAAATATACAAAAGGTGTTTTAAAGCAGTTTGCAGAAAAGGCAGTGTCTCCGATGAAGGGCGGTTATATGGAATAAAAGTCTGATACAAAAGCCAGAGATGAATTTCTTTGTAAAAGAGTTCATCTCTGGTCTTTTTGTGGTATAATGGTGAAATCCGGCAATATAAAAGCTGGAAATGACAGCAAAGGAGAACATTGGTGCGATGCTGAATTATATTCGATTTTCGACCAGAAAAGGTGAAAATAAAACATTGATAGAAATTCGGACCGGGAAGGACTTTAGACTGGATGCAGTGATCGAGAGTGTATCCTATCCGTTTTTTGAATGTGCGTATTCTTTAACTGCAGAACATGGAGAAGAATGGCTTTTGCGAATCGAAGACTTGCATATGGAAGCGTGGAAAGATATTTATATGCCAAAAGACGTACTTCCCGATGAGGATACAGAAAACTGGGAAGTAGCATATTGCGAGCAGGGGGAGAAAGAGAAAAAGTCTGTGGGACGCGGTGTGTATCCGGAAAACTGGAAAGAGTTTTTAAAGATCATGGACGAGATCGTTCCCACTTCCATACCGGGACAGATCAATAAGATTACTCTGGAATATCAGAGGAATGTCCGTTTGATCCAGAAAAATGAAGAAGGAACAGAAAATGAGACTGTCAACTGGGATTACAAAGAAGAAATGATATTGGACCGTTATGAGGAAACACTGACCATCCGGCAGGTGATCGCACCGGGACGGGAGCTGACCAAAACCTATCATATGCGGGATGAAATTCCGGAATTGATGGATAAGTGTATGGAGTATCTCGGCAAGCTTGAGAATACATCCGGCCCCAGGGAGCCTGACAGCGGAGAATTTAAACTTTCTCTGGATTGCGGTGCAAGTGCCAGCCGTATTGTGACAGGCACGTATAACCGTCGGGGGCTTCCACAGGGCTGGGATCAGTTTATTCGCGAAATTGCAGGATATATCCGGTTTTATGAAAGCTATGAGGATATTTTAAATCCTTATATTTATCGGAAAGGAAGGCGGCCGGGAGAGCAGATCATCTGTCAGGTGATCTTTCACGAAGGCGGTCAGAGGCATGCATATCGGACAGAAGATGAAAGTCTGGAAGTAGGTGATCAGGTCATTGTTCCAGCAGGCCCATATCATCAGGAAATTCCGGCAAAGATTGTGGCGATTGATTATTATCAGACGGAGGATCTTCCCCAAGAGCTGCAAGCACTGGAGGAGATACAGAAAAAGTTGGAAGAATAACGTGGAACAAAGATACAAAAGATAAATGGAGAAGACAAGATGAATTATACGATCATGGAACTGATATGGCTGTTGTTGATCTACTCCTTTTTGGGATGGGTGATCGAGACCATAGTCGGTACGGTAAAAAAGAAGAAGTTTGTCAACCGCGGATTTTCGACAGGACCGTTCTGTCTGGTTTATGGAACGGCTGCCGTGTTTATGGCGGTTACCATGGAAGAACTTCGGGCGGATCCGGTATTTCAGCTGCTTGGTTGTGGTATACTTGCTACGATCATAGAATGGATGGCAGGAAAGATCCTGGAGCGTCTGAATCAGCATAAATGGTGGGATTATTCTGACAAAAAATGGAATTTTGACGGATATATCTGTCTGCAGTATTCTGTATTGTGGGCAGTTCTGGGATTTCTGGCAGTGCGGTATGCCAATGGATTTTTGATGTCCTTGTATCATATGATTCCGGGACTGATCAGGGAAGTTCTGCTTTGGGTTTTGATCGCAGGGATGCTTCTGGATATTTCTGCTTCACTGGCAGCAGTGTTTCATATCAGAAAAGAAATGCCCACAGCGATCCGGTGGAATCAGAAAGTGGCAGTCTGGACGCAGAAATTTGCCTTGATGATTGTTGGACATGTAGAAAAACGAATGGCAAAAGCGTATCCTGTTATTTTGGAGAAGACGGAAACACAGGCAAGAGAGGGAAAGTTTGCAGAAGGATGTGGATTCTACAAATTGTTCTGGCTGTTTTTGATCGGAGCAGTGCTGGGAGATTTTACAGAAACGATTTTTTGCCGTTTGACCTCCGGTGTCTGGATGAGCAGGAGCAGTCTTGTATGGGGACCGTTCAGTATTGTGTGGGGACTTGCTATTGCCATTGCTACCGCACTGTTATATAAAGACAGAGAAAAGCCGGACAGACACATTTTCTTTGTGGGTACATTTTTAGGCGGTGCATATGAATATGTGTGCAGCGTGTTTACGGAAATTGTATTTGGAAAAGTATTCTGGGATTACAGTAAGATTCCCTTTAATCTGGGAGGGCGTATCAATTTGTTGTACTGCTTTTTCTGGGGGATTGCTGCAGTTGTATGGATCAAGATACTGTATCCGAAATTTGCAGGATGGATTGAAAAGATCCCGGTGATCTGGGGCTATGTTCTGACCTGGATTTTAGTTGTGTTTATGGCGGTGAATATTCTGGTGTCCATGGCGGCGCTGGTTCGCTATGATATGCGTGCCAATGGAAAACCGGCAAAAAGTGGATGGGAAAAGGTAATTGATGAACATTTTGACGATGAAAGAATGGATCGGATCTATCCCAATGCAAAATCAAGATAGAAAAAGGCGGGAGAGCATGAAGGTATGCTTGTCCCGCCTTTGGCATTTTCTAATTTTTATGGAATCGTACCAGGCCGATTCCCAGTGCACCGGGGCCGGTATGAGATCCGATGCTCATGGTAAGCGGAAGCTGGAATAATTCCAGATCCGGATATCGTTTTTTCATTTCTTCTCTGAAAAATTCCAAGGTATCTGTATCCATCTGTGTATAAGCGATTCCTGCTTTGAGTTGTCCCTGGTCGTGGAAAGTGGCAAGTCTCCCGGCAAGGTCTTTGTCAAGTGCTTTGCACATAGCTTTGAATGCGGATTTCATGCCTCTGGTTTTCGTATAAGCATCCAGCTTATCTCCCTGGATCGTAAGAACTGGTTTTAAATTCAGAACCGTTCCGATGGCAGCTGCAGCGGCTGTGATACGCCCCCCTTTTTTTAAATATTCTAATGTGTCCACAGCAATATAGATTGTGGCATCCAGCGCTTCCTGTTCCAGAGTCGCTTTGATCTGTGCGCCGGTAAATCCCTGACGGGCAAGTTCTACTGCATCCAGAACGGATTGTGCCTGAGTAACGGAAATCCGATGATTGTCTACCACATGAACTTTTCCTTCAAAATATTCTTCCTGTGCAAGAAGCAGGGCGGTCTGACAGGAATTACTCAATCCACTGGACATAGGAATGTGTACCACTTCGTCATGTTCCTGAAGCAGCTGATCCCACATCTTCATAACATCCGCAGGAGATGGCTGAGAAGTTGTTACAGGTTCCCCGGAAGTCAGCTTCTGGTAAAATTCTTCCGAAGTAATATTGCATCCTTCATAAAAGGTCTCTTCTCCGACAAGGACGGGCATTGGTAGAACATGGATGTGATACTGGCCGGCATCAGCAGGCATGATCCCACAGTTACTGTCTGTCATAATTGCTATCTTTGGCATAAAATCCTCCCTTGGTCTGTAACGCCGGCTTCTGTCATAAGCGGCGGAAATAGCTTACATATTGACCGTTATTTTAACAAGTGTTAAAATTATAGCAAATCAGAAAAATAAAAACAATGAACAATAATTGTAAAATGTTAGTTAATTATACAAAAAAGGAAAAGTGTAAATTATGGAAGACAGACGAGTGATCAAAACAAAGAAAAATCTGAAGGCAACTTTGATCGAGATGATGGGAGAAATACCTTTTGAGCAGATTGCGATTACAGAATTATGCAAACGTGCAGAAATCAGCAGGATTACATTTTATTCTCATTACAGCGATAAATATGCACTGGCGGATGATATTTTCAGTGATATGCTTCAGATTGGGACAGATATTTATCATATGAAACAAAAGAAAGAGAATCCAAAGAATAATATCGTGATGGGATACTGCAATATGTTAGACAGCATCCTTGAAGTTTATTATGAATGCTTTGAGTTTTTTCAGTACACCAGCCCTCAGAAAAATCCATATCTTGCGTTTGCATTTTATAACATCGTGTTAGAGACGATTGAAACCCATACCAATAAAATCCGAAAAAACAGGGAAGTGAAGTATTCTCCGAAAAAGATTGCCGGATTTTTGTGCTTTGGAATGCTTGGATTCATCAATGAAGCACAGGGAGAAAAGACCCCACTTGATGTGATTAAGAAAGAGGCAAATCAGCTCTTAAAAGATATGCTGCAGTCAGGGGTTCTGGTGAAATAAGCAGTTCCTAAAATTTTTGTAAAAAGAGAAGGAATGCGAGATTTTTTGAAAAAAATTGTGTTAGAATACAAAAAAGCATATTATTTCTGGTTTTTCTAAGCGGAAAAATACCGCATCTTTTATTCTCATATCACATCAGAAACTCTCTATGCTTTTGATTCCATTTAAAATAGCAGAGAGGGATTGAGGGCAAGAGCAGTGTTGTATCCGAAATCTCCTGCATATTCAATTTAAGGAGGCAGATATCAATCGGGGACATAATGAGAAGTTGAAAGGTATGTGTAAATCCTTAAAAGACTATTCCGAATATACGGAAAGAGTCAGAAAGTATGCCAGAGATGTTCCCGTGGAAGAAGCTGTGGAACGGGCAATTCAAGAATGTATTGAGGAAGACATTCTGGCAGAATTTTTAAAACAAAATCGAGCGGAGGCGAAATCAGTGAGTATTTATGAATACGATCAGGAAAAACATATGAGACAAGAACGGGAAACATTCTGGGAAGAAGGACGAGAAGATTATTTAAAAGAACAGATCCAAAAGAAACTTGCAAGAGGAAAATCCATTTCTGTGATCGCAGAGGAGGTGGAAGAAGAGAAGTCTGTGATTGAGCAGATAATCCGGGAAATGGAAGAAAACAAGTAACAGATAATCGAAGAAGAGACATTTCTCTATCTGCTGAGAGATAGGGGAATGTCTCTTTTAAAGCACTCTACTTTGCATACTTACGTATCAGACAGGAGATCACACCTGCCAGACAAATACCAAAAAGTGCATTGTGCATGGAGCCGAACACATCAAGAGCGCCGTGGATTCCCTTGAGGATGTCCGGAGATTGCGGGACGATGCGGCTGATCCAGAATGAGGCATAAGAGCATATATAAATGAAAAGGAACGAAAAGAGTCCCCGTCCGGTATCTTCTTTGTAGATCTTGCGCCCTTCCCGGATGCGTACACGTGTCATGGCCCACAAAAAGGAAATGCATTCAAAAAGAAGAAAGAAACCGGCTACAGCGGCATAGGCTGCCAGAACGATATTTTTTTCTTCTGCCGCAGTCAGCGGATCTCCGTAAGGTGCGCAGCCTTTCCAGAAATTATAAGCTAAAAAGGCAGCAGTTCCTGCAATCAGTAAAAGGGAAACGAAACGGATCATAATACTGGCTGTTTTATAGATGGCTTTTCCGCCATATTTGGCAGTGGTTTTTACCGGAGCCAGGAGATTTCCCTTTTGTCTGGAGGAAGATGATTTTTTCTTGGGATACTCGTCTTCTCTGTTGGAGTTGGAATACGAAGACTGTGACTGCCGCGGTCTTTTTTGACGGGGAGATTCTTCTTCCCAATGCTGTGATTTCTGCCGTGAGCGTGGTGTGACAGTTCCGTTTTGGATAGGATCCATCAAAATGGTAGCATCGTCCTGAAGAGGCACTTGCAGTTTCTTTTTATTTTGCCGGGAAGGTTTGGGTTTTGGCTGTGATTTCAGATCTACCGTCTGAAATTCACGTTGTTGGGGTATGTCCTCATAATGAAAGACCGGATCGTCTTCGTAAGTGACTTCAAAATCCTGGTCAAAAAAATGTTCCTGATTATGTTTAGAATTCATGAAAATTCTCCTTTCGAATGTTCCTATTCTATCTTGTTTTGGAGAAATCCTCAAGAGTAAGAGTGGAAAATTTAGAAATTTTTAAGTAAAGATTTTTAAGGAAAGACCTTTTTCTCAAGCGAGATACACATTGACGCTATTTTTTATTTTGCGTATAATAGGGGCAATGGAAAAAATGGAGGCAGATTATGAAAATAAAAAAAGTGCTGGCAGGATTCCTGGCGGGGATCCTTTTGTTTCTGACACCCGGAGGCGCTGTATATGCAGAAGAATCGGCAGGAACACAACAGCAGGAATCAGAAGAAGCGGTATCAGCCGAAGAACAGGAAAAACAAGAAAAAGCAGCATCTTATGCAGAAAAGATCGAGACCAATGCCATTTCAAACTGGCCCCAGGGACCGGCAATCTATGCAGCGTCCGGGATCGTTATGGACATGAACAGCGGGGCAGTACTGTATGCCAAGAAAGCAGACGAACAAAGATATCCGGCAAGTATTACAAAGATTTTGAGTGTACTGACGGCATTGCAGTATGCAAAGACGACGGACACGGTTGCCTTTTCGGAAGACAGTATCTCTTTTTTGCAGTGGGATGATGCACAGATCGGGATGAAGCCGGGAGAAGAGATCAGCATGGAGTCCGCACTTTACGGAATGCTCCTGGCTTCTGCCAATGAAGTCTCTTATGCAGTGGCAGAAAATGTGGGAAGACAGTATTTACAGGGAGGCTATGCGGAATTTATCGAAGAGATGAACCGGATATCCCAGGAACTGGGATGCACGAATTCTCACTGGGTCAATGCAAACGGACTTCATGATGAGGGGCACTATACGACGGCTCATGATATGGCAAGGATCGCAGCGGCAGCCTATCAAAATGCAGAGTTTCGCAGACTGGAGAGTACGCTGGAATATAGAGTTCCTCCCACCAATCTGACAGCAGAAGAGCGGATTCTGGATCAGAATCACAAGATGCTCTGGCCGGAGAACTATTATTACTATGCGAATGCAAAAGCCGGAAAAACAGGATATACGGATCAGGCGAAGACCACGCTTGTGACCATGGCAGAAGGAAATGACATGCAGCTTGCAGCGGTGGTACTGCATACATACGGAGTGGATGCCTATACGGATACCCGTGCGATGTATGAGTATGCGTTTGCAAATTTTGAAAAGTTGAATTTGAAGGAATGGGAAGTGTCTGACGATATCGAAGCATTTGAAAAGGAAGATGCTTATGTAGTAGTCCCAAAAGGAACAGAATTTTCAGAATTAGAATCGGAATGGACGTTGGAAAACGAGAACAATGCAAAAGAACGCCAGGCAGCCGTGACTTATTTTTATCAGGGACATCCGGTGGGAAGTGCCAGGACAACCTTGTCAGAAGAGGCGTATTTGGAACTGACAGGGACGAAGAAGGAAGTGAAACCAGAGCCGGTAAAAAAGGAAAAAACAGAAACAAAAGAAAAAGATACTTCCAAACTGGCAGTTGTGATCGCATTGGTGATTTTTTTGCCGCTGGGATATGTTTTGTTAGTGTTTGTTTTATATAAACTGAATATGTGGTGGAGAAATCGAAAGAAATAGAAAAACTCCTTTCCAACTGTGAGTATGCAGTGGGAAGGGAGTTTTTTATTTTATATTGTATGATGTTTCAGATAAGAAAAATCATAAAGGAGATATCCCGTAAAGAGCAAAGTGGCTCCGAGCAGGAGAAAGAGGCAGGTAAAAACCAGGTCCGGCAGAGAATGCAGGTAGACAGACAGCGGCAGTTTGAATCCCAGAAAGGAAACGTGGAACATGGCTGTCAGTGAAAGGAGCAGAATTCCTGTTTTTTGAAAAAAGATCCGTGCCTTGACCCCATAATAGTCTTTTCGGGTGAGAGGAAGTGTCAGATATCTGCTGATACGAGGTGCGATGCTACCGTTTTCAGAAATGAGAAACAGCTGATGGTTCAGATAAGCACACAATCCAAAGATAGAAAGGATTCCCACTTTTGAAAGAAATGGAACCGTTGTGACGGAATCCGGGATTCGCCCGTTTTGGAGGTCAAGATAAATGGTTTGCATGTTCATCTGGATGGAGAGAACATAGCAGAAAAACAAAACTCCTGCAAACAGCCAGTATCCTTCCAAATGAAATTGTTTCTTTTCCAGAGTGTAGAGTGTATGTTTCATGTGGTAGTCACCTCCTGGGAATGACGGGACAGTAGGTCTCGTATTTGTGTATGTTTGGGATGCAGCTGTTTGGAAAGAAAGGCATCCATCTGTTCCGGACAGTGGAAGGTGATCTTTCCGTTGTCTGCAAACAACAGATAATCGGCAAGGTTTGTCAAAGTTTCGGTAATATGAGAAGACATAAGAATTCCTATGTCTTCGTTTAAAAT
The DNA here is from genome assembly GCA_900544395.1 of uncultured Ruminococcus sp. Lineage (GTDB taxonomy): Bacteria > Bacillota > Clostridia > Lachnospirales > Lachnospiraceae > Mediterraneibacter. Next base: position 119,143 of record UQVC01000002.1, on the reverse strand, counting down.
ATCCTGCATCATAGATAAAAACTCTCTGCGAAATACCGGATCAAATCCCTCCAAAGGTTCATCCATCAGAAGAAAGCGAGGCTGATGTGCCAATACAAAACAAGTCTGCATTTTCATGTATTCCCCCTTGGAGAGCTGCCAGAGCTGTTTGGAAGGAGAAAAATCCATCCGATCCATGAAAGTATAGTATCGCTCTACGGACCAGTTGGCAAAATAAGGCCCCAGAATCTGTCCGTTTTCAAATGCAGATTTTTCCATGAAATAGGTGATTTCTTCGGACACATACCCAATCTGATTTTTGTAGTCTTTTGGATATTTTTTCATGGAGATGTTGTCCAGACTTACATTTCCGCTGCAGGTGGTATCAAGGCCTGCAAGACAGCGCAGCAGAGTTGATTTTCCGGATCCGTTCTTTCCCGCAAGAACCGTCAGATATCCACTTTCCAACTGGAAAGAAGTGGGGGCTAATTGAAAGTTTTTATAAGTTTTTGAAAGTTCACTGCAGATCAGTTATGCCATATTAATCCCTGCCTTTCCATAAAAATTCGATCAGATCCTGTACCTCGTCCAGAGAGAGGGACAGTTTTTTCGCATCAGCAATGCACCCGGTAAGCGCGTGTTCCAATAAGACGAGTTGTTCTTCCTGTAAGGTGCGAAAATCCACCTGTTTCACAAAGAATCCTTTCCCGGGCTGAGAATAGATCAGATTTTCTGCTTCCAGTTCTTCATAGGCACGTTTTGTGGTGATTACGCTGATCTCCAGGTCTTTGGCCAGACTTCGGATGGAAGGAAGCATGTCGCCGGGAGAGAGCTCACCGCTTAGCATGGACTCTTTAAATGCCTGTACAAGCTGCTCATAAATCGGAAGTGAAGAATCCGGTTTTAACAAGATATTCAAGGTGTATCCCCTCCCTTTTGCGGTGCATATAGTTTTTCATAGGAAATCATATTATTTAAAAATGTGCGGATGCAATAGAACGCAGCAAAAAGATTTCCAAGCATGGCAAGGATCCAGAATCCTGCAAGCCAGACGTTCCATTCAAATGCCGTATACGACTGGCAGAATAAGATGATGTATTCCAGAACAAGCAGACAGAACCAGTAGACGTTGACGGCGCTCATTCCTTTTCCCTCTGTGTTTGCATCCAATTCAAGAGGGGCGTGTTTGTTTCCCTGCTCTGCTTTCATGGAAAAGTCGAGGATCATAAAAACAGATAACAGAAACAGCAGTGTAAATTCGAAATATCCGGTAAATAAAAGCGTGGTGTGAAAGTACAGCAGACACATCCCTTCAAAGAAAAGAAAGCAGATCAAAACTTTGATCCAAAAGTAAGAGCGCAGGGTTTTGCGTTTCAATCGGGTATCTGCCGGGCAAAAGTACATCGGTTTCAAAAGCCTGACAGGAAACTTGCGGGAAACTAAAATAGCAGAAAGTAAAAAACCTGCCAGTATGATAAAATAAAGAATGGCATTGCTTTGGACGGAATGCACCACATGATCCATCAGTTCGGCTTCCGGGAGCAGATATAATTCGGAATCAATGAGATACAGGCTGAAAACAAAACTAAAAACAAAAAGTGTGGAGAAATAGCAAAGTACCAGTGTTATAAGGATTCCAAGCCAGTGTTTCTTGAAATCAGACCACAATTGGTGAAAGATCAGTTTTGTCATTGTATCATCCCTCCTTTGTGAAAATAGCACAGAAGATCTTCCAGAGAAGGTCTGGTTACTGTCAGGTCACCAAAAACAGAATCATTTGTTTTGGTGGAGTCGATCAGGACTGAATTTCGATAGGAACCAAACTGATCACAGATGACCATCTGGGAGTCCAGATTTTCCAACTGTTCTTTTGAGCCATGTAAAAGCAGATAGCGTTCGGAAAGTTCTTCGCGGGTCAGATTCAGTACCAGCTTTCCCTGATCCATCAGCAGAATGTAATCTCCGATCCGATCCAGATCTTCGGTAATGTGTGTGGAGAACAGGATACTTCTGGTGCCATCCTCTACAATTTCCCGCATATAGCCCAGGAGTTCTTTGCGAAACAGCGGATCCAGGCCGGCGGCGGGTTCGTCCATCAGGAAGAGTTTTGCATCGTGTGAAAATGCAAAAGCAAGCTGAAAACGTGCTTTTTGACCTTTGGAGAGCTTGCTGATCTTTTTCCGGGGATCTACATCAAACCGTCTGCAGAATTCCAAAAACAGGTTGTGATCGTAACGGCTGTACAGAGCGCCGAAGCAGCGGGCATTGGTCTCCGCTTTGGTGTCTGCATCAAACAGGCATTCATCCAGAACCACACCAAGCTGATCTTTGGCCGCAATTTCTTCACTCTCCATAGAATGTCCGTTGACAAAAATCTGTCCCGCATCTTTTTCATATAGATTCAAAATGGTCTTTATAAGAGAAGTTTTTCCACATCCATTTCTGCCTACCAGCCCTGTGATATACCCGGGTTCCAGAGAAAAGGTAATGTCCTGCAGACAAAAATCCCCCAATTGTTTCTGAAGATGTGTGACTTCTAAGAGATGTTTCATGTGTATGCCCTCCTTTTTGCAAGTCTTACTGTATATATCTATATGAACAGTATATAAACAGTTGATGGAAAAGTCAATAGGGTTGGATAAAAAAGAGAAATAGCAGGATTAGAGATTGGGTTGCGATTGTTGGGAAAATTTCTTATACTATATTGTATTGGAGTTAATCTTTATATAGTCTTAATACAAAAGGATAAATCTTCATGCAGTCTTTAGATATGAGGTGTTAAATTTGACAGGAAGTGAAAAGGACGGTAAGAAAAAGATGAAATTTGAACGGACAGGAGACTGGAAACGGTTTCTGAAAGGATTTTGTGTAATGATAGGGATTCTTCTGGCAGCAACAGTGGTTTGCTTTTTGTTTCAACAACTGGGGTTTTCCGAAGAAAACATGATTATTGTGTATATTTTGGGCGTGTTGATCATTGCAATTATTACAGTGAACAGAGGATGGAGTGTTTTGTCCTCCCTGCTGAGTGTGTTGTTGTTTAATTTTTGGTTTACAGAGCCGGTATTTACATTTTCGGCTTATGGGTCCGGATATCCGATGACATTTATAATTGTATTTATTGCAGCCATGATCGTCAGTAATCTGGCAATCCAGATCAGACGACAAGGACACCGGGCAGAACAAATGGCACTTCGTACCCGGATTTTGCTGGAGACCAATCAGATGCTGCAGAAAGCAAAGGATGCAGAAGAAATGATGGAAGAAACTGCCAGACATCTGATGCGGATGATGGGAAAAACAGTGGTCTATTATCTGGCTTCAGATGGAACATTGATGGAGCCAAAGTTTTGTATGGCAGAATTTGATGTTACAGAAAAGGAAGTCTATTTGCAGCCGGAGGAGAGAACCATTGCACAATGGGTATTTGAAAATCGGAAACGGGCAGGTACGGGAACAGAAATTTATCCGGAGGCACATTGTCTGTATCTGGCAATCCGAAATGAAGACACGGTATATGGAGTCATCGGTATTGCTCTGGAAGAAATGAAGATGGATGTATATGAACAAAATTTAATCCTTTCGATTTTGGGAGAATGTGCGATGGCACTGGAAAAAGAGTGTTATAACCGGAAACGGGAGGAAGCACTGGCACAGGCAAAAAATGAACAATTGCGTGCCAATCTTCTGCGTTCGATTTCTCACGATCTTCGGACTCCTCTGACCAGTATTTCTGGAAATGCCGGAATTTTGCTAAATCGTGCATCGGCTTTGGGGGCAGAAAAGCAGAAACAGTTATATCAGGATATTTATGATGATTCGATGTGGTTGATCAATTTGGTAGAAAATTTGCTTTCTGTGACAAGATTGGAAGATGGAACGATGAACCTGAATCTGCAAATTGAACTGGTAGATGAGGTGATTGAGGAGGCGATGAAGCACATCAGCCGGGATCACTCGGAGTATGAGTTAATCTTTACTCCATCGGAGGAATTGTTGTTGGCAAAGATGGATTCTCGATTGATTATACAGGTGATTATTAATATTGTAGATAATGCGTTGAAGTATACACCAAAAGGTTCTGTCATCAAAGTTCATGCAGAAAAAAAGGAAAACATGATTGCCATTTCTATTGCAGACAATGGGCCAGGAATTGCGAATGATGCAAAGAAAAAAATTTTTGATATGTTTTATACTGCAGACAGTCAGATTGCAGATAGCAGAAGAGGGATGGGATTGGGATTGTTTCTTTGCAAATCTATTATACAGGCACATGGGGGAAAGCTTTTAGTAGAGGACAACGTTCCGCATGGAACGATTTTTACATTTACATTGCAGGCAGAGGAGGTCACCTTAAATGAATAAACCACTGATTTTAGCTGTAGAGGATGATACAGCAGTAAGAAACCTAATTACCACTACATTAGAAACACAGGATTATCGTTTTCATACCGCATCCAATGGAGCGCAGGCCATTTTAGAGGCAGCATCTCAGAAACCAGATATTATGCTTCTGGATCTGGGGCTTCCAGATATGGATGGGGTGGAAGTGATCAAAAAAATCCGCTCCTGGTCGAATCTTCCGATTATTGTGATCAGTGCCAGAAGCGAGGACAGAGATAAGATAGAAGCATTGGATGCAGGAGCTGATGATTATCTGACAAAGCCATTTTCAGTGGAAGAATTGCTGGCAAGACTGCGTGTGATTCTGCGGAGATTACAGTATATGGAATCCAGTTCCTCTCAGGAAGAAAAAGAATTTGTCAATGGAGATCTTCGCATTGATTATGTATCTGGATGCGTATATCTCAAAGGGAAGGAGTTACACATGACTTCTACAGAGTACAAATTATTGACATTACTTGCCAAAAATGTTGGAAAAGTGTTGACGCATACTTATATTACAAAAGAAGTCTGGGGAAGTGCATGGGATAATGATGTGGCCTCTCTGCGTGTGTTTATGGCAACACTCAGAAAAAAAATCGAAGAAAACCCATCACAGCCGAAATATATCCAGACACATGTCGGGATTGGATATCGGATGCTGCGGGTAGCACAGTGAGTTTCTGGCAAAAAAGAAGGATTATCACATCAGGTGATGCGTCCTTCTTTTTTGATGTCTCTTTTTATTAAAATCTTTATACTTTTTTTATACAAATTTCCTTGAACTTAACACAGATTTTATTTGCAATGTCCTACAATAGGGAACAGCAAGGAGGAAAAAAATATGATGGATTTAATTGCACTAGGAATTTTAATTATTTGTTTTGGATGTGTAAAATTATTTGCGAATTTTTGTGAATCGCTGATCAATTCAAAAGAAAAATAGGAGGATATAAAGATGATCGTTCTTGGAATTTTAGTTTTATTACTTGCCGGATATCTTGTGTATGCGCTGATACATCCGGAGAAATTGTGAAAAAAGAGAAAGGACAGCAACAGGAGGAAGAGAGATGTTACAGATTATACTCACACTGGCAATTTTCTTGATACTGGTCATTCCAATGGGAAAATATATGTATCACATCGCCACAAAGCAAAAAACATTTGCGGATAAGGTGTTCAATCCGATCGACAATTTTTTATATAAAATTTGCGGAATCAAACGAGAAGACATGGGCTGGAAAAAGTACGCGATGTCTTTAGTACTGGCAAATGCAGTAATGGTATTTATCGGCTATTTGATTTTACGATTACAGAATTTGCTGTTTTTAAATCCGAACGGAGCTGATGGAATGGAGGCAAGTCTTTCCTTCAATACGATCATCAGTTTTATGACAAACACAAACCTGCAGCATTATGCAGGAGAAAGCGGTCTTTCTTACGGAAGTCAGTTGTGTGTGATCATTTTTATGATGTTTACCTCAGCTGCCAGCGGTTATGCAGCATGTATGGCATTTTGCCGAGGAGTTTCCGGAAGAAAGATGGGAAACTTTTATGAAGATGTGATCCGCGTGACGACCAGAATCCTGATTCCGTTTTCGTTTGTAATCGGTCTTCTTCTGGTAAGTCAGGGAGTGCCGCAGACATTACAGGCAAATGAAACGATACAGACAATCGAAGGAAAGATGCAGGATCTGGCACTTGGACCGGTAGCCGCACTGGAAGCAATCAAGCATCTGGGAACAAACGGAGGTGGATTCTTCGGTGCAAACTCAGCGACACCGTTTGAGAACCCGACTGTTATTTCTAATATAATAGAAACGATTTCCATGATGATACTTCCGGGCTCTTGCGTTGTAGCATTTGGTCATATGATCCATGACAACAGAAAAGAAAATGCGGCGAGAAAAGCAGTTGCACCAAAACAGTTTGGCAAGCCAATGCTGATGGGAAGACAGGCAGCAGTGATTTTCGGAGCAATGTCCATCCTTTTTGTAGTGGGACTTGTAATCTGCTATTCTGCTGAGATGGCAGGCAATCCGGTGACTCATTCACTGGGACTTGCACAGGCCGGAAATATGGAAGGAAAAGAAACCCGGTTTGGAATCCCGCAATCTGCATTGTTTACAACGGTAACAACATCCTTTACAACCGGAACGGTTAACAATATGCACGATTCACTGACTCCGCTTGGCGGTCTGGTTCCAATGCTCCACATGATGCTCAACTGTGTTTTTGGTGGAAAAGGCGTTGGTTTGATGAATATGGTCATGTATGTAATCCTGGCAGTATTCATTTGCGGGCTGATGGTAGGACGTACACCAGAGTATCTGAATAAAAAGATTGAAGGCAAAGAGATGAAACTGGTGGCGCTTGTGATTTTGATCCATCCGCTGCTGATCCTTGGATTTTCCGCTTTGGGTGTAGCAACACAGGCAGGACTGGAAGGAATCACAAATCCGGGATATCACGGACTGAGTCAGGTCTTGTATGAATTTTCTTCTTCTGCTGCCAATAATGGTTCCGGATTTGAAGGACTGGCAGACAATACGGTATTCTGGAATATTACTACCGGACTGGCCATGTTCTTTGGAAGATATCTTGCAATCGTAGCACAGCTTGCAATCGCAGGTTCTCTGCTGGCGAAGAAGAAAGTCAACGAATCGATTGGTTCGCTGAAAACAGACAATGTAACTTTTATGATTATTCTTGTATTTATTGTATACATTTTTGCCGCTTTGACGTTCTTCCCGGCATTGGCACTTGGACCGATCGCCGAGCATCTGTCACTATGGCAGTAGAAAATGAGCGGAAAGGAGAATCAACATGGCGAAGAGAGAAAAGACAAAATTTATTACAAAGGATATTTTAAAATCATCCATTATAGGCGCATTCCAGAAATTGGATCTGCGTTATATGGTAAAAAATCCGGTCATGTTTGTTGTAGATATCGGATTTCTGATCACATTGCTTTTGACGATATTTCCGACATTGTTTGGAGGCAGTGCAGAATATCGCGTGTATAATGGAATTGTAACAGCAATTTTGTTTGTGACAGTATTATTTGCAAACTTTGCAGAGTCTGTTGCAGAAGGAAGAGGAAAAGCACAGGCGGCTTCCCTGAAAAAGACAAAACAAGATACAAAAGCAAGACTGCTTCTGAATAACGGAGAAGAGAAAACAATCAATGCTTCCGAATTAAAAAAGGGAGATGTGGTACTTGTAAAAACAGGAGAAGTGATTCCCAATGATGGCGAAATTATTGAAGGTGTTGCATCAGTAGATGAGTCTGCAATTACAGGAGAATCCGCACCAGTAACAAGAGAGGCAGGAGGAGATTTCTCTTCTGTTACAGGTGGTACAACGGTAGTTTCTGATTGGCTGAAGATTAGAATTGTGGCAGAACCGGGAAAATCATTTTTGGATAAGATGATTTCATTGGTAGAAGGTGCATCCAGACAGAAATCTCCAAATGAAATCGCGTTGAATACGTTATTGATCGTATTGACATTGATTTTCTTAATTGTTATCGTTTCTTTGTATCCGTTTGCACAGTATCTGGGCGTGGACATTCCGATTTCCTGGCTGATTGCGTTGATGGTATGCCTGATTCCGACAACCATTGGTGGGTTGCTTTCTGCAATTGGAATTGCAGGAATGGATCGAGTGACTCGATTTAACGTGATTGCAATGTCAGGAAAAGCGGTAGAAGCATGTGGTGATGTGGATACCATGATTTTGGATAAGACAGGAACGATTACATATGGAAATCGTCTGGCAGCAGAATTTTATCCGGTGAAAGGTGTTTCGAAAGAAGATTTGACAGATTATAGTGTCATGTGTTCGTTACTGGATGCGACTCCGGAAGGAAAATCAACAGTAGAACTTGGAAGAAACATGGGCTGTGTGATTGATGAAAGTGCAGCAGAACAGATGGAGTTTGTGGAATTTACTGCACAGTCTAAAATGAGCGGGGTAAATTTGAAAGATGGAACAATGGTCAGAAAAGGTGCTTCCGAAGCAATTAAGACGTTTGTAAAAAATGCAGGTGGAACAATCCCGGAAGATCTGGAAGGCATTGTGACAGAAGTTTCCAACCTGGGCGGAACTCCACTTGTAGTATGTGCAGGTAATAAAATTTTAGGTGTTATTTATTTGAAAGATACCGTAAAACCAGGATTGGTAGAACGATTTGCACGACTTCGTGAAATCGGGATCAAAACAATCATGTGTACAGGGGATAACCCGTTGACAGCAGCTACCATTGCAAAAGAAGCCGGTGTGGACGGATTTATTGCGGAGTGTAAACCAGAAGATAAGATTGAAGCAATCAAAAAAGAACAGGCAGAAGGCAAACTGGTTGCCATGACCGGAGATGGTACCAATGATGCTCCGGCTCTGGCACAGGCGGATGTGGGACTGGCTATGAATTCCGGTACCCAGGCAGCCAAAGAAGCGGCGAACATGGTGGATCTGGATTCCGATCCGACAAAAATTCTGGAAGTAGTAGAAATCGGAAAACAGTTGTTGATCACGAGGGGATCTTTGACTACATTTAGTATTGCCAATGATATTGCCAAGTATTTTGCAATCATCCCAGCCATGTTTACGATGGTGCTTCCGCAGATGCAGGTATTGAATATCATGCATCTGGCAACTCCGGCCAGTGCGATTCTTTCGGCTTTGATCTTCAATGCCATTATCATTCCGGCATTGATCCCAATCGCTATGAAAGGGGTAAAATACAAACCGATGAAAGCGGAAAAAATGCTGCTTCGCAACATGGGCGTTTATGGTCTGGGTGGAATTATTGTACCATTTTTGGGAATTAAGTTGATTGATTTACTGGCAGCTCCGCTGTTGGCACTGATTGGAATGTAGGAGGAAACAGAAGTATGAAAACAGTTGCAAAAACAATTGGAAAAGCAGTAGTTTTCTGTCTTGTTATGATGGTGCTTTGCTCTCTGATCTATCCGCTGGCTCTGACAGGTGTCAGTCAGCTGACAATGGAAGCAAAGGCAGATGGTAGTAAAGTCGATGAAGAAGGAAATCTGACAACCGATACTAAGAAAGCCGTTGGTTCGGCTTTGATCGGACAGGACTTTACAGAAGATTGCTATTTTCAGGGAAGAGTTTCTTCTGTGAATTACAATACTTATACAGAAGAACAGAAAGAAAACGGAGAATATGCAGGTGTGGCATCCGGTTCGTATAACTATGGAAATTCAAATCCAGAGTTAGAAAAACGGATGCAGGAAGATTTGGATGAATTTTTAAAAGATCATCCGGGAGTGAAGCCAGAAGATGTTCCGGCAGAACTTTTAACAGCGTCCGGTTCCGGTCTGGATCCTCATATCAGTCCAAGATCTGCAGAAGTTCAGATTCCGACAGTGGCAGAAAATTCGGGACTTTCTGAGGAAGTGGTAGAGCAGATTGTGAAAGATAACACAGAACATAAAACACTGGGTGTGTTTGGAGAAGAACGAGTGAATGTTTTGGGATGTAATCTGGATATTAAAGCGGCAATGGAACAATAGGAGGTTGCTTTGGTGGACGAAAAAAGACCTGATCCCGGGCAGCTTTTGAGAAAGCTGCAATATGAGGAAGAGGAGAAACAGAAAAAAGCAAAAGGAAAACTGAAGATTTTTCTTGGATATGCAGCGGGTTCCGGAAAAACATATGCGATGCTGGAAGCTGCGCATGAAGCAAAAAAACATCAGGTGGATGTGGTAGCGGGATATATAGAACCCCATGCCCGTCCGGACACACAGGCAATGATCGAGGGGCTGGAAGTAATTCCGCCCCTTATGGTGGATTACAAGGGAATTCAGCTTCGCGAGTTTAACCTGGATGCGGCATTGCAAAGAAAACCCCAATTACTCCTGGTGGATGAGCTGGCGCATACAAACGTACATGGAAGTCGAAATGAAAAGCGATATCAGGATGTACAGGAGCTTCTTCGAGCTGGTATCAATGTATATACAACGGTGAATATCCAGCATTTGGAAAGTTTGAATGATCTGGTGGGAAATATTACGAATATTGAAGTCAGAGAACGAATTCCGGACAGTGTGTTTGATCAGGCAGATCAAGTAGAAGTGATTGATATTGAGCCGGAAGAGTTGATCGATCGAATGAAAGAGGGAAAAATATATGGACCAATCCAGGCGGAACGGGCGCTTCAGAATTTTTTCCGCAGAGAAAAACTGGCGGCATTGCGAGAAATCGCACTTCGCAGAAGTGCAGACCGGGTCAATCGAATTGCAGAAGAAGAACGAAATGTATTGGGAAATATGGAGTATCATACAGGAGAGCATATACTGGCATGTATTTCCGCTGCGCCATCCAGCGCCAAGGTGATTCGTACAGCAGCCAGACTTTCCTATGCTTTTCATGCGCAGTTTACGGCACTTTATGTGGAAACACCTTCCATGCAGGAGGCGGGAGAGAAGACGAAACAAACATTAAAAAGCCATCTGGAACTGGCAAAGGCGCTGGGAGCAAAAATCGTAACGGTGTATGGTGAGGATGCAGCGTATCAGATTGCGGAATACGCGACCGTGAGCAATGTCTCTAAAGTGGTCATGGGAAGAACAAACCACAGGGGAATCTGGCGCAGGCCTAGGATCGAAGTGATGGAGAAGCTGACCCATATGGCGCCCAATATTGATGTCTATATTATTCCGGATATCCGGAAGGAAACGCATAAAAGAGAGGTGCAGATCCAAAGGCGCAGAAAAACGAGCTGGAAAAACGTGTTTCTGGATCTGGCTGAAATTACAGGAGTGATGGCAGTTGCAACACTTGCAGCTTACGTGCTGTGGCTTTTCAGACTGCCGGAATCCAACATTATCATGATTTATATTCTGGGGATTCTGCTGTCCTCTTATATTGCAAATAAGAAAATTTATGCGCTGTATTCTTCTTTGATCAGTGTGTTTGCATTTAATTTTCTCTTTACGGAACCATATTTCAGTCTGAAGGCATATGACAAAGGATATCCGACTACGTTTGTGATGTTGTTTCTGGTGGGATTGTTCACAGCGACACTGACAAGGAGACTGAAACAGCAGAGCAGAGAAAGTGCCAAAAAGGCATACCGGACGGAGATTCTGCTCGAGAACAGTCAGAAGCTTCGAAGATGTAAATCGAAACAGGAAGTGTGGACTCAGGTGGCCGGGCAGGCAGGAAAGCTTTTAAATCTGTCTCTGATCATTTATCCGATGGAAGGATCTCAGATGTCAGATACGCCGCTTTTGTTTCCAAGAAAAGGGATGGATATGCTGCATCTGAAAACCTGTATCAACCGACAGGAGCTGGCAGTGGCACAGTGGGTGGCGGCGAATCATCATCGTGCGGGAGCATGTACGCACACACTGCCTGACGCCAAAGCCATGTATCTTCCGATCCAGGATGCAAGAGACGTCAAAGGTGTGATGGGAATCCTTCTGGAGGAAAGGCGGCCGATCCAGGAGTTTGAATACGGACTTTTAATCGCGATGCTCAATGAAACAGGAGTAAAGCTGCAGGATACATTTCTGGAATGAAAAGAGTGACTTACCTCCATAAATGTGATAAAGTTAGAGTGTTGTCAAAAAGACAGCAGAATCTAATGAAAGACAATGGAGTTAGCATATGAACCTGTTAAATATTGAACATATCAGTAAAATATATGGAGAAAAAATAATTTTTGATGACGCGTCTTTTGGAGTGCAGGAGGGAGACAAGATTGGGATCGTTGGGATCAACGGGACCGGCAAGACGACTCTTCTGCGGATGATCGCGGGAACAGAGGTGCCGGATGATGGACAGATCATCCGGCAGAATGGCATGAAGATTGCCCATCTGACTCAGAATCCCGTATTTCCGGAAGGCGCGACTATTTTATCTTATGTGCAGAGTGTGGCAGAAGATATGGAGTGGAGAGTACAGAGTAATCTGAATACACTCGGAATCACGGATCATACAATGAAGATCGAGCATCTTTCCGGCGGACAGAAGAGAAGAGTGGCGATGGCAAAGGTTCTGGCAGAGGACTTTGATCTGCTTCTTCTGGACGAGCCTACCAATCATCTGGATGGAGAAATGATCTCCTGGCTGGAAGGGTATTTGCGGGCATACCGTGGAACGGTCATTATGGTCACACATGACCGCTACTTTCTGGATCAGGTTACAAACCGGATTCTGGAGATCAGCCATGGAAAGATGTACAGCTATGATGCCAATTATACAACGTTCCTCGAACTGAAAGCCCAGAGGGAGGAGATGGAACTGGCATCTGAGCGAAAACGGCAGAGTATCCTGCGTATGGAGCTAGAATGGGCAAAACGAGGATGCCGGGCCAGAACAACGAAGCAGAAAGCACGTCTGGAGCGTCTGGAAAGTCTGAAAAACGGCAGTGCTCCGGTGACAGATGATACGATTACACTGGATTCGGTAGAAACCCGCATGGGAAAAAAGACGATGGAGCTTCACCATGTCAGTAAATCATATGGGGAAAGGGTACTGGTCAGAGATTTTTCTTATACAGTACTCAAAAATCAAAAGCTTGGAATCATCGGACCAAATGGCTGTGGAAAATCGACTCTGATCAAAATGATGGCGGGGCTGGTTCAGCCGGATTCCGGGACGATCGAAGTGGGAGAGACTGTCAAGATCGGATATTTTGCACAGGAAGAACAGGAGATGGATGACAGCCAGAGAGTCATTGACTATGTCAAAGAGATCGGCGAATATATTGTTACCAGAGATGGCAGAATCAGTGCATCGCAGCTTCTGGAGCGGTTTTTGTTTACTCCGGATATGCAATATGCGCCGATCGGGAAGTTGTCGGGAGGAGAGAAAAGGAGACTGTATCTTCTGGGGATTCTGGCACAGAATATCAATCTGCTTCTGATCGATGAAGCGGGAAACTATCTGGATATTCCGACACTGACGATTCTGGAAGATTATCTGAATTCCTTTCAGGGGATTGTGATCACGATTTCCCATGACCGCTATTTTTTGGATAATGTGGTGGATCGTATTTTTGAGTTTGACGGAAACGGACATCTGCAGCAGTATGAGGGTGGATATACGGATTATCTGGAAGCGAAAAAGAAAAGAGCATCGCATGCAGAGCAGCCGGAAGAAAAGCCAGAGATGACAAAGTCCAAAAATACTGCAAAAACATGGAAACAGAACAGTCCGGTAAAATTAAAATTCTCATTTAAAGAATCACGGGAATACGAGACGATCGATGATGAGATTGCATCTCTGGAGGAACAGTTGGAGAAACTGGAGCAGGATATGCTGAAAAATGCAACAAACTCAGTAAAACTTTCCGAACTGGTACAGCAAAAAGAGGAAACACAGGCAGCGTTAGATGAAAAAATGGAACGCTGGGTTTATCTTAGCGACCTGGCAGAAAAGATCGAGAGCCAGAAAAACGGACAGCCTGTTTGAAAAAAGTAAAGAAAAATGGAAAATTGTTGTTTTTTAAAAAACAGGACAATGATAAGCTAATATATGAACAGAAAAAGGTACATGTATTTATGTTGTATTTTATTGACGTAGACCAAGGAAAGGAATATACTAATTCTTGCAGAAGGGAAATTGAAAAATATGGAGGTAAACGATATGAAAAAGCCTGTTTTAGTGATTATGGCAGCAGGAATGGGAAGCAGATATGGAGGGTTGAAACAGATTGACCCGGTAGATGAAGATGGACATATTATTATTGATTTTTCAATTTATGATGCAAAAAGAGCAGGATTTGAAAAAGTTGTCTTCATTATCAGAAGAGAGCACGAAGAAGACTTTAGAAAGAGTATCGGGGACAGAGTCAGTAAGTTCATGGAAGTAGAATATGTATACCAGGAACTGGAGAACCTGCCGGAAGGATTTTCTGTACCGGAAGGAAGGACGAAGCCTTTTGGAACAGGACATGCGATTTTGAGTTGTAAAGATGTAGTGGATGGTCCGTTTGCCGTGATCAATGCAGATGATTACTATGGAGTCAATGCATATAAGATGATCTATGACTATCTTTCATCAGGAGAAGACAACGAGAAGTACCGTTATGCAATGGTTGGATATATGCTGAGTAATACGCTGACAGAGAACGGATATGTTTCCCGTGGAATCTGTGACACAGATGAGAATCAGTGCCTGACAGGTATTACAGAGCGTACACACATCGAGAAGACAAAAGACGGAGCAGCATTTACAGAGGATGATGGCAAGACATGGGTTCCTGTAGCATTGGATACGACAGTTTCCATGAACCTGTTTGGATTTACTGCGAGTATGTTAAAGGAACTGGAGAGCAGATTTTCCGCATTTTTGACAGAGAATCTGGAGAAGAATCCGATGAAATGCGAATACTTTCTTCCGGCAGTCGTAGGCGATCTGATCGGAGAAGGAAAAGCCGAAGTAAAAGTGCTCAAATCAGCAGACAGATGGTATGGAGTTACATATAAAGAAGATAAAGAAACAGTTGTGAATGCAATCCGCAGTATGAAAGAGGAAGGAATCTATCCGAAAAATCTGTGGAAATAAATAATTGCAGGAAAAGCAGAATCAGAAAGGAGTCAGATCATGGCAATTTTGGTAGCAGGCGGAGCCGGATATATCGGCAGCCACACATGTGTGGAACTTTTGGAACGTGGATATGAGGTAGTAGTAGTAGACAATCTTTACAATTCCAGTGAAGTTGCGCTGGAAAGAGTGCAGGAGATCACTGGAAAAACTTTGAAATTTTACAAAGGAGATATTTTAAACAGAGAAGATCTGGAGCCGATCTTTGAAAATGAAGAGATCGAGGCAGTGATCAACTTTGCAGGACTCAAAGCAGTCGGAGAATCTGTAGAAAAGCCTTGGGAATACTATCACAACAACATTACAGGAACACTGATTCTTTGTGATGTGATGAGAAAACACGGATGCAAGAACATGATCTTCAGTTCTTCTGCAACAGTATACGGAGATCCGGCAGAGATCCCGATCACAGAAAAGTGTCCGAAAGGAGAAATCACCAACCCATACGGACGTACAAAAGGAATGCTGGAGCAGATCCTGACAGATCTTCACACAGGAGATCCGGAGTGGAATATTATGCTGCTTCGTTACTTTAACCCGATCGGAGCACACAAATCCGGAAAGATCGGAGAAGATCCGAAAGGAATTCCGAACAATCTGGTGCCATATATTGCACAGGTTGCAGTTGGAAAACTGGATCGTCTGGGAGTGTTTGGCGATGACTACAATACACCGGATGGAACAGGTGTCAGAGATTATATCCATGTAGTCGATCTGGCGATCGGTCATGTAAAAGCGATCGAGAGAATGAAGAAAGCGAAAGGTGTTCACATTTACAACCTGGGAACAGGCGTTGGATACAGCGTACTGGATGTCGTGAAAGCATACGAAAAAGCATGCGGCAAGGAGATTCCGTATGAAATCAAACCTCGCCGTGCCGGTGATATTGCAACATGCTACTGTGATGCTACAAAAGCGAAGGAAGAGCTTGGATGGGTGGCAGAACGCGGAATTGAAGAGATGTGTGAAGATTCCTGGAGATGGCAGTCTGCAAATCCGGATGGATACAGATCATAAAGCAAGGTAAGAGAAGGAAGATGTACTGTGTGTGGTGCATCTTCCTTTTTCGATTACTTTTTGTTGGCCCGGTAGTCAGATGCCAGAATTCCATATACACAGGCATCTACAATTCCTTTGTTATTCCAGTCGGCTTGTCTTAAAGTGCCCTCATAAATCAGGCCGCATTTTTGCATGACTTTTCCGGAATTTGGATTTTGGGGATCGTGCCAGGTTTCAATTCGGTTTACTTTTACTTCTTCAAAAAGAAAGGCAATGACTGCTGTAAAGGCTTCGCTTGTAAATCCGCAGTGCCACCAGCGGCTGCCAAGGCAGTATCCGATATGAACTTTTTCAGTTTTTTCATTTAGTTCAATTACAGAAATGGTACCGATAGGTTCGCCGATTTCTTTTGGAATAATGGCCCATTGGTAAAAGTCTGGTTTTTCGTACTCCAAAAGCCAACTTTCCAAAACTCGTTTGGTGATGTCAATGCTTTTGTGCGTTGGCCATCTTAAAAATTCGGTTACTTTTTCGTCACTGGTCCAGTTATGAAAGATCGCAGAAAGATCATCCGCAGTAAACTTTCTTAAAATCAGTCGTTCTGTCTCAATGGTTTTTGTTCCTTGATGCTCCATATATAAGTCCTCCTTCGCGTATCAATTCTGCTGTTTTTGTTTCGAGCAGTATACCATAAAAGGTGCTGATTTTAAAGATAAATATTTTGGATATTGTTGCCTGGGGATAGAAGAAACAAGTATAATGAGAAGAAAAGGAGAAGGGCTATGAAATTTACGTTTATGATGACACGTTTATGTGATGAACATTTGAAGGAGGAATCTGGGTGAAGGACTGGTTTACGGTAGAAAAAATTGATGAAGATACATATGCAATCAGTGAATATCAGCACTGGGAAGAAACACATTGTTATCTGTTGTGTGGCACGAAAAGAGCACTTCTGATCGATACAGGTCTGGGAGTGGCTAATATCAAAGAAGTTGTTGATAAATTGACAATGCTTCCAATCTTTGTTGTAACGACTCATGTTCACTGGGATCATATAGGAGGACATCAATATTTTGAAAATATTGGCGTCCACATTTTGGAGAAAGATTGGATATCAGAGAAATTTCCGATATCGCTGCAGCAGGTGAAAAGGAATCTGACCTGCCGGGAGTGTCAGTTCCCAGAAGAATTTGATTTGGAAAAGTATCAGTTATTTCAAGGAGATGTGCAGAGTACGTTTTCTGATGGGGAAATTTTCAATCTGGGAGAACGAACGGTGCAAGTTGTTCATACCCCGGGACATTCACCGGGACATTGCTGCTTTTATGAAGCGAAAAGAGGGTATTTGTATTCGGGAGACTTGATCTATTCCGGGTGTTTGGATATTTTTTATCCTACGACAGATCCGAAGCAATTCTGGCAATCTGTAAAAAAAGTGCAGTCTTTACATTTGAAACATATCTTGCCGGGACATCACAGCTTTTCGGTTTCGACAGATTTGGCAGACAGGATTGAGGGGGCATGCAGAAAATTAGACAAAGAAAAGAAGTGGAAACAGGGAAGCGGAATCTTTGATTTTGGAGATTTTAAAATTCATCTTTAATAAAATACAAAAAGGAGAAGCGTAGATGATCATTGAAGGAAATGAAAAAGAAAAGGCAGTCATGGCAGAATTTCACAAGGGCAACCGGAAGGAAGGGCTTCGATTACAGGAGGAGTTTGCTGTAGCCTTTCGAGAAGAATATAAAGAGAAAGATCACTGTCCGTGTAAAAAGGCATGCCGTTATCATGGAAACTGTAAAGAGTGCGTGGCAATTCACAGGGCACACCAGGAGCACGTTCCCAATTGCATGCGAGAATTGATCAACAAAAAACTCAAAGGATTGTCAGAACTGACGGAGCATACGATCGCATATGAAATTGAACCTCCGAAAGAGATACTTAGGAAGGAAGCTCAATAAAACAAATTGATAGAGGCACTTTTACACTTTATCGAAAAAAAGCTTGACAATGGAAGTGCGCTTTGCTAATATAATAAAAAACAGAACGCACTCGGTTTTTAAAAGAAGGTGGGAAACAAAGTATGAGAAAACAGGTTTATTCTCTTTTGGTCGATAACAATCCGGGTGTTCTGAGCAGAATTGCAGGTCTGTTCAGCCGAAGAGGATACAGTATCGACAGTATTACAGCCGGAACGACGGCAGATCCGAGATTTACCAGAATTACAGTGGTGGCATCCGGAGATGAGTTGATTTTATCACAGATTGAAAATCAGGTCAGAAAACTGGAAGATGTCATTGAAATTAAATTGTTAAAGGATGGAGAATCTGTATTTCGCGAACTGATTATGATAAAGATTCGCGTGACAGCAGCACAGAGAGGCGAGATTAATTCCATTGCGGATATTTTCCGTGCGAAGATTGTGGATGTACAGGAGGAGTCCATGATCATCGAACTGACAGGGACACAGTCCAAGCTGGAAGGCTTTATGAACCTTCTGAAAGGGTATGAGATTCTGGAACTGGCAAGAACCGGTATCACAGGATTGTCCAGAGGCTGTGAAGATGTTACATATATTGATTAGATGAAAACAGTATGCTAAAGGCAGGAGCCTTTAACTATAAAAACAGAAAACTGCGGCAGTGCAGAAAATTTAGGAGGAATGAAAAATGGCAGCAAAACTTTATTATCAGGAAGATTGTAACCTTTCCGTATTAGAGGGACAGACAATTGCGATTATCGGATATGGAAGTCAGGGACACGCACATGCATTGAATTTAAAGGAATCCGGATGCAACGTCATCATCGGACTTTACGAAGGCAGCAAATCCTGGGCAAAAGCAGAAGCACAGGGATTTGAAGTATTTACAGCAGCAGAGGCAGC
Source organism: uncultured Ruminococcus sp. (assembly GCA_900544395.1). Classification (GTDB taxonomy): domain Bacteria; phylum Bacillota; class Clostridia; order Lachnospirales; family Lachnospiraceae; genus Mediterraneibacter. Next base: position 100,317 of record UQVC01000002.1, on the reverse strand, counting down.
GAAAAAAGCAGATGTGATCATGATTCTGATCAATGATGAAAAACAGGCTGCAATGTATAAAAATGATATTGAGCCGAACCTGGAAGAAGGAAACATGCTGATGTTTGCACATGGTTTTGCGATCCATTTCGGACAGATCGTACCTCCTGCAAATGTAGATGTTACGATGATCGCGCCAAAAGCACCGGGACATACAGTAAGAAGTGAATATCAGGCAGGTAAAGGAACTCCTTGTCTGGTAGCAGTAGAGCAGGATTACACAGGAAAAGCACTGGATCGTGCACTTGCATATGGTCTTGCAATCGGTGGAGCAAGAGCAGGACTTCTGGAGACAGATTTCAGAACAGAGACAGAGACAGACCTTTTCGGAGAGCAGGCAGTACTTTGCGGTGGTGTATGCGCATTGATGCAGGCAGGATTCGAGACACTGTGTGAAGCAGGATACGATCCAAGAAATGCATACTTTGAGTGTATCCATGAGATGAAACTGATCGTAGATCTGATCTACCAGTCCGGATTTGCAGGAATGAGATACTCTATTTCCAATACAGCAGAATATGGTGATTACATTACAGGACCAAAGATCATCACAGAAGATACAAAGAAAGCAATGAAAAAAATTCTTTCCGATATTCAGGATGGAACATTTGCAAAAGACTTCCTGCTTGATATGTCACCAGCCGGTGGTCAGGCACACTTCAGAGCAATGAGAAAACTGGCATCTGAACATCCATCAGAAAAAGTGGGAGCAGAAATCAGAAAACTCTACAGCTGGAGTGATGAAGATAAACTGATCAACAACTAAGGACAGTGAAAGGCGGAAAGCTGCTCACCCCAATAAGAACAGCCAGATATTGTGCTTGCACAAGTATCTGGCTGTTCTTATTGAGCAGTCGGCGTGAGGAGGCGTGCAAAAGGAAATACTATGGAAAGAGAAAATGATTTCAGTCAGGGAAGCATTGCAAAGAATATTTTAAATCTTGCAGTTCCCATGACGCTGGCACAACTGATCAATGTCCTGTACAGTGTGGTAGACAGAGTCTATATCGGACACTTGCAGGGTGTATCTGCGAATGCACTGACGGGAATCGGTCTGGCACTTCCGATCATTACAATCATCACGGCATTTGCTAATTTATTTGGAATGGGAGGAGCACCCCTTTGTTCCATTGCAAGAGGCAGTCATGAAGAAGAAAAGGCAGAGAAGGTGATGGGAAATTCGTTTTCGATGCTTCTTTTCACAGGGGTACTTCTGATGGGAATCTGTTTTATATTCCGAAAACCGCTGTTGTATCTGTTTGGAGCGAGCAGTGCCACATTTCCGTATGCAAACGCATACATCAGTATCTATCTGTGCGGAACCGTGTTTGTCATGATCAGTCTGGGGATGAATCAGTTCATCAATTCTCAGGGATTTGGGAAAATTGGAATGCTCACGGTAATGCTTGGCGCATTTACCAATATTGTGCTGGATCCGATCCTGATTTTCGGACTGGATATGGGAGTACAGGGAGCAGCTCTTGCAACGGTGATCTCCCAGGGATTATCTGCAGCCTGGGTGATGAAGTTTCTGACAGGGAAGAAGGCGATTCTTCGACTCTCCAAAAGAGCAATGCATCTGGAGTGGAAGCTTGTAAAAGAAATCATCTTTCTGGGAATATCGGGATTTGTGATGTCTGTTACAAACGGGCTTGTGCAGATTGTGTGTAATGCAACGCTCCAGAGGTACGGGGGTGATATTTACGTTGGGATTATGACAGTGATCAGCTCGGTGCGGGAAATTGTGACAATGCCGGTGACAGGACTGACGGCGGCATCGCAGCCTGTGATTGGATATAATTACGGGGCAGGGTGTTATCAGAGAGTAAAATCTGCAATCCGTTTTACTGCGGTCGGATGTATTGTTTTTACAACGGTTGTCTGGGCAGTGTTATTTTTAGAACCTCGTTTCTTTCTTCAGATGTTTACCAAAGAACCGGGAATTTTGCAGTACGGTGTTTCTGCCATGCGGATCTATTTTTGTGGAATCTTTATGATGGCGCTGCAGTTTGCGGGACAGTCTACAGCGGTTGCGTTAAACCGTGCGAAACAGGCTGTCTTTTTTTCTCTGTTTCGAAAGGTCATCATTGTCATTCCGTTGACCATGCTGCTTCCAATGATCGGAAATCTGAGGACAGATGGAGTGTTTTGGGCAGAACCGATTTCCAATGTCATTGGAGGGACTGCATGTTTTGCAACCATGTTGCTTACAATCTGGCCAAAGCTGAGAGAAGGAAGTTACTGTTCGCAGTAACAGAAAAAATAGATAATATGGCAAAAAAAGAAATTGACAATGACAGGGACACTGATTATAATGAATTTATATCAGGTGTGTAACTGTACGGCAGGCATTAACCTTACATGGACTTTATTTTAGATGTTTATGTGGGTTGGTGTCTTTTTTTCTGTTTTTCTCTGGAAATAGGATGCACGGGCATGAAATCTGAAATACTATCCATCAAGATCAAATGCATCAAAAACAGAGAAAAGGAGAAGTGGAAAATGAAAGACAAGATTTTTGGTGTTTTACAGCGAATCGGAAGATCCTTTATGCTTCCGATCGCGATTCTTCCGGTAGCAGGTCTGCTGCTGGGAATTGGAAGTTCTTTTACGAATGAGACAACCATTGCAACGTATGGACTTCAAAAGATATTGGGAGACGGTACAGTGCTCCATGCACTTCTTACGATCATGAACAAGGTCGGAAGTGCGGTGTTCGATAATCTGCCGCTGATTTTCGCGGTAGGTGTAGCGATCGGAATGGCGAAAAAGGAGAAAGAAGTATCTGCACTGTCTGCACTGATTGCATATTTTGTAATGAATGTAGCGATCAATGGTATGCTTGTAGTAAACGGAGAAATCACGGCAGACGGAGAAATCGCAAAAAATGTGCTGGAAGGAACCGTTGCTTCTGTCTGCGGGATACAGTCTCTTCAGATGGGAGTATTCGGCGGTATTATCGTAGGGCTTGGTGTTGCGGCGCTGCATAATCGGTTTCACAAGATCGTGCTCCCGAACGCATTGTCATTTTTCGGCGGTTCCCGGTTTGTACCGATCATTTCTACAATTGTATACATGTTTGTAGGTATCGGAATGTACTTTATCTGGCCTCCGGTCCAGAATGGAATTTACGCTTTGGGTGGTCTGGTCACAGGAAGCGGATATGTGGGAACGTTGATTTTCGGTATTATCAAACGTGCGCTGATCCCATTTGGACTGCATCATGTATTTTATATGCCGTTCTGGCAGACTGCCGTGGGAGGCAGCATGGAAGTTGCCGGACAGATGGTACAGGGAGGTCAGAATATCTTCTTTGCCCAGCTGGCGGATTCAGCCAATGTAGTGCATTTCAGCGCAGATGCGACCAGATATTTTTCCGGTGAGTTTATCTTTATGATCTTTGGACTTCCGGGTGCAGCTCTTGCAATGTACCGCTGTGCAAAGCCGGAAAAGAAAAAAGCGGCAGGTGGATTGTTGCTTTCCGCAGCATTGGCTTGTATGCTTACAGGTATCACAGAGCCATTAGAGTTTTCCTTCCTGTTTGTAGCACCGGCATTATTTGCGGTTCAGGTTGTACTGGCAGGTTCGGCTTATATGATCGCGCATATGCTGAATATCGCAGTAGGACTGACATTCTCCGGTGGATTTTTGGATTTCTTCCTGTTTGGTATTTTGCAGGGAAATGAGAAGACAAGCTGGATGCGAGTGATTCCGGTGGGAATTATTTACTTTATTTTGTATTATGTGATTTTTACGTTCCTGATCAAAAAATTTGATTTTAAGACACCGGGACGTGAAGACGATGATACAGCGACAAAGCTGTATACAAAAGCAGATGTCAATGCAAGAAAAGAAAGTAGTAAAAAAGGAGATGCAGGAGCAGCTACAGATCCTGTCAGTGCTATGATTACAGAAGGTCTTGGTGGAAAGAGCAATATCAGTGATGTGGATTGCTGTGCCACAAGACTTCGTATCACAGTAAAGGATGCAGGAAAGGTAAAAGATGAGATCCTCAAGCAGACAGGATCCAGAGGAATTGTAAAAAAAGGCCAGGGAGTACAGGTAATCTATGGGCCGCATGTAACTGTGATCAAAGCGAATCTGGAGGACTATCTGGAAACCGCAGAAGATATGCCTCTGGGAGAAACAACTGCTTTCGCAGAAGAAGCAGCTTCTGAACCGGAAGAGGTGCAGACTACAAGTTCAAAAGAGCAGGATTCAGAGAAAAAAGTAAAGGAAACTGTGATCATATCCAGCCCGATTACGGGAAATGCAGTGGAGCTTTCAGAGGTTCCGGATGAGGGATTTGCCGGAAAAATGATGGGAGACGGAGCAGCAGTAATTCCGACAGACGGGATGATCCTTGCGCCGGAAGACGGTGAGGTTGTGTTTGTGTTTGAGACCAAGCATGCGCTGGGATTCCAGACAGATTCCCAAATGGCACTTCTGCTGCATATCGGAATCGATACAGTGGCACTGAACGGACAGGGATTTGAAGTTTTTGTGGAAAACGGACAGAAAGTGAAAAAAGGGGAGCCGTTGATGAAAATCGATATTTCCTATCTGAAAGAACATGCACCGTCTCTTTGTTCACCGGTTCTGTGTACAGAATTAGGAGACAATCAGAAGGTTCGTCTTTTGAAAGAAGGAGAGATAAAGGCGGGAGAACCATTGTTTGCCGTGGATGTTTATGAAGCATAGTATTGATTGCGGAAAATGTTACTGTCCGCATCAATCACCAACCGAAAAATAAAAAAATGAGCGGACCGTTCAGGTCCGCTTTACTTTTTGGCAATATTTTGATACCCTGTTATCAGAAAACAAAAACCGGGGGAATGTCATGTACAGAGTAAGTAAAGTGTTGAATAACAATGGCGTGATCGCGATTAATATGGAAGAAAATATAGAATATGTGCTGCTGGGAAAAGGAATTGGTTTTGGGAAAAAAATCAGCCAGAGATTTGAAGCGCCGGATAACTGCACCCGGTATTCTTTGAAAGAAGATACGGAACGGGGGAGCGCAAAAGAACTGGCAAAAAGCATTTCTCCGGAATATCTGGAGATCGCAGATGAAATTCTGCAAAAAGCAGAGATGAAATTTGGCACGATTGACAGGAGAATCCTGTTTCCGCTGGCAGATCATATTTCTTTTGCAGCAGATCGTATCTTAAGCGGAGAACAGATCAGTAATCCATTGACAGAGGACATCAGGGTATTGTTCCACAGCGAGTATGAGGTTGCATCCCAATTAAAAGAAATTCTTCAGAAAAGACTGGGAATTGAGATTGATGCACATGAAATCGGATATGTAGCGCTTCATATTCACTCAGCAATTGAGGATGAGAGTGTATCGGCAGCAATGCAGATGGCAGGAGCAATCCGGGAATGTGTGCAGATTCTGGAGCGGGAGAGCGGAAAAAAGATCGATGTCATGTCTCTTGCATATAACCGTCTGATGAATCATGTGAAATACATGGTTATGCGGGCAGTGCGGGGAGAGAGCATCAAGTTGGATATGAATGAATATATGGAAGAAAAACATCCGGAGTCATTTGCGCTGGCAGCAGCAATCTGTGAAAAAATTGAACGCGGCTGCAAGATCAGGCTGGAAAAAATGGAAGTCGGTTACCTGGCAATGCATATTGAACGTGTCTACCTGGATACATTAGGCGCGCAGAATGAAGAATAAAACGAAATATTCAGAATTTAATGAAAAATCAAATGAAATATGCTAAAATAATGTCATAACTTACACGAAAATCTTTCAATGAGAGGAGTGGATACTATGACAGAAGAATTTGTAAACCTTCGTTCCAGAAAAAATCCGAAAGCACGTATCAAATTGATGGGTGGACATTTTGCGACGATGAATTCGCACGTGAACACGTATATTGATATGTCTACTGTCAAGACACGGCATAATAATGCAAGAGAGACGGCAGCTACATTGGCAGAAGAGTACAAAACCGGTACTATGGTAGAAACGATCGTATGTCTGAAAAATACAGAAGTGATCGGCGCATTTATGGCAGAACATCTGGCGGATACAGGCAGGATTTCCATGAGTGCAGGAAATAATATTTCGGTTGTGACACCGGAGTTTGATACCATGGGACAGATACTGTTTCGAGACAGTAATCAGCGGATGATCCAGGGGAAACAAGTGCTGATCCTGACCGATTCTGTAACGACAGGGGCGCTGCTTGGAAAAGCTGTAGAAGCAGTGCTGTATTATGGCGGAAGAGTGTGTGGGATCTGTGCGGTATTCAGTGCAGTGAACCGGGCAGCAGGTATGGACATTCATTCGATCTTCACGGTCTCAGATCTTCCAGATTATAAAGGCTATGCAGCAAAAGATTGTCCTCTTTGTAAAGAGGGGCAGAAGTTAGATGGAATCGTCAATACATTCGGACTTGTGAAGTTTTAAGTGGCTGTCAGATGATATGAAAAAAGACATCCGCCATGACGGCAGCGGATGTCTTTTCTTGTTCTTATTTATATCAAAAATTAAGCAATGCTGTTTACAGCTTTTGTCAGACGGGAAATCTTTCTGGAAACAGTTTTTTTGTGGTAAACACCTTTGCTTCCTGCTTTGCTGATCTCTCCGATTGCTGCTTTGAGAGCTGTCTTTGCAGCTTCAACATCTTTCTGAGCAACTGCAGCTTCCACTTTCTTTACAGAAGTCTTTACTCTTGATTTGATTGCTTTGTTTTTTGCAGCTTTTGTTTCGTTAACTAAAATTCTTTTTTTAGCAGATTTAATGTTAGCCAATCTGTACACCTCCAAATAGTATGAAATATTTTCAAATAGTGAATTCATGATCCCGTCAGACTCGGACACGGACGTTCTAACGGAACATACTCATTTATTTTATTCCAACAGGTCAGGGTTGTCAATACATATTTCTGAAATTATTGGAAAAACTCTCTTTATAAGTGAGCCAAGAATGGAGAAGAAGTGAGGTTGAAAGAAAATGTTGGAGAAATATAGTGTTCGTACGGATTTGGCGCTGGAGGAAAAAGAACGGTTTGAGTCAGATCATGTGGAAGTTTCGGGGGTCGTTCTGGAAGAAGAGTATGATGCAGAAGCAGAAATCCGGATCACCAGAGTCAGGATCGAGACGGAGAAAGGGGCTAAGGCAATGGGAAAGCCTGTGGGCACGTATGTGACGTTAGAAGCGCCTAATCTGGCAGTTCCGGATGAGGCGTATCACAGGGAAGTCTCAGAGAAGATCGCAGAATTTGTCCGGGAACTTTTAAGAGTTCAGGATTTGGAAAAAGAAGAACTTTCCGTACTGATCGTAGGACTTGGAAACCGACAGGTCACACCAGATGCGCTGGGACCCTATGTGACGGATCATCTGTGTGCAACACGGCATATCGTAAAAGAATACGGAAAATATGCAATGGGAATGGAACAGGTGAATCTGGTCAGTACACTGGCTCCAGGAGTGATGGGGCAGACAGGGATGGAAACGGTTGAGGTAGTGCGGGGCGTTGTTCACGAAACCAGTCCGGATCTGGTGATTGCCATTGATGCGCTGGCAGCCAGAAACAGCCGCAGGCTGAACCGTACGATCCAGATTGCAGATACGGGGATTCATCCGGGATCTGGTGTGGGGAATCACAGGAACGGTCTCACCAGAGAAACGATCGGAGTACCGGTGATCGGGATTGGCGTGCCGACGGTTGTAGATGCGGCTACCATTGTCAATGATACGATGGAAAATCTAATCATGGCGATGGAGTCTTCCGAGACCTTAAAAAGCGTGGGAGAAGTGCTTCGTTCTTACAATGCGGCAGAAAAGTATGAATTGATCAAAGAACTGATCGCTCCCCATTTAAACGGAATGTTTGTGACACCGAAAGATGTAGATGAAATGGTGAACCAGATCAGTTATACGATTTCAGAAGGATTGAATCTGCTGTTTTCGAATATGGAAGAGGTATAAATAAGAAAAAAAGTTCATATAAATATCCAGACAGGTTTGCAGAAATCACGCAGAGGACGGGTGGGAATATGAGAAAAGAGCAAAACTGGATCTGGATACCGGCAGCGGTACTTGTGATTTTAGCCGTACTGGTTGGCGGGAATGAATTCTGGGAAGAGTGCAGATATGAAGGGAGAAAAAGCATTCAGGAATATACGGAAAAAATGTACATGCCGGGGCTTGCCTATCAGAGGATGGAACAGAGAACCGAACCTACCGGATGGTTTCAGGAGAAAGCTCTGGCATGGCTTCCGCTGGTGCAATATGTATCGGACCGGGAAGGACTGGAACAGGGCGTGGAGGATGAAGAGACTTTGGCAAAAATTTTGGAAAAGCAGGCAAATGATGAGAGCGTTGTGGGGGCAGATGGGAATCTGGTAGGAGAGAGCAAGACCGCACAAGTTCCGGCAGATCTGGGGCAGAATAAGTCTGCCATTGATATGTCCATAGAAAGACTGCGGGATTTTGATTATCTTTTGAGCAATTTTTATACAGTGGACAGTTCTACCATGATCGGGCCGGAGCAGCTCAATGCAGACGATCTGCTTGGAAGGAGTATGAAGATCGATCGCAAGGAAAAAGGACCGAAGATTTTGATCTTTCATACCCATTCGCAGGAAGAATTTGTGGATTCCATTCCCGGGGATCCATCCACCAGTATTGTCGGGATTGGAGATTATCTGACCGAACTGTTGAACCAGAAAGGGATTGAAACCATCCATGACCGGGGCGTGTATGATATCATCAACGGACAGCTGGATCGAAGCAATGCGTATGAATATGCGGAGGCAGGAGTGCGTCCGATCCTGGAAGCCAATCCGACCATTGAGGTAGCCATTGATCTGCACCGGGACGGGGTGGCAGAAGGAACCCATCTGGTCACAGAAGTCAATGGAAAGCCCACAGCAAAGATCATGTATTTTAACGGATTGAGCAGGACGCGTGCAAATGGGGATATCACCTATCTTCCAAATCCCTATATACAGGATAACCTGGCCTTTTCGCTGCAGATGGAACTGGCATCGGAGCGGATGTTTCCTGGATTTGCCAGACATATTTATTTGAGAGCGTATCGGTACAATCTGCATCTGCTTCCGAAATCGCTGTTGATAGAGGCGGGAGCACAGACCAATACGGTCCAGGAGATGAAAAATGCCATGGAGGTGCTGGCTGAAACGCTATATCAGGTAATCGGATGAGAACGTACTTTCGAAAAAAGTGTTTGAAAAAATAAGGAAAACATGATATTCTGAACGTTAGCGACAAATGGAAGAAGTTTGTATTAGGAGAGAGAATATGGGAAAAAGCAATACATATGATGCGGACAGTATTTCCGTTCTGGAAGGATTGGAGGCAGTGCGCAAAAGACCCGGAATGTATATTGGGAGTGTTTCGACGAAAGGTCTGAACCATCTGATCTATGAGATCGTGGACAATGCTGTGGATGAGCATCTGGCAGGATTTTGCAAAAGGATTCATGTGACGCTGGAGAAGGATGGCTCTGCGACGGTGGAAGATGATGGGCGCGGCGTTCCGGTCGGAATGCATCAGAAAGGGATTTCCGCGGCGCGTCTTGTGTATACCACTCTGCATGCCGGCGGAAAGTTTGATGACAGTGCCTATAAGACCAGCGGAGGACTGCATGGAGTGGGATCTTCCGTGGTCAATGCATTGTCTGTATATATGGATGTGCAGATCAGCCGGGAAGGATATATCCACCACGACCGTTACGAGCGTGGCGTTCCGGTGATCGAACTGGAAGAAGGACTGCTTCCGACCATCGGAAAGACAAGAAAGACCGGGACAAAGGTGAACTTTCTGCCGGATGATACGATCTTTGAAAAGACAAAATTTCGGGCAGAGGAAGTCAAGAGCCGTCTGCATGAAACGGCGTATCTGAATCCGGAGCTGACCATTATATTTGATGATAAGCGCCCGGATTCCCAGGAACATATCGAGTATCATGAGCCGGATGGGATCCTGGGCTTTATCCGGGATCTGAACCAGAAAAAAGAAGTGCTGCATGATCCCATTTATTTCAAAGGAAGCGCAGAGGGGATCGAAGTAGAGGCAGCATTTCAGTATGTGAATGAGTTTCATGAAAATGTATTGGGATTCTGCAATAATATTTACAATGCCGAAGGAGGCACGCACCTGACTGGTTTTAAGACAACCTTTACGACTGTGATGAACCAGTATGCCAGAGAGCTTGGTATTTTAAAAGAGAAAGATTCCAACTTTACAGGAGCAGATATCCGAAATGGGATGACGGCGATCATTTCCATCAAACATCCGGATCCCAGGTTTGAGGGGCAGACGAAAACAAAGCTGGACAACCCGGATGCGGCAAAAGCCACAGGCAAGGTGACAGGGGATGAGATCGTTCTGTATTTTGACCGGAATGTGGAGACGCTCAAGAAAGTATTATCTTGTGCGGAGAAGGCAGCAAAGATCCGAAAGACAGAAGAAAAGGCAAAGACCAATCTTTTGACAAAGCAGAAATATTCCTTTGACAGCAACGGAAAACTTGCAAACTGTGAGAGCCGGGATGCGAAGAAATGTGAGATTTTTATTGTCGAGGGAGATTCAGCGGGCGGATCTGCAAAGACAGCCCGAGATCGCAGCTATCAGGCGATCCTTCCGATCCGTGGAAAGATTTTGAATGTAGAAAAAGCAAGTATTGATAAGGTACTTGCCAATGCGGAAATCAAGACTATGATCAATGCCTTTGGATGCGGATTTTCCGAAGGATATGGAAATGATTTTGATATCACCAAGCTGCGGTATGACAAGATTATCATCATGGCAGATGCGGACGTAGATGGAGCACACATTTCTACCTTGCTGCTGACGCTGTTTTACCGGTTCATGCCGGAGCTGATCTATGAAGGACATGTGTATCTGGCCATGCCGCCGCTTTATAAGGTAATGCCGAAAAAGGGAGAGGAAGAATACCTGTATGATGATAAGGCGCTGGAGCGTTACCGCAGGACACATGACGGCGGATTTACCCTGCAGCGGTATAAAGGTCTTGGGGAGATGGATGCAGACCAGCTCTGGGAGACCACGTTGAATCCGAAGACAAGGATTTTAAAACTGGTGGAGATCGAAGATGCCCGGATGGCGTCCAGTGTGACGGAGATGCTGATGGGAACAGAGGTTCCGCCGCGAAGAGCATTTATTTATGAAAATGCGACAGAAGCAGAACTGGATATTTAACAGAAGTTCAGGCTTAGAGGAGAGAACATATGAGCAGTGAATCACAGATAATCAGAACAGAATACTCGGATGTGATGCGTAAATCCTATATTGACTATGCGATGAGCGTCATCGTATCCCGCGCGCTTCCGGATGTCAGAGACGGATTAAAGCCGGTACAAAGAAGGACTCTTTATGATATGTATGAACTGGGAATCCGTTATGACAAACCCTATCGGAAATGCGCCCGTATCGTGGGGGATACCATGGGTAAATATCATCCTCATGGGGACAGTTCGATTTATGAAGCCCTGGTGGTAATGGCGCAGGAATTTAAAAAAGGAATGGTGCTGGTCGATGGGCATGGAAATTTTGGATCCATTGAAGGCGACGGAGCGGCTGCTATGCGATATACAGAAGCCCGTCTGACGAAGTTTACCCAGGAAGTATATCTTGCGGATCTGGATAAAAATATCATCGATTTTGGTCCCAACTTTGACGAGACAGAAAAAGAGCCCCAGGTGCTTCCGGTGCGGATCCCGAATCTTCTTGTGAATGGGGCGGAAGGGATCGCAGTCGGAATGGCAACCAGCATTCCGACCCATAACCTGGGAGAAGTGATTGACGCAGTAAAGGCATATATGAAGAATGAAGCCATTACGACAAAGCAGTTGATGAAATATCTCAAAGGGCCGGACTTTCCGACAGGTGGGATCGTGGTCAACAAAGATGACCTTCTGGATATTTATGAAACCGGACAGGGCAAGATCAAGATCCGTGGAAAAGTGGAAGTGGAAGAACTGAAAGGCGGCAAAAAACAGCTTGTCATTACAGAAATTCCATATACAATGATCGGCGCCGGGATCGGAAAGTTTTTAAACGATGTCTGCAATCTGGTGGAGACGAAAAAGACAACGGATATCGTAGATATTTCCAATCAGTCTTCCAAAGAAGGAATCCGGATCGTACTGGAACTCAAAAAAGGTGCAGATGTGGAGAATTTGAAAAATATGCTCTACAAAAAGACCCGGCTGGAAGATACGTTCGGCGTCAATATGCTGGCAGTGGCAAATGGGAAACCGGAAACGCTGGGGTTAAAAGCGATCATTGAGCATCATGTGGATTTTCAGTTTGAACTGACCACGAGAAAATATAAAACCCTTCTTTCGAAAGAGCTGGATAAAAAAGAAGTGCAGGAGGGTCTGATCAAAGCCTGTGATGTGATTGATCTGATCATTGAGATCCTTCGGGGAAGTCAGTCTGTCAAGGATGCCAAAGCGTGCCTGACACAGGGAATCACGGAGAATATCCGATTTAAGTCTCCGATTTCAAAAAAAATGGCAGCCATGCTTCGCTTTACGGAGAGACAGGCATCTGCAATTTTGGAAATGCGTCTGTATAAGCTGATCGGTCTGGAAATCGAAGCGCTGCAGAAAGAGCATGAGCTGACACTGAAAAATATCGCCCGCTATGAAGATATTTTAAATCATTATGATTCCATGGCAAATCTGATCATAGAAGAGCTGGATGCATTCAAAAAGGAATATGGAAGAAAACGGCGCACTGCCATTGAAAATGCAGAAGCGGCCGTATTTGAAGAGAAGAAGGTAGAGGAACAGGAAGTGATCTTTTTGATGGATCGCTTTGGATATGCCAAGACAGTGGACGTGAGCGTATATGAGCGGAACAAAGAGGCGGCGGACAGTGAGAATAAGTACATTGTAAACTGTCTGAATACCGGAAAACTCTGTTTGTTTACTGACAGCGGGAAAATGCACCAGGTCAAAGTGATGGATCTGCCATATGGAAGGTTCCGTGACAAAGGCGTTCCAATCGACAATATGAGTAATTACAGCAGCAGTGAAGAGCAGATCGTGGCAATCTGCGATGCCCGGCAGATCGCATTTGAAAAGCTGCTTTTTGCGACGAAGCAGGGCATGGTCAAACGTGTGGATGGAAGTGAATTCCAGGTGGCAAAACGAACCATTGCGGCAACAAAGCTTCAGGAAGAGGATGCGCTGCTCCGGGTGAGTGTGATCCGGGAAAATCAGCAGATCGTACTGCAGACACGAGACGGATACTTTTTGCGTTTTCCGGCATCGGAAATCCCGGAAAAGAAAAAAGGAGCTGTGGGCGTGCGTGGGATCAAACTGCAGAAAAGCGATGAACTTGAGCAGATCCATCTGCTGGAAGAAGGCGTAGACACAAAAGTGCCATACGGGGAAAAAGAAGTGACATTAAATCGCCTGAAACTGGCAAAGAGAGACGGCATGGGAACCAGGCAGAGAAAATAAGAAACCGGGCAATTTTGAATTATCCCTTGCTTTCGTGTGCCAATGGTGTTATACTACATACAGTTACATAATCAATCCGGCAGAAGAGTGAACGAAAGTTCACTCTTCTTTGTATGACAGGGGTTTTTACATATCATACAGTCCGGCGGGAGAAGATACATACTGGAAAAATAAAAAAAGTGAGACAGAAAGGGAGTTTGTTGTGTCAAGAAGAGAAGAATATGAAAAGAAGACAGAAGAACTTTTAGAACCAATCGTGACAGAGCAGGGATTTGAGCTGGTAGATGTCGAATACGTGAAAGAGGCAGGCAACTGGTATCTGCGGGCATACATTGATAAGCCGGGCGGGATCACAGTGGATGACTGCGAAGCGGTAAGCAGAAGATTTTCTGATATTTTGGATGAAAAAGATTATATCGAAGATTCTTATATTTTTGAAGTCAGCTCCCCGGGACTGGGAAGACCTTTGAAAAAAGAAAAAGATTTTATCCGAAGCGTCGGACAGGAAGTGGAGATCCGCACCTATCGCGCCATTGACAGACAAAAGGAATTTGTCGGGATCCTCAAAGAGTTTGACCAGAATACAGTGACCATTTCTTATGAGGATGAGAGCACACAGACATTTGAAAAAAGTGAAATTGCACTGATCCGTTTAGCATTGGATTTTTAGAGTAGTAGGAGGAAATAAAACAATGAACACAGAATTAATGGAAGCTTTGACAATTCTTGAAAAAGAGAAAAATATCAGCAGAGATACAATGATGGAAGCAATTGAAAATTCGCTGATCAGCGCCTGCAAAAATCACTTTGGAACATCGGATAATATCAAAGTGATCATGAACAAAGAAACTTGTGATTATGCAGTGTATGCAGAAAAAGAAGTGGTAGAGGAAGTGTATGATCCGGCAATTGAGATCACACTGGAAGATGCGGAAAAGATCGACTCTGCACTGCAGATCGGAGATATCTGTCAGGTTCCGGTACAGTCCAAAGAATTTGGACGTATTGCAACGATGAATGCAAAGAACCTGATCCTTCAGAAGATCCGTGAAGAAGAAAGAAAAGTCGTATACGATCAGTACTTTGAAAAAGAGAAAGATATCGTAACCGGTATCGTGCAGCGTTATGTCGGCAAAAATATCAGCGTGAACCTTGGAAAAGCAGATGCCATGCTGACAGAAAATGAACAGGTGAAAGGCGAAGTGTTCAAGCCGACAGAGCGTATCAAACTGTACATTGTGGAAGTGAAGAATACACCAAAGGGACCAAAGATCTTAGTGTCACGTACCCATCCGGAGCTGGTAAAACGTCTGTTTGAGGCAGAAGTGGCAGAGGTGAAAGACGGAACTGTTGAGATCAAGAGCATTGCCCGTGAAGCGGGATCCCGTACCAAGATGGCAGTGTGGTCTAATGATGAAAACGTGGATCCGGTAGGAGCATGCGTGGGAATGAACGGTGCCAGAGTCAATGCAGTAGTAGAAGAACTCAGAGGAGAGAAGATCGACATCATCAACTGGAGCGATAATCCGGCGCTTCTGATCGAGAATGCACTGAGTCCTGCAAAAGTCATTTCCGTTATGGCAGATCCGGATGAAAAAGTGGCAAGCGTGATCGTTCCGGATTACCAGTTATCTCTGGCAATCGGAAAAGAAGGACAGAATGCAAGACTGGCAGCCCGTCTGACAGGATACAAGATCGACATCAAGAGTGAGACACAGGCCATTGAGTCAGGAGAACTTCCGGAAGATTACATGGATCAGATGAATATGATGGAAGAAAACGGATACGAAGAAGATTATGAAGAAGCTGTCAATTATACAGACGGATATCCGGAAGATGCAGAGGATGCATATGAGGAGATCGAGTTTACAGAGACAGAGGAAGAATAAGCTCTTTTGAGAGGTGAGGTATTTGAACAGTAAAAAGAAGATCCCGATGCGAAAATGTGTCGGCTGCGGAGAAATGAAAGCAAAAAAAGAACTGCTCAGAGTGCTGCGGACAGAAGAAGAGGAATTTGTTCTGGATACGACCGGAAGAAAAAACGGACGTGGTGCGTACTTGTGTATTTCCAGAGAATGCTTTGAACAGGCACGGAAGAACAAAGGGCTGGAGCGGTCTTTTAAACAGGCAATCCCGCAGGAAGTGTATGAACGGTTGGAAAAGGAGATGGAACAAATTGAAGCAAGATAGAGTGCTGTCTCTGATCGGACTTGCCACAAAGGCCGGAAAATGTGCCAGCGGCGAGTTCATGACAGAAAATGAAACAAAGTCCGGGAAAGCAAGACTGGTGATCGTGGCAGGAGATGCCTCAGACAACACCAAGAAAAAATTCCGGGATATGTGTAAGTTTTATGAGGTTCCAATTTATTTTTACGGAGATAAAGATACCTTAGGGCATGCAATGGGAAAAGAATTCCGTGCATCTCTGGCAATATTGGACGAAGGATTTGCAAAAGGGATTCAGAAACAATTAGAAACGAAACGTGATACGATTGCATAAAGGAGGTAGTTTTAGTATGACAAAATTAAGAGTACATGAACTGGCAAAAGAGCTGGGCATGGAGAATAAAGAACTGATGGACGTTCTGGCAAAAAAACATGTGGAGGTGAAAAGTCATATGAGTTCTCTTTCTGATGAAGTGGTAGAAGAGCTGCGCGGAGCACGTGCAGGGAAAACAGGAGCAGGGGCAGAAGATGCTCCGAAAAAGAAAAATATTGTGCAGGTATTCCGCCCGCAGAATTCAAAAAGCGGAAACCGTCGTCCATCCGGAGCACGTCAGGGAAATGGACAGAATGGACAGGGGGCAGCACGTTCTGAACGTCCGGCAGGAGGAAGAAACGGACAGCGTCCGGCATCCGGTTCCAACGGATCTCGTCAGGACCGTCCGGTAAGAGGACCTCAGGCAAATGGAGAAAACAGAAGACCGCAGGAAGGACGTCCTTCAGGCAACCGTCGGTCAGAAGACGGACAGAGAAACGGATTTCGTCAGGATCGTCCGGATTCCAGAAGAAATGATAGAAATGACAGAAATGGGCAGCGTCCGGCATCTGGTCCGAACAATGGACAGAGAGGAAACCGTCGTCCGGAAGATGGACAGAGAAACGGACAGCGTCCGGATTCCAGAAGAAATGACAGAAACGACAGAAATTCTATTGCGTCACCGCTGGTAGAACAGCAGAAACCGCAGAGAAACAAAGCAAAAGATAAAGAAAAAGATTACAAGAAAAAAGAAAACAGAGAAGAAGGTTTTGAAAGCAAAGGCAAAAAAGGCAGAAAGCAAAAACCGGTAACAGAAGTACAGAGACCACAGCCGAAGCCGGAAGTGAAGAAGGAAGAAGAAATCAAACAGATCACCATTCCAGAAGTTTTGACGATTCAGGAACTGGCAGACAAGATGAAAGTCGTTCCTTCTGTGATCATTAAAAAGCTCTTTATGCAGGGCAAGATCGTGACTGTAAACCAGGAGATCGATTTTGAAACAGCAGAAGAGATTGCAATGGAATTTGAAATCCTCTGTGAAAAAGAAGAAGTTGTGGATGTCATCGAAGAACTTCTGAAAGAGGATGAAGAAGACGAAGCAACGATGGTAAAACGTCCGCCGGTTGTCTGCGTCATGGGACACGTTGACCACGGAAAAACTTCTCTTTTGGATGCCATCCGTGACACCAGTGTGACAGACCGTGAGGCTGGAGGTATCACACAGCATATCGGTGCATCAGTGGTAGAGATCAATGGAGAAAAGATTACATTTTTGGATACACCGGGACATGAGGCATTTACTGCAATGCGTATGCGTGGTGCAAACTCTACGGATATCGCAATCCTTGTGGTTGCAGCCGATGACGGTGTGATGCCGCAGACAGTGGAAGCAATCAACCATGCCAAAGCAGCGGGAATTGAGATCATCGTTGCAATCAATAAGATCGACAAGCCAAGTGCAAACATCGAACGTGTAAAACAGGAGCTGACAGAATATGAACTGATTCCGGAAGACTGGGGTGGAAGTACGATCTTTGTACCGGTATCTGCGCATACAAAAGAAGGAATCCAGGATTTGTTGGAAATGGTACTTCTGACAGCAGAAGTAATGGAACTCAAAGCCAATCCAAATCGTGTGGCAAGAGGTCTTGTGATCGAGGCCGAATTGGATAAAGGAAAAGGTTCTGTTGCAACTGTTCTGGTACAAAAAGGTACGCTTCATGTGGGAGATGCGATTGCAGCAGGTTCTGCACACGGAAAAGTCAGAGCCATGATGGACGACAGAGGAAGACGTGTGAAAGAGGCAGGTCCGTCCCAGCCGGTAGAGATCCTTGGATTAAACGAGGTTCCGCAGGCGGGAGAAGTTTTTGTGGGATGCAGTTCAGAGAAGGAAGCAAGAAACTTTGCAGAAACCTTTATTTCTCAGCATAGGGTGAAGATGCTCGAAGAGACAAAATCCAAGATGTCTCTGGATGATCTGTTCAACCAGATCCAGGAAGGAAACTTAAAAGAACTCAATATCGTAGTAAAAGCAGACGTACAGGGATCGGTAGAAGCAATCAAACAGAGTCTGGTCAAACTTTCTAATGAAGAAGTTGTGATCAAGATCATCCACGGCGGAGTTGGTGCTATCAACGAATCTGACGTGATCCTGGCCTCTGCATCCAATGCGATCATCATTGGATTTAACGTACGTCCGGATGCCACAGCGAAAGACATTGCGGATCGGGAAGGTGTAGATTTAAGACTTTACAGAGTCATCTATAATGCTATCGAAGATGTGGAAGCAGCGATGAAAGGTATGCTGGATCCTGTATTTGAAGAAAAAGTGCTGGGACACGCAGAAGTTCGTCAGACATTCAAGGCGTCCGGTGTGGGAACAATCGCAGGTTCTTATGTACAGGATGGTACTTTTGAACGAAATTGTTCCGTTCGTCTGACTCGTGACGGTATTGTGATCTTTGATGGACCGCTGGCATCTCTGAAGCGTTTTAAAGATGATGTCAAAGAAGTCAGAGCAGGATATGAATGTGGTTTCGTGTTTGAGAATTATAATGACATCAAAGAGGGAGACCTGGTAGAAGCATATAAAATGGTAGAAGTAGAGAGAAAATAAGGAGCAGTTATGAGGAAAAACAGTATTAAAAATACAAGAATCAATACTGAAGTCCAAAGAGAACTGAGCAACATCCTGCGCGGAGGCATCAAAGATCCTAGAGTGGCGCCGATGACCTCCGTGGTAGCGGTGGAAGTAGCACCTGATCTGAAGACATGCAAAGCATATATCAGTGTGCTGGGAGATCAAAAGGCCCAGGAAGATACGATCAAAGGACTTCAGAGCGCAGAAGGATATATCCGGCGTGAATTGGCCAGAACGATCAACATGCGCAATACACCGGAAATCCGTTTTATTATGGATCAGTCTATTGAGTACGGTGTGAACATGACGAAAAAAATCAATGATCTGACCAGAGATTTGAAAAGTGAGGATGAATAAACAGGGATGAAAGTTGTATTATCTGATATTTTGAAAGGAAAGAAGCGAGTGGCGCTTGGCGGGCATGTTCGTCCGGATGGAGACTGCGTAGGTTCTTCGATGGGACTGTATCTGTATCTGACAGAGCAGTTTCCGGAACTGGAAGTGGATATTTATCTGGAGACCATCCCGGAATCTTTTCGGTTTCTTCACAGAAGTGAAGAAGTACGGCATGAACTTTCGGCGGATCAGGAGTACGATCTGTTCATCTGCCTGGACTGCGGAGATGAGCAGCGCCTGGGGCCGTTTGCAGCTCTGTTTCAAAAAGCGGCACATACGCTGTGTATCGATCATCATATAAGTAATGTCTCATTTGCAGAGACAAATTACATTTGTCCGGATGCAAGCTCGACATCGGAACTGGTTTATACATTGCTGGACAAAGAAAAGATCAGCAAAGCATGTGCGGAAGCGCTGTATATGGGGATTGCCCATGATACGGGAGTTTTTCAGTACTCCTGTACGTCTCCGGAGACAATGGAGGCAGCCGCCGAACTTCTCAGAAAGGGAATTGACGCCAGTGAGATCATTGAAAAAACCTATTTTGAGAAAACTTATATCCAAAATCAGATTCTTGGAAGAGCACTTCTGGAAAGTATGCTGGTCCTGGAAAAACAAGTTGTGGTCTCTGTGGTATCCAGAAAAGAAATGGAGTTTTTTGAGGCGGTGCCAAGTGATCTGGAAGGAATTGTGGCACAGCTGCGTCAGACCAGAGGCGTGGAGGTGGCGATATTCCTGCATGAAATAGATACGCAGGAATATAAAGTCAGTCTTCGTTCCAAAGGAAAGGTGAATGTCAGCAGGATTGCCCAGTATTTTGGCGGAGGAGGTCATGTACGTGCGGCAGGAGTTACAATGAAAGGCTCGGCACATGATGTGATCAACAATCTGCTTGGACAGATTGTGCTGCAGTTAAATGAGGCATAAAAAAGAAAGACAGGAATTGTTATGATAAACGGAATTCTGAATGTATATAAAGAAAAAGGATATACTTCCCATGATGTCGTAGCAAAATTGCGGGGAATCGCAGGACAGAAAAAGATTGGACACACAGGCACGCTGGATCCGGATGCGGAAGGCGTGCTTCCTGTTTGTTTGGGAAGAGCAACGAAAGTGTGCGATATGCTTACGGAAAAAGATAAGACATATGAAGCAGTTCTGCTGCTTGGAAAAGAAACGGACACACAGGATATTTCCGGAACTGTGCTGCAAGAAGGAGAAACACAGGAACTTACAGAAGAACAGGTGAAAAACTGTGTGATGAGCTTTGTGGGAGAGTATGATCAGATTCCTCCCATGTATTCGGCATTGAAAGTAAATGGGAAAAAATTGTATGAGCTGGCGAGAGAAGGAAAGACGATCGAACGCAAAAGCCGCAGAGTAGAAATTAAAGACATCCGGATTCTGGAAATTTCCCTGCCCCGTGTGAAAATGGAAGTTTCCTGTTCCAAAGGGACGTATATTCGCACACTGTGTCATGATATCGGTGAGAAACTTGGTTGTTTTGGATGTATGGAATCACTTTTGCGCACAAAGGTGAGTCAATTTGAGATTCAGGAAAGCCTGAAGCTTTCCGAGATACAGGAGAAGAAAGAGCAAGGAAAGTTTTCAGAAATTCTGATGCCGCTGGATACGGTGTTTTTCAAATATCCGGCTGTGACAGTAAAAGAAGAAGGGCAGGCTCTTGCATATAACGGAAACGAAATCCCGGTTCGTTTTTTGGAATATGTGCCGGATGAAAAGAAACAAGAAAGAATACGTGTATACGATTCAAAACATCATTTTATCGGTATTTTTCGTGTGGATGAAAACGGAAAGAAACTGAAGGTGGAAAAAATGTTTCTGGATCAGGAAGAAATAAGAGGGTAACTATGCGCTATGTAACAGATTTAAGCAGATATCAGACCGAAAACAAAACAGCCGTTACACTTGGAAAATTCGATGGTCTGCACAGAGGTCATCAGGAACTGATTCGAAGAATCAAACAATATGCAGATGAAGAGCAGGTGGAAAGCGTTGTCTTTGCATTCGATATGGGGAGAGAGGCACTGATGACGCAAAAGGAGAAGAGGGCGCATCTGGAGAATAAGATCGATACGCTGATCATCTGTCCTTTTACCAGAGAGATCCGCGAGATGAAAGCGGAAGAATTCATAGAGAAAATTCTGGTACAGCAGCTGCATGCATCGTATATTGCAGTGGGGACGGATTTTCATTTTGGACATCAGAAGCGGGGAGACATTCATATGCTGCAGCATTATGCAAAGCAGTATGGATACCGGCTGGAAGTGGTAGAGAAAGCAGTATATCGAAACCGGGAAATCAGCAGCACGTACATTCGGGAGGCGTTGGGAAACGGGAATGTAGAACTTGCGGAGGAACTTCTGGGATATCGCTATCGTACAGACGGAGTGGTAGAACATGGAAGACAACTTGGCAGGACGCTGGGATTTCCAACTTTGAACGTAGCATGGCAGCGGGAGAAAACAGCACCAAGATTCGGGGTTTATGCGTGCAGGGTGAAAATGGATGGAATCTGGTACCACGGAATCGGAAATCTTGGAATCAAACCTACAGTGACAGAAGAAAAGAGACTTCTGACAGAAGTTTATGTGTTTGATTATCAAGGGGACGCCTATGGAAAGCATGTAGAAATTGAGTTTTGTGCATTTGAAAGGCCTGAGAGTAAATTTTCGTCTCTGGAAGAACTGAAAAATCAGGTGGACAGAGATCTTTTATTTGGTATGGAGTATTTTCAGACTCAGTGATGAGGTGATCAATGAAAAAAGAAAAAAGAAAGCCCAGTTTCCGTACAAAGTTGATTGGTCTGATTTTATCAGCCTGTATCATTTCAGCCTTGATCTTGGGAATTGCCCAAATCGCATTGTCGATTTTTCATTTTTCCAGACAGGCATATTCTGACTTGGAATTTTATTTGGAGAATACAAGCGGGCAGTTTGACACAAGGATCAAAAATATGGAAAATATGGTGATTGCCCTGCGGCATAATAATGTTCTGAAGCATTTTATCGAGGGGACAGAGTACGACCAGGAAGACGCAAGAGAACAATTCGTAAACAGCACAGATCTATTTTCTGAGGTGAATATGGTGGATTCCTCCTCTCCATTTATAGATTGTATCTATCTGTTTAACGAAAAAGGAGAATGGCTGAGCAGTCGATTCTACCCGGAGACTGTGGAAAATATAGAATTGCAGAATCAGATTTACAAAGAAATCAATGCCAGCTTTCTGAAGAGCAGCAATGAATACTGGTATCTTGCACAGGAAGAACGCACGTATGTATGCATGCGTGTATACGATGAGGAACTAAAAGAGTCTGGTTGTTGTATTCTTTCTATCGGAAAGGCTGCTGTGGATGCTCTGTTTGCAAAAGCAGAACAATATCCGGGCGCAGGATGGATCGTCACAGGTGAAAAAGGGCAGATTTTGTTTGCAAATGAAAAAGGCAGAACACAGGCAAAGCAGCTGATGCAGATTCAAAAATTCGGCAGCAGTGAAGTGGTGATGGAAAACCAGAAAAATCTGTTTTATGGAGGAAAGACAGGGTTTGGAATGGAGCTTAAGATGATGCTCCCCCAAAATCTGATTTATGCATCGATCCGCTCTGCAATGCAGCCGTTTGCACTGATTTTTTTGCTTGTGATCGGTATTATCACTCTGGCTGTGTTTGGTATTTCTATTCGAATGACCCGGCCTTTGAAGCTGATCGGGGAGGATATCCGAAAGTTTGGAAATGGAAATCTGGATGCACAGATGCGGGAATTTGACACAAGAGAATTTGATGAGATCAGTCTTCGATTTAATGAGATGACAGGACAGATTAAAAATCTGATCACAGAGGTCTATGAAAAACAGCTTCTCGCGACACAGGCACAAGTCAGATATTTGCAGTCTCAGATCAATCCGCATTTTATGTTCAATGTGTTATCCATGCTCAGCATGAAGGCCGGACTGCAGGGGAACAAAGAACTTCAGAAGTTGTTAAGTGCATTTGCAAGACTGATCCAGGGAAAGATTTTCCGAAATGGAGAAATTGAAATTCCATTGTTTAAGGAAATGGAACTGATCGAATTTTATCTTCTCTTGCAAAGAGAACGCTTTACAGGAAAGATTACATATGATATCTTTTGCAGTGAAGAAGTAAAAGAGGCAAGAATTCCGCGTTTGAGTGTGGAACCGCTGGTGGAAAATGCGGTTGCCCATGGGTTGGAACCAAAACCGGGCAGTGGTCATATTCAGGTAGAAGCACGAAAAGAGGACGGGAAATTATGGATTCAGGTCAAAGATGACGGGGTTGGATTTGACGTGAACAAGTTAAAGAGTAAATGGCAGGATGCAGGAGATGAAAAGCATACACATATCGGACTTACGAATACACAGCAGATGCTTCATACCATTTATGGAAACGAGGCCTCTATGGAAATTGAGAGTACACCGGATGTAGGAACGTGTGTGACAATGCGGCTGCCGCTGGAAAAGGGGGAATAAAGTCATGTGGAAAGTGATGATTGCGGATGATGAGCCTTATATTCGGGAAGGGCTGGAAAAGCTGATCCCCTGGGGAGAGCTTGGGTGTGAACTGGTTTATGTTGCCCAAAACGGACAGGAGCTGCTTGCGCAGATTCAGAAAGACGCTCCGGATATTGCCGTCATTGATATCAAAATGCCGCTGATGGATGGAATGGAGGTCGCAGAGTATATTTATAAAAATCATATTCGTACTTCCGTGATTTTTCTGACGGCATATGCAGATTTTCAGTATGCGCGAAAAGCCATTCAGTACCAGGTGAGCGATTACATTGTGAAGACAGCAGCCCTGGAAGAAATTCCAGTGGCGATCGAGAATATCAAACAGCGTCTGGAGAGTGAAACGATGACATGGTATCGGATGATTTTGGTGACACCGGTGCATCAGGGGGAAAAGGTTCGGAAGTTCTTTCTCCATGCATTTCATTCTTTTGAGTATCGTGCATTATCTCCGGGGAGCGAAGAAGAAGGGCTGATCCTTACCGTGAAGGACAGTGAGCAGACAGAGGAGATTTTAAACTGCTGTGAAAAAATGCGGGCGTTCTGTAAAAATTTTCTGGGGGAATTTCCACAGATCCTGTGCAGTCGTTCCTATCAGCAGGGGGAAGATTCTACCAGCATTTATGAGCAGACAAAGGCATATGGCAGGGGAAAGACAGACAACGGGAATCAGATCTTCATTGTGCCGAAAGAGCAGGAGACGGAAGAAGAGGCGGATACACTTTTAAAACGTGTGCAGACCTATATTCGAAATCATTATACAGAACGTCTGACGCTGGCGGATATTGCGGAAAAAGTACATGTCAGCGCCAGCTATCTGAGTCGTTTTTATAAACAGAAAGCAGGAGAAAATCTGTTTGACACGATCAATTCTCTGCGTGTAGAAAAAGCAAAGGAACTGCTGATAAAAGGAGACAAAAAAATTTACGAAATTGCGGCATTGACAGGATTTGAAGACACGGCATATTTTTCAAAAGTATTTAAAAAATATGCAGGCTGTCCTCCGAAAGAATATGAACAGTCCGGAGGAAAAAATCTATGAAAAAAGCAAGGTGGATTCTGACATTGACGTTGGTTATCTGTCTGTTGTGCAGCTGTGGGAAAAAGGAGCAGGAGCAGACCGAGATCACACTGATACACGGATGGGGTTCCATGGAACCGGAACATGTCAGAATGCGGCAGATTTATAAAGATTTCGAAAAAGAACATCCGGAGATCAAGCTGAATCTGATGTCTATGACTTCCTCCAATGAGGTGATCGAGAAGACAAAAAATATGCTTTCTGTGGGAGAAGTGCCGGATCTGATCTTTACAGGCGGTTATGGAAAAGATTCCGTGTATCAGTTTATGGAAGAGAAGAATAAGGCGGTGGATCTGATGCCTTATTTGGAGAAAGATCCAGATTTTGCAGAATGTGTGGCGCCGGAGATTATTTCTTACTGGCAAAAGGACGGAAAACTTTACACTGTGTCAGATGTGCTGCTGCTTGGAGGAGGCTACTGGTACAATGCGGATCTGTTTGCAAAAGCAGGGATCCCGGAGATACCAAAGACATGGGAGGAATTTCTGGAAGTTTGCGAAAAGATACAGGGATGGACACAGGCAGAAGGAAAACAGGTGATTCCGGTACAGATTACAAAAGAAAACAGTGCGCATCTGGCAGATGCACTGATTTTGGATACCTCACAGGATGCGAAGAATGCGGTTGAAAATCATGCGATGATCCTTGGAAAAGAAGATCTGTTTTCTGTTCTGGAAACGATGAAACAAATCTTGCAGTACGGGGACAGTACGGGCAGAAATTATGGCTACCGGGATGAGGGAAGTATGTTTAACAGCGGGAACGTGGCGATGTACATCAACGGAGTGTGGGCCGGAAAATTGATCGATGAAAAGATCAATGCCTGCTATGCACCGTTTCCGGGAAAAGACGGCAGTACGATCGCCAGCTCTTCGGTATGCCTTGGATATATTGTGGGGAATACGGAAAATCAGGAGACAATGGATGCCAGTGTGGAGTTCTTAAAATATATGCTCAGCGAACAGGTGCAGAAAAGGATTCTTCTGGAAACCGGGCAGATGCCTTCCAGTCCGAAAATTCAACTGGATGATTACAGGGAAGAGATTCCGAGAATGTGTCAAGCGGTGGAGGCAATCCGCGGGGCAGACCGCATCATTGAAGTTCCGGACAATCTCTGGACAACCAGTCAGTTGGAGAATTTCCGAAACCAGATTATGGAAGTACTGGGACAAACAGTTGAAGAAGAACAGTTTTATATCCAATTATATCAATAACAAAAGCGTCATATCATAAGTGGTATGGCGTTTTTTTTAATAGGACTGCGAACAATGGATAACAAAATACCATAAAAAAACGAAAAAAGTAAATATTCTCCATATTTTGGTTGATAGATTTCATGTTACAGGAAATCCGTATGAATTAGAATATCTGTATCCGTGGTATGTGTAAAACCATGGAATACGATTCGGCCGGTAAAATCAAATGAGAGGAGAAACTTGAAGTATGGGAACAATCATGAGAAAAGTTGTGGGGCTTTTGACAGCAGCAGTGCTTATCTCCACAGTGGCGCCTTCTGGAATGGAAGTGCGTGCGCAGGAACAAAAAGACTATTATCTGTCAGATCTGGAATGGGTACCGGCACAAAAACGAAGAGAAATTTCCAATGAACATCCGCTGATGATCATCCCGTTATATGCGCATGGTCCGAAATATGAGCGGGGAGAATATGGATTCTGGGGTGACGATACGCTGACTGGAAAGTGGGAAACAGTTCCAGATGATTTAAAACCATATACCGTGATTGAACTTCATCCGGATGATCTTCCGAAAAGGGAAGGGACAGCGTCGGATTTTTATGAACATTATCTGGAAGAGGCGCAGAATTATATAGATCCCAAGACAGGAAAAAATGAGCCGATCCCGGTGGTGCTGACTGTATTTACTGCGGGAAATGCGGCAGAATATACAGCGACTCACTGGCTGACAACAGAGTGGATCGATCAGATGTATACGAAATATAGTTGTCTGCAGGGCATTTTCAGCACAGAAAACTACTGGGTATGGACTGCAAATTTAGAAAACATGGCAGCAAAATGTCTGGAGCTGTCAGCAAAACATGGCGGATTTTTTATCTGGGCAGAGCAGAATAACGGAGGTTCTATTGAACGGGCATTTGGCTCGCAGGGGCAGACTGCGTTTCGGGAAGCAGTGGAAAAATACTGGCAAAACTTGATTTTCATGTATAAAAATACTCCGGCTGCAGAGGGAAATGATGCACCGACCAGTAGTTACATGACAGGATTGTGGCTGACGGATCATACCTATCAGTGGGGTGGACTGATGGATACCTGGAAGTGGTATGAGACCGGAAAATGGAAATTATTTGCAGATGGAAATATCGGAAAATCACAGGGAAACAGACAATGGCTGACAGAACCGGAAGCAATGGTCGGGATGGAAGCAATGATGATTTATCTGAATGGAGGATGCGTATACAATTTTGAGCATCCGGCTTACACTTATGGAGTACGCAATGAACAGTCTCCGCTTTATGCAAATGTAATTCAGGAATTTTTCCGTTATATCGTACAGAATCCGGCACCGTCAAAACAGGAGATCCTTGCGAAAACAAAGACTTTGATCCATGGAAATTTCTCGCAGATGGGAAATGGTGAATTTTTTGCAGGACTGATCACAGAAATGGCACAGTCTCCGCTTTATACGACCGGACGTTATGGAAATATTCCGGCAGTTCCGGCAGTGATCGATAGAAGCAGGGTGGAACAGGCACTGGAAAGCAGCAGTGTGCAGATTGTGGATGGAAAGGATGAAAGACTTTCTACATTAGAGAAAAAACAACAGTATTTGAATGAATTGTATCCGCAGGAGTATGCAGGGGATCTGTTTGCACAGAAACTGGAGAACCGTTGGTATCTGTACAACCCCAAATATAATGAGAATGTAAAACAAACAGGAACCGATATGAAACTGTCTCTTTCGAATGGAAAAGAGATGTATGCGGATGTCACACTAGATCCACATACATCTGTGATACTCCACGGGAAAGACTCCAAAATAGAAGTACGTCTGAATAATTACCGTACGAATAAAGAGGAACTGTGGGAAGGAGCAACCAATGCAGAAGAAGCAAAAAAACTTCCGCAGATGTCAAAAGATGAGGCTTTGACATGGGTACATGAGCATTACATCAATCATACAAAGAATGGGGAAAGAAGAAGTTCTGTGATTGTGTTAAAAGAGGTAGAGCAGACACCGGTTATCGAAAATGTGACAGGATTGAATGGAACATATGATATGCCGCAGGTACAATACGATCCGCAGAAAAAACAGGCAGTTATTACAGTAAATAATAACGGATATCTTTATTTTGATGTCAATATGACAAAACAGAGGTAAATAAATTACAAGAAAACGGCAGAATCATAAATATATTACAAAAAACAGAAAATTGACACGGAAAAACCAGAAATAATGCAAGAAAGTGTCAATTCTATCCATAGAGTCAGGCTGATGATCATGATATTCTAAATTCAACAGGAAATCGAAGGAGGATTTAGTAATGAAAAAGAAAAGAATCATCAGCCTGATTTTGGCTACAACTATGGCGGCAACAGTAGTCGTTTCCGGATGTGGAAAGTCCGAAGGGAAAAAAACAGACGGAGGAAGCAAGAAAACAGAAGCATCCGACGATAAAGTGTTGGAATTTTATCACGGATATTATCAGGATGCGAGCGAATGGGCACCGGCTCAGGTTATGCGTGATATTTATGACGAATTTGCAAAAGAACATGCAGATGGGGAAGTAGAGTTCAAAGCAATTCCGACAGAAGATATTGACAGCGTAGTTGAGAATAAAGTAGCAGGTGGAGGATATCCGGACATGGTGGATCTTGCGGGGCGTTCCGTATCTCTGGCAGCAATCAGCCAGGATCTTCTTCTGGACATGAAACCATACATAGATGAACAGGGCATCAAAGAAAATGTCGGAATCAACTACACACAGAATGATGTGGATGGAAAGATCTATACTGTACATGATCAGCTTTTGACATTGGGATATTGGTATAATGATAAAGTCTTAAAAGATGCAGGAGTAACGACACCAGATACCTGGAAAGACTGGAATGATTTTGAAACGGCAATGGAAAAAGTACGATCTGTAAGTGGAGATGTCTATGCTTATGGTGCTGGACAGGGATCTACAAGATGCTTTAATGCGATCCTCGGAATGACAGAAAACGGAAGAAAAATTTTGGGAGAAGCATTGACCGAGAAAGCCATTGAATCCAAAGAATTTGAAGAAGCTTTTAAACAGGTAGCCAATATGGATCAGAAAAATGGTTCTGCAAATGCCAGCAGCAATGCAGATGACGGAGCAAACGATTGGGCGGCCGATTTCAACAAAGGGCAGTCGGCAGTTTTCTTCAACGGTGTGTGGGCAGCCGGCGGATTTGAAGATACAACAAACTTCAAGCCGGCAATCTTCCCAGGCAGTGTTTCTTTATCCTCCGCGAGTGGCGGGATTACAGCAGCAAACAACATGAGTGATGCGGAAAAAGAGCTGGCTTTGGAATTTGTAAAATATATGACAAGTGATGAAGTACAGACAAAGATTTTCAAAGAGGTAGGCGCAAATCCATGTACAACAACACTGGATCTGAACGAACTGGCAGAAGGTTCAGATGAGAAAACAAAACTTTTGGCAGAGGCCTGCTCACAGGCAAATCAAGCAGAAAACGTGGTTGCAACGATTGATTCAACATGGGGATCAGATATTGCAAATGCAATTGGCAATAAGCTGATTGAATCTACTGTTTCAGGGACAGATGTCAATGCAAAATTTGAAGAATTAAAGAGTGAATTAATTGGTCTGATCGGCTAATTGTATATGCGGGAGGCTGCTCTTTACAGAAAGCTTATCAAAGAGCGGCTTCCTTTTTTATGAAGATTTCCAGAGTAGGAGGTAGCAAAATGGAAACAACTGGAAAGAAACAAAAGTTGAGAAAGGATCTGTTTATTTTCTTTTTTCTTTTACCAACTCTGGTATGCTTTTGTGTATTTTATTTATATCCGATTTTAACGGTCCTCATCAGTTCTTTTGCAAAATGGGACTATACGAATTTGAATGATATGCAGATGTATTCTGTTGGACATTTGTTTGATAATTATACATATATTTTTGAAAAATATCCATATTTTTGGGAAGGACTTCGAAATTCTGCAATCTGGGCATTGTGTGGTCTTTTGATCCAGGTTCCCATCGCAACAGGTGTGGCACTTGTAATCTCAAAGAAATTCAGAGGGTGGAAACTGGCAAGAAATATTTATGTCATTCCCAATATTATTTCTTCTGCAGCCATGGGATTAATCTTTTTACAGTTATATAATCCGAAGTATGGAATCATCAACCAGATCATCCGTATCTTTGTACCGGATTTTCAGGATAATGTTCTGTTTATACCAAAGGTAAATATGATCGCGCTGACATGTGCATATATCTTTTTTGCGGGAACCAATATGATCATGGTTCTGGGACAGATTTCTGCAATTCCAGAGGAAGTGCGTGAGGCAGCGCTCTTAGATGGGGCAAAGGGCTGGACGCTGGATCGCTGCATTATTCTTCCACTGATCAAGGATACATTGAAGACCATCAGTATCCTATCTGTATCAGCAGGATTCCTGTTATATAATGAAGTCTATTTCCTGACCAACGGAGCAGCGGGAACAAAGAGTATCAGTTTCCTGATCCGGGAGTTGGCTGTTGTCAGTCCAAGAGCACAGTATGCACGTGCAAATGCCATAGGTGCTGTTCAAATCTTAGGTGGTTTGGTGTTGATTTTGATCATCAACCTTTTATTCCGTGAAAGAAAACAGCAGAAAGGAGGCACAAGATGATGAACAGACAGAGAAAAGGCAAAGAAAATGAAGCGGTCCATGGAGTGGGGACTTTTGGAAAGATCGTTTCGTATGTTGTGATGATCCTGGTATGTTTCGTCTCCCTGTTTCCGGTTATTTGGGTGGCAATTTCCTCGTTGAAGGCAGATCCTCTGGCAGAGCCGGGATTTACTCTGCCAAGTGCACTTTGTTTTGATGGATATATCGGAGTATTCCGAGACATGCATATTATGAGATACTTCTTTAACAGTTTTAAAGTGGCAGGTATTTCTGTCGTATTAAGTATCATCATGATTTCTATGTCAGCGTATGTTGTGGCAAGAATGAACTTTAAATTTAAATCGGTGGTCAGCGTCATGTTGATGTCTACATTGTTTATTCCACCGACAGCCATGACATTCCCGGTTTATAATCTGATCAACAGTATGGGAATCAACGATACGCATGCAGGATTGATTTTAATCTATACATGCAGCGGTATCGCAGTCAGCTTTATGGTCATCAAAAACTATTTCCTGACGATACCGGTAGAGCTGGAAGAAGCGGCTCGGATCGATGGATGTGGATATACGCAGACATTTTTCAAAATTATGCTGCCGATAGCACGTCCTGGAATCCTGACAGCAGCAATGCTGGCGTTTATGAATTACTGGAATGAGTATTACTGGGCATCTATGGTGTTGACTACGAAGGAGTTAAAGACTGTTCCTGCAATTCTGGCACAGTTCCAGAATGCATTTTCAACAAATTACAACGGAATGTTTTCTGCGATCGTCGTGATCTTACTTCCTCCGGTAATTTTGTTCTGCTGTTTCAGCAAACATTTTATCGAAGCTTTATCCGGCGGTGCAGTAAAAGGCTAAAAGGAGAAGACGAATATGAAACAAGTGACAGCGATTCTTTTGGGAGCCGGACAAAGAGGTGCGGAAGCATATGCTTCTTATGCGCTGGACTACCCAAATGAACTAAAATTTGTAGCAGTAGCAGAACCAAGAAAAGACCGCAGAGAAGAATTTGCCAAACTTCATAAAATTATTCCGGAAAATGCGGTGGAATCGGATATAGAGCTTTTGAACCGTCCGAAAATGGCAGACTGTGTTCTGATTTGTACGCAGGATCAGATGCACTACGAGGCACTGAAACTGGCGGTGGAAAAAGGATATCATATATTATGTGAAAAACCAATTTCTCCGGTAAGATCAGAACTCATCGAAATTGGAGAAATTGCGAAAAATTATGATAAAGTGATCAGTATCTGCCATGTGCTGCGTTATTCTCCGTTTTTCAGAGAAGTGAAACGACTTCTGGAGGAAGGTGCAATCGGTCAGCTTGTGGACATCCAGCATATTGAGAGTGTGGGATACTGGCATATGGCCCACAGTTTTGTAAGGGGAAACTGGAGAAATAAATCTTTAAGCAGTCCGATGATCCTGCAGAAGTGCTGCCATGATATGGATATTTTATTATGGCTTGCAGGGGCATCCTGCACAAGGCTGGGAAGCTTTGGAAATTTGATGCATTTTAAGCAGGAAAATGCACCGGAAGGCGCTCCGCACTACTGTCTGGACGGATGTGCCCACAGAGACGAATGTCCGTATTTTGCACCACGATTTTATTTGGAAGATCTGGAGGAAAAAGGCGGAACATTTGCCAGAGTCGTCAGTCTTCAGACAGACAAGAACGCATTGCTGGATGCATTAAAAGATGGACCATACGGGAGATGCGTGTATCATTGCGATAATGATGTGGTAGATCATCAGATTGTAAATCTGGAATTCGAAAACGGTGTGACAGCCAGCCTGACCATGTGTGCATTTACAAACAAATGTGAGCGGATCATCAACTTGATGGGAACCAGGGGGCAGATTCGCGGAAATATGGAAGAAAATGAAATTGTATTAGAAGATTTTGCGTCTGGAAATACGACCAGAATTCAGGTGAAGATCCCAAAAGGGGGTCACAGCGGAAGTGATGTCTCCATGATGAAAGATTTTGTGGAACTGGTGGCAGGCGGTGGAACGGCAAAAAGTGTAAGTGCTGCATCGGAATCCATAGAGAGCCATCTGATGGCACTGGCCGCAGAGGAAAGTCGGGAACACAATGGTACTGTGTATGAAATGAAAGGATATGGAAAATAAGAATGAATCAGGAAATATGGAATCGGACCGAATGGTTTCGGAAAGAAAGATTTGGAATGTTCATCCACTGGGGGCTGTATGCAATTCCGGCACTGGGCGAATGGGTGATGTCTGAAAAGCGGATGACAACAGAAGAATACGAACAATATTTCGAGCAGTTTGATCCAATAGATTACAATCCGAGAGAATGGGCGAAGCTTGCTAAAAAGGCAGGTATGAAGTACGCAGTGCTCACTGCGAAACACCACGATGGTTTTTGTCTGTTTGATTCTGCACTGACAGACTATAAAGCAACAAATACAAAAGCGGGCAGAGACCTGGTAAGAGAATTTCTGGATGCGTTTCGCGCGGAAGGATTAAAAGTAGGACTTTATTTTACACTAATTGACTGGCATCATCCGGATTATCCAAAATACAAGGATATGCACCATCCAATGCGCGGAAATGAGGCGTATAAAGACGAAGAGATTCATTTTGAACGGTATTTGGAATACATGCATGGACAGGTGGAAGAACTGGTCACAAACTATGGGAAGCTGGACATTCTCTGGTTTGACTTTTCCTACGACAATATGTGTGAGGATACCTGGAAGGCAGAAGAACTGATCCGCATGGTCAGAAAACATCAGCCGGATGTGATCATTGACAACCGTCTGGAAGGTTCGGGGGAAAAGAATGGGAGTATTGTGACGGATCATCCGAACAGTTATAGCGGGGACTTTGCAAGTCCGGAAATGATCATTCCGCCGGGAGGAATGAAAGATCTCAATGGAAAGCCAATCCCGTGGGAACTTTGTGCGACCATGAATAACCACTGGGGATACTGCTATTATGATCATACTTATAAAACGCCGCAGACGATCATCCGAAAGCTGGTAGAATGTGTCAGCAAAGGGGGAAACTTTATTCTGAATGTAGGACCGGATGCAAAGGGAAGTATTCCAAAAGAAAGTCGGGAAATTTTGCTTCAGGTAGGAGAGTGGATGGAACGAAATGGAGAAAGTCTCTATGGATGTGGAATTTCCGAGTATGAGAAACCGGAATGGGGACGTTATACACAGAAAGAAAATACCGTGTATGCACATATTTATGAAACACCTCTTGGAGCCCTTCCATTGTATGGAATCCATCCAGATGAGCTGGGAACGGTTACATTTCTTTCCAGCGGTGCTCAGGTGCAAAGAGGGGAGGCGTGGAATACGGCAATGTATTCGGACACACCGTTTGTAGCGCTTGGAGAAAATCCGGTATTCAGCTATCCGCTTCCGGATGAACTGGACACAGTTTTAAAAATTGAACTGAAAAAATAGGGCTTTACATCTGAAAATCCCTGTGTTATACTACCTTAGGATTCAGCCGGTGTTCGGTAATCGGATACTCCGACCATTACTTAATACCAGGCGGTTTATTATTAAGATTAAAGGAGGATCATACAATGATCGCAAAAGACAAAAAACAGGCTATTATTGCAGAATTTGGAAGAAGTGAAGGAGATACAGGATCTCCGGAAGTACAGGTAGCTATCCTGACAGCAAGAATCAATGAGCTGACAGA
This sequence comes from uncultured Ruminococcus sp., assembly GCA_900544395.1. Taxonomy (GTDB): domain Bacteria; phylum Bacillota; class Clostridia; order Lachnospirales; family Lachnospiraceae; genus Mediterraneibacter. Next base: position 66,102 of record UQVC01000002.1, on the reverse strand, counting down.
TCACTTCAAAGCAAATCCAAAAGATCACCACTCAAGAAGAGGACTTCTGAAAATGGTAGGACAGAGACGTGGACTGCTTGCATACCTGAAAAAAGTAGATATCGAAAGATACCGTGCTTTGATCGAAAAACTTGGATTAAGAAAATAATTCATGGAAGCGAGACTTCTGCTGTTGCCGGATGACCCGGCAGGCAGGAGTCTTTTTATTTCTTGCGATTCTAATCTATCTATGATATAATAATTAGGATTGCGGACAAGTATATGTACCCGAGACCACTGAAAAGGGTATCGAAGGTTTTCGGTGTTTTTTTCAGTAGTTTCGGAGACGCTTGTCCCGGGAAATGTTTTTAAGACAAAAAGGAGAATATTATGTATAAGAAATTTGAGATGGAACTTGCCGGAAGAACTCTGCGCGTAGATGTTGACAGAGTGGCAAAGCAGGCAAATGGTGCGGTTTTGATGCACTACGGGGATACAACCGTTCTTTGTACTGCAACAGCATCTGAAAAACCAAGAGACGGGATTGACTTTTTCCCACTGAGTGTAGAGTACAATGAAAGACTGTATGCAGTTGGAAAGATTCCGGGAGGATTCAATAAGAGAGAAGGAAAAGCTTCTGAAAATGCAATTTTAACATGTCGTGTCATTGACAGACCGATGCGTCCGCTGTTCCCGAAAGATTACAGAAATGATGTGACACTGGAAAATCTGGTGATGTCTGTGGATCAGGACTGCAGTCCGGAACTGACAGCAATGCTCGGTGCCGCAATTGCTACGAGTATTTCTGATATTCCATTTGACGGACCGATTTCTACAACGCAGGTTGGTCTGGTTGACGGAGAGTTTGTATTTAATCCGACAGCAGCACAGAAAGAAGTATCCGATCTGGCGCTGACAGTTGCATCCACAAAAGAGAAAGTGATCATGATTGAAGCCGGAGCAAACGAAGTTCCGGAGGCACAGATGATCGATGCCATCTTTGCAGCACACGAACTGAATCAGAAAGTAATCGCATTTATCGAGACAATCGTTGCAGAATGTGGAAAACCAAAACATGAGTATACAAGTTGTGCAGTTCCGGAAGAACTGTTTGCAGCCATCAAAGAGATTGTTCCTCCGGCAGAGATGGAAGAAGCAGTTTTTACAGATGACAAACAGACAAGAGAAGAAAATATTCGTGTGATCACGGAAAAACTGGAAGAAGCTTTTGCAGAAAACGAAGAATGGCTTGCAGTGTTAGGGGAAGCTGTGTACCAGTATCAGAAAAAAACGGTCAGAAAGATGATCTTAAAAGATCACAAACGTCCGGACGGGCGTGCGATCGATCAGATCCGTCCACTGGCAGCAGAGATCGATCTGATTCCGAGAGTGCATGGATCTGCAATGTTTACAAGAGGACAGACTCAGATCTGTACTGTGACAACACTGGCACCTCTTTCAGAGGCACAGAGAATCGATGGACTGGATGAAGCAGAGACTTCCAAGAGATATATGCACCACTATAATTTCCCGTCTTACTCTGTTGGAGAGACAAAACCATCCAGAGGACCGGGACGCCGTGAGATTGGTCATGGAGCACTGGCAGAGAGAGCTCTCCTTCCGGTACTTCCGAGTGAGTCTGAATTCCCATATGCGATTCGGACGGTATCTGAGACATTTGAATCCAATGGATCGACTTCTCAGGCAAGTGTATGTGCATCCAGTATGTCACTGATGACAGCAGGTGTGCCGATCAAGGCAGCAGTAGCCGGGATTTCTGCAGGTCTGGTAACCGGAGAGACAGATGATGACTATCTGGTTCTTACAGATATTCAGGGGTTGGAAGACTTCTTCGGGGATATGGACTTTAAGGTTGCTGGTACACACAAAGGTATCACAGCCATCCAGATGGACATCAAGATCCACGGACTGACAAGACCGATCATTGAAGAAGCAATTGCAGCTACCAAGAAAGCAAGAACTTATATTCTGGATGAAGTGATGAATCAAGCAATCGCAGAGCCTAGAAAAGAAGTGGGAACGTATGCACCGAAGATCATCCAGATGCAGATTGATCCACAGAAGATCGGAGATGTTGTCGGACAGAGAGGAAAGACAATCAATGCGATCATCGAACAGACAGGCGTGAAGATTGATATTACGGATGACGGAGCAGTTTCTATCTGCGGTACAGAAAAAGAATCCATGGAAAGAGCGGCAAAGCTGATCGCTACGATTGTGACAGATTTTGAGGCAGGACAGCTTTTCGAAGGAAAAGTAATCAGCATCAAAGAATTTGGAGCATTCCTTGAGTTTGCACCTGGAAAAGAGGGAATGGTTCACATTTCCAAGATTTCCAAAGAAAGAGTCAACAAGGTAGAAGATGTTCTGAATATTGGAGATGTTGTGAAAGTAGTATGCCTTGGAAAAGACAAGATGGGAAGATTCAGCTTCAGCATGAAAGATGTAGCAGAAGATTAAATTGAAGTGAATATAAAAGGGACTGCAGAAACATAGATTGTTCCAAACAGGGGGCAGATTTGGCTTATATGGGTCAAAGATGCCCCTGTAATTTTTTATAAGAAAGAAGCAGGCTTTCTTTTCTTATGCGATTTCTTAGGATTTCTTAAAGATTATTAAAGATACAGTAAAGAGTATTGAGTCGGTGGCAAAAAGTGATTATACTGAAAACAGCCAAACTTGCAGAGGGGAAGGAATCAGGAACATGAAGAACCAGTCAAAGAAAACAGGGAAACATCTGATCCCGGTCTATGGCATCGTACCGATCGCACTTGCGCTGATCTGGAATACACTTGCATACAATGGCGGCAGATGGATTGCGTCCGGACGATACCATTATCATATGGAGACTGTACTGGATGATAAAATTCCGTTTGTGCCGTGGACAGTGATCATTTATTTTGGATGCTATTTGTTCTGGGCTGTTAATTATATTCTGATCGCAAGACAGGACAAAGAAAGTGTATACCGTTTTTTTACAGCAGATGCGTTGTCTCGAATTGTGTGTTTTGGATTTTATGTGTTGTTTCCAACGACCAATACCAGACCGGAGATCGTGGCAGACGGATTTTGGAATCAGATAGTACTCTGTCTTTATTCTATCGATGCTGCAGATAACTTATTTCCGTCCATTCATTGTCTGGTCAGCTGGTTTTGTTTTCTGGGAATCCGGGGAAGAAAAGAGATTCCGAAGTGGTATCAGTATCTGTCCGCCGGTATTGCGGTTTGTGTTTTTTTGTCGACCTTGACAACAAAGCAGCATGTACTTTGGGACGTGGCAGGTGGTGTGCTGCTGGCAGAACTTTGTTTTTGGCTTGGCAAACGAGGAACCTGGTATCGGGGATATCAGAAATTTTGCGAAGGAATCCAAAGATGGATGTTTCGACTGGCAGGAGGGATGAGGCATGAGAGATAAGAAAAAAGCAGTATGGAACATGGTATTTCTTTTTGCAGTGTTTGGGCTGACATTGTATGGGGTTTTTCATGGGGAAGATCTGGAAAGTATGATGCTGGCAATTCAGACAGCTCAGTGGGAATGGCTGCTTCCGGGAGTTGGACTGGTGTTGTTTTTTATATGGGGAGAATCCATTATCATCTGGTATATGATGAAATCTTACGGAACACAGTTGAAAAAGAGAACCTGTTTTCTGTTTTCTTCCGTTGGATTCTTTTTTAGTTGTATTACACCTTCGGCAAGCGGCGGACAGCCCATGCAGATCTATTATATGAAGAAAGAGAGGATCCCCATCCCGGTGTCTACCGTTGTCTTAATGATCGTGACCATTACCTATAAGCTGGTACTGGTTGTGATTGGAATCGGGATTCTCATATTCGGACAGGGATTTCTTCACCGATATCTGGAGGGGATTCTCCCGGTGTATTATCTGGGGCTGGGACTGAATGTATTTTGCGTAATATTTATGACGGTTCTGGTGTTTCATCCGGTGCTTGCCCGAGTGATCTTGAGGAAGGGAATGCAGATTTTGGAGCGATTTCACTTGATGAAACCGAAAAAAGAGAGAGTGGAAAAGCTGGAACTGTCCATGGATACCTATCGTGGAACGGCAGAGTATCTGAAGGAACATCTGGGTGTGATCCTAATTGTATTTGGAATTACATTTGTACAGAGAATGGCATTGTTTGCGGCAACCTGGTTTGTATATCTGGCATTTGGACTTTCCGGAACCTCTTTTTGGGATGTGGTATTTTTGCAGGCAGTGATTTCCGTTTCTGTGGATATGCTGCCTTTGCCTGGAGGAATGGGAATCAGTGAAACTCTGTTTTTACATATTTTCCGCCCGGTATTTGGTTCTTTGCTGCTGCCGGGAATGGTATTGAGCCGGGGGCTGGGATATTACGGAGAGCTGCTGATCAGTGCAGTGTTTACAGTCGTGGCGCAGCTGACGATAGGAAACGACAGAATGAGAGAACAAAAGAAGTGTATAAAGGAGCGTGTTGAGGGATGATAGGATTTTACGATTATACGGTGGTGCTGACATATATCAGTTTTACCTCATCTATTATTGGAATTTTTTGTGCAGTGACGGGACATACAAGATGGGCGGTATTTTGTCTGGCACTGTCTGGATTGTGTGATATGTTTGACGGAAAGATCGCAAGGACAAAAAAGAACCGGACGGAGGATGAAAAACAATTTGGGATCCAGATAGATTCTTTGTGTGATGTTGTCTGTTTTGGGGTACTTCCCATCGTGTTGTGTTATGAACTGGGAATGCGGCATGTTTACAGTCTGGTCATTCTGGTGTTATATGGACTTGCAGGAGTGATCCGTCTTGGATATTTCAATGTGATGGAGACCAAAAGACAGCAGGAAACCGGCGAAAACAGAAAGTATTATCAAGGCCTTCCGATTACATCGATGTCGGTTGTTCTGCCGTTGTTGTTTGTAATCTCGATTTTGTTTCCGGGATATGGGTGGTTCTTATATGCGCTGCACATTGCCGTTGCAGTTGTTGGCGTTTTGTTTGTGGCAGATTTTAAATTCCGCAAGCCATCGAATAAGGAGCTGGCTGTTCTGGTTGGGATTGTGGCAATAGCAGTCTTGATTGTTTTGTTTTATCAAGGCGGATGGTGGGAGTTCTGCAGGGAGAGATTCTTCAGGCACATTTAGAAAAAAGGAGGAAGTAGACGATGAAACTGGCAGACAGAAAAGGAACGGTCAAAGAATGCAGCACCGGACAGGATCGATTTCTGGAATGGCTTTACAGTCATGAAGTGGGACGGATTTTATTAAAAGGGCTGATCCAGCCAAAGATTTCCCGCCTGGGAGAAAGATTTTTGGATTCTGGATATTCACGCCCCCTGATCCCGTGGTTTATCCGAAAACATGGGATTGCGATGTATCAATATGAGCAGAAGAAATATGAGTCGTTCAATGCGTTTTTTAAGAGAAAAGCGCTTCCGGGAGCCAGGAAAGTGGTGCGGGATCCAGCCAGGCTGATCAGTCCATGCGACGGACGGCTGAGTGTATATAAAATTGAAGATCATTCCCGCTTTCAGATCAAACATACCAGTTACAGTGTGGAAAGCCTTGTGAAAAATCCCGCGCTTGCAAAGCGGTATGAAGGCGGATATGCGTGGATCTTTCGGCTTTGTGTGGAAGATTATCATCGCTATATTTATGTGGATGATGGAGTAAAATCAGAAAATGTAACGATTCCGGGAGTACTTCATACCGTGAATCCGATCGCCAACGATTCGGTTCCTGTTTATAAAGAAAATGCCAGGGAATTTTCTCTGTTATGTTCGGATCATTTTGGAACGATCCTTATGATGGAGGTGGGAGCCATGCTGGTTGGAAAGATTGAAAACCGCCATCAGGCTGCAAGAGTCCGAAGAGGACAGGAAAAAGGAAATTTTGCATTTGGAGGATCTACGATCGTGCTTTTGACTCAGAAAGGGAAAGCAATGCCGGATCCGGATATCTGGGAAAATTCCGGGCAGGGGATTGAAACAAAGGTGAAACTGGGAGAGAGCATCGGAAAAGGGATGACACAATAAAAAGCCGGGAGATATCATCAAGGGTGAGGATATCTCTCAGCTTTTGTCATTTAGAGAGTCAATGCAGTCTGATAACCTTGTGTAATGGCATCTTTGATATTTCCAGGTTTCTGACAGTCCCCGATCATGTGACAGGAAATGCCTGCAGCATCTAATTGTGCTCCCAGAGTATCAGATGGGCGATATCCTATTGCCAGAACAAGAGTATCGGCATCAGAAATCTCGTGTGTAACCCCATCTTTTGTATATTTGATAGTAGATTCGGTCACTTCTTCGACTTTGGAATCACAGAGGATCTGGATCCCTTTTTCCATCATTCTTTGAACAAGCAGACTTCTTCCCGGTCCGCTTTCTGTCTCCATGATCTCATGAGCCATTTCCACCAGTGTGATCTCGCGATTTCTCGGGAACCGGTCATTGAGAACCGGAGCCAGATAATCTGCAGTTTCACATCCTACAGAACCGCCGCCGATGACAACGATCTTACGTCCTGGGAATTTTCTGCCGTAGAGGACGTCATCTGCAGTCATCCAGTCTTTGAAATGGGTCATAAATTCCGGAACGATCGGAGCTGCACCTGCGCTGAGGACGATTTCATAGTCCGGATACTCTTTTTGGATCATGTCCAGTGTTACTTCGGTATTGAACAGAACGGTAACGCCTGCCTGTTCCAGCTTATGAGCCTGATATTTGATCAGCTGTGTCAGATCTTGCTTTGCAATCGGGACAGCGGCGATCCGGACAGTTCCGCCCAGTGAATCCTGACGGTCTGCAAGGACAACGTGATGTCCGCGTCTTGCGGCAACGTAGGCGGCTTCCATTCCGGCAGGACCTCCGCCGATCACAAGAACATTTTTCGCGTCTTTGGCAGGGGTGATGGTATCTTCATTTTCCGGTTCCAGAGAAGGATTGACGGTACATGCCACCCGTTTTCCAAACATAATGCCATTTAGGCAGCGCAGACAGCCGATACATGGGCGGATTTCTTCTTCCTGTCCGTTTTGCGCTTTGTTGCAAAATTCCGGTTCACAGAGATTTGCGCGGCCAATCATGCAGATATCCGCTTTGTCATTTTCCAGCAGTTCTTCTGCCAGCCAAGGTTCCGTGATCCGTCCTACAGTTGCAACAGGGATGGAAACATGCTTTTTGATCTCAGCTGAAAGTGCGCTGTGAGATCCCATTTTTGTTCCGGGTGCAGGAATGGAGCTTCCACGTTTGATGGTAGTTCCGCCGGAAACATGGAGCATATCGACCCCGGCTTTTTCCAGCTGTTTGGATACATAAATTGCATCGTTTAAGTTCAGACCGCCGTCAGAATATTCATCTCCGGAGATCCGAACGTCAATGATGAAGTCTTTTCCGCACATTTTTCTGACTTCTGCGATCACTTCCAAAGTCAGTTTCAGACGTCCGTTGATATCTCCGCCATAGGCATCTGTCCGTTTGTTATAAAGCGGAGAGAGAAAACCTCCCAACAGTCCATGAGCATGGGCAGCATGGATCTCCACACCGTCACCGCCTGCTTTTTTTACACGAAGCGCAGCTTCTCCGAACTGGCGGATGATGACCTGAAGTTCTTCCACGGTGGCCGGTCTTGGGGCTTCTTTTGCATAGTATGGTCCGACAAAAGAAGGGGCAATCAGTCTTGGCGTACCCGGGATCGGGAATGCCATATAAGCAGGGTGGAACAGCTGCGGCAAAATTTTGGCGCCGTACTGGTGAACAGCAGCTGTCAGCTTTTCCCATCCCGGAATATAGCTGTCATCGCAGATGGACATATCTCCCGGCAGGTAGACGTAAGTCGGTTCTACGGTGGTTACTTCTGTTACGATCAGTCCCACACCGCCTTTGGCGCGGGCAGCATAGTGTTCGACCAGTGCGTCGGTCACGTATCCTTTGTCTGCCAGATTGGTAGAGATTGGCGGCATAAAGACACGGTTTTTTACAGTGGTCTCTCCGATCTTGATCGGGGAGAACAGTTTTGGATATGCATTCATTATTAAAATCCTCCTGAATAAGTTCTGGGTTTATTTTAATATGAAGTGATAAAAATATCGTCCTTTTCCCGACATAATAAACGGCGAAATTTGTCCTATTTTACTTGAAAATCTGAAATATATTTTATAATAAGACAAAAAATGACAGTGTTTAGAAAAGATGAAACTTTACCGAGTTTTCTGAACAGGGCGGATGGTGATCTGAAGTTCCTTTCCGTTGGGATGGAACAGGATTTCTTTTTGTCCAGCATCGGCGATGGTGAGGCTTAAAGTATCCTCCTGCGCTTTGATCTGGATATCTTTGATCTGGAGCCGGGGCGGATTTGTCCGATCCAGATGAAAGGTGTGAAGGAGCAGATCTTTTTGTTCCTGAGTAAACTCCATGGGGCGTGATTCCAGGTCGGGAAGAGGAAGCAGGTTTTTTAAAAACCGTTTTCGATAGGTACTTGGCGTGATCCCGTACAGTTCTTTGAAAATCTGAGAATATGATTTGGAGTTTGGCATCCCGCATTTTGCAGAAATTTCTTCAATGGAATCTTTCCCTTCCAACAAATCTTCCAGAGATTCCCTCACCCGTACATAAGACAGATATTTTACAAAAGAAAGCCCGGTATAGCGTGTAAAAAGCCGGGAAGTATAGCTGGTACTGAAAGAAAGTGTCTCTGCAATGTCGGAAAGATGGATATCCTCCTGATAGTGCCGGTCAATAAAAGAAATGGCGCGGACATAATTCTCGTGGTGGGTGGAATCCACTGGGAGCTGTTCAAAAGAGGTATTTCGCTGCTTTTTTGTAATACAGAGGATGTTCATCATGATTTCATTGAGGGCAAAAAGATCCGTTCCTTCTGAAGAATCTCCGTCTAAAAGCACAAGCAGAAGCTGGCGGATTTCCTCTTTTAAGGCGTCTAAAAGAGCCGTATTGCTCTGTTGTGTACACAAAATCGTATGGAACAGATTTTTACAGGAGCCCAGCATATTTTCCGGAATCCGTTCAAAGTCAATGTGAATGGTCAGAATGACACTGTCCGGCTGAAGTTTTTTCAATATGTGGATCTCATCCGGGGCAATGACAGCCAGTTCCTGTTCATCCAGTGGATGGGAGATCTGTTCTGTCACGACTTCATAGCGTCCTTTTAATACATAAGACAGTTCCAGACTGGTCTGCCTGGAAAATACTTTGCGGTCGAAGCTGTTGATGCTTAAGCTTAAAGGGTGATTGAATTTTTGTCCGGAAAAGTCGTAATAGTAGTTCATGTTCTGCATAAGGTTACCTCGTGATCATCAGACTGCCGTGTGGGCGTATAGTCTCAGTATAATATAAAATTGCAGGAAATGGGAGATTTCAGGGATGTTTTTCCAGATTTCTGTGGTAAAATGAAAAAAGGGAATATGCAGCACAATTTCCCGGGGAAACAAAAGAAGAATTGAAATTTCTTAGTGATTGGATGAGGAGTGACGGATATGTTTTTTGAATGTTTGCCATGGCAACTGGATGTCGATATCGAATCAACGAAATTGCTTTACAAAGCAAATGATTATTCTAAAAATGGTGATTTGAATACAGAATTTATGGAAAGTCTTACCCTGGAACAAAAAAATTTTTTTGACGCCCTTGGTGTTGATCTGTCAAAAATTGAAATAGATCAGGTTTTGTATGATATACCAGAGGAGAAAGAAATGCCGGCTTTGAAAATGAAACGGGTATGCGCAAACTTTCTGATAAAAGGAAAGTTCTTGGCGTTGCCGCAGTATCAAAAAGATCTGTATTCAGATGAAGAAGTATTCGGAAAAGCGTTTCCGGATTCGATGAAAGTGGTATCGTGTGAGGAAGAGGATTATCTGAAAGTATTTGATAATGGGATAGGAGCGGGTATAGTATTTAAACATCCTTGTTTTCATTATGATGACGAAAGGTTCAAGAACTGGGATTGCGGATATATTTTAGGAACTATTTTGGTGATGCAAGATCGCTCCGCTTCTCGGGGAGAGTGTAAGCTGAAAAGAGAAAAGCTGTAACGTGTTATCACAAAGATAAAATGCGTTACAGCTTATATTGTCAGGCGTTACAGTCCGAAGAACTCCTGGATTTGTCCGGCAATGGTGTTCATAAGTTTTGTTCTGGCTTCTATGCTTGCCCATGCGATATGTGGTGTGATAAGAAGCCGGTTACTGTCCGTGAAGCCGCGAAGCGGATTGTTTTCGGACATAGGTTCTGCACACAGAACGTCCAGACCGGCAGCTTGTATTTCATTTGTTTCCAGTGCGGTTTTTAAATCTGCTTCCACAACAATCGGACCACGTCCCAGATTTAAGAAGATCGCGCTTTTTTTCATCTTACAAAAGGCATTCAAGTTCATAAGATGTTCTGTATGTTCATTCAAAGGTGCATGTACAGAGACAATATCGGAAGTTTCAAGAAGTGTATCAAGAGAAACCTGATGGTAGCCTTCCTGAGGCGCTGCACCGGATGGGGAAGCATAGATGACTTGCGCACCAAAAGCTTCTGCAATTGCAGCTACTCTGCGTCCGATATTTCCAAGTCCGATAATGCCCCAGATTTTTCCTTTTAATTCGTAGAAGGTCTGGGCAAAATGAGTGAAAATGGTGTCATTTGTGTAGTGGTCATCTTTGACATAGTCATCGTAATATCGCAGATGCTCCAGAAGATAGAACAACATGGCAAAAGTATGCTGGGCAACTGATTCTGTAGAGTATCCGGCAACATTTCTCCACGCAATCCCGCGTTTGTCTAAATATTCCTTGTCCAGATTGTTTGTGCCGGTGGCAGTGACACAGACCAATTTGAGATTTCTGGCAGCGCCGATGGAGGCTTCATTCACTTGAATTTTATTTACAATGACCACATCTGCATCCTGAATGCGTTCAGGCACTTCCTGTTGGGTGGAAAAAGGATATTTCACAACTTCTCCAAACAGATCAAATCTGGACAGATCAATGTCGTTGCCAATTGTTTTTGCATCTAAAAATACGAGCTTCATAGTTTGTCTACCCCTTTCATTTGTTGTATATCCATCCTGGCATCCCGTAATACATGTCTGCGGCGGGTGGACTTCGTCTGATACTGTATGGTATCATGAATTTGAAAATACTATATCACATAGAGAAGGTGGGGTCAAAATCAATGAATATTAATCAACAAGAAGCTGCTCAAATCAACATGTTGGAATGGTTAGCGGATCCGCGCGAGTTAGGGAAACAACCCTACAAGATAGAATGCACGGGAAACTTTACACTTCACGAAATGCAGTATTACATTTTCAGGTTTAAAACAAGAGTATTGGGTCAATGGCTTGTAGGTGTAAGTGGTGGTTATGAGGGCGATTCTCTCGAACCATGTGGTCATACTTTTAGTGATATGAAGAAATATAATGCTACTACCGCACAAAATGATTGTATAGAGATGATAGAAAGAATTCGAGCTTACTGGATGGAACAGGCAAAACATTACACTCAGCAATAGAGATAACTTCCAGTAACACGAAGATTAAAATTTCACACAGTGAATAAATAAGCTTTTTACCATCTATGATGTTGTCTGGTATTTATATTTCTGTTTTTTGTAAGTATGCAATTATTAAAAAATATTCTGAATGATAAGGAGTAAGAAAATAATTATGATAGAAGTGTTATTTGCAGAAAGTGAGTCGGAATCCATGAAGGCTGCGAAAAGTACAATCATAAAAATGAAAACGGATGGACCGACTTCTGTTTGGTTTGCCGGCAAAAAGAAACCGCCTAAAAGAGAACATACGGGATGGATGGAAGGAACTTCAGACGAGGTGATTTGTCTTGGCTTTATGCTTGATATAGGAAATATCCAAGAAGAGATTGACAGTCCATATCGGGAAAAATTGATATATGATATGCGTGCTCAAGATATGTATGCTCAAGAACAAAAGGGGAAGAATCTGGAAACAGATGTGGAACTTCGGAATTTGGCGAAAGCATATGTGAGTGAGATGCAGCGGTTGAAGGAATATCTGGAGAAAGGAGAAACGATCCGAATATGGTACAGCGATGCTGCGTATTCGGCATGTGGATTTTATCATTTATGCAGTATTCTGTCGAAATATGAAAATCCGCTGCGAATTGTAAAGCTGCCGGAACATGTTGTTCATGGAAATGTGATTATATCCTGTAAAAATTGGGGTGAAGTTGCTGCGGAGGAGTTTGCCGGATTCTTACACTGTGAAAGAGAATTAAGAAAAGAAGAAGTAAGAATGTATCAAGCAATGTGGAATGAATTACGAGAAGATAATAGCCCCCTTCGTGCAAGACTTAATGGAAAGATGGTGGGGGTTCCGGAAGATTTTTATGATTTTTTGATTTGGAAAATACTTACGAAGGCGCCGATAAAAGAGGCAAGGCTAATCGGTAATATTCTTGGGAAATATCCAGTGAATATGAGGGATTCATGGTATGCAAAACGAATCGATTATTTGATAACACAGGGAAAAATCAAGGTGGCTGAGGATTCTGAAAATAGTTATGCACGATGGATTTGTCAGGCATAGTTGATTTGAAAGGAATAAAATTATGTCCGAGAATAGAAACATTTTTATGAAAAGGTCTTGCTTGTTCATGAAAACAATGGCATGTGGTCTTTACCTGGTGGATGGTGTGATGTTGACCAGTCCATTGCTTCTAATATCATCAAAGAAGTAAAAGAAGAGACGGGATTTCATGTATCAGCAGAAAAATTGATTGCAGTGCAAGATTGGAGAAAATATAATGTGACGAATTACGCATACGGCGTTATAAAGACATTTATGTTATAAAAATACGAAAGCGGAAAATTTGAAAGTAATATCGAAACAACAGAGATTGCGTTCTTTGGAAAAAATGAAATACCAGAAAATCTTGCGGTGGAAAAATGTACAAAAGAACAAATACTGATGTGTTTTGAAGCACTTGAACAGCCGGATTTTTCGACAATATTTGATTAGGAAACGTTCGGCTTACAAACCTGGATAAGCGTCTGCAGTAGAAGAGGAAGTCAGAAGAAAAGGAGCAGGAATGATAGGATTAAAAAGAGGTACTGTAAAATTGACAGATCATCAAGTGGAATGGGAGGAAAATGCAGGAAAAACAATGGAAACATTAAAACGGCTATTGGGGAGTGCTGCGATTGATATTCAGCACATAGGCAGTACCGCAATACCGTCCATTCATGCCAAACCGATTATTGACATTGTTGTTGGTGTTTATGATTTAAACGATATGATTCCGCATATTGAAATATTAGGACAAAATGGCTTTGTGTTTCGTGGGGCAGATGTTTCAGGACAAGTTTTATTTGTAATGGGTGATTTTGGGAATGATTTACGAACACATCATATTCATGTAGTCAAATGGAATGGAAAAGAATGGAATGATTATATTAATTTCCGGGATTATCTAAATGCTTTTCCTGAAAAGGCAAGCCTGTATGATGATTGTAAACAAAAACTGGCTGAGAGATTTTCAGATGACCGTGGACAATACACAGACGGAAAGAAAGAGCTGATACGATGTTTTCTGGAAGAAGCAAAAATATGGAAATCGGAAGGAATGGAGTGAAGGTATGATTATTCTAATTACGGGCGCTTCCCACACAGGAAAGACTGCACTTGCCCAAAAACTACTTGAAAAATATCAATATCCGTATGTATCAATCGATCATTTAAAAATGGGATTCATTCGCAGTGGCTATACGAAACTGACGCCGGGAGATGATGAGAAGCTCACAGACTATTTATGGCCGATTGTGCGTGAAATGATCAAAACAGCCATAGAAAACAGACAAAATCTTATCGTGGAAGGGTGTTATATTCCATTTGACTGGAAAAAGGATTTTACGGAGGAATATCTTGGGAATATCCGATATTACTGCCTTGTTATGAGTGAACGTTATATTAAAAAACATTTTGCCGATATCAAAAAATATGCATGCGTGATAGAACATCGTCTCAAGGATGATTGGTGTACGATGGAACGTGTTTTAGAGGACAATGCACAGATTTTAGAACTTGCCAAAAAGTATCATGTAAATGTGGTGTTGATTGACGAGCAATATGAAATACATATTGATCTATAGTACAGAATCATCATCTAAAAGTCTGAATCAAAAGGAAGGAGTACAGCAAAAGAAGCATAACCATAGGAAAGGAGCTGAGTTGCTATGAAGTGTCCATTTTGTGGAGAAGAAATGATACAGGGAAAAGTATGCAGCAGTGATGCCTTGTGGTGGCGGCAGGAGGGCATGAATGGATACCGCCTGAATGATGAGGGCGGGATTCTAGGAAGGATTAACGGAGATAGAATTTCCGCATTTCGCTGTAGAAAATGTAAAAAGATTATTATTGATGAAAGATAGGAATAGCAGGTTTTATGGAAAAAATATTCGTAAGCAATGAAATCGTACTTGTTCCTATGAGGGAAGAATTGTATCATGCAGAGATGAAGCATTATACAGCAGATCCGATGATGTGTGAGGAACCCTATACTTATACATGGAAAATCGCACAATCATGTTATGAAAGAAAATCAAAGCATAAAAATCGGGTTTGGTTTGCTATTGTAAGAAAAGGAACAGTAATCGGAGATGTATACCTCAAAGAAATTGATATAGAGAAAAGAACGGGAGTCCTTTCCATTGCGTTTGCCAGAGACTGTGATAAAGGGAAAGGATATGGGACTGCAGTGGAGCAAAAAATGATAGAGTATGGGGTCAATGAACTTGGTTTGCAGACTTTTTATGCAGATGCAATCTTGCGAAACACTCGAAGCCAGCATGTTCTGGAAAAGGTTGGATTCCAGTGTATTGGCCAAGATAATCTTTTTCGATATTATAGATATGATTCACTGGATTGCAAATAAATTCTTTCTGTCAAATAAGCACCTTTCTGTCATTCGGTTCATATTCTGTCAGAAAGAGTGTGTAAAATAAAGTGTGACATGGAACCTAAGGTCAATGAAAATGCCATCATAAAAAAACTTTCTATAGCAGGGATTCTGGGAAATGTGATGTTGACGGCATTTAAGCTGTTCGCGGGAATTTCCGGGAAATCAAGCGCCATGATATCGGATGCCGTACATTCCCTGTCGGATGTATTTGCCACAGGAATTGCATTTTGGGGAGTGAGGCTTTCCAAACGCTCTGCTGACAAACAACATCCTTATGGACATGAACGGATGGAATGTGTTGCCTCACTGATCCTGGGGATGATCCTGCTGGCAACGGGAGTGGGAATTGGAAAAGCAGGGATCCTGCGCATCTGTTGCGGGGCGAAGGATGCATGGATCGTTCCCCGAAAGATTGCTCTGATCGCCGCTGTTGTTTCCATTTTTTCCAAAGAAGGAATGTACTGGTACACCAGATATTATGCGAAAATACTGGATTCTCCGGCATTTATGGCAGATGCGTGGCATCATCGTTCGGATGCACTGTCATCCATTGGATCTTTGGTGGGGATCGGAGGATCGATGATGGGATTTCCGGTACTGGATCCGGCGGCAAGTGTTTTGATCTCTTTGTTTATCTTGAAAGTTGGAGTTGATATTTTAAAAGATGCACTGATGAAAATGATGGATACTTCCTGTGGGGAGGATTATGAGATCCGACTGCGGAACTACATTGTTTCCCAGGAAGGGGTGGAGAACATTGATGTTTTGCGCAGCCGGATGTTTGGAAATAAAGCATATGTGGATCTGGAGATTGCAGTGGATGCAGAAAAATCACTGCAGGAATCTCATGCCATTGCCGAAAAAATCCATGCAGGCGTAGAAAGTAAATTTCCGGAAGTGAAGCACATTATGATACATGTCAATCCGGCAAAGTGAGCGGAAAAAAACCAGAGAGTGATCCGCTCACTTTCTTTTTCTCCAAAATGCAGGAATAAACTTTTAAATTCTTCATATACATGGGATAAAGAGGTGGACAAGATGAATCAAGAGAGAAGAAAACAGCAGATTCTGAATATTCTGGCAGCCAGGATCCGTAAAGTCGTGGAAGCGGAGCGTCTGGACTATGACAAGCTTCAGGAAATCCGACTGCGGACAGGGCAGCCGCTTTTGCTTTTGTATGATGGGAAAGAGAGAGTTTTACCTGCCGCACAAAAACAAAAGCACATTGTGACAAAAGCGGAGATCAAGGAGACGCTGGAATACAGCAGTCATTATTCGCTATATGCATATGAACATGAAATCCGGCAGGGGTTTCTGACAGTGGAAGGAGGGCATCGCGTGGGAGTATCGGGCAAGGCAATATTGGAACAGGAAAAGGTAAAAAGTATGCAGTACATATCATCTGTAAATATCCGGATGTCACATGAAATTCCGGGATGTGCCGACGGGCTGCTCCCCATGATTACGAAAAACAGGGAAGTGTGCCATACGCTGATCATTTCCCCTCCCTGTGGCGGGAAGACGACATTGCTTCGGGATCTGATCCGGCAGATTTCGGACGGAAATTCCTATGTCAAAGGATGCACGGTCGGTGTGGTGGATGAGCGTTCTGAGATTGGCGGATGTTATCTGGGAGTGGCTCAGAACCATTTGGGAAGCAGGACGGATATTCTGGATTGCTGTCCAAAAGCAGAAGGGATGATCATGCTGATCCGTTCTATGGCGCCCCGGGTTCTGGCAGTGGATGAGATCGGCGCTCAGGAAGAATTGCGCGCCGTAGAGTACGCCATGCAGTGCGGCTGTAAACTGATCGCCAGTGTCCATGGAAATTCGATGGAGGAGATTGCAGCCAAACCAGGGCTTTCAGAACTGGTAAAAAGGCGGCGGTTTGAGAGGTATGTGGTGCTGCAGAATCAACGGCATCCAGGGGAGATCAAAGAGATTTATGATGAACGGGGAAGTCTTTTATGCAGAAACTGATGGGGTGTATGTTGATCCTGGCATCGACCACAGCAGGTGGTTTTTTATATGGAATGGAGCAGCAGCAATATCTGGAAAAACTGATGTATCTTCGGCATATTCTGGGGCTCATCCAGGGAGAGATCGAATACAGTGGGGCACCCCTTGGTGAAGTGTTTGGGAAAACCGCCTGCAGAGTGTGTGAGCCATACCGGGAATGGATGATGGAATTACAGCGGGGGGTCGAAGAAAGAAAAGGACCGATTTTTCAGGAGGTCTGGGAAACCTGTACCAGAGAAAAATTGCAGGCACTTCATTTGAAGGCCGGTCATATGAACCAACTGACAGAAATGGGAATGTATCTGGGGCAGTTGGATATACGAACGGGAAGAACCAGTATGCAGATGTATCTTGGGAATCTGGAGGCAGAAATTCAGAAGATCCAGCGGGAAATCTCAGCCAAAAAGCGGATTGGCAGTTGGCTGGGAATAATGAGCGGATTATTTCTGGTCATTATCCTGCTTTAAAGAAAAGGCAGGTGGGAGGATTACATGACGATCAGTGTGATTTTTAAGATTGCGGCAGTTGGGATCCTGGTGTCGATCTTAAGCCAGGTGCTCAAACACAGTGGAAGGGAGGAACAGGCATTTTTGACAAGCTTTGCAGGATTGATCCTGGTATTGTCCTGGGTACTTCCCTATATCTATGAATTATTTGTGTCCATCAAGCGGCTGTTTGCATTGTAAAAGAAAAGAGGGAAGCAGATGAGTGTACTTCAAATCAGTTTGATCGGGATCGTGGGAGTGCTTCTGGCGATACAGCTGAAAAACGGAAGATCTGAATATGGATTTCTGATGAGTATGGCGGCAGGAATTTTCCTTTTTTTCTGCATTGCCGAAAAACTGGAGCTGTTTCTTCGGACAGTGGAAGAAATTCGCAGTTTTCTGACCATTGATACCGAGTATCTGGCAATTATGATGAAAATGATCGGCATCACCTATATTGCGCAGTTCTCATCTGGGATCTGTAAAGATGCGGGATATCAGACCATTGCTGCACAGATTGAAATCTTTAGTAAGCTTTCCATTTTGGCAGTTGGAATGCCGGTTCTTTTAGCACTTTTGGAAACGATCCAGGAGTTTTTTCGATGAAGAAGGTGGAAAGAAAAGGTGTTTGGTGGGCAGTTTTACTGGGGATTTTATGGTGTCTGAATTCCCATGCGGTGCTGGCAGAAGATGAGGATACGTTTCAGATCGCACAGGAAGAAGCAATGGCATCGTTTGATTTCTCAAAGGTGGACGAAAGTCTTCGGAAAATGTTCCCGGATGAGAGGGTATCTTTTCAAGGGGTGACCGAACTTTTGCTTTCCGGAGATATGAAAAAGGCAGGAGAAACACTGGGCGCCTTTTTGAGGGATCAGCTTTTTTATGAATTTCGGACCCATAAAAAACTGCTGGTGTATCTGCTTTTGATCACTGTTATTGCAGCAGTGTTCTCCAATTTTTCCAATGCCTTTGGAAACCGTCAGGCATCGGAGCTGAGCTTTTATATTTTGTATCTTCTGCTGATCGCATTATGTCTCAATGGATTTCGTCTGGCAATGGGAAGTGCGCAGACGTATCTGACCTATCTGACAGAATTTATGAAAGCATTGTGTCCGGTCTATTTTCTGGCAGTGACAGCGGCATGCGGAAGTGTCACTTCCATGTTCTTTTTTGAAATCGTGTTGTTTGTGATTTTTCTGGCAGAGCTTGTGATCCTGCATTTTTTGCTGCCGGTCATCAATGTGTATCTGATGATCCAGATACTGGGGAACTTGACAGGAGAAGAATTTTTATCGCAGTTTTCTCAGCTGCTGGAAAAAGTGACATCCTGGACGCTGCGGGGGATGCTGGCATGTGTGGTTGGAATCAATGTTATCCAGGGGGTTCTGGCACCGGTTCTGGATTCTCTGAAACAGGGAATGCTTGCCAAAACAGTAGAAGCGCTGCCGGGGATTGGCAATGCAGCGGGTTCCGTGATGGATATGATGCTGGGTACTGCGGTTTTGATCAAAAATGGGATCGGTATGGCAGGTGCGGTTATTGCCGCAGTGATCTGTCTGATTCCAATCTTCAAGTTTTTGCTGCTGGCATTTTTGTACAAGGCAGCAGCAGCGGTCACACAGCCTGTTTCGGACAAGCGTCTGACTGCTTGTATCGGAGCGGTCAGCGAAGGGTATGAACTTTTGGTGAAGGTACTGGTGACAACAGGGGTTTTGTTTTTACTGACCATTGCAGTTGTGGCAGTATCAGGAACGTAAAAAGGAGGGGCGCGGTTGCGGGATGCGATTTATGAGTGGCTTCAGAATCTGGCAGTATATCTGATTCTGGTCAGTGCTGTCTGGCAGATTCTTCCCAAAGAAGAATATCAGAAATATGTCCGTTTTTTTGCCGGACTTGTATTGATGATCCTGCTGCTGCAGCCAGTGTTAAAACTGACAGATATGGAACTGGATTTTGAGGGGTGGATGAAAGAGGAAACAAGGGAGCTGGAGCAGAGTATTTCAGATCTGCAGATCCCGGAGGGGAGTGGATCTGAAGTATCTGGTTGGGAAAGCGAACCGCCGATAGAAGTGGGGGAGATTCAAATTGGAGAATAAATGGAAGCAGTGGATCACTGGGGCAAAAGGAAAACTGCCCGTAAAGCAGCAGCTGTTGATTTTGCTTTTGATCGGAGTCCTGCTGGCAGTGATCGTATCTCCGGTTTCAAAGCCGCAGGAAGCAGGAGCGAAAGAGGAATCAGAAATCATGGAAAAGGAGGTGGAACAAGGAAAAGAAGCACAGTATGAAACTGCCATCGAAGCCCGGGTCGAGGAACTGCTTCATTATGTGGAGGGGGTGGGAAACGTAAAAGTGATGGTGACGTTAAAGTCTTCGGGAGAAAAGATTATTGAGAAAGACAGGCAGAGCCAGCAGCAAAAGACGGAGGAAGAAGACAGCAAAGGAGGAAGCCGGCTGTCAGAAGATCAATCCGTCCAGGATACCAGCATTTATACACAGGATACCAACGGGAGCCAGGTTCCGTATGTGAGGGAAGAACTGGCTCCGGAAATCGCCGGGATCGTGATCGCAGCAGATGGCGGTGATGATCCGGTTGTGGTAAGAAATCTGACGGAAGCGGTGCAGGCATTATTTGGAGTGGAGGCGCATAAGATTAAAATAATGAAACGGACAAATGTATAAAACAGAGAAAAAAGAGGAGGATATGAGGTTGAAACGATTATTTAAAAAAAATCAGATCATTATTACGGCGCTGGCGGTGATGATCGCCATTGCGGGATATCTGAATTATTCAGGACGTCTGTTTGGAGAAAAAGAAAATCGTGCCAAAGAGGCAAGCGCAGAAACTGCAAATCAGGAATTGCTGGATATTTCTGCAGAGGAACTGGAAACAGACGGGGAGATCGCAAGCAATGATTCCGAAGTTGAGGGCACACCGGGAGAAGCGGTCTTAACCAGCACAGGGGCGCAAAATACCGTAGCTCAGGCGAAACTTTCCAGAGAGCAGGTGCGGGCACAGAATAAAGAGACATTGCAGGCATTGATCGACAATACCAATATCAGTGAAGAAGAGAAAAAAGATGCCATTGCACAAATGCTGCAGCTGACACAGCTTTCCGAACAGGAAGTGGCAGTAGAAACGCTGATGGCATCCAAAGGATTTTCAGAGGCGGTAGTCAGTCTGACTGCAGATTCTGCTGATATAGTGGTGAATGCACAGGAACTTACAGATGCCAATCGTGCACAGATCGAGGACATTGTTACAAGAAAGACCAACATTGCACCGGAGAAGATTGTGATCACGCCGATCCATGAAACCCAGGGAACAGAAGAAGCAGAAGGAACAGAAGAGACAGAAGGGACAGAAAAGAGCGAAGAAAAGTAGACACCGGATGAAATTTCGATTGCGGCAGGAGAAGCCATGTGATACACTAAAAGAACATGCGAAGTTTTATAGAACAGGAGAAAAGAGAACATGTCAGATATTACAAAGGAGATAGAAAAACGAAGGACATTTGCCATCATATCCCATCCGGATGCCGGTAAGACCACGTTGACTGAGAAGTTCCTTCTGTATGGAGGAGCCATCAATCAGGCAGGATCTGTCAAGGGAAAAGCAACGGCAAAACATGCAGTTTCAGACTGGATGGAGATTGAAAAGGAGAGAGGAATTTCTGTCACTTCTTCCGTACTGCAGTTTAATTATGACGGATATTGCATCAATATCCTGGATACACCGGGACACCAGGATTTCTCGGAGGATACGTACCGTACACTGATGGCGGCGGACTCTGCGGTGATGGTAATCGATGCATCCAAAGGTGTGGAGGCACAGACAAGAAAATTATTTAAAGTCTGCGTGATGCGTCATATTCCGATCTTTACTTTTATCAATAAGATGGACCGGGAGGCTAAGGACACCTTTGATCTTTTGGATGAGATCGAGAAAGAACTCGGCATCGCCACCTGCCCGGTGAACTGGCCGATTGGTTCCGGCAAAGAGTTCAAGGGAGTGTTTGACCGGCAGAAACAGGAAGTAGAGCTGTTTTCCGATACGAAAAAGGGAACTTCTATGGGAGAAGTGAAAAAAGTTGACATCCACAATCCGGAGATCGACTGGCTGATCGGAACAGAGGCAAAAGTGACACTGGAAGAGGAGATCGAACTTTTAGACGGGGCTGCGGCAGAGTTTGACCAGGAACTGGTGAGCAAAGGAGAACTTTCTCCCGTATTTTTTGGTTCTGCACTGACGAATTTCGGGGTGGAGACGTTCTTGCAGCATTTTCTTGCCATGACATCTTCGCCGCTTCCGCGTATGTCCGATCAGGGCGCGATCGATCCCATGGAAGAGCCGGATTTTTCTGCCTTTGTCTTTAAGATCCAGGCGAACATGAATAAAGCCCATCGTGACAGGATCGCATTTATGAGAATCTGTTCCGGGGAATTCGAAGCAGGAATGAACGTATATCATATCCAGGGTGGAAAAGAAGTACGTCTTTCCCAGCCTCAGCAGATGATGGCCAGTGAAAGAAAGATGATCGAGAAAGCATATGGAGGAGATATCATCGGTGTATTTGATCCGGGCATCTTTTCCATCGGAGATACACTGACGACTTCCAAAAAACGGTTTGCATACGAAGGAATCCCGACCTTTGCGCCGGAGCATTTTGCCAGAGTCCGTCAGGTGGACACCATGAAAAGAAAGCAGTTTGTCAAGGGAATCAATCAGATTGCCCAGGAAGGTGCAATCCAGATTTTTCAGGAGTACAATACTGGAATGGAAGAAATCATTGTCGGCGTGGTCGGAGTTCTGCAGTTTGATGTACTGAAGTATCGTCTGGAGAATGAATATAAAGTAGAGATCCGACTGGAAAATCTGCCGTATGAGTATATCCGCTGGATTGAAAATGAGGATATCGATCTGAACCGTCTGGTCGGAACTTCGGACATGAAGAAGATCAAAGACCTGAAAGACAGACCACTTCTTCTTTTCACTCATGAGTGGAGTATCCGTATGACACAGGAGCGTAATGAAGGTCTGATCCTGTCGGAATTCGGACGTTCCTGACCCTTGTCAATCCAGAACAGGTCTGATATAATGGAACAAGAAGATTATCGCAAACAGTAGACAGCGAACAGGAGGGTCTTATCATGGCAAAGGACGAAAGAAATAGTTATACAATACAGAATGATACCAGCATGGGAGAAGTCAAGATTGCAGATGAAGTAGTTGCGATCATCGCGGCTCTTGCAGCGACTGAAGTAGAAGGCGTTGCTTCTATGGCAGGAAACATTACCAATGAGCTGATCAGCAAGCTGGGAATGAAGAATCTTTCCAAAGGCGTGAAGGTGGATGTGCTGGAAGGTGTTGTGACAGTATCTCTGGCGTTGAACATGAAGTACAATTACAGCATTGTGGAAGTATCTGCCAAAGTACAGGAGAAAGTGAAGACAGCGGTAGAGAATATGACAGGGCTGGAAGTTGCGGATGTCAATGTAAAAGTTGCAGGCGTGGAGATGGAAGGTCAGGACGCTTCCAGATAGAGAAATACACCTTTTCGTTGCAAAAGGCAGGACAGCTGTAGTATAATAAAGGATGTCGCAGGACATCCTTTTTCTTTTGAAAGAGATGGACCTGAAGAAGGAACAGGAATGAAAGAACACAAAAGACGGAAGGAGCCCATATGGTAAGAACAGAACTTCGGGAACACATTTTCAAGATGTTGTTCCAGATTGAATTTAATACATTAGAAGAGATGCCGGAGCATCTGGATTTATATTTTGAAGAGCTGCACAGTGCGAAAGAGAAAGATAAAGAGTATATCAGGAACAAGTTTTATGCTGTGACAGAAAAGGTGGAAGAGATTGATACGATTTTGAATGAAAAAACTACCGGTTGGAAAACCACCCGAATGAATAAGATCGATCTTGCGATTTTAAGGCTTGCAGTTTATGAGATGAAATGGGACGAGGAGGTTCCCCAAAAAGTTGCGATCAATGAGGCAGTAGAGCTTGCGAAAAAGTTCAGCGGAGAAGAAGGACCTGCATTTGTCAATGGAGTACTTGCCAGGATTGCAGATTAGAGATGGCGGGGCAGTCAGATGATCAAGAATGTCTACACAGTCAAACAGGTAAATGCCTATATCAAAAATATGTTTACACAGGATTTTATGCTGAACCGGCTGTATGTCAAAGGGGAAGTTTCCAACTGTAAATATCATCCATCAGGGCATCTATATTTTTCTTTGAAAGATGAGTCCGGCACGATAGCCTGCGTGATGTTCGCAGGCTCACGGTCAGGGCTTTCTTTTCGTATGCGGGAAGGACAGAATGTGATCGTCCTTGGATCTGTCAGCGTCTATGAGCGGGATGGCAGATACCAGATGTATGCAAAGGAGATCATGCTGGACGGAGCGGGAGAACTGTACCTTAAGTTCGAAGCCCTGAAGCAGGAACTGGAAGAGATGGGAATGTTTGCTCCGGAATATAAGCAGCCCATTCCAAAGTTTGTGAAGACCGTAGGGATCGTGACAGCCTCATCCGGGGCGGCAGTGCGGGATATCATCCATGTGGCTTCCCGAAGAAATCCTTATGTACAGCTGATCTTGTATCCTGCCAAAGTGCAGGGGGAGGGAGCCGCAGAGAGTATTGTGCGGGGGATCCGCCAACTGGAAGCGCAGAATGTGGATGTTATGATCGTAGGCAGAGGCGGCGGTTCCATCGAAGATCTGTGGGCGTTTAATGAAGAGTGCGTGGCGCGTGCTATTTTTGACTGCCGGGTACCGGTGATTTCAGCCGTTGGACATGAGACGGATACCACCATTGCAGATTATGTGGCGGATCTGCGTGCGCCAACTCCTTCCGCAGCGGCGGAGCTTGCCGTATATGAGCTGCAGGCAGCAAAGGTCTGGATGCAGGAGTGTCAGAAACGGCTGTCTCTGGCAATGCAGCAGGAGATGGAGAAAAATCGGCAGATCGTCCGGCAGATGGCGTGGAAACTGAAAGTGTTTCACCCAAGGCAGAAGCTTCTGGAAAACCGGCAGTATGCTTCGGACCTGGAAGTACATCTTCGCAGTCGGATGGAAGAGATTTTGCAGCAGAAGCGGCATCGGTTTGCGATTTATGTAGAGAAGATGAAAGGACTCTCGCCTCTGGAGAAGCTGAATCAGGGATATGCCTATGTTGAGAATCCCGCCCATCATCCGGTGAAGAAGATCGGAGATGTGGAGTGCGGGGAACGGCTGCAGATTTACGTATCGGATGGAAAGGTTGAGGCCCAGGTTTGTAACAAGACAGCAGAAATAGAGTATGACACATAGAGGAGGCGGACAGATGGAAAAACAAAGGGAAGAGACACCGGGACTGGAGGAGTTATTTGCGAGACTGGAACAGATCACCGCAGATATGGAACAGGCGGATATTACCCTGGAACAATCCTTTGCCTTGTACCATGAAGGGATGCAGCTGCTGCAGCAGTGCAATGAAACGATTGATGCAGTAGAAAAAAGTGTTCAGGTTTTGGACGAGAATGGAGAAATGCATGAATTTTAAACAAATACAGAAAGAAAAAACAGCACAGATCGAGACCGTTTTGAAGCGATATCTTCCCAAAGTGGAAGGGCAGCAGAAGCTGGTAATGGATGCCATGCAGTACAGTATGCTGTCTGGAGGAAAGCGTCTGCGGCCGATGCTGATGCAGGAGACCTATCATCTGTTTGGCGGAACTACGGCAGTGATCGAGCCATTTATGGCAGCGATTGAGATGATCCATACGTATTCTCTGGTCCATGATGATTTGCCGGCAATGGATGATGATGAATACCGCCGGGGAAGAAAGACGACCCATGTAGTATATGGAGAAGACATGGGAATTCTGACAGGAGACGGACTTTTGAATTTTGCGTTTGAGACAGCAGCTCTGGCATTTGATATGGAACCGGAGAATAGCTTTTGCATCGGAAAGGCGCTGCAGGTTCTGGGAAGAAAAGCAGGAATTTACGGGATGATCGGCGGCCAGGTGGTAGATGTGAAGTCATCCGGAGAGAAGATTTCCGGGGAAAAGCTGGAATTTATTTACCGCCTAAAGACAGGCGCCCTGATCGAAGCCTCTATGATGATCGGTGCGATCCTGGCAGGAGCGCCAAAAGAAAGTGTGCAGGCAATGGAAGAAATCGCAGCAGAAGTGGGAATGGCATTTCAGATCCAGGATGATATTCTGGATGTGACCAGTACCACGGAGGTGCTTGGAAAGCCGGTACACAGCGATGAAAAAAATGAGAAAATGACTTACGTAGTATGGAAAGGTCTGGATCAGGCAAAGCAGGATGTGGAGACCCTTTCCCGAAATGCCATCGGAAAGCTGCGGGCATTTGAGATGAAGGATGCGTATCTGGAGATTCTGCTGGAGTCATTGATATACCGGGAGAAATAAGGGGGACACCTTATGTTATTAGAAAAGATTCAGAAAGAAAATGATATCAAACAGCTAAAGCCGGAAGAACTGGAAGAGCTGGCAGCAGAGATCCGTCAGTTTCTGATCGAAAAGATCAGTGTGACGGGCGGTCATCTGGCTTCTAACCTTGGCGTGGTGGAACTGACGATGGCGCTGCATCTGGCGTTTGAACTTCCGCAGGATAAGATGATCTGGGATGTGGGACATCAGTCTTACACTCATAAGATCCTGACGGGAAGAAGAGCCGGGTTTGATGATCTGAGAAAATACGGGGGAATGAGCGGATTCCCAAAACGAAAAGAGAGCGATTGTGACGCATTTGATACGGGCCACAGTTCTACCTCTATTTCAGCAGGACTGGGGTATGTGGCTGCGCGGGATATCCGGGGCGAATCCCACAGTGTCATTTCGATCATTGGAGACGGGGCGATGACAGGCGGCATGGCGTACGAGGCGCTCAACAATGCTTCCAGGCTGAAAAGCAACTTTATTATTGTGCTGAATGATAATAATATGTCGATTTCCGAAAATGTAGGCGGAATGTCACAGTATTTGAACGGGCTGCGCACGGCGAATGCCTATACGGATCTCAAAAAGGGCGTTGAGGATACGCTGATGAAGATTCCGGTACAGGGAGAAAAGATCCTGTCTCAGATCAAAAAGACAAAAAGCGGATTAAAACAGCTTCTGGTGCCGGGCATGTTTTTTGAAGATATGGGGATCACGTATCTTGGCCCTGTGGATGGACATGATATCCGAAAACTGTACAAAACATTCCAGGAAGCAAAGCGTGTAGATCATGCAGTGCTGGTTCATGTGCTGACCCAGAAAGGGAAAGGATACCGTCCGGCAGAGGAAGATCCGTCCAGATTTCACGGGATTGTTCCCTTTGATATCGAGACAGGGGAGGCAAAACAAAAAAGCGAGAAAGACAGTTACACGGATATTTTTTCAAAGGTGTTCTGTGATATTGCAAAACAGGATGAATCGGTGGTCGGGATCACAGCGGCTATGGCGGATGGTACCGGGCTGGCACGATTTGCCAGAAGATTTCCGGAGCGCTTTTTTGATGTGGGGATCGCAGAGGAGCATGCCCTCACCTTTGCTGCAGGGCTGGCGGCAGGAGGCTTGAAACCAGTGGTGGCAGTGTACTCTTCCTTTTTGCAGAGAGCCTTTGATCAGACAATCCACGATGTCTGTCTGCAGAATCTTCCTGTGATGATCGCTGTGGACCGTGCAGGTCTGGTGGGCAGTGACGGGGAGACACATCAGGGATTGTTTGATCTGTCTTTTTTGAATATGATCCCGAATATGACCATTTTGTCTCCGAAGAATCGATGGGAGATGGCGGATATGGTCCGATTTTGTGTTGATTTTCCATATCCGGTGGCGCTGCGGTATCCAAGAGGTGCGGCATATGAAGGATTTCCGGAATTTAGGGCTCCGATCGAATATGGGAAAAGTGAGATCCTGTACGAAGAAGAAGACATTGCGGTAATCTTTGTGGGACATATGGCAAAACTGGCTGCAGAAGTGCGCACGAGACTCAAGGGGATCGGATACAGCTGTTCTCTGGTCAATGCCCGGTTCGTGAAACCTCTGGATACGGCGATGCTGGAGAGGCTGGGACAGGAACACCGGCTGTTTGTGACGATTGAAGAAAATGTGGTATCCGGCGGATTTGGCGAACAGGTTTTACAGTATGTGTCCCGCGCAAAGCTGGGAGTACAGGTAAGATGTATCGGAATCCCGGATGACTATGTAGAACATGGAAATGTAGAAGTCCTGCAAAAAGAAGTGGGGCTGGATGCCAGGACGATCGTCCGGCAGATTATTGCAGATTATGTAACGATGGGGAAAGAATAACATGAAAGAACGTTTAGATGTATTACTTGTAAAAAGAAATCTGGCCGAATCCAGAGAAAAAGCAAAAGCTGTGATCATGGCCGGTAATGTATTTGTGGAAGGACAGCGGGAAGATAAAGCTGGCACTACATTTCCGGATACCGTGCAGATCGAAGTGCGAGGGCATGTGCTGCCGTACGTGAGCAGAGGCGGATTAAAGCTGGAAAAAGCCATTGCGAATTTTGATGTCAGTGTGGACGGGAAAGTGTGCACAGATGTGGGATCTTCTACTGGCGGATTTACAGACTGTATGCTGCAAAACGGGGCAAAGAAAGTATTTGCGATTGATGTAGGAAGAGGACAGCTGGACTGGAAATTGAGACAGGATGAGCGGGTGGTCTGTATGGAAAAGACGAATATCCGTTATGTCGTGCCGGAAGATCTGGGAGAGCCCATTGATTTTTCTTCCATTGATGTTTCGTTTATCTCTCTGACGAAAGTACTGGAACCGATCCGAAACTATTTAAAAGAGGACGGAGAGATCGTTGCTTTAATCAAACCGCAGTTTGAGGCGGGAAGAGAGAAAGTCGGGAAAAAAGGGGTTGTCCGGGAAAAGAGCACCCATCATGAAGTGATCGAAAAAGTAGCCTTGTATGCTCAGTCCATCGGATTTAAGATCTTGAATATTGACTTCTCGCCGATCAAGGGACCGGAAGGAAATATTGAATATCTGATCCATCTGAAGAAATGGCCGTCTCCGGTGGAAGAGCCGCTTTCTGCGGAATTGAGCCTTGTGGTAGATGCGGCGTTTGATACACTGGCGAAATAAGAGGTAGAATATGGAGCGTTTTTATATTATCACGAATTTGATCAAAGACCGGGATTACCGGATCACACGGGAAATCCAGGCATATATCGAACAACATGGAAAGCGGTGCATTCTGGCAGAAGAAGATGCTGATGGTTTTATTTTACCGGGAACGGTTCCGGAGAATATTGACTGCGGAATTGTTCTTGGCGGAGACGGAACTTTGATCCGGGCAGCCAGGGAACTGGCAGAATATGATTTTCCGTTGATCGGGATCAATCTGGGGACTTTGGGATTTCTGGCAGAGGTGGAGCGCTTTGCCTATCCGAATGCGTTAGAACGTCTGTTTTTGGATCAGGTAGGATTTGAAGAGCGGATGATGTTGACCGGTGAGGTGTCAGGGAGCAGCCAGTATCGAAATACGGCGGTCAATGACATTGTGATCACCAGAGATGGAAATCTTCGAATCGTTCATTTTGACGTGTATGTCAATGGAACCCTGCTCAACAGTTATATGGCGGACGGAGTGATCATCTCCACGCCAACCGGAACCACCGGATATAATCTTTCGGCAGGCGGGCCTGTGGTAGAGCCTACGGCCAGCATGTTCGTGATCACACCGATCTGTTCTCATGCGCTGAATACAAGCAGTATTGTGCTTTCTGCGGAAGATACCATCGAGGTGGTCATCAGTCAGGGAAGATATGGGAAGGATGAGCAGGCGATCGTCACGTTTGACGGGGCAGATATGCTGCAGCTTACTACAGGAGACCGGGTCACGATCCGAAAATCAGAAACCAGCACCAGACTGGTGAAACTCAGTGAAGAAAGCTTTATGAAGACCATGCGAAAAAAGATGAAAGGAAACTAACAGGATGAAGGTAAGCCGTCATGCAAAAATTATAGAACTGATCACACAACACGATATTGAGACCCAGGAGGAACTGGCAGAATATTTGAACCGGGAAGGATTTAAGGTGACTCAGGCCACCGTATCCAGAGATATCCGGGATCTGCGGCTGACAAAGGTATCTGTGGGCGGTTCCAGGCAGAAATATGTGGTGTTAGAGCCGGAACGCAATGAGATCAATGAAAAATATATCCGTGTGCTGCAAGATGGGTATATTTCTATGGACATGGCACAGAATATTCTGGTGATCAAAACGGTTTCCGGAATGGCCATGGCTGTTGCAGCTGCAGTAGATGCCATGAAGTGGAGAGAAGTCGTGGGATGTATCGCCGGGGATGACACGATCATGTGTGCCATCCGAAGCGTGGAAGACACCCAGCATATTATGGATAAGATCAGGAAAATTGTATCAAAAGGGATGTAAGAGAAGATGCTGCAAAATTTACATGTAAAAAATCTGGCACTGATCGATGAGGTGGAAGTTGATTTTCAGCCGGGACTGAATATCCTGACCGGAGAGACCGGAGCCGGAAAGTCGATTATTTTAGGGAGTGTGAACCTGGCACTTGGCGGCAGATATAATGCAGATATGCTGCGAAAGGGAGCAAGATTCGGATTGGTGGAACTGATGTTTTCTGTAGAAAATCCCGAATTGATCCGCCAGCTGGAAGAGATGGATATTTTTCCGGAAGAAGGCATGCTGATCCTGAGCCGAAAACTGATGGAAGGAAGAAGTGTCAGCAAGATCAACGGCGAGACTGTAACCATGTCTGTGCTGCGGGATGTAGCCAGCCTGCTGATTGATATTCATGAGCAGCATGAGCATCAGCGATTGCTGAACCGGAGAAACCATCTCACATTTCTGGATGTATATGCCAGAGAGCAGGTAGAAAAGCCGAAAAAGAAAATGGCAGAAACGTACCGGATCTATCAGGATTGCAAAAAAGAGTTGGAATCTTCCGGGATGGAAGAAAAAGAACGGCGCAAGGAGATCGATCTGACGGAGTATGAACTTCGCGAGATCGAAAGCGCACATCTGCGTGCAGGAGAAGATGAAGAGCTGGAGAATCTGTATCAGAGAATGACCCGGAGTAAAGAACTGACCAGCGCTGTGGCAGAGACTTATCAGTATACCAGTGAGGATGACAGGAATAATGCCAGCGATCTGCTCAGCCGGGCGATCCGGTCTTTGCAGGAAGTGGAACAGTTTGACGAGAAGGGCAGTGCGCTCTATGGACAGTTGGTAGAGATCGACAGTCTGCTCAATGATTTTAACCGGGAACTGGCAGAATATGCAAAAAGTTTTGAATTTTCAGAAGAGGATTTTTATGAGACAGAAGGCCGTTTAAATGAGATTAATCGATTAAAGGCAAAATATGGAAATACTGTGCAGGAAATTCTGGAATATGCAGAGGAAAAACGGAACAGACTAAATGAACTGGAACATTACGAAACCTATCTGGAGATGCTGCAAAAGAAAACAGAGGCGGCAAGAGCAGAAATGACGGCATGTGCGGAGACATTAAGCAAAATCAGAAAAAGAGCAGCGGTTTCTTTCACAAAAGAAATCAAAAAAGGTCTGGAAGATCTGAATTTTCTGGATGTGCAGTTGGAAATGCGGTTTTCGTCAGAGGCGAAGATGTCGGCATCCGGAATGGATGATGCAGAATTTTTTATTTCCGTCAATCCGGGAGAACCGCCCAAACCGTTGGGAACCACGGTATCAGGAGGAGAGCTTTCCAGGATTCTTCTTGCGATCAAGACGGTACTGGCAGATAAAGAAGATACGCCGACTTTGATCTTTGATGAAATTGATTCCGGGATCAGTGGGATCACAGCAGGAAAAGTGGCGGAGAAGCTGCATATCATCGGGCAGAAGCGACAAGTGATCTGTATCACACATCTGCCTCAGATCGCAGCGGCAGCAGATGCTCATTATCTGATTCGAAAACAGACAGATAAAGTGAGCACCAAGACGGGAATCACACCTCTGGATGAAGAAGCATCCATTGGGGAACTGGCACGTCTGCTTGGAGGAGCTACTGTTACTCAGACAATTTTGGACAGTGCAAAAGAAATGAAAGAAATGGCAAAAAGAGCGTAGACTTCCAGTGTGAAAATAAAAAAATGTCACATACTAAAATGGACACCAGAAGGTGTCCGTTTTTTAATGCAGAAAGGATGTGACAGGGATGAAAAGAAAAAGCCGACAGATGGCGGTTGTGCTGTTGGGATGGATACTGCTTGGCGGCTGCGCATCTGCACCGAAAGTGCAGGAGCAGGTAAGCGCACAGGAAGCCAGTGCACAGTCCGTCACCGGGGAGGAAGTTTTCGTTGGTGGAATGCCGGTTGGAATCTATATGGAGACCGATGGAGTGCTTGTGTTGGGAACGGATCAGATCACAGGGGCGGACGGAGAAACGTATTGTCCGGCAGAGAGACTGGTCTATCCGGGGGATTACATTGTGGCGGTGGATCAGGAGCCGATCCGAAATAAAAAACAACTGTTCCAGAAACTGGAGCAACTGGATGACGGGGAAGTGGCATTGTCATTGCGAAGAGAGGAGAAAGAAGTGACAGTCCGCCTGAAAGCCGTGCTTTGTCCGGAAGGGGAGTATAAACTGGGAATCTGGGTGCGGGATAATGTGCAGGGCTTGGGGACACTTACATTTATGACACAGGATGGCCGTTTTGGAGCGCTGGGACATGGGATCCATGATATGGATACCAGTGCACTTCTGTCCATTCATCAGGGGAGTTTGTATAAGACCAGTATCCATTCTATCCAAAAAGGGGAAAACGGGATTCCGGGAAGTATGGAAGGGATGATCGTGTACAGTCGATATAACCGGCTGGGAACGATCCAGAGGAATACAGATGCAGGAATTTATGGAACCGTGGAAGAACCAGAAGAGGTTTTTGAGGAGGAGATGCTGGTTCCAGTTGCGGAAAGACAGGAGATCCAGAAAGGGAAAGCGACGATCCGATGCTTTGTGGATGGAAGAGTAGAAGATTACGACATTCAGGTGACAGATATCGACGATTCCGGACAGGAAATCAACAAAGGGATTGTGATCGAAATTACGGATCCCCGACTTCTGGAACAGACCGGCGGGATCATCCAGGGGATGAGCGGAAGCCCGATTTTACAGAATGGGAAGCTGATCGGAGCAGTAACACACGTGTTTATCCAGGACGCTGCAAAAGGATATGGAATCTTCATAGAGAATATGTTGTCGAATCTTTCTGCCTAGTTTTGTCGAATAAGGTCTGACTGATTTCCTTGCTTTTGTGAGAATGGGGTGTCTATAATGGAAAGCGTGGCGTTTAGGTTCAGGAATTGATTGAGAGGGAGAGAGAAAATGGAACGTGTGAATGTGGCGATTGCTGACGATAATGAAAGGATTTTGGATCTTTTGGAGGAAATCAT
The DNA here is from genome assembly GCA_900544395.1 of uncultured Ruminococcus sp. Classification (GTDB taxonomy): domain Bacteria; phylum Bacillota; class Clostridia; order Lachnospirales; family Lachnospiraceae; genus Mediterraneibacter. The sequence continues at coordinate 33,232 of UQVC01000002.1, read as the reverse complement.
CAATATGGATGAGGAACTGCATGTTGTCGGAAAAGCAAAAAATGGGGAAGAAATGTGTCAGATCATCCGAAATAAGCAGCCGGATGTCGTATTATTGGATCTGATCATGCCCAAGATGGACGGACTGACGGTGATGGAAAAGATCAATCAGGATCAAACCGTAAACAAGCATCCGGACTTTATTGTCGTGACAGCAGTCGGCCAGGAACAGATTACAGAAGATGCATTCAATCGAGGAGCAAGTTACTATATCATGAAACCATTTAACAATGAAATGTTGGTAAATCGGATCAAAACAGTCAGAAGACCCGCAAGAAGCTGCGAAAGAAGGAATGAGGATCTGTCATCACCGGTTCCGTGTGTCAGAGAAGGGGATTTGGAAAACCGGGTGACAAACCTGCTCCATGAGATCGGGATTCCGGCTCACATCAAAGGCTATCATTATCTGCGGGATTCCATCATGATGGCGGTTCAGGACATGGATGTGTTGAATGCGATCACAAAAGTGCTGTATCCGACAGTTGCCAAGCGGTATCAGACAACATCCAGCCGTGTGGAGCGTGCCATCCGTCATGCCATCGAAGTGGCCTGGAACAGAGGAAAGTTGGATACACTGGACGAACTGTTTGGCTATACAGTCAGTACCGGGAAAGGGAAACCGACGAATTCGGAATTTGTGGCACTGATCGCAGACACAATCCAGTTGGAATACAAACACAGATAAAACAGTTGGAAACCTTTGCAATCTTCTGAAAATGGAGTATAATGTAGAAAAATACTGGCTTAGTAAAACGGAAGAAAATGGGAGGGAAAGTTTATGAAGAATATTTTGTTTGCATCTTCAGAATGTGTGCCGTTTATCAAAACAGGAGGACTGGCGGATGTGGTTGGTTCACTTCCGAAATATTTTGATAAGAAAAAGTATGATGTCCGGGTCGTACTTCCAAAGTATGCCTGTATGAACCAGAAATGGAAAGATCAGCTGGAGTATGTAGATCATTTTTATATGAACCTGGCAGGAGAAGACCGGTATGTGGGAATTTTAAAATATGTACAGGATGAGATCACATTTTACTTTATTGACAACGAATATTATTTCAGCGGATTTGCACCATATGATGGGGATCCGAGGTGGAATATTGAAAAGTTTGCGTTTTTCTCAAAAGCTGTGCTGAGTATCCTGCCGGTGATCGGTTTTCGTCCGGAACTGATCCACTGTCATGACTGGCAGACCGGACTGATCCCGGTTTATCTGGATAACTTCCGTTTCTTGGGAGAATATTACCGTGGCATTAAAAGCGTGATGACGATCCATAACCTGAAGTTCCAGGGAGTATGGGACACCAGCACAGTCCGTCAGATCACGGGACTGCCGGAATACTATTTTGCTCCGGATAAGCTGGAGGCATATAAAGATGCGAATCTGCTCAAAGGAGGGATTGTTTACGCGGATAAAGTAACAACAGTCAGTCAGACGTATGCGCAGGAGATCAAAACTCCATTCTTTGGAGAAGGGCTGGACGGATTGATGACGGCAAGATCCAATGACCTTTGCGGAATTGTAAACGGGCTGGATTATGACGAGTACTGTCCGTTTAAAGATCCACGGATCGCCAAGAGATTTACGGTAGACACATTCCGCAAGAACAAAGCGTCCAATAAACTTTCCTTACAGGAAGAGCTGGGGCTGGAGAAAGACTCCAAAGTGATGATGCTTGGGATTGTTTCCAGACTGACCGATCAGAAAGGTTTTGATCTGATCGACTATGTCATGGATGAACTTTGTCAGGACGCAGTACAGATTGTGGTTCTGGGAACGGGAGAAGCAAAATATGAGAATATGTTCCGCCACTTTGCATGGAAATATTCTGGAAAAGTGTCAGCGAATATTTTCTATTCGGAAGATCTTTCTCATAAAATCTATGCTTCTGCAGATGCCTTTTTGATGCCGTCTCTCTTTGAGCCATGTGGACTGAGCCAGCTGATGAGTCTGCGCTATGGTACGCTTCCGATCGTAAGAGAGACTGGCGGACTCAAAGACACGGTAGAGCCGTATAATGAATTTGAAAAGACCGGTACGGGATTTAGTTTTTCAAATTACAATGCTCATGAGATGTTGAATACAGTCCGGTATGCAGAGCATATCTACTATGATAAGAAGCGAGACTGGAACAAGATCGTAGAACGTGCTATGGAACAGGATTTCTCATGGAAGAATTCTGCAAAACAGTATGAAGCGTTATACACAAGCCTAATCGGCGAATAGAAAAAAAGATACACAGGAGAAAAATGCATGAAGATTATTGACAGACTGAGAGAAGACAGGATACATATTTCCTTTGAGATTTTTCCGCCAAAGACCGATGCGGGATATGAGAAAGTAATACAGGCAGCGGACGAGATGGCAAAGCTGGGACCGGAGTTTATCAGCGTGACATACGGGGCAGGCGGCGGCACCAGCAAGAATACAGCCAGGATCGCATCTTATATTAAGCATGATCTGCATGTGGAGAGTCTGGCACATCTGACCTGTGCTTCTTCTACCAAAGAAGAGGTGCGAAAAGTCATCACAGACTTGAAGGAGCAAGGGATCGAAAATATCCTGGCTCTTCGGGGAGACATCTTGAAAGATATGGTATTTCCTTCGGAAGACCGGTTTCATTATGCCTGCGAACTGGTGGAGGAGATCCGAAAGCATGGGGATTTCTGCATTGGAGCTGCGTGTTATCCGGAAGGACATGTGGAAAATGAACACAAAGAGGATGACATCAAGTATTTAAAGCAGAAAGTGGACAGTGGTGTAGATTTTTTGACGACCCAGATGTTTTTTGACAATGATATTCATTACAATTTTCTCTATCGTATCCGTGAGGCAGGAATCACGGTTCCGGTACTTCCGGGGATTATGCCGATCACAAGCGCGAGACAGATGAAGAGAAGCTGTGAACTTTCCGGAACAGTATTTCCGAGACGATTTCAGGCGATTCTGGATCGGTTCGGAGATTCTCCGAAAGCAATGGAACAGGCTGGAATCGCATATGCTACCGATCAGATCATAGACCTGCTGGCAAATGGAGTGAAGAATATCCATATCTATTCCATGAATAAACCAGAAATAGCGGCAGCGATCATGCACAATATTTCAGAAATTATCAAATGCTAGGAGAACCGATTTATGGATAGAATGACAAAAGAAGCTATCCGTTATCTGGGCTATGGAAGGAATGCGGTAGATGAACAGACACTTGCTTTGATTGCAGACTCTTTTGAGAGTCTGCATCTGGCGGCAAGTCCGAAATCCATCTGCCGTATTTTTGACTTACAGCATCAGAACGAGGAGTGCTTTCAAATCGGGAATGTCCAGATGCAAAGTAAGAGTCTGGGCAGAAATCTGAAAAATTGTGAAAAGCTGATTTTGTTTGGAGCCACACTGGGAACGGGAGTGGATCGTCTGATCACAAGGACTTCTCTGACAGATATGGCAAAAGCGGTTGTGCTGCAATCCTGTGCGGCAGCCATGTTGGAAGAATATTGTGATTCCTGCCAGGAGAAAATGGCAGCAGAGCAGGAAACAAATGGGTGGTATCTGCGTCCCCGGTTCAGCCCGGGATATGGTGATTTTGATATTCAGTATCAGAAGCCGCTGATGCAGATGTTGGATTGTGCAAAGAACATCGGACTGACGATGACGGACAGCTTTATGATGACTCCCACCAAATCTGTGACTGCAGTAATCGGGATGAGCAGGATCAAAGAACGCTGTCCGATACAGGGGTGTGAGAGCTGCGAAAAAAAGGACTGTGAATATAGAAGGGATACGATATGATTTTAGAACGCTTGGGAAAAGAACTTTTATTTTTTGACGGTGGAATGGGAACATTGCTTCAGGCAAAGGGGCTTCTTCCGGGAGAACTGCCGGAGACGTGGAATCTGACACATGCAGAAGCGGTGCGGGAAATCCACCGCAGTTATGTGGAGGCGGGAAGTGATATCATACTGACGAATACATTTGGCGCCAATGCATTGAAGTTTCATGATGACAGATGCTCGTTAAAAGACATTGTTTTTGCAGCAGTTTCCCATGTGAAAGAAGCAGCAAAGCAAGAGGCAAGGGACGGACGCAAGGTCTATACCGCGCTGGATATCGGACCCACCGGGAAACTGTTAAAGCCTATGGGAGATCTGGAGTTTGAGACTGCTTATGAAGCATTCAAAGAAGTGATGATTTATGGCGAAGAAGCCGGAGCAGATTTGATCCACATTGAGACCATGAGCGATACTTATGAGCTGAAAGCAGCTGTCCTTGCGGCGAAGGAGAATACCAGCCTTCCGGTGTTTGTCACGACTATTTTTGATGAGAGAGGCAAGCTTTTAACCGGGGCAGATGTCCTTTCTGTTGTGGCACTTCTGGAAGGGCTTCGTGTGGATGCTCTGGGGATCAACTGTGGAATGGGGCCGGGGCAGATGCTGCCGGTCTTGCAGGAAATTCTGCAATATACTTCTTTGCCGGTAATCGTCAAACCAAATGCAGGACTTCCAAAGCAGCGAAACGGGGAGACCTATTATGATGTGGAACCGGAACAGTTTGCAGAAACAATGGAGCAAATCGTGGAGATGGGAGCCTGTGTGATCGGCGGATGCTGTGGCACCACACCTGCTCACATTCAGGCGATGATCAGCCGGTGCAAAGGATGCATAGTCAAAACACCGGAGAAAAAAACAGATACTGTTGTATCTTCTTACGGGCAGGCGGTGATGCTTGGAACAGGATCTAAGATCATCGGAGAACGGATCAACCCTACCGGAAAGAAGAAATTCAAACAGGCGCTCAAAGAGCATGATCTGGATTATATCCTCAAAGAAGGGATCATGCAGCAGGATTATGGAGCGCACATTCTGGATGTGAATGTGGGACTTCCTGATATTGACGAAGTGTCTATGATGAAAGAAGTGATTACAGAGCTGCAGAGTGTGACCAGCCTGCCGCTGCAGATCGATACCGTGGACATCCAGGCGATGGAAGCCGCCATGAGGATTTACAATGGGAAACCGATGGTAAATTCTGTCAGCGGAAAACAGGAATCTATGGATGCGGTATTTCCTCTGATCCAAAAATATGGGGGTGTGGTGATCGGTCTGACTCTGGATGAAACGGGAATCCCAAAGACTGCAGATGGTCGTGTGGAGATTGCCAGAAAGATCATCCGGGAGGCTGCAAAGTATGGAATTGAAAAGAAAGACCTGGTGATCGATGTATTGGCTATGACGGTCAGCTCTGAGCCGGAAGGGGCAAAGACAACATTGGAGGCGCTGCACAGAGTTCGGTATGAATTGGGTGTCAATACAGTGCTGGGTGTTTCGAATATTTCCTTTGGACTTCCGGGGCGCCCGATCATCAATGCCAATTTTTACACCATGGCGATGTTTCAGGGGCTGAGCGCCGGCATCATCAATCCGGCATCCGAAGATATGATGCGCTCTTATTTTGCATATCATGTCCTGATGAATCTGGATTCCAATTGTGAGGCTTATATTGCCAGATATGGAGGTTCTAATGTCCAATTTGCAGCGGCGCCGGGAAAAGACAGCAAGAGAATAGGGCAGAGAGATGGTGATCAGATGACACTTCAGGCGGCAATTGAAAAGGGCTTAAAAGAAGAAGCTCATCAGATTACCCGGCTGCTGATCCAGGAGAAAAAGCCACTGGATATCATCAATGCATCGTTGATCCCCGCATTGGATGCTGTAGGAAAAGGATTTGAAAAAGGAACGGTCTTTTTGCCTCAGCTTTTGATGAGTGCAGAAGCGGCAAAATCGGCCTTTGCAGTGCTGAAAGAGGGGATGGAGAAGCAAGGCGATGTGCAGGAGAAAAAGGAAAAGATCCTACTTGCTACTGTGAAAGGAGATATTCACGATATCGGGAAAAATATTGTGAAGGTTCTGCTGGAAAATTACAGTTTTGACGTGGTAGACTTAGGAAAAGATGTACCGCCGGAGAATATTGTGGATACGGTGGTTGCACAGCAGATCCGTCTGGTGGGATTAAGTGCTCTGATGACAACGACTGTTGTCAGTATGGAAGAGACGATCCGCCAGCTCAGAGAAAAAGCGCCGTGGTGTAAAGTGATGGTAGGAGGCGCTGTCTTGAATCAGGAATATGCTGATATGATCGGAGCCGATTTTTATGGAAAAGATGCGATGCAGTCTGTGTATTATGCACAGGAGCTGCTGAAGCAATAGAAAGATACGATACAACCGATGACACAAAAGAAGGAGGAATCAGAAATGTCGAATATGAGAGGCCTGGATACACAGGTAAGAGCCATCCGCAGACGAGTTTTTAAGGAAGTGGCAAAGCTTGGATTTGAAGCAAATTCAGAGACACTGCTGGAAGATATGGAAGCCATTCCCTATGAGATCGTCAATGACGATACGGTGAAGTACCGGGAGAGTACCTATCGTTCCCGTGCCATCGTCCGGGAACGACTTCGTCTTGCCATGGGATTGTCTCTGCGTCCGGAGGACAAGCCGGTACATCTGACAGCAGGGGTACAGGAAAGTAATATTTCGGAAAAATATTATGAGCCGCCGCTGATGCAGGTGATCCCGTCAGCCTGTGAAAGCTGTGAGGAGAACAAATATGAAGTCAGCAATATGTGCAAAGGATGTCTGGCGCATCCATGCAGTGAGGTCTGTCCGAAGGGTGCCATTTCTATGGTCAACGGAAAATCCTATATCGACCAGGAAAAATGTATCAAATGCGGAAAGTGCAAGGCGGTCTGTCCGTATGATGCGATTGCAAAAAAGGAGCGTCCATGTAAAAATGCCTGTGGTGTGGGAGCCATTGTTTCTGATAAATATGGTCGTGCCTATATTGATACAGAAAAGTGCGTATCCTGCGGAATGTGTATGGTGAGTTGCCCGTTTGGTGCGATTTCGGACAAATCTCAGATTTTTCAGCTGACAAGAGCGCTGCAGGAAGAAGGAAGCGAAATCATTGCAGAGATCGCGCCGGCATTTGTGGGACAGTTTGGAGATAATATCAGTCCCAGAAATATCAAAGCAGCTCTTCTGGAACTGGGATTTAAAGGAGTCTATGAAGTAGCGCTTGGCGCGGATATCGGAGCCATTGCAGAAGCGCATCACTATGTGGATAAAGTAGTGACAGGGGAGCTGCCGTTCCTTCTGACCTCCTGTTGTCCATCCTGGGCGATGATGGCCAAAAAATTCTTCCCGGATCTGATCGATCAGATTTCTCAGGAACTGACTCCGATGGTAGCAACAGCCAGAAGTATTAAGAAAGAGCATCCAAATGCAAAAGTGGTGTTTATCGGACCATGTGCGGCGAAAAAACTGGAAGCATCCAGAAGAAGTGTTCGAAGCGATGTGGATTTTGTTATTACGTTTGAAGAGCTGCAGGCTATGTTTGATGCAAAAGAGATCGATCTTTCCGAGTATGAAGCAGAATCTTCCTTCCATGATGCAACCGGAGCGGGAAGAGGATATGCCTGTGCCGGAGGAGTAGCAGAAGCGATCGAAAAATGTATCAATGAGTATTATCCGGATGTGGAAGTAAATATTGAACATGCAGAAGGCCTGGCAGAATGTAAAAAGACACTGGCACTGGCAAAAGCCGGAAGGCTTAACGGATGCCTGATTGAAGGAATGGGATGTCCGGGAGGATGTGTTGCCGGAGCAGGAACAAACATTCCGGTGCTGAAGGCCAAAAAAGGCGTAACAGCTTATGTAAAAAATTCAACCACACCGATTCCTGCAAAAGAGCTGGAAGAAATTGAATTAGAATAGGATTTACAAAAAAAATAAGCTGTGGTATGATAAATTAGACGTGGGTCTGCTGCAAAACGAATGTCTTGCGGCAGTCCCTTTTTGTGAGATTAGCGAAGGAAACCGGAGGATAAGGTATGCAGCCATATGGAGTAAACCAATTAAGAAAAATGTTTTTAGAGTTCTTTGAGAGCAAAGGACATCTGGCAATGAAGAGTTTTTCTTTGGTGCCGCACAATGATAAGAGTCTTCTTCTGATCAATTCAGGAATGGCTCCGTTAAAACCATATTTTACAGGACAGGAGATCCCGCCGAGACGCCGGGTGACAACCTGCCAGAAATGTATCCGTACAGGAGATATTGAGAACGTAGGAAAGACCGCACGTCACGGTACCTTTTTTGAGATGCTTGGAAACTTCTCATTTGGAGATTATTTTAAAAATGAAGCGATTGAATGGTCCTGGGAATTTCTGACAGAAGTGGTAGGTCTGGATCCGGAGCGACTGTACCCATCTGTATATGAAGAAGATGACGAGGCATTTGAAATCTGGAATAAAAAAATGGGAATCCCGGCAGAGCGCATTTTCCGTTTTGGAAAAGCAGACAACTTCTGGGAGCACGGTTCTGGTCCGTGTGGTCCTTCTTCTGAGATTTATTATGACAGAGGGGAAAAATACGGATGTGGAAGCCCGGATTGTACCGTAGGATGTGAATGTGACCGTTACATGGAAATCTGGAACAATGTATTTACACAGTTTGACAATGACGGACACGGACATTATACAGAACTGGAACAGAAAAATATTGATACCGGAATGGGACTGGAGCGTCTGGCATCGGTTGTGCAGGAAGTGGATTCTATTTTTGATGTGGATACCTTGAAAGTACTGCGCGATCACATCTGCCGTCTTGCAGGGACAGAGTACGGAAAAGATGCGCAGGCAGATATTTCGATCCGTGTGATCACAGACCACACCCGCTCTGTGACATTTATGATTTCGGATGGAATTATGCCTTCCAACGAAGGAAGAGGATATGTACTTCGCCGACTGCTAAGACGTGCATGCCGTCATGGAAGACTTCTTGGAATCGAAGGCAGCTTTATTCCGGAACTGGCACAGACTGTGATCGAAGGATCCAAAGACGGATATCCGGAACTGGAAGAAAAGAAAGACTTTATTTTAAAAGTCATTGCAAAAGAAGAAGATCAGTTTAACAAGACCATCGATCAGGGACTTGGTATTCTGGCAGATATGACAGCAAAGATGGAAGCAGAACAGACAACAACACTGTCTGGTGCAGATGCCTTTAAACTGTATGACACATATGGATTCCCAATCGATCTGACAAAAGAAATCCTGGAAGAAAAAGGAATGCAGGTGGATGAAGAGGGATTCCATGCAGCCATGGAAGTGCAGAGACAGACTGCACGTGCAGCCAGAGGAGAGACCAACTACATGGGAGCTGATGTGACCGTTTATGAGTCCATTGATCCAAGTATTACAAGTACTTTTGTAGGATATGAGAACCTGACATGGAACTCTCCGGTGACAGTTCTGACATCTGACACAGAAGTCGTAGAGGCACTTTCTGACGGTCAGAGAGGAACGGTATTTGTGGAGGAAACCCCGTTCTATGCGACAAGCGGCGGACAGGAAGCAGATACAGGTATGATCTGCACGGCAGAAGGTGAATTTAAAGTAGAAGATACGGTAAAACTTCTGGGTGGAAAGATCGGTCATGTAGGATATGTGGTCAAAGGCATGATCAAAACAGGAGATCAGGCAGAACTTTCTGTAGATACAGAAAAGCGTGCACTGTCTGCAAGAAACCACAGCGCGACACATTTGCTTCAGAAAGCGCTGAGAACGGTTCTGGGTACCCATGTGGAGCAGGCAGGATCCAATGTCAACGAAGACAGACTGCGTTTTGACTTTTCTCATTTTTCTGCCATGACAGCAGAAGAACTGCAGAAAGTAGAGGATATGGTCAATGAGCAGATCGCAGCAGGTCTGCCTGTAAAAGTAGAAAATCTGCCGATCGAAGAGGCGAGAAAGACAGGAGCACAGGCACTTTTTGGAGAAAAATACGGAGATGTGGTGCGGGTAGTCAATATGGGAGATTACTCCATTGAATTCTGTGGAGGAACTCATGTCAAGAATACAAATGAGATCATGGCATTTAAGATTCTTTCTGAATCCGGAGTTGCTGCCGGTGTGAGAAGAATCGAAGCCCTGACATCCAAAGGTCTGATCCGCTACTATGACAATCTGGAGAAGAAACTCAATGAAGCTGCGAAAGTGCTCAAAGCAACACCGGATAATCTGTCAGAAAAGATCGCTCACCTGATGGCAGAGAACAAATCACTTCACAGTGAAGTAGAAAGCTTGAAGAGCAAACTGGCACAGGATGCCATGGGAGATGTCATGGATCAGGTGCAGGAGATCAAAGGCGTGAAGCTTCTTGCAGCAGCAGTGGACGGAGTCGATATGAACGGACTGCGTGATCTTGGAGATCAGCTCAAGGAGAAACTGGGAGATGGCGTGGTTGTTCTGGCATCCGGAAATGACGGAAAAGTCAGCCTCATGGTCACAGCGACAGATGCTGCCATGAAACAGGGGGCACATGCTGGAAATCTGATCAAAGCCATTGCAGGTCTTGTAGGCGGTGGCGGCGGCGGTCGTCCGAATATGGCACAGGCAGGCGGAAAGAATCCGGCAGGCATTCCAGACGCACTGAAAAAAGCGGCAGAAGTATTAGAAGCGCAACTTTCTTAAAAAAATCAAAAAAATCAGTTGACGTTTTTGAAAAATGTGTTATAATTCTTTGTAGTGCAATAAAAATACCCGAACAGTCGTATGATGCACAATACCAGGCTGGAGGGGAGGTTAGGTGTGAGACTATGTCAAATGTAATCGTAAAAGAAAACGAGACGTTAGACAGCGCTTTACGCAGATTTAAAAGAAATTGCGCAAAAGCTGGAATCCAGCAGGAGATTCGTAAAAGAGAACATTACGAAAAACCAAGCGTAAGACGTAAGAAAAAATCTGAAGCTGCTAGAAAACGTAAATATAACTAATATGTGCAGATAAGTAGAGTGTCGGAAGGCACTCTATTTTTAATATAACGAAAGGAAACAGCAGAGATATGAAATTAGAGACGATACACCATATTGCAATTATAGGGAGCGACTATGAAAAGTCTAAACATTTTTATGTGGATCTGTTAGGCTTTGAAGTGATTCGGGAAAATTACAGAAAAGAAAGAGACGACTATAAAATAGATCTGCGTCTGGGAGATATGGAGCTGGAACTGTTTATTATCAAGGGATGTCCGAAGAGGGCAAGTTATCCAGAAGCCTATGGGCTTCGACATCTGGCGTTTCGGGTAGAGTCTGTAGAAGAAACGGCACAGCAGCTTCATCAGCTTGGAATTGAGACAGAACCGATCCGTATAGATGAATTTACGGGCAAACAGATGACATTTTTCTTTGATCCGGATGGACTTCCTCTGGAATTACATGGATAAAAATGCAGGATTTCAAAATGAAAAATTCAAAAAATTTAGTAAGATAAAGCGGTAAAATATTGAAAAGCAAGAGAAGAAATGCTTGACAATCGGGGAATATCACTATAATATAGAAAAAGAACAAGATTTCTTGTACAGCCCGAATGCAATTTATCAGTCCGGGTATTTCTATTTTCAGGAGGTAATAAGGATGTCATACGTTGATGAAGTAATTGATTTAGTGGTAAAGAAAAATCCTGCAGAGCCAGAATTCCATCAGGCAGTAAAAGAAGTGCTGGAATCTCTGAGAGTTGTAGTAGAAGCAAATGAGGAGAAATTCCGCAAGGATGCACTTCTGGAGCGACTTGTAGAACCGGAAAGACAGTTTAAATTCCGTGTTCCGTGGGTAGATGACAATGGACAGGTACATGTAAATACAGGATACCGTGTACAGTTCAACAGTGCGATCGGACCTTATAAAGGTGGTTTGAGACTTCATCCTTCTGTAAATCTTGGTATTATCAAATTCCTTGGTTTTGAGCAGATCTTTAAGAACTCTCTGACAGGCCTTCCAATCGGCGGAGGAAAAGGTGGTTCTGATTTTGATCCGAAAGGAAAATCAGACAGAGAGATCATGGCGTTCTGCCAGAGCTTTATGACAGAATTATGCAAATATATTGGCGCTGATACTGATGTTCCAGCAGGTGATATCGGAACCGGTGCAAGAGAGATCGGATATATGTTTGGTCAGTATAAGAGAATCCGTGGAGTATATGAAGGAGTTCTGACAGGAAAAGGACTTTCTTATGGCGGATCTCTTGCAAGAAAAGAAGCAACAGGATATGGACTTCTTTATCTGACACAGGAAATGCTGAAATTAAACGGAATGGAGCTGGCAGGAAAGACAGTTGCTGTTTCCGGTTCCGGAAATGTTGCAATCTATGCGACAGAGAAAGCACAGCAGCTGGGTGCAAAAGTTGTAACAGTCAGTGATTCTACAGGATGGGTATACGATCCGGAAGGTATCGATTTGGCAGCACTCAAAGAGATCAAAGAAGTAAAACGTGCAAGACTGACAGAATATAAAAATTATCGTCCAAACGCAGAGTACCATGAGGGAAGAGGCGTATGGAGTGTGAAAGTGGATATTGCGCTTCCATGTGCAACACAGAATGAGTTGTTGCTGGAAGATGCAAAAGCACTGGTTGCAAACGGATGTATTGCCGTTGCAGAAGGCGCAAATATGCCGACCACAATGGAAGCGACAGAATATCTGCAGGAAAACGGAGTGCTGTTTGCACCAGGTAAGGCAGCCAATGCCGGTGGTGTGGCAACTTCTGCTCTGGAGATGTCCCAGAACAGCGAACGGTTAAGCTGGACATTTGAAGAAGTAGACGGAAAATTACAGCAGATCATGGTAAATATCTGCCATAACATGGCAGATGCTGCAGAAAGATACAATGCAAAAGGCAATTATGTTGTAGGAGCAAACATTGCCGGATTTGAGAAGGTAGTTGATGCTATGACAGCACAGGGAATTGTATAGTTAAGAATTGTCATAGCAACATGACCAAGAATAGCAGGAGGATTCCGAAAAGAAAGGAATCCTCTTGCTTTTTTTCACTGCGAATGGTATAATCCATATCACTTAAAGACGTATCTTGTTTTTAAGTTCTAATATTCTATGGAGAACCGTGAGGATCGGTTTTCTCAAAATTTCATTTCAGGCTGATCAGCAGATTTTAATCAGCGCAAGAATTTCAGTAAAATTACAAAAGAGAGGGAGTCAGTGATGTTTTCTACCCGAAAGGAGGTGGCAGATGGAAGAGACTGACGGCATTCGCGCTCCACCCCAGAAGGAAGAACTGGGAATAATGAAACGTAAGAGGAGGTGCGAATATCAGAAAGAAAAACAGAAGATATTTGACTTTGGGCTTGGCAGTCTGTTTTTTGGTGCTTGGCAGTATGCAGGCATATGCCGCAAAAGAGTCAGATACGATACAAGAAAAAGAAATAAAAAATCCAAAAGAGAAGGAGGAGGTTTCTCGAAATCTTTCCGATGAGGAATGCTATCAACGGCAGTTTTGGATGCCCTATCTTCTGATCCAGGAGCACATTGGTGCAGAAGAGAAAGAATGGGAGACTGTAGAATATCGGGAAGCCGTTTCTCAGTGGGAAAAGCGGGAATCCAAAGAAGTCACAGAGGAGTTAAAAAGGCAATGGGAGCAGTCGGCTTTGGAGCGGCAGCCGGAATACAAAAAAGAATATCAGATCGATGGAGTTTGGAAGCAAATTGACAGCCTGGCAAATTATGAAGAATTTCTACAGACACAGGTTTCTTTTTCCGTAAAGGATTGTCTGCAGGGACTACGAAGTGTGGCGGGGATGACTGTGCAGATGCCGGAAGAGGAGATGCAAGAAACAGAGCAAAAGGAACCTTCTGTACAGGAAGCAGAGAAAGAAGAAAAACAAGAGGAAAAACAAGGAAACTGCAGGATCAAAGAAACGTATTATGAAGATCTTTCAGCGGCTCTGGAAGCTGTCAAAGACGGAGAGACGATTTATGTTGTACAGGATCATGAAATGAAAAACAGCTTTATTAGTGTGACAAAGGCAAGACTTCGAACCTTCCAAAATGTAAAGATTTTGCCGGAAGGCGGACCCAGAACGGTCTATATGTCTGATCAGAACAGGCTGGTGTTTTCAAATTCCAGTCTGTCTGTCGGAAGCAAACAACATCCGTCTTTGACATTTGATCTGAGAGGGACAACCGTACAAAAACGAAATCGTCTGTATTGTAGTGCAATTTGCGGAAACAAGGGAAGCACTCTTACATTTGAAAATTGCATCTTTCAAAATGGAGATAAAATGGAACATTGGATGGTACATGGAGAATATGGTTCTATTACTATAGATCAGTGCAGATTTGTAAACTGTGACAGTGGTGTGGGTGTAATCTCAAATTCGAGTACGGAGTTTGCGCCAAAAGAAATTACATTTCAAGTGAAAGATTCTGTGTTTGAAGAGATTACAGACGAAGGTGGAGTTCATTTTTCTGTGTTTGGGGCAGATGTACATTCGGAAATCTATGGAAATACATTCCGAAACTGTAGAATTGGGATCAATGGTCTGCGGGATAATGCAGCCACGTATTCGGGAAATACAAAAGCGGTGATCCATGATAATACGTATCAGAATTGTTATGTAGGAGAAAATTTTAGTCAGGGTTCTTCTTTCAAGCCGGAAACGTTCCAAGTGGTACTTTCCAATGAAAATTATAACGGATGGAGAAGTACGGCACAAAATCCAAATATCGGAGATTTATATGCAGGATGGTTCAGCTCAGGATTATGTAATTTGAACGCAAATGTCGAAGTAAATGATTGTCGCTATCAAAACGGTATCCATGGAATTGCAACATTGGATCAGGGAAAAACCACAGTGAATCATACAGTTTTGTCTGGAAACAGAGCCCAGGATTCAAATTCGGATCAATACAGTCAGAAAGGAAAAGGCGGAGGAATCTTTTTGGCGAAAGGAAGTGTGATCTGGAACAGTGGGACGATCCGCGAAAATCAGGCAGAGGAAGGAGGTGGGATCTTCAATCAGGATGGAACCGTCCGGCAAAGAGGCGGCAATATTGCAGCCAATCAGGGGAAAGCAGGATCCGGCGTCTATCAGAATGGAACCTATCAGATGGAAGGAACTGCGGTGATCGAACAGGAAAATGACGTCTATCTTCCAACAAGGAGATATCTGGAAGTGGTAGAGAGTCTTTCGGCAGGCTCAGCAGCAAGAGTTACGCCACAGGATTATCAAAATGGAAGGATGGCAGTGAAAGTTGCATATGGCAGCCGAAAGGGAAGCATGGAATGGGAGCGTTTTCAACTGACACCCAAAGAAACATTCTGCCTCAGGCCGGGAGATTATCAGGATCGGGCAGCAGGAACGACCGAAGATGCAGTGACTGTCAGCAGCCGATATGAAATCGTATATGATAAGAATACCAAAGCTTTGGTAGAACAGCTTCCTGACCCTTCCGAAAAATATTGGTATGAAACTGCAAAAATTTCCACCCAGATCCCCAAATGGCTGGACGTTCCTTTCCTTGGCTGGGATGAAAATAAAGAATCCAAAACAGCAGGTTATCAGCCTGGAGAAACGTTGAAAGCGGACAGAAATCAAAATGTGATCTTATATGCAATCTGGGAAGACCGGGTATTTGTTCAATATGATGGAAATGGAGCAGAAAAAGGGACGAAAAAGTCAGAGATAATTTCTTATGAAGACTGCCTGAAAAATCAGGGATATCTGATTCGGAAAAATAAAGGTTATACAGAGTATCAAAGAGAAAACCATACTTTTGCCGGATGGGACAAAGACAGTCAGACAGGAGCCAAAGAAGCAGAATTTTTGGAGACAATGGAGTCCAAAATTTCCTATGAAGAATTGCGAAAGCTGGCGGCATACCAAAGGCAGGATGGACAGCCATCCAAAGAAATGGCAAAGGTGGATCTGTATGCGATCTGGGATCGTGCTCCAGATATCACAGCGCCGGATAAAGAATATTTTGAAGGAGAAACTGTGACAGGAGAAGAGTTGCTGACGGAGGTGCACAGTACAGATCAGGAAGATGGAAACCTGACAGAGCAGGTACGAATCGTCCGAATTGAGTACGCGCCGGGAAGAGTGACAGAACATGGGAAAGCAGACGGTGAAACAAAAGTATGGAAAGAGGGAATGCCAAAAGAAGAATTACTGGATACGTGGTTTCTGCAGTTAGATAAAAAAGACAGTCCCGTTACGCATCAAGTTGTTTATCAGGTCAAGGACAGCATTGGAAATATTACCGAAATACCCTGCAAGGTGAAAATTAAGTATAATGAATTTCCGGTGATCGAGGCTCAGGATCGTTATTTTACGCTTCAGGAGGCGCAAAGTGGAAAAATCACGGAAGGAGTATTAAAAGATCAGGCAATTTCTGAAGGAAAAGTCAAAGCAGAAGATGTAGAAGAAGGGAATCTTTCAGCAAAGTTGAAACTGTTGGATTTTCATCCGGAAGAGTTTCAAAAATTTACAGATTCCGGATATATCATGTTAAACTGGTATGTACAGGACAGCATGGGGCCAGATCAGAAAGGAAAAGAAACAGTGATGCCATTTCTTGTCTATGTGGTGAAAGATGGAGAAATACCGAAAGCTCCAAAAAGGCAGACCGTGCGTTTTATCAATGAAAAATATTATCGGCTGAATGAAGCTGCAGATCCAGATTCCATGACGGAAGAAGAAAAAGAACAGCACAGTAAGAACGGCGGACTTCATGTAGACTCTAAATGGTATCAGGAGGAAGAATACCAGACAGTGATCGAGAATGCCTGGAGAAAAGACAGTGGAAAGAGCTACCGATTTACACAAGAAGATGCCAGAAGGGCGGAAGCTTTCGTGGATGCTTACGGAATTGGGAACAGTCAGGATGAGAATGCACTGATGCAGTTTGCAAATGAATTTTTGAAATAGTTCTGGAAAGAAATTGACAATATCGAGTATCGATAGTATACTGAACGTATAAAGTATCGATACTCGATATTTCTCGTTGAGAGGAGGCGATTTTATGAAAACCAGAAAACAGATTTTTCGGAATTTTCAATATCTGGAATGTGACGCATTTGCAGAATACTTGAGTGAAATGGCAGTACAAGGCTGGCGTTTTATAGGATGGAAACTGGGAATGGTATTTGAAAAAGAAGAGCCGGGGAAACGGGTGTATTCGGTGGAAGTGTTTTTGAAAGGAAGAGAGGAAGATGTCAGTCCGTCCAAAGAGGCACAGGAATATGCAGAATATTGTGAAAAAGCAGGCTGGAAATTCATAGATGCCCGCGGAAAATTCTGTGTATTTGAACAGGTAGAGGAAGATGCAGTTCCGATTGTAGCACCTCAGGAAAAACTGGAATCCATTCGAAAAGCGGAACGTGGGAGTACTCTGTACCGAACGGTTATGGCGGGTATTTTATTTTTTCTGACATTGATCCAGCTGTTTACACGGCTTGCAGACTATATCTTTGAAGGAGATCACATTGCACTTTTAGTTTTCTGGGGCCTTTACTTTCTTTTGCAGGGAATTTCTGCAATCCAGTCTGTGCTTCTCTGTATCCGCTATCAGAAAGAGATCAGACGGGGAAAAACACCGTATTATAAGAAAATCTTCCATATTTCAAAAACGGGGCTGCAGCTGCTGGCTTTTGGAACCGTGTTCTATCTTCTGGTCTGGGGAATGAAAAGTGATGTGTTTTCAGGTGGACAGGGACTTTTTTTGATGAGCTTTTTCCTGATACTTGTGGTGATACAGATTCTTCGGAAATGGATGCGGTTTTCCCGGGAAAAAGATGCATTCTGGAATGTGATATTGTTTAGCTTTTGTATGGTAGTTCTAGTTCTTACTATGGGAAGAGTTTTTTTAAACAGCGAGAAACATGTGATATCGCAGGAACAGTTTCCTCTTTTGCCGCAGCATGTTAAGGAGCAGGCATTTCAGGTGGAGGGCATCGATCAATATCGTACCAAAAGCATATTCGGAACAAAAGAAGGATACTGGATGACCTATCAAAATCAAAATCAGCAGGAAGAAAGTTTGCGGTATACGATTTACAGCAGCCCTTATGAATGGGTATTGGACAGGATCTGGAAAGAAGAAACTCAAAATCTGACAACAGAAGAGAAGAACAAAGGATGGAGCGGAAAGAAAGTTGCTTCGGTTTCCGGAATTTACTATGTGTATTATGAACAGAAAATCCTGTATCTTTCCGTGGAAGAACCTCTCACACAAGAGCAGATCCAGGTGGTAGAATCCCAGTTGGGACTGAAAGAATAAAGGAACAGAAAGGAAAAGGATCATGGCGCGAGAACAGTTTCAAACACTGACAGAGCCGATGTATTATATACTGATGGCATTATCTGAAGAATGCTGTGGTGTGGATATCATGGAAAGGGTACGGCAGATTTCCGGAGGAAGAGTGAAAGTCGGCCCCGGCACACTCTATACCATGCTTTCTAAATTTGAAGAAAATCAGATCATTTCTCTGACCAAAGAAGAGGGAAGAAGAAAATCCTATGTGATCACAGAGCATGGGAGAGAACTGCTTTTGGCAGAGCATGAAAGATTGTGCATCATGCTGTCAGATTGGAATGGATATTTTGACAAAAACTTGTTATACTACTGTAGCAGAGATGAAGAGAAGGAGAACGAAAGATGAATATATTTGATATTCTTGGTCCGGTCATGGTAGGACCTTCCAGTTCCCATACGGCAGGAGCCGCAAGAATTGGGTATATCACGAGAAAATTGCTGGGGAGTTGTCCTCAAAAAGCCAGAATCGGGCTGAGTGGTTCGTTTGCTGCTACTGGAAGAGGGCATGGAACAGACCGGGCTCTGGTGGCAGGACTTTTGGGCATGAAACCAGATGATATGCGGATTCCGGACAGTTTTCAGGTGGCAGATCAAGAAGGTCTGGAATTTGAAATTTATAACACACAGTTGAAAGAAGCCCATCCAAACACAGCGCTTTTGGATGTAACAGGTAAAGATGGAAGGACGATTCTTGTACAGGCATCTTCTCTTGGCGGAGGAAGGATCATGCTCAATGAGCTGGATGGGATCACGGTGAATTGTACCGGAGCCTGTCCGACTCTGATCATAAGAAATGAAGACAGTCCGGGTCAGGTGGCAGAAGTAACTTCTATTTTATATGGAAAGAAAGTGAATATTGCAACACTGCAGCTTCACCGGGACAAGCGGGGCGGATATGCGGTAATGGTGATCGAGACAGACCAGCCGGTGGAGACGGAAACCATTCGGTGTCTGGAAGGACTGGCAGGTATTAAAAAAGTGACTTACATTGAGACTGAGGGGGTATAGAAGATGGCATTTCATTCGTTGGAAGAAATTCAGACATCCTGCCGGGAAAAGGCAATTCCATTTTGGAGAGCAGTTCTTCTTGAGGATATGGCAGACCGTTCTGTTACAGAGGAAGAATCCATGCAGGCTATGCAGCAGATGTGGACGGCAATGAAATCTGCAAGTGAACAATATGACCGGGAACAGGTTTCTGCCAGCGGGCTGGTTGGGAAAATGGGAACACAGATGGAAACTTATCGGCAGAGCAGGGAAACACTGTGTGGCCCATTTGTTTCCAAAGTGATCGCAAGGGCATTGGAGATGGGGGAATCCAATGCCTGCATGAAGCGGATCGTGGCAGCACCGACAGCAGGGGCATGTGGCGTATTGCCGGCAGTTTTGGTTCCTCTTTATGAAGAGAAAAAAGCATCTGAGGAAGAAATCCTTCACGCCTTATATACAGCAGCCGGGATCGGACAGGTGATCGCATCCCGTGCATTTATCGCAGGAGCGGCAGGAGGATGTCAGGCAGAGATTGGTTCTGCATCTGCAATGGCAGCAGGTGCACTGGTGCTTTTGCGGGGAGGCAATGCAGAGCAAATTGCACATGGAGCGGCCATGGCGCTGAAAAACCTTCTGGGACTGGTGTGTGACCCGGTGGCAGGTCTTGTGGAAGTGCCCTGTGTCAAACGGAATGTGATCGGGGCAGTCAATGCGCTTTCGGCAGCTGATATGGCACTGGCCGGGATCAGCAGCCGGATCCCGCCGGATCAGGTGATTGATGCCATGAAGGAAGTGGGAGAGAGCATGCATGTATCCCTTCGGGAAACCGGAGAAGGCGGAGTTGCCAATACGCCTGAGGCGCGCAGGATACGGGAAGAACTGGGAATGTAGAGTTTCTGTGTTAAGAAAACGGAAAGAAAAAAGAAATTTATCGTTGACAAGAATAGGAAAATGCATTATAGTTTTCTTAAATAAAAGGGAGTAACCAGCGCTTATGGCGTGCACGATGTCGTCAGTACGATGGAGAAGTCCATCCGTATCGTGATTAAATGGTGAGACTTTTGTTGCATACATAACGTGCAATAAAAGTCTCTTTTTTATTGCATAAAAGAAAAAGGAGGAATTTATGTGAAAAATTATTATCAGCTTTCTTCAGAAGAAGTCAAGCAGGAAATCAATGGAAAACAAGAACCTTTGACGTCCGCAGAAGTAAAAGCCCATCAGGAAAAATTCGGTCCGAACGAACTGGTGGAAGGAAAGAAGAAAACCACACTTCAGATTTTCCTGGAGCAGTACAAAGACTTCCTTGTGATCATTTTGATCGCAGCGGCGATTGTTTCCGGATTTTTGGGGGATGCAGAAAGTGCCATCGTTATTTTGATCGTAATCACGATCAATGCGATCCTTGGTACCGTTCAGACCGTGAAAGCAGAACAATCCTTAGCCAGTCTGAAAAAGCTTTCCGGACCGGAAGCAAAAGTATTGCGTGATGGAAGTGTCGTTCCAATCCCGTCATCAGAAGTGACAGTTGGAGATATTGTCATGCTGGATGCAGGAGATTACATTCCGGCAGATGGACGTCTGTTGGAGAGCGCCAGTCTGAAAGTAGATGAAAGCGCTCTGACCGGAGAAAGTCTAGGTGTAGAAAAGATGACAGATGCCATAGAAGGGGAGGTTCCACTTGGAGACCGTACGAATATGGTATATTCCGGAAGCTTTGTCACATATGGAAGGGGTTCTTTCATTGTAACAGGAATCGGGATGGAGACAGAAGTTGGTAAGATCGCAAGTCTGTTAAAGACCACATCCGAAAAGAAAACACCACTGCAGGTGAATCTGGATCAGTTTGGACAGAAGCTTTCTATTATTATTCTGATTTTCTGTGGTATTTTATTTGGAATCAATGTATTCCGCGGCGGCAATATCGGAGATGCCTTCCTGTTTGCGGTTGCACTTGCAGTTGCAGCCATTCCGGAGGCGCTTAGTTCTATCGTAACCATCGTACTTTCTTTTGGTACTCAGAAGATGGCGAAAGAACATGCGATCATCCGAAAACTGCAGGCAGTAGAAGGTCTGGGAAGTGTTTCCATCATTTGCTCTGATAAGACAGGAACTCTGACACAGAACAAGATGACAGTGGAACAGTATTATGTCAACGAAACCGTGATCCCGGCAGATAAGATCGATCTGAAAGATTCCGAACAGGAAAAACTGATGTATTTCAGTATCTTGTGTAATGACTCTACCAATGTAGACGGTGTGGAGATCGGAGATCCGACAGAAACGGCTTTGATCAATCTGGGAAGCAAACTGGGTCTGGATATTCAGAAGATCCGTGGAGAATATCCTCGTGAGAGCGAAAATCCATTTGACAGCGACAGAAAGCTGATGTCTACAAAACATACCATTGATGAGACACCGATCATGGTTGTCAAAGGTGCTGTAGATGTCATTATGGGGCGCACTGCAAGCATTCAGTTTGGAAATGAAGTACGTGCCATCACAGCAGAAGATAAAGAAAAGATCGAAGCACAGAACCAGAGTTTTTCAAGACAGGGACTTCGGGTACTTGGATTTGCCTATAAGGCAGTGTCCGCAGAAGAAGAACTGTGTCTGGAAGATGAAAATGATCTGACCTTCCTGGGACTGATCGCCATGATGGATCCTCCGAGAGAGGAATCCATGGCAGCAGTTGCAGAATGTAAGAAAGCGGGAATCCGTCCGATCATGATCACAGGAGATCATAAAGTGACTGCAGCAGCGATCGCAAAACGAATTGGAATCCTGGAAGACGAATCGGAAGCCTGCGAAGGTGCGGTGATCGATTCCATGTCCGATGAAGAATTGAAAAACTTTGTAGAAGGTATTTCTGTCTATGCACGTGTTTCACCGGAACATAAGATCCGTATCGTGCGGGCATGGCAGGAAAAGGGGAATATCGTAGCGATGACAGGAGACGGTGTCAATGATGCGCCGGCACTCAAACAGGCAGATATCGGAGTTGCCATGGGTATCACAGGAAGTGAAGTATCAAAAGATGCAGCTTCTATGGTTCTGACAGACGACAACTTTGCAACTATTGTGAAAGCAGTCGAGAATGGAAGAAATGTGTACCAGAATATTAAGAACTCGATTCAGTTCTTGCTTTCCGGTAACTTTGGAGCAATCCTTGCGGTATTGTATGCATCTATTGCGGGACTTCCGGTTCCGTTTGCGCCGGTTCATCTGTTGTTCATCAACCTTCTGACAGACAGTCTCCCGGCAATTGCTCTTGGACTGGAACCTCATTCCAAGAAAGTAATGGATGAAAAACCAAGACCGATGAACGAATCCATCCTGACCAAAGATTTCCTGACCAAGATCGGAACAGAGGGACTTTGTATCGGAATCACAACCATGATCGGATTTATGATCGGACTGACAGGAGAAGGCGGAAATGCAGTACTTGCCAGCACCATGGCATTTGGAACACTGTGTACTGCACGACTGGTACATGGATTTAACTGTAAATCCGATTATCCGGTGATCTTTTCCAAGAGACTTTGGAATAACATTTACCTGATCGGAGCATTTCTGCTTGGTCTGGTGCTGATTACCTGTGTGATGACAATTCCGGCTCTTCACGGAATATTTAAGGTTCAGACGCTGACCTTTACCCAGTTACTGATCGTATATGGTCTGGCTCTTGTAAACCTTCCGGTGATCCAGTTGATGAAGAAAATCAAATTGATGTTGAAAAAGAAATAAACAGACAAAAAACATCCCGTCGGAATGAATACTCCGGCGGGATATTTTTTGTCTTCTCTTTTTAGGTATGACGCTTGATGGTTTCTTTTAAAACGTATTTTTTATCACTGTAGCGATCTACGATATAGCTGTTGGCCTTGTTCTCCAGATCATCGGGAAGTGGAGTAAGGGTCACTTCTTCTCCATATTTTCGTTTCAGTGCCCGCTCCAGCAGGTAATCACAGACTTGTGGATTTTTCGGAAGGAGAGGTCCGTGGAGATAGGTGGCGATCACGTTTTTGTAGATTACGCCTTCGTAACCGGATTTCCCGGTATTTCCCAGTCCGAAGAATACTTTTCCAAAGGGAGTGTGCTCCCCGATATAGGTGCGGCCTCCATGGTTTTCAAATCCTACAACAGGGGTATCAAACAGCGGGCTGTGCAGGATAATGTTGCGGATGAGACGCTCTGGTTCCCATTCGGTGGTAATATCGAGAATCCCCAGTCCTTCGATCATTTTTTTATCGGTCTTATAATACTTGCCAAGGAGCTGATATCCGCCGCAGACGGCAAGGACCACACCGTTGTCTTCTACATAGTCTTTGAAATCTTTCTGGATTTCTTTTAAATAGCCGCAGACCAGTTCCTGTTCCCGGTCAGAACCGCCGCCAAGAAGTACGATATCCAGTTTAGAAAAATCAATGGTATCACCGGAAAGCACAGGAATGACCTCTGCTTCGATCCCGCGCCATTCCAGGCGTTTGCGGAAACACTGGATATTTCCGCGGTCTCCATAGAGATTCAACAGGTCTGGGTATAAGTGTCCAATCGTCAGTTTCATGCCTGTTCTCCTTTCTGTTCCTTTGAGGTTTGTGCCAGCTCTTTGAGCATTCGGTTCGTGCGGTAAAGACCGGAATAGTTGACAATGATGTAAAGATTCTTGGTGCCCTGTTCGGTCAATTCGATCACACGAGAACGCATATCATCTGTGGATGTGCAGTCGATGTCTTCATATTTCAGACGAAGTCCCATGTCATGCTTGCGGGTTCCACAGGTTGTGATGGTGGCGGCATGACTGTCTGCAAGATACTGAAAATCCACATCCCACAGCCAGGAAACGTCTTCTCCGTCCTGATACGTATCATTGATCTGAATGATGATGTCCTTTGGTTTTGGATCCTTTAAGACCAGGGAAATCTTCTGCTGGAATCCAATCGGATTTTTCGACAGATGAAGCTGTACCCGGGCGCCGTTGATAGTCAGAATTTCCTCTCTGTTATTTCCGTAATCAAAAGACTCTGCCATTTCTTTAAAGTGTGTCATCGGGGCATGCATGGTATGCAGTGCCGTATAGGCAGCAAGGGTGTTGTAAATATTGTAAGGTGTCCGTACTGTAGAATCCAGGTGCAGATCTCCCATATCAAAGGCGTAGAGTTCATCCTTGAGTGTGATCTGTGTGGCTGTAAAATCAGGATCCGGGCGTTTCCATCCGCAGTTCGGGCAGTGGTAAATTCCAAGCTGTCCGTAATGAAAGAACTCATATTCCAGCTTCTTTCCGCAGCTGCGGCAGAAAATGCTCTCCCGGATCTCTGAGCGTGAGATATCATCAAAAATCTGTTCGCTGATCCCGTATGTCACAAACGGATTGCCGCTTGTCTCTGCCAGGGAATAGGAGAGGATGTCATCGCAGTTGATGATCAGTGTGGTGTCCGGAACACTTGTGACAGCTGTTTTTAATTTGTCAAAGGTAATATCAACTTCTCCGAAACGATCCAGCTGGTCTCTGGAAATATTGGTCAAAAGTGCACAGTCCGGTTTTAACTGGGGGAGAACACCGACAGATGCGATCTCATCGACTTCGATGCAGGCATAATCTGCATCCAACTGTCCATGCTTGTCAGTGGCCAGAACAAATGCGGAGATGATCCCATTGAGCATATTGGCTCCAGTCCGATTGATGATGACTTTTTTTCCTTCGCTTTCCAGTGCCTTGTACAAAATGGCATTGGTTGTTGTCTTTCCGTTGGTTCCCATAGTAACGATCGTCTTCTCCCGGATCTGGGCAGCCATAACGCTTAAGATTTTGGGATCGATCAATCTTGCCACATACCCAGGAAGGGTGACTCCACTTCCGCGGTTTAATTTTTTGATCAGGGTACTTGTCCCTTTTGCACATGTAATTGCAAGTCTGCTTCTTAATTTCATAGTAATCCACTATCATCCTTTTCTTTGAAATACTTGTATTATTATAAGGGAAATGGAAGAAGAAGACAAGGAATCTCTATGATTTTCCTGTTTTATGGGAAGAGTTTTTGAAGATTTTCTAAAGTTTTCGGGAATCCTCTGGAAAAACAGAACCAGTGTGCTAAAATGAAAACAATTCAAGAGAAGAACAGCCATCTGAAAGAAAAATACGGGAAGGAAGCGAGAGAAGATGCGGCAGAAAAAGAGGGAAGAAAGAAGTACAAAGCCAATGACAGACAAGACACAGACCATGGAAGTGACGCCGGAGAAACGGATTCCCACCACCCGATACTGCCCGGAATATGAGAAAGGGCTGACCATGCAGCAGGTACAGGAACATCGGCTGCACGGCTGGAGCAATCAGGCAGTAGAAGCGCCATCCAAGACAACGAAAGAGATCATCCATGATAATGTTTTTACCTATTTTAATCTGATTTTCCTGGTGCTGGCCATTTTACTTTGTCTGGTCGGCTCCTTTCGGGATCTGACATTTCTTCCCGTCATCGTTTTAAATACGTTGATCGGAATCGTTCAGGAGATCCGGGCAAAAAAGGTGCTGGATGATCTGACTATGCTCAATGCACCCCATGCCACAGTGGTACGGGATGGAAAGAAAAGCCAGATCGATGCAGAAGAACTGGTACTGGATGATATTGTGATCTTTTCTGCGGGAAACCAGGTGTGTGCAGATGCAAAGGTTTGTGCAGGGGAAGTGCAGGTCAACGAATCGCTTCTGACTGGTGAAGCTGATGAGATTACAAAGAGAACAGGGGATTCGCTGATGTCGGGAAGTTTTATTGTATCCGGACAGTGTTATGCAAGGCTGGATCAGGTGGGAGCGGATTCTTACATCTCCAGATTGACACTGGAAGCAAAAGCCATGCAGAATACGGAACAGTCAGAAATGATCCGTTCGCTGGATAAACTGGTCAAGTGGGTGGGGGTGGCGATCATTCCCATTGGGATTATTTTGTTTCTCCAGGCATTTATGTTTCAAAAAGAAGGATTTCGCTCCAGTGTGACCTCTATGATCGCAGCCGTGATCGGAATGATTCCGGAAGGTCTGTATTTGCTTGCCAGTGTGGCGCTTGCAGTGAGTTCTATCCGACTGGCGCAGAAAAAAGTACTGCTGCACGATATGAAATGTATCGAGACGCTTGCCCGGGTGGATGTGCTGTGTGTAGATAAGACCGGGACGATCACAGAAAATACCATGGAAGTACAGGACGTGATTCCGACGGAAGAATATCAGGCAGAAGAGATGCCGCCTCTCTCGGAACTTCTGGGAGATTTTACGGCGGCGCAGAGCAAGGACAACATTACAATGGAAGCAATGAAACGATACTTTCAGACTTCCTCAGGAAAAAAAGCAGTGGCCAAGACAGGATTTTCTTCTGCTTCCAAATACAGCAGTGTTACCTTTGAAGAAGGATCCTATGTGCTGGGAGCACCGGAATTTGTATTAAAAGAACAGTATGAAACTTATGAGGAAACAATCAGCAAACATGCATCCAAGGGCGCCCGTGTTCTGGTGTTTGGAACGGCAAAGGAAGAGCCGGATGGAAAACCTTTGCAGGAAGCGGTAACACCTCTTGCCTACGTCCTTCTGGAAAATCCCATTCGTCAGGAAGCAAAAGAAACCTTTGCCTATTTTGCAGAGCAGGGAGTGGAAGTCAAAGTCATTTCCGGAGATAATCCGCTGACTGTGTCAGAAGTGGCGAAAGAAGCGGGGATCGCAGGAGCAGAGCGATATGTAGATGCCTCCACCCTGCAGACAGAAGAAGCCATGCGTTCTGCAGTTTTGGAGTCTGCGGTTTTTGGCCGCGTGACGCCGAATCAGAAACGAAAGTTTGTGCAGATTTTGAAAGAGGAAGGAAAGACAGTGGCCATGACAGGGGATGGAGTCAATGATGTGCTGGCCTTAAAAGATGCAGACTGCAGTATTGCCATGGCATCAGGAAGTGACGCGGCGGCTCAGGCATCCCAGCTGGTACTGCTGGAGTCAGATTTCTCCTGTATGCCGGAAGTGGTACTGGAAGGAAGACGAGTGGTCAACAATATTCAAAGATCTGCCAGTCTGTTTCTGGTGAAAAATATCTTTTCGTTTTTGTTGGCGCTGGTCTCCTTCGTGTTTATGTTTACATACCCACTGGAACCGTCACAGATTTCCCTGATCAGTATGTTTACGATTGGAGTGCCGGCATTTTTCCTGGCATTGGAGCCCAATAAAAATATCATCAAAGGTCATTTTCTGACGAACGTATTTTTGAAGGCACTTCCGGCAGCGCTGACCGATGTGCTGGCAGTGGGAGCGCTGGTTGTATTTGGACGGACATTTGGAGTGAACTCTACGGATATTTCCACAGCAGCGACGATGTTGCTTGCCATTGTTGGATTTATGATCCTGTACAATATCAGTGCGCCGATGAATGTGCTGCGAAGCGTGATCCTGGGAGGATGCATTGCCGGACTTTTATTCTGCAGCATTTTCCTGAATGATTTGTTTGCCATCACGGGAATGACGACAAAATGTGTGATGTTGTTTGTAGTATTTGCTATTGCCACAGAACCGGTGCTCCGATATCTGACCTGGCTGATCGGAAAAGTGAGATTTTATTACAGAAGACTGCGTGGTCTGGGAGAAGGGTAGAAGCGAAACAAGAGAAAAAGAAGAAAACAAAAACGAGACGCGGCAAAATGGCTGTGTCTCGTTTCGATTATACAATTTCATCAGGATATGTGACGCCCTCCGGCAGAGGATCCCATTCATTCAATCCCAGATTCTGCTTAAATTTTGCCTGTTCCAGACTGATCGATACCGGATCTTCGGCCAAGTATGCCATCAATTCATCAATGCCCTCCCGGGTGACATTGTTCACAAGAAAAATGCGGTCACAGCCGGCATTAAGAAGCCATTGTCTGATCATGGGGATATTGGCATAGGGTGAATCGGTCTTGGTAATGATGCCAATAAGCGGTCGAAGAATAAAAGTGCGAAGGCATGGACTGAACAGGTTATACGGTTCATCTGCAGCCTGAACGATCCCCACAACGTCTGCCTCAAAAGAAAAGCAGGCCAGACCGGCTCCAAACTGTTTGGATTCGGCATATTCTCCGGGAGAGTCAATGGTATCATCTTCTGTAATGGTATACTGTGTTTTTTCATAGTGAAGATCCTCTCCTTTTAAAGCCTGTGTCAGGGAGGTCTTTCCGGCTTCACTTCTTCCCATTAAAAATAACTTTTTCATCGTGTCATCTCTCCGGTTCTTTTAGTTTTTGTGGATCTCGCAGGTACGAAATCCCAGTTCTTCATCAAAAAAGCGGACCACTTCTTCTACAGCAGTCTGTACCTGGGATAAGCCGCCGGTTAAGATCAAAGAGCCGCAGAAACGGTCCATAAATCCGATTTCCACATCTGCACTTTTCATTGCCACATCTGCTGCCACAACAACGGACTCCCAGGGAGTAAAGCGGATCAGACCGATGGACTCTCCGGTGTGGTCTTCCCCCTCATGGACCCCGATATGCAGTCCCAGATTCTGATAAACCGGAGTCTGCGAGGTATTGATAATATGTGCAAGACAAACTTCTTTTCCGGGAACACGCACACGCGTCATGCGCAGTTTTTTCCCTTTCAGATGCTCATAGTCATCATGGAAAATCTTCTCAAGAAGTTCTTCTTTCGTTATACGGTTCATCTCCACACTTCCTATCTTTTTGTAATATCACAGACAACATATCCCAGAGAATCTCTGAAAAAGGTTACGACTTCTGTCAGGGCAGACATAACATCGGAAATCTCTCCGGTGATGATGAGTGTGCCGGTAAAACGGTCTGCAAATCCAAGGTAGATATTTCCGCTTTTTACGGCAATATCAGATGCGATCACCGCAGATTCCGGCGGGGTCATATTCATAATTCCGATGGCAGAAGAGCGGTAATCAACTTGTGGGTTTAAGCCCAGTTTCTGATATACGATGGGAGCCGGTCCACCCATGACATGAGCGAATGTAATTTCTTTTCCGGCAACTGTCTCCTGCACGATTCGGATCTGTTCTTCGTGGTGATTTGACATGGTAAAACTTCCTCTCTTTCAATAACATAAGTCAATGATACTATTTGTGGGATTTTCTGTCAAGTTTGGACACCTGAAAGGCAGAAAAACGTTTGACAGCAGAAAACATCTGTGATATTATTAAAAAATAATTTAGCATAGTAAAGTGGTCAATTGGTAATACAATGACGCAAAATAAGGAGGAAATCAGGATGAGAAAGAAATTTGTACTGCTTTTGGCAGGTACTATGATCACAGCAATGGTACTGGCAGGATGTGGGGAGAAAAAAGAGGGAAAAGAGGAGACTTCCAAAGCGGCAGAGAGCGTAGAAGACAAAAAGACGTTTACGGTAGGATTCGATGCAGAATATCCGCCATATGGATATATGGATGAAAATGGAGAATACACAGGATTTGACCTGGAACTGGCAGAGGCAGTCTGTGAGCTGGAAGGATGGGAGTTGGTGAAAAAGCCGCTCAACTGGGATTCGAAAGATATGGAGCTCAATTCTGGATCAATCGACTGTATCTGGAATGGATTTACGATGAATGGACGGGAAGATGAGTATACATTTTCTACGCCGTATGTAGATAACAGCCAGGTGATCGTGGTAGCAGAAGATTCCGGGATTGATACGTTGGAAGATCTGGAGGGAAAGACCGTTGGCGTACAGGCAGCCAGCGCGGCGCTGGATCTTTTGCAGAGTGAAGAGGAAGGCGGGCAGAAAGCGCTGGCAGATACTTTTGCAGCCTTGAATGAATTTGCGGATTATAATACGGCATTTACAGAGCTTCAGGCAGGCGCGCTGGATGCACTTGCAATTGATGTGGGCGTTGCCAATTATCAGGTCAAGTCCAGAGGAGAGGGATATAAAGTTCTGGAAGAGACTTTGAATACAGAGCAGTATGCGATTGGGTTTAAGAAGGGGAATCAAGAACTGTGTGATGCGGTCAATGCAGATCTGAAGAAGTTGACAGAAGACGGAACCGTTGCAAAGCTGGCAGAGAAATATGAGATTGCCGATATGGTAACTTTGAAATAAAAAAGAAGACATATCCTTTGAAAGAGGCGTTTTTCAAGGGGTATTCTTATGTTGGAGGAAGAAACATGAGTTTTGAGGTAATGTTAAGACAGATGACAGCAGGGTTTGGGCAGACCTGTCTGATCTTTTTTATGACACTGCTCTTTTCCCTGCCGCTTGGTATGGTGGTCTATTTTGGAAGAGTGTGCCGGATCAGGCCAATTCGCTGGATCGTCAAAATCTATATTTCGATCATGCGGGGGACTCCGCTGATGCTGCAGCTGTTGGTGTGGTATTTTGCTCCGTACTATTTGTGGCAGATGAATATCGGAGGATATAAGCTGACTGCGATCCTTCTGGGATGCTCGCTGAATTATGCGGCGTATTTTGCAGAAATCTACCGTTCCGGGATTGAATCGATTCCCAAAGGACAGTATGAGGCGGCAGCCCTTCTGGGGTATTCCAGAGGACAGACATTTTTTCATATTGTACTGCCGCAGATGGTGAAGAATGTGCTTCCTTCTGTCACAAATGAGGTGATCACGTTGGTGAAGGATACCTCTCTTGTATATTCTCTGTCTTATATTGAAATGTTTGCAGTGGCAAAGCAGATTGCAGCTGCACAGACAACCGTACTTCCATTTTTCATTGCCGGAGTCTACTATTATATCTTTAATTATGTAGTAGCCTGGGTGATGGAACTGTTTGAGAAGAAACTGAATTATTATCGTTAGGAGGGTTCCGGAATGAATCTTTTGGAAATGAAACATATCAAGAAAGAATTTGGCGGTGTGCCGGTGATCAAAGATATTTCACTTGCAGTGAAGGAGGGGGAGATCCTGGCAATCATTGGGCCATCCGGCTCCGGTAAATCCACACTGCTTCGTTGTGCGACTATGTTGGAAACGATCGATGACGGGGAAATCTTATATCAGGGAAAAAAAGCGGCCTGGGTGGAACATGGAAAACCGACGTTTCCCAAAAAAGAGGAATTGAAAGAGATTCAGTCCTGTTTTGGGTTGGTATTTCAGAATTTCAACCTGTTTCCGCATTTTTCTGTAATCAAAAATATTACGGATGCGCCAATCCGTGTGCAGAAGAGAAAAAAAGAAGAAGTGTATGAGGAAGCGAAGAAGCTCCTTGCTAAAATGGGGCTTGCCGATAAGGCGGATGCATATCCTTATCAGCTCTCAGGAGGACAGCAACAGAGGGTGTCGATTGCACGGGCTCTGGCAATGAAGCCGAAAATGTTGTTTTTTGACGAGCCCACATCAGCGCTGGATCCGGAATTGACGGGGGAGATCTTAAAAGTAATTAAAGATCTGGCGGCAGAACATATGACTATGGTGATCGTGACACATGAAATGAATTTTGCGCGGAATGTAGCGGATAAGATCATCTTTATGGATAAAGGTGTTATTGCAGTGGAAGGAACACCGGATGAGGTCTTTGCATCCGGGCATGGAAGAATGCAGGAGTTTTTGGGAAAATTGGCGGTGGAATAGATAAGTGAGATGGGGAAAACAGACATAGTTGATAAGGAATAAATTTTATATGGGAAAAAGTAAAAAGTCAGAAAGAATTGGAATTGAAAAGATTTCACAAGATGGGAGAAGAGCAAGAGTAATCGAGTATTATTCCTGTGAAAATTTCATTGTTGAATTTGACGATGGGATTACACGCAGATTTACACATTGGCATTCTTTTGAAAATGGAAAATTCAATTATCAATACATGTTTCCTGGCGTGATTTTGAGAATGGAAATGTGGCGCATCCTATATTAAAAGGTACCCAAATTTCTATCAATGAGTTGACAGTAGCATTTTATTTGGAACCACTTGGATTTCATAAAATTCCGCAAAGATCAATGAAATCAATAGAACTGGGGTTGAAAGGAAAAGAATTAGACTTATATCATCCAGAACGAAAAATAGCGGTAGAGTACGATGGAGAATATGTACATAAAAATAGTGAGAATGATTTGGAAAAGAATCGGTTATTGACGAATTTAGGAATTACACTATATCGCTTTCGAGAACCAAAATGTTCTGCTATTAGTGGGAATTGCTATATTCTTGAAGAGTCTAAAACGTTCTCAAAATCACTGGAATCAGCTTTGAAAGAATTCGTATGTCATATATTGAAGGAAGATGGAAAGAAAATTCATTTTCGAAACGACATGGAGGAAATTCAAAATTTTATACGAAAGAGGAAAAGAAGTAGTCTCCATCTTTTTGAGCAAAATGTGATGTCAAACGGAATGACAGGAACTGTCATTGCAATGCGGTCATGCAAGGATATCGATGTGGAATTTGAAGATGGAAAAGTTGCTTATCATAAATACTACAAAAGTTTTAAAAATGGAAATATAGCACATCCCGATGCAACAAGCGCAGCTAAGAAGGAGCAGAGGCTTTACCAAAGCAAAATTATGAACAATGGACATGTGGCTACAGTGATCGAATATAGAGGCTGGAAAAATAATACAGTAAAATTTGATAATGGAGAAATCGCCTATAATGTGAGATGGGAAAAATTTAAGTACGGCAATATTGCATTGCCGTCTTCTTATGTTAAAAATCATATCGGAGAACGACAGCTTCAAAAAAGAGGAGTTGCTGCAGAAATTATTTCCTGTCGAGATGCAAATCATATAGATGTTCGCTTTGAGGATGGTGTCATTGTTAGAAATCGAAAATATGCAGATTTCAAAAAAGGAGTAATTGGTCATCCGGATTTGGCATCGGTACGTGATAAAAAAGATAAAGAACGGCTGGGGGAAATCAGACAAATGAACGATGGCAGTATTGGAAAGATTATTTCATATAAGAATGCATGCGATATCGATGTGGATTTTGGAGAAAATCGTATTGCAAGACATAAGGCATATGCCAATTTTGCGAGTGGAAAAATCAGGTGTCCCGGAGAAGGGAGGGGATAGATGCTAGTATAGAATAAATTAAATCTCTACTATATATTTTGAGGATAATGTATGGTAA
>UQVC01000001.1 GCA_900544395.1 uncultured Ruminococcus sp. | reverse complement strand
ATAGGATAAAACTTTTGCCAGTTGTTTTGCGTTTCTAAAAAGAATATGCTATACTAACAAAATATCAGCGACATATTTTGGAAACATGAGATTAGAAAGAGAAAGGATAGTATGGAAGAGATTATATTTAGAAGACCTGCGCTGGAAGATCAGGAGCTGATCCGTTCTTATTTCGGGAAGGCTCCCAGCAGGAGTTGTGAGAGAACATTTGTGGATGTTTTTTTGTGGGCACGTCATTATCAGGTGACTTTTGCGATCATAGAGGATACCCTTGTTTTCCGGGACGGAGGGGAAGAACCTGGATTTTCTTATCCTGCCGGAGAAGCGGCAAGTGTTAAGAAAGCGTTAGAATTTTTAATGAAGTATAGTGAACAGCAGGGATATCCATTTAAACTGTATAATGTGACAGCAGAGAATTTTGCCCAGATCGAAGAATGGTTCCCCGGAGAATTTGAGCTGGAATATGACAGAGACCAGGCAGATTATGTATATGAATCTGAAAAGCTGGCTACTCTGGCCGGGAAAAAGCTTCATGCAAAACGCAACCATATCAATAAGTTTCAAAAATTGTATCCCAACTGGAGTTATGAGGCACTGAGTGATGAAAATATGGAAGAGTGTTTCCAGATGGCATTAAAGTGGAGAAACCAGAACGGCTGCGAAGAAGACACCGGAAAAAATGCGGAAATGTGCGTTGCATTGAATGCGCTGCGTCTTTACAAAGAACTGGATCAGCGAGGCGGTGTTCTTCGTATCAATGGAGAAGTGGTCGCCTTTACGATTGGGGAAGAACTCTGTGAAGATACTTTTGTTGTGCATATTGAAAAAGCCTTCGCAGATATCGACGGGGCATATCCAATGATCAATCAGCAGTTTGTACAGCATGAATGTACACAGTATCAGTATGTGAACCGGGAAGATGATGCCGGTTCCGAAGGCCTGAGAAAAGCAAAATTATCGTATCGGCCGGCATTTCTGGTGGAAAAGGGAATTCTGACCAGAAAAAGGGCATAAAACAGCAGAAAAATGAAAATGGGGTGGGAATATGATTTCAAAGAAAATGGAGCAGATGGTGGCAAATAGTTCGGCAATCCGGGCGATGTTTGAAGAAGGAACCAAAATGGCGGAAAAGTACGGAGCCAGTCAAGTTTATGATTTCAGTCTTGGAAATCCAAATGTGCCGGCGCCGAAAGCGGTGAAAGAAGCCGTTCTTTCTATTTTAGAGTCGGAAGATCCGATTTGCCTGCATGGGTATACGAACAGCAATGCCGGATATGCAGATGTCAGACAGGCAGTTGCAGATTCTTTGAATACACGTTTTGACACTCGATTCTCAGAACAGAATATTACCATGACAGTCGGAGCTGCCGGGGGCTTGAACGTGATTTTAAAAGCGCTTTTAAATCCACAGGAAGAAGTGATCACGTTTGCACCGTATTTTGGAGAATACCGCAGTTATGTCAGCAATTTTGACGGCATCCTGGTAGAGATTTCCCCGGATACCGAGACATTTCAGCCAAGATTGGATGAGTTTGAAGAAAAGATCACAGAACACACAAAAGCGGTGATCGTCAACACGCCGAACAATCCGACCGGGGTGATTTATTCTGAGAAGACGATCAGGAAGATTGCGGCAATTCTGCAGGCAAAGCAAAAGGAATTTGGGACAAAGATCTATCTGATCTCGGATGAGCCGTATCGGGAACTGGCATATGACGGGGCAGAAGTGCCATATCTGACCAAATATTATCCCAATACGGTTGTGTGCTATTCTTTTAGCAAATCATTATCCCTTCCGGGGGAGCGGATCGGGTATCTGGTCATTCCGGATGAGGCGGCAGACAGCGAAGTTCTGATCCGGGCTGTGAATGTGGCAACCCGGATTCTGGGATTTGTTAACGCTCCGACTCTGCAGCAGAAGCTGGTGAAGTACTGTCTCGAAGAGAAGACGGATATTTCTTATTATGACCGCAACAGGGAGACTTTGTATCAGGGATTGAGCAGGATGGGATTTTCCTGTATCAGACCGGAAGGTGCATTTTATTTGTTTGTAAAATCTCCGGTTGCGGATGAACGGCGGTTTTGCGAAGCAGCGAAAAAATATCATATCCTGCTTGTTCCAGGCAGTTCTTTTGCCTGTCCGGGGTATGTCAGACTGGCATATTGTGTGTCTTATGAGACGATTGTAAATGCACTGCCTGAATTTGAAAAACTGGCGGCAGAATACAAAGGAGGAGACTGATGAGAAGAGCACTTGCAGAAAAGATCCGTCGGGTAGAGCCCTATGTACCCGGAGAGCAGCCCAAAGGAGGGGTGATCAAATTGAATACCAATGAGAATCCCTATCCGCCTGCGCCGGGAGTGAAAAAGGCACTGCAGGAGTTGGATGCGGATCAGTTTCGGTTATATCCAGATCCAACAGCGGAGCTGTTGGTATCAGAATTGTCGGCGTTTTATGGGGTAGAAAAAGAGAAGATTTTTGTGGGAGTCGGATCGGATGATGTACTTTCCATGTGTTTTCTGACATTTTTCCATTCTGATCTGCCGATTTTGTTCCCAGATATTACGTATTCATTTTATAAAGTATGGGCAGAACTGTATCGGATTCCCTATCACTGCCCGAAGCTGGATGCACAGTTTCGGATGGTAAAAGAAGAGTACCAGATTCCGAATGGGGGCATTATTTTTCCAAATCCAAATGCGCCCACAGCGATTTATGAAGAACTGGATTTTATTGAGGATATTCTGCGCCAAAACAGGGATTCTGTGGTGATCGTGGATGAAGCATATATTGATTTTGCAGGAAGATCTGCGATAGAACTGATCGATCAATATGAGAATCTGCTGGTGGTTCAGACGTGTTCCAAATCCCGATCCATGGCAGGGATGCGGATCGGATTTGCAATGGGCAATCCGGAGCTGATCCGATGTCTTTTGGATGCAAAGTATTCATTTAATTCTTATACAATGAATCAGACGTCTCTGGTTTGTGGAGCAGAAAGTATTCGGGATGAAACATATTTCAGAGCGTGTATTGATAAAATAGTGGAGACCCGGGAATGGGCAAAAGGAGAGCTTACAAAGATGGGATTTCAATTTCCGGATTCCAGGGCGAACTTTTTGTTTGTTACACATCCATGGCTGGATGCGAAAGAATTGTTTGAAGCGTTACGGCAGGCGAATATTTATGTTCGATACTGGGATGCTCCAAGAATTGATCAGTATTTAAGAATTACAGTAGGTACCAGAGAAGAGATGCAGGTGCTTCTGGAATTTTTGAAGAATTATATAGGAAAGAAGGAAAGGTAGAAAAGAATGTTAAAACAGATTTTTCAGGGAATGGTAGTTGGAATTGCAAATATCATTCCAGGAGTCAGCGGTGGAACCATGATGGTAGCAATGGGGCTGTATGAC
The DNA here is from genome assembly GCA_900544395.1 of uncultured Ruminococcus sp. GTDB lineage: Bacteria > Bacillota > Clostridia > Lachnospirales > Lachnospiraceae > Mediterraneibacter. Next base: position 208,334 of record UQVC01000001.1, on the reverse strand, counting down.
AGACTGATCCATGCAATTACCCATTTGAAAAGCGAATTTAAAAACAGTATGAAACTTCTGATCCCGATTTTTGCAGGAGCAGGAATTGCGATCATTGTATTGTCTCGTATTTTTGAGTACCTGTTGGCAGTGTATCCGATCCCGACCAATTTTGCATTCTGCGGATTGATCGCGGGAAGTCTTCCGTTTATTTTTAAGAAGGTAAAAGGACATAAGGTGACCGTCGGCAAGCTGATCCCGTTTGTGATCTTCTTTGCAGTGGTGATCCTGATGGCTCTTTTGGGAGAGACGGATGGTGCGGCAGCCAATGTAAGTTTCAGTCTGATCAATGTTGTGAAACTGCTTTTGGTTGGTGTGGTTGCGGCAGCTACGATGGTCGTTCCTGGAGTGAGCGGTTCCATGATGCTGATGCTTCTGGGCTATTACGATACGATCTTAAAGACCATCAATCAGTTTATTGATGCACTGGCGGCGCTGGATATGCATGGGATTCTGGTACAGTGCGGAGTGCTCATTCCATTTGGGATCGGAGTGGTTGCAGGAATCTTTTTGATCGCAAAGCTGATCGAATTTATTTTTATGAAAGCGGAGATCCATGCATATTATGGAATCATCGGTTTGATCCTGGCTTCACCGATCGCAATTCTGCTTAAGACAGATTGGAGTGGATTTTCTGTAGTTACAGTAGGAGTTGGCGTTTTGACATTTATCCTGGGATGGTTTACAGCGAGCAAGCTGGGAGGAGAATAAAGAAAGGGGAAGGATGCGGGTTATTTTTGCATTCTTCCCTTTTTAGATTCCAGATTCTGGAGAAATTCAGTATATTCAAAAAGCTGTTCTCTGGAGTCAGACGACAGATTGAAATATGCACAGAGCAAACGGTATTCCGAAGAGTCTGGTGCGACAGAAATGCAGTCGGAATCAGAACCTGTCAGCAGATAGTCAACAGAGACGTGAAAGTAATCGGCAATCTGGAGCAGGCGTTCATAATCGGGCTGCTTTCCTTTTGTTTCGTAGCCCGCAATGGTAGAGCGGGTCAGCTTCAAATGGGAAGCCAGTTCGTTTTGTGTGACATGATTTTGTTCTCTTAATTCTTTCAAAGTAGATGAAAACTTCATATGCACCTCCTGAATCATGTGTATTTTATCAGCTTGTTTCCATTTATTGACAAAAAGTGACAAATATCAACAAAACGAATAGAAACGTGACGAAAAGACACTGACGAAGAGCGTAAGGAAACACGTTGACACCATATGGGAAAATTCGTATAATGAAACAGAGGAAAAGAAAGGATGACGTGAGAGATGTTTGCAAAAAATGATGAAGAGAAAAGAAATCGTTTGTGGAAGACGGCAATTTCAGTTTCTACGGTTGTGATCATTTTGATTGTAGTGTTCTTTGTGACAAAGCTTTTTACATCCAATCCGATCGAAGGAACCTGGGAGAAAGAAGACGATGGAGTGCTTCTGATAATCCAGGGGGATGGAAGTGCATATGCGCAGTGGCCGCAGGAGTTTGAGGCGGAAGATGTAAAGCTTTCGATGAGCTGCAGTGTCGATACGGACATGAAGACCCTGACACTTCATAGCAGCACAGAGGAGGTGCAGAAGGCAGCAGAGACATTTCAGATAGAAGCAGCGGATCTGGAAGCGGCAGCGCAGAAACTGGACGGGACGTATGAGTACAATCTGGTGCAGAAAGAGCTGACACTGACAGAACGCGAATATGGCGGTCAGATGACATTTACAAAAAAATAAAGAAAGGTCAAAACGGTGGATGCAGGACTTGAAAGCAGAGTTTGCATCCGCCGTAAATTTAACACTATTTTTGGGAGGACAGGAGGAAAAGAGATGGAAATGTTGAGAAATCAGACAAAAGAAATCAGGATCGGAGATGTCTGGATCGGCGGGAAACATCCAGTGGCGATCCAGTCCATGACAAATACGAAGACCGAGGATGTGAATGCTACAGTTGCCCAGATTCTTGCACTGGAAGCTGCAGGGTGCGAGATCATCCGCTGTGCGGTCCCGACCATGGAAGCAGCGCTGGCACTCAAAGAGATCAAACGTCAGATACATATTCCGCTGGTTGCGGATATCCACTTTGATTATCGGCTGGCGATCGCGGCCATTGAAAACGGGGCAGACAAGATCCGGATCAATCCGGGCAATATCGGTTCCAAAGAACGGGTCCAGGCTGTAGTGGAAAAAGCAAAAGAATATCAGATTCCGATCCGCGTTGGTGTAAACAGCGGTTCCCTGGAAAAGCATCTGGTAGAAAAATATGGCGGGGTGACTGCAGAAGGAATCGTGGAAAGCGCTTTGGACAAAGTGCACATGATCGAAGAACTGGGATATGATAATCTGGTAGTCAGCATCAAATCCTCGGATGTGATGATGTGCGTCAAAGCCCATGAACTGCTGGCTCCGAAGTGTGTCTATCCCTTGCATGTAGGGATTACAGAGGCGGGAACACTGTATTCCGGTAATGTCAAATCTTCCGTAGGGCTTGGAATCATCCTTCATGAAGGAATTGGCAATACCATCCGGGTGTCACTCACCGGAGATCCTGCAGAAGAAATCCGTACGGCAAAACTGGTGTTAAAGACATTGGGCATGAGAAAAGGCGGGATCGAAGTCGTTTCCTGTCCGACTTGCGGACGGACGCAGATCGATTTGATCGGACTTGCAAACCAGGTGGAAAAGATGGTTCAGGATATTGATCTGGATTTGAAAGTTGCGGTGATGGGATGCGTGGTAAATGGTCCGGGAGAGGCAAAAGAGGCTGATATTGGAATTGCAGGAGGAATCGGAGAGGGACTTTTGATCAAAAAGGGTGAGATTATAAAGAAAGTCAAAGAAGAAGAGTTGTTAGAGACACTGCGTCAGGAGTTGTTAAATTGGAACAGGTAAAGAACGAAAAAGTATTTTTTGAAGTGTTTCCGACATTGCGGGCAGAAGGAGAACTGAAGATGCTGTTTGGCGATGTGGAAGTGACAAAGATCACAACCAATTCATCCAGGGATTTTTTGCATGTTCACATGGTCAGCCACCATCTGATCCCGAAAAAGATGATCTGGAAGATGGAAGAGTGCATCAAGGAGCAGCTGTTCGGGCCGGTTCCGATTACAATCCGGATCGAGGAGCAATATGTACTTTCCGGACTGTACACACTGGAAACTTTGATGGCGGAGTACAAGGAAAGTCTGGTACTGGAGCTGGAAAAGAAAAGTGTACTGGCAGCGAATATGTTTGAACTGGCAGAACTGCGGTTTGAAGGAGAGCAGATCCTTTGTGTGGAGCTTTTGGATACGATCGTCTCCGAAGGAAAGAAAGAGTATATCGTAGAGCTTTTGGAAGAGGTGCTGCACAATCGGTTTGGAATGCCGGCAGAGATCCGGGTGCTTTACCGGGAACAGGAGGAGAACCAGAACCGGGAGTACGATGAGCAGAGGATCCAGCAGGAGATCAATGCAATTTTTGAACGAAGAGCAAGGCAGAAAGGAGAGTTTGTGGAGAAGCCGGCTGCTGCAAAGGCGGAGCCTTCAAAAGAGAAAAAACAAGCGGAAAATGGAAAGAAAGATCCTACAAGATCAGGATTTAAAAAGGGAGAATTCCGAAAGAAAGAATTTCATCGTCCGCTGAAGCAGGGGGATGATCCGGCTCTTGTTTACGGAAAGAATTTTGAAGAGGAACCGATGACACTGGATCAGGTTGTGACAGAAATGGGAGAGATCACAATCCATGGAAAGATCATCAGTTTTGATACGCGGGAAATCCGAAATGAAAAGACGATCCTGATGTTTTCTGTTACGGATTTTACAGATACGATCACCGTCAAGATGTTTGTAAGAAACGACCAGCTCACCGAATTGTTAGGCGAGATCAAGAAAGGTGCGTTTGTGAAGATCAAGGGAGTGACTACCATTGATAAGTTTGACGGAGAACTGACCATCGGTTCTGTGACCGGAATTAAAAAAATCGGAGACTTTACGGTATCGAGGGAAGACTTAAGCCCGGTCAAAAGGGTAGAGCTGCACTGTCATACCAAGATGAGTGACATGGATGGGGTGTCTGAAGTAAAGAACATCGTGAAACGGGCGCATGACTGGGGACATCCGGCCATTGCGATCACGGATCATGGAGTGGCACAGTCTTTCCCGGACGCAAACCATTACATCGAAACTCTGGATAAGAATGACCCATTTAAGATCATTTACGGCGTGGAAGGATATGTAGTGGATGATCTGACGGAGATTGCCGTCAATGCAAAAGATCAGACGCTGGATGATACGTATATTGTATTTGATATTGAGACAACCGGATTTTCAGCGATCAAAGATAAGATTATTGAGATCGGGGCGGTGAAAGTCCAGAATGGGGTGATCACAGATACATTCAGCACTTTTGTCAACCCTAAACGGCCGATTCCTTTTGAAATCACGCAGCTGACCAGTATTACAGATGAGATGGTACTGGATGCGCCGGACATTGAGACGGTATTGCCGCAGTTTCTGGAATTTGTCGGAGACGGAGTGCTGGTGGCACACAATGCTGGATTTGATGTAGGATTTATTGAGCAAAATTGCAGATATCAGGATATCGAGCCGGATTTTGTGTCTGTAGATACAGTTGCGTTGGCCAGAGTGCTGCTTCCTACTTTGTCCAAATATAAGTTGAATATTGTAGCGAAAGCGCTTGGAATCTCCCTGGAGAATCATCACCGTGCGGTGGATGATGCTGGAGCTACTGCGGAGATTTTTGTCAAATTTGTGGAGATGCTCAGAGACAGAAATATCACAACTCTCAAAGAGATGAACCGATTTGGGGATATGAATGTGAATGCGATCCGAAAGCTTCCGACACACCATATTATCATTCTGGTAAAAAATGATATTGGGCGGTTCAATCTCTATCAGCTGATCTCTGCTTCCCATCTGACCTATTTTGCAAGGAGGCCGAGAATTCCAAAAAGTTTGTTAAATGAACACCGAGAAGGACTGATCATCGGAAGCGCCTGTGAAGCAGGGGAGCTGTATCAGGCCATTTTGAACCAGAAGTCGCCGCAGGCCATTGCAAGACTGGCAGAATTTTATGATTATTACGAGATCCAGCCGGTTGGAAATAATCAGTTTATGATCGAAAGTGATCGGTACGGAGATGTCAATTCCATAGAAGATCTTCAAAACATAAATCGTGAGATTGTCCGTCTTGGGGAAACCTTCAAAAAACCGGTGGTGGCAACCTGTGATGTGCATTTTTTGGATCCGGAGGATGAAGTATACCGAAGGATCATTATGGCGGGAAAAGGATTTGGAGATGCAGATATCCAGCCGCCATTGTATCTTCGGACTACGGATGAAATGCTGGAAGAGTTTTCCTATCTGGGTGCGGCAAAAGCGCGGGAAATAGTAATTGAAAATCCGAACCGGATCTGCGACATGGTAGAGAAGATCTCTCCGGTCAATCCAAATAAATGTCCGCCGGTTATTGAAAACTCAGAGCAGAACCTGCGGGATATCTGCTATAACAAAGCCCATGAGATTTACGGGGAGGAACTGCCAGAACCGGTGCAGACCAGGCTGGAACGGGAATTGACTTCGATTATTTCCAATGGATATTCCGTGATGTACATCATTGCCCAAAAGCTGGTATGGAAATCCAACGATGATGGCTATCTGGTAGGATCCCGCGGTTCGGTAGGGTCTTCGTTTGTGGCTACCATGGCGGGGATTACGGAGGTGAATCCGCTCAGTCCTCATTATTACTGCAGTGAGTGTCATTACAGTGATTTTGATTCCGAAGAAGTTCGTGCATTTGCAGGCGGATGCGGATTTGATATGCCGGATAAACAGTGTCCGAACTGCGGGGCAAAGCTGATCAAAGCCGGATTCGACATTCCGTTTGAGACCTTCCTTGGATTCAAAGGGGACAAAGAGCCTGATATCGACTTGAACTTTTCCGGGGATTACCAGGCAAAGGCACACCGCTATACGGAAGTAATTTTCGGGGAAGGACATACCTTTAAAGCGGGAACCATCGGGACACTGGCAGATAAGACTGCATTTGGATATGTGAAGAATTATTATGAAGAGCGTGGACATCGAAAGAGAAAATGTGAGATTGATCGGATCGTGCAGGGATGTACCGGAATCCGAAGAAGTACTGGACAGCATCCGGGCGGAATTGTTGTTCTGCCTCACGGACATGATATCAATGAGTTTACGCCGGTCCAGCATCCGGCCAATGATATGACAACCGATATCATCACCACTCATTTTGATTACCATTCCATCGATCATAACCTTTTGAAGCTGGATATTCTGGGACACGATGATCCGACCATGATCCGAACACTGGAAGAGTATATCACGTCGGATGCATTGGAAAACGAATACAATGAAGAAAATCCCTTTGATGCGACCAGGATTCCACTGGATGATAAGGCGGTGCTGTCTTTGTTCCATGATACCAGTGCTTTGGGCATCAAACCGGAAGATATTGATGGCTGTAATCTGGGCTGTCTGGGAATTCCGGAGTTTGGGACAGACTTTGTAATCCAGATGGTACAGGATGCCAATCCACAGTCGCTTTCTGATCTGATCCGTATTTCGGGACTGTCCCATGGAACGAATGTGTGGCTGGGAAATGCGCAGGTTCTGATCGAGTCCGGAAAAGCAACGATTTCTACGGCAATCTGTACCCGGGATGATATTATGATCTACCTGATCAATCAGGGGGTAGACAGCGCCCTTTCTTTTACGATCATGGAAAGTGTACGAAAAGGAAAAGGACTCAAGCCGGAATGGGAAGAAGCCATGAAAGAAAAGAATGTGCCGGACTGGTACATCTGGTCCTGTAAGCAGATCAGCTACATGTTCCCGAAGGCACATGCGGCGGCATATGTCATGATGGCATATCGTATTGCGTACTGTAAGATCAACTATCCACTTGCTTATTATGGAGCGTATTTCGGGATCCGTGCCAATGCGTTTTCTTATGAACTGATGTGCCAGGGAAAAGAAAAACTGAATTATTATATGAAAGATTATAAGCGTCGTGCGGATTCCTTAAGCAACAAAGAACAGGATGTTTTAAAAGACATGAAGATCGTGCAGGAAATGTATGCGAGAGGATATGAATTTTTGCCGCTGGATATCTACAAAGCGAAAGCAACGAAGTTCCAGATTATTGACGGGAAACTGATGCCGCCCCTTTCCAGCATCGAAGGAATGGGAGAAAAAGCGGCGGAAGCAGTGGAAGAGGCTGCAAAGGACGGTCCATATCTGTCTCTGGATGATTTCCGGCAGAGGACTAAGGTCAGCAAGACCGTGATCGAATTTATGTCAGATTTGGGATTGTTTGGAAATCTTCCGCAGAGCAATCAGCTTTCTTTGTTTGATTTTTAGAAAAGGTGTGATATAATAGGGCAACTGATACTCTGATGCATCACATGGATAAAGTGCCGGTGCTTCAGGAGAGAATGGAGGAAGATGAGATGTATGATTTTGAAGAAATAAGAAAAGAAGATCCCGAAATTGCAGCAGCGATCCAGGCAGAGATGGAAAGGCAGAATTCTCATATCGAACTGATCGCTTCGGAAAACTGGGTCAGCAAAGCAGTGATGGCAGCAATGGGAAGCCCTCTGACCAATAAATATGCCGAAGGATATCCCGGAAAGCGTTATTATGGCGGGTGCGAATGTGTAGATGCAGCAGAGAATCTGGCCATAGAGCGGGCAAAAGAGCTATTCGGATGTGAATATGTCAATGTACAGCCACATTCCGGAGCCCAGGCGAATATGGCAGTCCAGTTTGCCATGCTGACACCGGGAGACCGGGTGATGGGGATGAATCTGGACCATGGCGGTCATCTGACCCACGGATCTCCGGTCAATATGTCCGGAAAGTATTTTGAGATTACGCCATATGGAGTCAATGAAGAGGGAGTGATTGATTATGAGGAGGTGCGAAGGATTGCAAAAGAGTGCCGGCCAAAGTTGATCATTGCAGGAGCCAGCGCTTATGCCAGAATTATTGATTTTCAGAAATTCCGTGAGATCGCAGATGAAGTGGGCGCTTACTTGATGGTAGACATGGCGCATATTGCAGGTCTGGTGGCAGCAGGACTGCATCCAAGCCCCATTCCGTATGCACATGTGACCACAACGACAACCCATAAGACACTGAGAGGACCTCGGGGAGGCATGATCTTAAGCAGCAATGAGATGAATGAACGGTTTCATTTCAACAAAGCAATTTTCCCGGGAATCCAGGGCGGCCCTCTGATGCATGTGATCGCTGCAAAGGCGGTTTGTTTCAAAGAAGCATTGAGTCCGGAATTTATCACGTATCAGGAGCAGGTTTTGAAAAATGCAAAGGCGTTGTGCAGTGGATTGCTGGAAAGAGGTGTTAAGATCGTATCCGGAGGAACGGACAATCATCTGATGCTGGTGGATCTTACTGGAACCGATGTGAGTGGAAAAGAGCTGGAAAGACGTCTGGATCAGGCACATATCACCTGCAACAAAAATACCATTCCAAATGATCCAAGGTCTCCGTTTGTGACAAGTGGTGTCCGGTTGGGAACTCCGGCAATTACAAGCAGAGGAATGAAAGAGCAGGAAATGGACCAGATTGCGGAAATGATTGCGATGGTGATCCAGGATACAGACAATATAGAGAAAGTAAAAGAGATGGTACAAAAGCTGACCAGGGCGTATCCTTTGTGCGGATCAGTGGAATGATAAAAAGAATCTGCTTCCTTTTGGAAAGCAGATTCTTTTTATAATCTTATTTTGTTGTATAACTTTTAAATATTAAATCGGAATTATATAATTAAAAGGTACATCTAAAATCTGATTAAAGCTTTACTACGTTTGTTGCCTGAGGTCCTTTTGCGCCTTCTGTTACTTCAAATTCAACAGCCTGGCCTTCTTCTAAGGATTTGAATCCATCCATTACGAGTCCTGAATAGTGTACAAATACGTCATTTCCTTCAGAATCAGAGATGAATCCATACCCTTTTTGGTTGTTAAACCATTTTACTGTACCTGTCATTGTGTTACCTCCATAAAATTGAAAATAAATAATAAAGTATATCGTATTGTATACTAAAGTGAAAACAATACTGTATTAGTCTAGCATATTCAACAAGTGGTGTCAAATGATTTCTTTTTAAATTTGTAAAAATATACAAAAAATGTCGAAATGTGGGAAGGAGAAGAAAAGAAAAAATGAGAGATTGTATTTCTGGCGGAATTCTATTAAAATAGGAAAAGCAGGAAAAGTTACAAAAGGAGAAACATACCATGAAGATGTCTACAAGAGGACAGTATGCGCTGGAAATTGTGGTGGATCTGGTGATGCATTCCGCGCCGGATCATTTAGAAAGCCTGAATGATATAGCAAAAAGAAGAAATCTTTCGGAAAAATATCTGGAGAGGATTGTGAAATTATTAAAAGAAGCCGGTATTGTCAAAAGTGTGAGAGGGGCATATGGGGGATATTGCCTGATGAAATCTCCGGAAGAAATTTCGGTACTGGAAGTCTTGAAAGCAGCAGAAGGCGAGATGGCGCCGGTGGCTTGTCTGACAGAGGACAAGGACTGTAAAATGGACTGTGATCTTTGTTCTACCAAGACTACCTGGGGAGAGCTGTGGGAGCAGATCCTGGATGTGGCAGCAGATGTGACTGTAGCCAGGATTGCTGAGAATGCCATGCATAAGAAAAAGATGTGAAGACACGATCAGAGAAGGTGAAGAGGCAGAAATTGTCTGATGCCTTCTCTTTTTGTTTTGATAAAATCAATAAAATGGATATAATATATTGACATAGTAGGAAAAAGAAGGTATAACAATAAAAAACATAATGAAAAGAATAGGAATTGAAGGAGGGTGTTATGAAAGTATCAACAAGAGGCAGATATGGGCTGCGTGCTCTGGTGGATATGGCAATTCATTCCGGGGATGCTCCGATTTCTCTGGTTCAGGTTGCCAACAGACAGAAGATTTCTCTAAATTATCTGGAACAGGTATTTGGAACTTTGCGAAAGGCAGGGATCGTAAACAGTATCAAAGGTGCCGGAGGCGGATATAAACTGGCAAGAGCCGCAGAAGAAATTACAGTAAGAGAAGTGCTCGAGGCACTGGAAGGGAAGTTTTCGATTATTGACCGTGTGGTAGGAGAAGAGAAGGATGAGATACAGGAAGCAATTGAAGAGCTGGTGTGGAGCAGGATCGATACTACAGTCAATACGTTTTTGGAACAGAAGACTTTGAAGATGCTTGCGGAAGAGTACAAGAAAAAGTTAGAATACAGCACACAAATGTATTATATCTGACAGCAATGAAGCATGGATTAAGGAGGAGATGCAAATGGCAAAAATTTATCAAAGTATCACAGAACTGATTGGAAGAACCCCGCTTCTGGAAGTGAAGAATCTGGAGAAAAAAGAAGGACTGCAGGCGAAAGTTCTGGTAAAATTGGAATACTTCAATCCGGCGGGAAGTGTAAAGGATCGGGCGGCTCTGCAGATGATCGAGACAGCGGAACAGGAAGGAATCCTGAAGCCAGGGGCTACGATCATCGAACCGACCAGCGGAAATACCGGGATCGGACTGGCATCCATTGCGGCTTCGAAAGGATACCATGCGATTTTTGTAATGCCAGAGACGATGAGCGTGGAACGCAGAAAACTGCTTGGAGGATATGGTGCCAGGATCGTACTGACTGAAGGGAAAAAGGGGATGAAAGGCGCCATTGAGCGAGCCGCTGAACTGGAAAAAGAACTGGATGATGCAGTAATCCTGGGACAGTTTGTCAATCCGGCGAACCCATTGGCTCATAAGAAGACAACAGGTCCGGAAATCTGGGAAGATACAGAAGGAGCGGTCGATCTGTTTGTAGCCGGAGTGGGAACCGGAGGAACGATCACCGGGACCGGAGCATATCTGAAGTCTGTAAAACCTTCTGTAGAGGTTGTGGCGGTAGAGCCGGCAGGTTCTCCGGTGCTGTCAGGAGAAAATCCAGGTCCTCATGGATTACAGGGGATCGGCGCGGGATTTATTCCGGAAGTGCTGGATACTACCGTGTATGATAAAATCTGCCAGGTGAAAGAAAAGGATGCCTATGAAACGGCGCAGATGCTGGCAAAAACAGAAGGAATCCTGGTGGGGATCTCTTCTGGTGCGGCATTGTGGGCAGCACTTCAGGAGGCCAAAAAAGAGGAAAATAAAGGAAAGACGATCGTTGCACTGCTTCCGGATACCGGAGAACGCTATCTCTCAACCCCTTTGTTTGCATCCGCAGAAAACGATGGTTGAAAAACAGAGAAATATGGTATATACTACAGAAAAAGGCAAAAAAGGAGTTTGAGATTATGAAAGAATTTAAATATGTAGTTACAGATGCAGAAGGAATCCACGCAAGACCTGCAGGGCTTCTTGTGAAAAAAGCAGCAGAATTTACATCCGCTGTTACAATTACAAAGGGAGAAAAATCTGCAGATGCAAAAAGAATTTTTGGTGTAATGGGGCTGGGAGTAAAGACAGGAGAAGAAGTTACAATTTCAGCAGATGGCGCAGACGAAGATACAGCAATCACAGAACTGGAAACATTCTTTAAGGAAAATTTATAATTCCGGATACAGAGGAAGGTATTTATGATTACATTAACAGGAAAAAGTGTGTTTGGTGGAGTGGCCATCGGAAAGCTTTCTTTTTATAAGAGAAATCAAAAAGTGATCAAAAGAGAGCATGTAGAGGATGTAGAAGCAGAATGTAAAAGATTTCAGAATGCCAAAGCAGAAGGAATCCAGCAGTTAAAAGAATTATACGAAAAATCGATTGCAGATGTCGGCGAGGCAAACGCAATGATCTTTGAGATTCATCAGATGATGCTGGAAGATCTGGATTATATCGAATCCATTGAGAATATCATTCGTTCACAGGAAGTCAATGCAGAGTTTGCGGTTGCTACAACTGCAGATAATTTTGCACAGATGTTTGCTGCTATGGATGATGCATATATGCAGGGACGTGCAGCAGATGTGAAAGATGTATCCGAGAGAGTTCTGGATATCCTGTGCGGCGTAAGCGACGGTTTTAAACAGACAGATGAACCGTCCATTATCGCAGCGGATGATCTGGCGCCAAGTGAGACGGTACAGCTGGATAAAAGTAAGGTGCTTGCCTTTGCCACTATGTATGGTTCCGCCAATTCTCATACAGCGATCCTGGCAAGAACGATGAACATCCCTGCTGTGATCGGACTTGGAGAGAGTTTGAGTCCGCAGTATGATGGAAAGATGGCTGTGATCGACGGATTTACAGGAACTCTGTATATTGATCCGGATGAAGAGACTCTTGCCAAAATGCAGGAAAAACAAAAAGAAGATCTGGAACAAAAAGCTCTTCTGGAACAGTTAAAAGGCAAAGAAAATGTAACAAAGAGCGGTCAGAAGATCAATGTATATGCGAACATTGGAAATGCTTCTGATGTGGGAGCGGTTCTGAAAAATGATGCAGGCGGGATCGGATTGTTCCGAAGTGAGTTTTTGTATCTGGAGAATGAGACATTCCCGACAGAAGAGCAGCAGTTTGCGGTATACAAACAGGTCGCAGAGAATATGGCAGGGAAAAAAGTAATCATCCGCACATTGGATATTGGCGCAGACAAGCAGGTGGATTACTTTGATCTTGATAAAGAAGAAAATCCGGCGCTTGGATATCGTGCGATCCGAATTTGTCTGACCAGACCTGAGATTTTCAAAACACAGCTTCGTGCGCTTTACAGAGCAGCTTTCTATGGAAATATTTCTATCATGTTCCCAATGATCATCTCAGTATCTGAGATCCGTCAGATTAAAGAGATGATTGCGGAAGTAAAAGCAGAATTAAAAGAACAGGGGATTCCGTATAAAGAAGAAGTAGAACTTGGTGTGATGATCGAGACTCCGGCATCTGTAATGATCAGCCGTGAACTCGCAAAAGAAGTGGACTTTTTCAGTGTTGGTACCAATGATCTGACACAGTATACACTGGCGATCGACCGTCAGAATTCCAAACTGGATCCTTTCTACGATCCACATCATCCGGCAGTGCTTGCAATGATCCGTATGGCGGCAGAGAGTGCTCATGCAGAAGGCAAGTGGATTGGTATTTGTGGTGAACTTGGAGCGGATCTGGAATTGACAGAAGAGTTTCTGAAGATGGGATTGGATGAGTTATCGGTTTCGCCATCTATGATCCTTCCGTTGAGAAAACGAATTCGAGATTGTGAATAAGGCGAATATAAAGAAGAAAAAAGGTGTTGCTTTTGGCAATGCCTTTTTTTAAAATTTGCTTGCAAACAAACGTTCGAAATGTTATAATTCTTAAAAGAACATATGTTCTGAAAGGGGAAGAGCGATGGAAGTGATACAGGAAAAGGAATCTATTTATGAAAAATTGCAGATTTTATCAGACGCGGCAAAGTATGATGTTGCCTGTACATCCAGTGGGGTGGATCGAAAAGGAGATGGAGCGGGCATGGGAAATTGCAGCAGATCTGGAATCTGTCACAGCTTTTCGGCAGATGGACGTTGTATTTCTTTGCTGAAGATTCTGTTTACCAATGAGTGTATTTATGACTGTAAGTATTGTATCAATCGTTCATCGAACGATGTCGTGCGCACCTCATTTACTCCGGAGGAGATCTGCACCTTGACGATGGAGTTTTACAGACGCAATTACATTGAAGGATTGTTTTTGAGTTCGGGGATTTTGAAGAGTCCGGATTATACCATGGAGCTGATTTATACCGCACTTTATAAGCTTCGTCACGTATATCATTTTCAGGGCTATATTCATGTGAAAGCAATTCCGGGGGCAGATCCGCGGCTGATCCAAAAGACGGGCTTTCTTGCAGACCGGATGAGTGTCAATCTGGAGCTGCCTACTGCAGAAAGTCTGCGGATTCTTGCGCCCCACAAGTCCAGGAAGAACATTCTGGCGCCTATGCGCCTGGTGCAGGAAAAATCAGAAGAGAACAGGCAGGAACTGGCTTTGTATCAGCATACTCCAAGATTTGTACCGGCAGGACAGAGTACTCAGATGATCATCGGAGCGTCACCCGAGACAGATTATCAGATTTTACATGTAGCAGAGTCTCTGTATCAGAAATTTGGACTCAAGAGGGTGTTTTATTCTGCTTTTGTAGCAGTGAATGAGGACAAAGCACTTCCGGCAAAGACAGAGGAAGGACCGCCTCTTTTGAGGGAACATCGATTGTATCAGGCAGACTGGCTGCTTCGATATTATCATTTTGCGGCCAGTGAACTGTTAGATGAAAAGAATCCTAATTTTAATATTTTCCTGGATCCAAAATGCAACTGGGCATTGAAACATCTGGAATGGTTTCCAATGGAAGTGAATCGTGCGCCATATGAGATGCTGCTTCGTGTTCCAGGCATCGGATATAAATCTGCGGCCCGGATCGTAAAGGCGAGAAGGTTTGGGATTCTTGGATTTGACGATCTCAAGAAAATGGGGGTTGTCTTGAAACGCGCGCTATATTTTATCACCTGCAGCGGAAAGATGATGTATAAAACGAAGATAGAGGAAGACTATATTACAAGGAACCTTTTAAATACCAAAGAGAGATTGCCGGATACAGTGTCTGGAATCCGTTATCAGCAGTTGTCTTTGTTTGATGATGTTAATTTTACCCAAAGTCAGTCTTTGCAGGGATAAGAACAGGAGAGCAGAATGAAGAAAATTTATGTTTGCAGGGATGAGAGAACGGAACTTCTCTCTGCCATTTATGATGCATGGAAAGAAAAGAGGAATAAAGAAGCCGGGATTGAAATTCTGGGGAAAATGCAGCAGCAGCTTTTCTGTGAATATGCAGAAGTCAGAGGATCCGAGAAAAAAGCGCAGGCAGTAGAGCGGCTGATACAGACGCACCTGGGGAGTCAGGCTTATGAAGATATTTCCTATGCACTGCTTTCGGAGGATCCCATGAAAGCAGAGGCAGTATTTCATGTGATGCAGGCTGCCAGAACAGTGAGGCCAAGCAATAGGATTATGGATGTACTTGGAAATCCATTTGTTGCAAAAGTATTTGAGTTAAGGCGCAGAGTTTCAAATGAAGCACATTATTTTATAGAGTTTGTAAGATTTCGGGAATTGGAAAATGGGGTTCTTCTTTCGGAGATTGCACCGAAGAATCGGATATTGACTTGTATCGCAGAACATTTTTCGGATCGGTTTCCATTGGAAAACTGGGCAATTTATGACAGTACTCACAGGGAATTTCTGGTTCATCCGGCCAGGCAGAGATGGATGATCGTAAAGGGAGAAACTCTGGATCCTGAAACGGCAGAACGGGTAACGCAGGCAGAAAAAGAGTACCGGGAATTGTGGAAAGGATTTTTCCATGCGGTGTCGATTGAAGAGAGAAAAAATCTTCGTTGTCAGCGCAGTCATCTGCCTTTGAGATTTCGGGAGAATATGACAGAATTTCAGGCAGATACTTTAGAAAAAAATATTGTATAATCAGAAGAGTTAGTTTAAGATAAGAATAACAAACGAGCGTTAATTCATGAGAGGAAGGAAGGAGAGTTATGGAGAAAGAAGCAATTGTGTGGCTGGCGCTTTTTGTTATTTTCCTGATCATTGAACTGGCCACAGTAGGGCTTACCTCGATCTGGCTCGCAGGAGGCGCTCTGGTGGCATTACTTCTGCAGATGGCGGGTGCAGGACTGGTTTGGCAGATTGGGTCCTTTATCGTGGTGTCATTTTTGTTGTTGTATTTTACAAGGCCATTTGCGGTAAAATATGTCAATGCACACCATGAAAAGACGAACTATGAACGTGCAGTCGGAAAGACGATAAAGATCACGGAACGGGTGGATGATCTGGCACAGACCGGAAAAGGCATTCTTGATGGGATGGAGTGGACAGTACGTACTGACAGGAAAGAAATTGTGCTTGAAAAAGACGCTCTGGCAAAGGTGGTTCGTATTTCCGGAGTGAAACTGATTGTAGAACCATATGAGGAGGAATAGGATATGGGACTGATGGTACTTGGAATTATATTGATACTGGCGATATTGATACTGGCAGCGAATGTCCGGATCGTGCCGCAGGCACATGCGTACATTCTGGAACGTCTGGGAGGCTATAAAGAGACCTGGGGTGTTGGAATCCATTTTAAGATTCCGATCCTGGACCGTGTGGCGAAGAGAGTGTCTCTCAAAGAGCAGGTTGTGGATTTTGAACCGCAGGCTGTGATCACAAAAGATAACGTTACGATGCAGATCGACACGGTGATCTTTTTCCAGATCACCGACCCGAAGCAGTACGCATATGGGGTGGAAAATCCGATTGCAGCCATTGAGAATCTGACTGCAACGACCCTGCGTAATATTATTGGAGATCTGGAACTGGATGAGACATTGACTTCCAGAGAGACGATCAATTCAGAGATGCGTACTTCCCTGGATATTGCGACAGATCCATGGGGAATCAAAGTCAATCGTGTGGAGCTGAAAAATATTATGCCGCCGACGGCGATTCAAGACGCCATGGAGAAGCAGATGAAGGCGGAGCGTGAGAGACGAGAAGCGATCCTGAAGGCAGAGGGAGAAAAGAAATCTACGATCCTGGTGGCAGAAGGTAAGAAAGAGTCTTTGATCCTGGAAGCAGAGGCAGAGAAGCAGGCAGCGATTTTGAACGCAGAAGCAGAAAAGCAAAAAAGGATCAAAGAGGCAGAAGGTCAGGCAGAAGCGATCCGTACGGTTCAGAAAGCGACTGCAGAAGGAATTGAGTTTATCAAACAGGCAGGTGCAGATGATGCGGTGCTGACGCTTAAGAGCCTAGAGGCATTTGCCAAAGCCGCAGACGGAAGAGCAACCAAGATTATCATTCCTTCAGAACTGCAGGGGATTGCGGGGCTGACCAAGACGATCGCAGAAGTTGCAAGACCGGACAGAGCGGCAGAGTAGGAAACATGAAAGACGAAAGAGTAATCAGAATATCTGTCCGAAACCTCGTAGAATTTATTTTGAGGGAAGGGGACATTGATAACAGGGTGTCCGGCAGCATGGAGAAAGATGCCATGCTGCTGGGCAGTAAAATACATCGCAGAATACAGAGTCGTATGGGCGCAGATTATACTGCAGAAGTTCCGCTGAAGCTGCAGGTCGCCTGTGACGGTTTCGTTCTGCAGATTGAAGGGCGCGCCGATGGAATCCAAAAGGATGACGAAAAGGTCTTGATCGATGAGATTAAAGGAATTTTGCGAAATCTGGAACATCTGGAAGCGCCCGTTCCAGTTCATCTGGCACAGGCAAAGTGTTATGCGTATATTTATGCAGTACAAAATTCTCTGGAACGGATTTGGGTGCAGATGACATATTGCCAGATGGAGACGGAAGAAATCCGCAGATTTTCACAGGAATTTTGTATGGAAGATCTGGAGGTGTGGTTTCAGAACCTGGTGAAGCAGTATGAGAAATGGGCAAAGTTTGAGATCGAATGGAAAAAGGTACGAAACACCTCGATTCGTCAGATTGAATTTCCCTTTCCGTATCGCGAAGGGCAGCGAGATCTGGTGGCATCCGTATATCGTACCATCCTGCGTAAAAAGAAATTGTTTATCCAGGCGCCTACCGGAGTTGGAAAGACCATGGCGACTGTATTTCCGGCAGTGCGCGCAGTCGGAGAAGGGCTTGGAGAAAAGATTTTCTATCTGACGGCCAAGACGATCACAAGAACTGTGGCGGAACAGGCATTTTCTTTGTTGAAAGAGCAGGGACTTTCTTATAAGACGATCACCCTGACTGCAAAGGACAAAATCTGTTTTTGTGAAGAAGTGGAGTGTAATCCAGATGCCTGCCCTTATGCGAGAGGGCATTTTGACAGAGTGAATGATGCAGTGTTTGATCTGATCACACATTGTGATGAATGGAACAGAGAGGTGCTGGAAGAACAGGCAAAGAAATACGGGGTTTGTCCCTTTGAGATGGCACTGGATGTTTCCAACTGGTCGGATGCCGTGATCTGTGATTATAATTATGCGTTTGATCCACAGGCGCATTTGAAGCGTTTCTTTTCAGAAAATGGAACAGGCGATTATTTATTTTTAATCGATGAGGCGCATAATCTAGTGGAACGCGCAAGAGAAATGTACAGCGCATCTTTGTATAAAGAAGATGTTTTGGAGATAAGAAGACTGGTCAAGGCGGAGGATCCAAAGCTTGCAAAATGTCTGGCGGAATGCAACATGCAGATGCTGGAATTAAAAAGAGAGTGTGAGCATTATCAGGTGTTGGACAGCGTGTCTCATCTTGCGTTGAAATTGATGAATGTCCTTTCCAGGCTGGAAGACTATCTGGAAGATTGTCAGGATGCAGAGAAGAAGCGACAGGTACTGGAGTTTTATTTTTCTGTTCGCAGTTTTTTGAACATTCATGAGAACCTGGATGAGAACTATACGATTTTTTCTGAGATGCTGGAGGATGGGCGGTTCCAGATCCGGTTGTTTTGTGTCAATCCGGCAATGAATCTTCAGCGTTACCTGGAACAAGGCAACAGTACGATTTTCTTTTCCGCAACACTGCTTCCTGTTCAGTATTATAAAAAACTGCTCAGTGTAGAAGTGGATGATTACGCTGTTTATGCACAAAGCCCGTTTCCGGAAAAGAATCGACGGCTGTTTGTCGGAACGGATGTAAGTACCAGGTATACCGTGAGAGGCAAAGAAGCATATCAGAGATTCGCCCGCTATATTACAAGAATGGCAGAACAACGAAAGGGAAATTATATGGCATTTTTTCCGTCGTATCGTTTTCTGGAAGAGGTACATCTGTGGTTTCGGGAGTATGCTGCAGATTCGGCAGAGAGTATTTGTCAGTTACCCTCTATGGATGAAAGACAGCGGGAAGAATTTTTACGGGAATTTGACCGGGACAGAGAGAAGAGCCTGGTTGCTTTTTGCGTGATGGGAGGGATTTTTTCAGAGGGGATCGATCTTAAGGACGACAGGCTTATCGGCGCGGTGATCGCCGGGACAGGGCTGCCTCAAGTCTGCACAGAGCGGGAGATTTTAAAGCAATATTTTGATGCAGAGCAGAGGCGGGGGTTTGATTATGCGTATCTTTATCCGGGGATGAACAAGGTTCTGCAGTCAGCTGGCCGGGTAATCCGGACGGAGCGCGACAAGGGAGTAATCCTGCTTTTGGATGAACGGTTTCAGGAGCGGAGATATCGAGAAGTATTTCCGAGAGAGTGGAGCAGACAGACGTTTGGAACGATCAGAGATCTGGAAAAAGAACTACAGACTTTCTGGGAAAGTCCGTAGTCATGGATCAGTCAAAAAAGCTTAAAAATTCTTTTGCTGCCTTAGAGGTCAGCACTTGTTCATTGTAGGCGATCACAAGTTCGCGTTCCGGAAGTTCTTCCTCCGGTTCTACGATAAACAGATCGGAAGTCTGCTCGGAGAGACAGAAATTCGGAATAAATGCGATCCCCAGTCCAATTCTGGCAAGGTCGATTAGAAGATCATTGCTGGTCAGTTCGATTTCAGGGACCAGATCCAGTTGATGCTGCTGGAACAGACGATGCAGATATTCGCTGGTTGTGCTGTGCTTGTCCAGCATCAGAATCGGATATTTGGAAAGTTCCTGATAGGAAAGTTTCTTTCCTTTTAATTCCGAGAAGGCATGATTTGCGATAAAGACATCGTGGAATTTTTTGATCTTTTTGATCGAGGAAACATTGCTTAAGTAGCTGTTTGGATAGTTGACCACAATCAGATCGACCTGTCCGGATTCCAGAAGCTCCACACATTTGATCGAAGTCTGATTTACGACTTTGATATGGGCATTGGGAAATGCTTCATGGAATTTTTTTAAATATGGCACCAGAAAATATCGGCAGATCGTGTCACTGGCTCCGATTCGGATCTGACCGCCGGTAGAAGCTGCATCCAGAAGCTGAGATTCCCCGCGCTGGATCAAATGCATGGCTGGTTCAATGTGGCGCAGCAGGATTTCTCCTTCCGGAGTGAGCTGGACTCTCTTGGTGCTTCGGATAAAAAGAACCTGATCCAGTTTGCGTTCCAGTGTTTTGATGGACTGGCTGACAGCAGACTGGGAGATGAAAAGCAGCTTGGATGCCTCAGAAAAACTTAAAGTAGATGCCACGTGATAAAAGACTTTATATAGTTCATAGTTAATATCCATTATTAGACCTCCTAATAAGTACTTCCTGTATTATAGGGCAAAAATAAATGAATTACAATCTGTAATGTGGTAAAAAGTATGAGAATCGCAGAAGAATAGAGAAAATGACGAAAGCAGAAGTGACTGGGAGGTAAAATACATGAAAAAAGTACAATGGTTTTTCGGAATGTTGTTCTCATTTGCGCTGCTGCTGGTACTTCTGATCAGCAGTTTTGAGTTTGCGGCATATGGAGACTTTGGATTTTATGAAAAAGAGTACCGAAAATATGATGTGGTTTCAGACCTGGATATGAAACTGGAGGATGTGATGGATGTCACTCATGAGATGATGGACTATCTGATCGGGGATCGGGAAAATCTGGATGTGTATACCACGGTGGAAGGAAGAGCGCAGGACTTTTTTAATGAACAGGATAAGCTGCACATGGCAGATGTCAGGAATCTGTTTCTGGGCGGGATCACAGTGAGACGTGTTTCACTGGCTGTGATGTTGATAAGTCTGGGGATTCTTCTGGTAACCAGAGCAGACTGGAAACGCATATTGGCCAGGGGATATCAGATCAGTCTCGGAATTGCTGTGGTTGGAGTGGGGATTTTGGCAGGAGCTCTGATCCTGGATTTCGACAGGGCATTTACGGTGTTCCATGAGATTTTTTTTACCAATGATCTGTGGATATTCGATCCTGCGACAGACTATATGATCCGGATGCTTCCGGAAGGGTTTTTCTATGACATGGCGCTGCGTATTGGAGGAACCTTTATAGCGGGAATGCTGGTGTGTTTCGGGATCAGTATGCTGTTGATCAGAAAAAGCGCCGGAAACAGGAAATATAAAATTTAACAATACTTATCAGTGAGTTTAATTATATTAATTATACTTATGAAGAAAAGTGTGGTAGAATTACCATAAAACGAGTTACTTGATGACTGAAAGAAGTGCAAAGGAGATTGTATATGAGCAACGTAAAGCGCGTATATGTAGAAAAAAAGGCAGAATTTGCCGTACAGGCAAAAGAATTGAGACATGAGATCAGAAGTTATCTTGGAATTGAGACTGTGACAAATGTCAGGGTGTTGATCCGTTATGATGTAGAGAATCTTTCAGAAGATACATTTGAGAAAGCATGCAGCGGGATTTTTGCAGAACCGCCGGTTGATGTACTTTATCAGGAATGTTTCCCAATGGCAGAAGAAGATCACGTATTTTCTGTAGAATATCTTCCGGGACAGTTTGACCAGAGAGCAGATTCTGCTGAACAGTGCGTACAGTTTATCAAAGAAGATGAGAAACCGGTGATCAAAACAGCGACTACCTATGTGATCGAGGGACAGGTGACAGAAGAAGAGTTTGCAGCTATCAAGAATCACTGCATCAATCCGGTAGATTCCAGAGAGACCGGAATGGAAAAGCCGGAAACATTGGTTACGGTTTTTGAAGAGCCAGAAGACGTAAAAGTATTCGATGGCTTTGAGACGATGCCGGAAGAAGAGCTGAAAGCGCTTTATGAATCTCTTGGACTTGCAATGACATTGAAAGACTTTCAGCATATTCAGAAGTATTACTACGAAGAAGAGCACAGAGATCCGACGATGACAGAGATCCGTGTGCTGGATACATATTGGTCAGATCACTGCCGCCATACAACATTCTCTACGGAATTAAAAGATGTAACGTTTGGCGAGGGAGATTACAAAGAGCCGATCGTCAATACATACAAGCAGTATTTGAGCGATCACAGCGAGATTTTCAAAGGAAGAGAAGATAAGTTTGTTTGTCTGATGGATCTTGCGCTGATGGCAATGCGAAAACTGAAAAAAGAAGGAAAGCTTGCTGATCAGGAAGAATCTGACGAGATCAATGCGTGCAGTATCGTGGTTCCGATCAAAGTGGACGGAGTGGAAGAAGAGTGGCTGATCAACTTTAAGAATGAGACACATAATCATCCAACAGAGATCGAGCCATTTGGTGGAGCAGCGACCTGTCTTGGCGGTGCCATCCGTGATCCTCTGTCAGGACGTACTTATGTATATCAGGCAATGCGTGTAACAGGTGCGGCAGATCCGACGGTTTCTGTCAAGGAGACATTGAAAGGAAAGCTGCCACAGAAAAAGCTGGTCAGAGGTGCGGCTCATGGGTACAGCTCTTATGGAAACCAGATCGGTCTGGCTACAGGTCTGGTAAAAGAAATTTATCATCCGGACTATGTGGCGAAACGTATGGAGATCGGAGCGGTATTGGGCGCTGCTCCAAGACGTGCAGTCATCCGTGAAAATTCAGATCCGGGAGATATCATTGTACTGCTTGGCGGACGTACCGGACGTGATGGCTGCGGCGGAGCGACAGGTTCTTCCAAAGTACATACAGAAGAATCGATTGAGACCTGTGGTGCAGAAGTGCAGAAAGGAAATCCGCCGACAGAGCGCAAGATCCAGCGTTTATTCCGCAGAGAAGAAGTAAGCAGGCTCATCAAAAAGTGCAATGACTTCGGAGCAGGCGGTGTGTCAGTTGCGATTGGAGAACTGGCAGATGGACTTCGCGTGGATCTGGATAAAGTTCCGAAAAAATATGCAGGTCTGGATGGAACAGAAATTGCGATTTCAGAATCGCAGGAGAGAATGGCGGTTGTTGTAGATCCAAAAGATGTTGCAGAGTTTATGTCTTATGCAAAAGAAGAAAACCTGGAGGCAGTGGAAGTTGCAGTTGTCACAGAATCTCCGAGATTGGTTCTGGTATGGCGCGGAAAAGAAATCGTGAATATTTCCAGAGCTTTTCTGGATACCAACGGGGCTCATCAGGAGACAACGGTAGAAGTAGAGATCCCGGCGAAGAAAGACAGCTTATTTGTAAAAGAAGAAGTGACCGATGTCAAAGCAAAATGGCTGGAAACTTTGAAAGACTTAAATGTATGTTCTCAGAAAGGGCTTGTAGAAATGTTTGACGGCTCTATCGGAGCAGGCTCTGTGTTTATGCCATATGGCGGTCAGTATCAGATGACAGAAACACAGGCAATGGTTGCAAAAGTTCCGGTTCTGAATGGAACAACGGATGCTGTTTCTATGATGAGTTATGGATTTGATCCGTATCTGTCCAGCTGGAGCCCATATCACGGTGCGATTTACGCAGTGGTGGAATCTGTGGCAAAGATTGTGGCAGCAGGTGGAGATTACAGCAAGATCCGCTTTACATTCCAGGAGTACTTCCGTCGTATGACAGAAGATCCGAAGAGATGGAGTCAGCCATTTGCAGCTCTGTTGGGTGCATATGATGCACAGCTTGGATTTGGACTTCCATCCATTGGAGGAAAAGACAGTATGTCTGGAACTTTCCAGGATATTGATGTTCCGCCGACACTGGTTTCCTTTGCAGTGGATATGGCTACCGAGGATGAGATCATCACTCCGGAACTGAAAAAGGCAGGAAATAAACTGGTATGGATGAGAATCGAAAAAGACCAGTATGATCTTCCGGTTTATGCTCAGTTGATGGATCAGTATGGAAAATTTGCATCTGATATTCACAGTGGAAAGATTTTATCTGCATACGCTTTGGACCGTCATGGTGTGATTGCTGCGGCAAGTAAGATGGCATTTGGAAATAAACTGGGTGTCAAGATCGAACATAACATGGATGCGGGCGAATTGTTTGCGCCGGCATTTGGAGATATCATTGCAGAAGTTCCGGCTGATAAAGTGAGTGAATTGAGCATCACGTATACGGTCATCGGTGAGGTGCTTTCTGAACAGAAATTTGTATATGCAGATACAGAGATTTGTTTGGACGAGGCAGTGGAAGCATGGACGGGCACACTGGAAAATGTTTTTGCAACAAAATCTTCTGCAGACAGCAACGAAGTAGTGGAAGAAAAACTTTACAATACATCGGACATCCATATTTGCAGTCATAAGATTGGACAGCCGACTGTATTTATTCCAGTGTTCCCTGGAACAAACTGTGAATATGACAGCCGCAAAGCATTTGAGAGAGCAGGAGCAAACGTGATTACAAAAGTATTCCGCAATATGAATGCAGAAGATATCCGTGATTCGGTTGCAGAGTTCGAAAAAGCGATCGGACAGGCACAGATGATCATGTTCCCGGGTGGATTCAGTGCAGGAGATGAGCCGGACGGTTCTGCAAAATTCTTTGCAACTGCGTTCCAGAATGCAAAGATCAAAGAAGCAGTGGAAAAGCTGTTGAATGAAAGAGACGGACTGGCACTTGGTATCTGCAATGGATTCCAGGCGCTGATCAAACTGGGGCTGGTTCCTTACGGTAAGATCGTGGGTCAGACAGCAGACTCTCCGACTTTGACATACAATACCATTGGACGTCATATTTCCAAGATGGTGTATACAAAAGTTGTGACAAATAAATCGCCTTGGCTTGCAGGAGCAGAGCTGGGAGGTGTTTATACGAACCCGGCTTCTCATGGAGAAGGACGTTTTGTAGCCAGTGAAGAGTGGCTGAATCAGCTTTTTGCAAATGGACAGGTAGCAACACAATACTGTGATCCGGCAGGTGTGATCAGCATGGATGAAGAGTGGAATGTGAACGGTTCCTACCGTGCGATCGAGGGTATCACGAGCCCTGACGGAAGAGTGCTTGGAAAGATGGCCCACTCAGAACGCCGCGGAGATTCTGTGGCGATCAATATTTATGGAGAACAGGATCTTAAGATCTTTGAATCCGGTGTGAAATATTTCAAATAGAAAATGGGAAAGAGACTGCTGCAAAGGTGGAGGGATCATCACTGCCTGCGCAGCAGTTTCTTCGTAATTGAGAAAAATGTCAAAAAAGTGAAAAATAGTATTGACATTCTGAAAAATCAATAGTATACTAATCAAGCAAGTTGCGGTTGAGAAAACAGTAACTTTAGAATATGGGGTCTTAGCTCAGCTGGGAGAGCATCTGCCTTACAAGCAGAGGGTCACAGGTTCGAGCCCTGTAGGCCCCATACCATTAGAAATATGGCGGAATAGCTCAGTTGGCTAGAGCACACGGTTCATACCCGTGGTGTCGCTGGTTCAAATCCAGTTTCCGCTACTAAGGGAGATCTGAAGTTCAGATCTCTTTTGTTTTGTCTGGTTTTATGGTTTAAAAACGGAGGAGAAAGAAAATATGTTGCTTAGTATTGCTTTGATGTTGTTGCTTGGCATGATGATGGGATGGATTTGTAAGAAAGCTCATCTTCCGGGATTGATCGGAATGTTGATGACGGGGATTGTGTTGGGGCCATATGCTCTGGATTTAATCGACGCTTCCATTTTGGAAATTTCGGCAGAACTTCGAAAGATTGCATTGATCATTATTCTGACAAGGGCGGGGCTATCTCTGGATCTGGAAGATTTAAAAAGAGTAGGGCGCCCGGCGGTTTTGATGTGTTTTGTCCCGGCTTGTTTTGAAATACTGGGAATGGTCTTTCTGGCGCCCAAATTGTTGGGTGTGTCTGTCGTGGATGCGGCTGTGATGGGAGCTGTCGTAGGGGCGGTTTCTCCGGCTGTGATTGTGCCCAAAATGCTTCGACTGATGGAAGAAGGCTATGGGACCCAAAAGAGTATTCCGCAAATGATTCTTGCGGGAGCTTCTGTGGATGATGTGTTTGTAATTGTGTTATTTACTGCATTTACCGGACTTGCACAGGGCGAACATGTATCGGTGAAGAGTTTTGCAAATATTCCGGTTTCAATCCTGCTGGGAATTGCAGCAGGCCTGGCAGTTGGATACGGACTGGCAGTATTTTTTGAAAAAGTTCACATTCGGGATACCTCCAAGGTTATGATTTTTTTGTGCGTCTCTTTTCTGCTGGTGACACTGGAAGATCAGGCTGGGGAAGTAGTCCCATTTGCATCTTTGCTTGCGGTGATGACAATGGGAATTGCATTGCAGAAAAAGCGGGGAGTGGTTGCCGGACGTTTATCTGTAAAATTTAACAAGCTGTGGGTGGTTTCGGAGATTCTTTTGTTTGTGCTGGTGGGAGCTACGGTGGATCTTCGATATGCACTGTCGGCGGGAGGCATGGTGATTGTTTTGTTGTTTGGCGTATTGATCTTCCGTATGATCGGTGTATGCTTCTGTTTATGGGGAACCGGGCTGAACTGGAGAGAGCGGCTGTTTTGTGTGATCGCATATATGCCGAAAGCAACGGTTCAGGCTGCAATCGGAGGTATTCCGTTGGCTATGGGGCTTTCCTGTGGAGATCTGGTTCTGACAGCAGCAGTGGCAGCGATTCTTGTGACCGCTCCTCTTGGCGCCTTTTTGATGGAACTGACGTATCAGAAATTGTTGAGCAGGTAGGGTATATTTTTAGCGGGAAAACTGCTATACTAGGAGAGAAAATGAATACTTACAAAAAGGAGCGTGTCAAATAGAGATGAATTTTCAGGGAAAACAGCAGGAATATGCAAGACTGATCGTAGAAAATGGAGCAGCGGTGCAAAAAGGGCAGGAATTGGTGCTGCGTTGTCCCGCAGAATGCTGGGAGTTCGGCCGGATGATCGTAAAAGCCGGATATGAGGCAGGAGCCAAAGAGGTGATCGTACACTGGGGGGACGATGAGGTGGCGCGTCTTCGATACGAATATGCGCCTATGGAAGTGTTTGAGGAGGTTCCAAAGTGGCGTGCAGATTCCATGAACAGCTATGCAGAGAATGGCGCGGCTTTTATTGCCATTACAGCCGAAAACCCAAACGCATTCAAAGGCGTTGACAGGGAGAAACAGATGGCAGCTGCAAAAGCCAACGACAAAGCCATGGAGCCGTATTACAAACGGATGGTATCCAGTCAGGTGCAGTGGGTTGTGGCAGCAGTTCCGGGAAAAGAATGGGCTAGCCAGGTCTTTCCGGAAAAGACCCAGGAGGAAGCAGTTGAAAGTTTGTGGGAAGCGATTTTCCGTGCAGTACGGATCCAGGATGGAGATGCAGTGCAGGCATGGAAAGATCATGATGCATTATTGTCTGAAAAGTGTGAGATCTTAAATCGATATCAGTTTACAGAATTGCACTATGAAAATGAAGCGGGCACGGATTTTCGAGTAGGGCTTGTAAAAGATCATATCTGGGAAGGCGGTTCTGAAGAATCTGGAGCAGGAGTGCGTTTTATTGCGAATATGCCGACAGAAGAAGTGTTCACGATGCCGGATTACAGAAAAGCAGAAGGTAAGGTGGTGAGTTCCCGTCCGCTCAGTTATCGGGGGAATTTGATCAAAGACTTTAGTCTGACATTCTGCGAAGGGAAAGTGGTCAATTTTGAGGCAAAAGAAGGATATGATGCCCTGAAACAGCTTTTAGATACGGATGAAGGCTCGAAAAGTCTTGGAGAAGTAGCTCTGGTTCCATATGCATCTCCGATTTCCGAGATGGGGATTTTATTCTACAATACACTGTTTGATGAGAATGCGTCCTGTCATCTGGCATTTGGAGAGTGCTATCCGACGACAGTTCAGGGAGGAGAAAAGATGAGTGAGGAAGAGCTGCATCAGATCGGCGGAAATCATTCCATCAATCACGTGGACTTTATGATTGGGACAAGTGATATGAAAATTACAGGAATTACAGCGGATGGCAAAGAAATTCCAGTATTTGTAAATGGAAACTGGGCATTATAAATGCATCATTTGTAGCAATAATTTGAAAAATTGCAAAAAATGTGAAAAAAGGCTTGACATTTTTTGAGTCAGATAGTATACTAACGAAGTCGGTTGCGGGAAACGCAGCCGACGGATATGGGGTCTTAGCTCAGCTGGGAGAGCATCTGCCTTACAAGCAGAGGGTCACAGGTTCGAGCCCTGTAGGCCCCATACCATTAGAAATATGGCGGAATAGCTCAGTTGGCTAGAGCACACGGTTCATACCCGTGGTGTCGCTGGTTCAAATCCAGTTTCCGCTATTGGAAAAGAAGTCCTTGAATGAGGGCTTCTTTTTTGTTACAATCAGAAAATGAGAAAGAAGAGCCGAAAAATCCGGCTTACAAGGAGGCAGAAGATGAACAAAAAATCATGGATGGTATTACGGATCGTGGCAGGAATGTATCTGGCATTTCTGGGGATCCAGATCATTTCACAAGTATCAAAGGAGCAGCCCACAAATCTGGCGCTGATGATGTGTGCGGCGGTTCTGTTTATTGGAGTGGGAGTAGCGTATGCGGGCGCTGCCATCCGAAATGTCTGGAAGATGGGAAAAGGAGATGCGTCCGAGGAGGATCTTCAGATCGCAGAGCAGGATGAACTGGAAGCAGAGCCGCAGGAAACACACAGAGACATTCCGGATATCCAGCTGAAGCAGGATGTGACAGAAGAAGAGCAAAAGGAAGAGAGTTTGTCAAAAGAGGAAGAAGCATCAAATGCTGAGTAAAAGGAAACGTCAGCCAGAATCAAGAAGGGAGCAGAAGCGATGAGAATTGGAATGGGATACGATGTGCATAAATTAGTGGAAGGAAGAAAGCTGATCCTTGGCGGTGTGGAGATTCCATATGAAAAGGGACTGCTTGGACATTCAGATGCGGATGTTCTGCTCCATGCCATCATGGATGCGCTGTTGGGAGCGGCTGCGCTTGGAGATATCGGGAAGCATTTTCCAGATACGGACCCTGCATACAAAGGAATTTCCAGCCTCAAACTGCTGGAGCATGTTGCGGGACTGTTGGAAGAGCATCGGTTTGTGATTGAAAATATTGATGCAACGATCATTGCACAGAAGCCGAAAATGCGTCCTTATATTGATCGCATGAGGGAAAATATCGCAGCAGCCCTGCAGGTGGATCTGGATCAGATCAATGTCAAGGCGACCACGGAGGAAGGACTTGGATTCACCGGAAACGGAGAAGGTATTTCTTCCCAGGCAGTCTGTATGCTGGAAAAAGTGCTGAATTACAGCAGTGTGGATGTCACAGACCAGGAAGATGGGTGTGCAGGCTGCGGCGGATGTAAAAGAGCGTAGACAGGAGAGAAACCATGGAACTTCGCAGACTGGAAGAGAAAGAACACGCAAAGACAAGAGCGTTGTGGGAAGAAGTATTTTCAGAAGATACGAAAGCATTTTTAGATTACTACTATTTTATTAAGACCAGAGAAAATGAGATCTGGGTTGTGGAAGAAGATGGGGAGATCCAGTCCATGCTCCAGTTGAATCCATATCCGGTTCAAGTGGCAGGCAGAGAGTTTTCCTGCAATTATATCATCGCAGTTGCCACAAGAAAGGAATATCGGGGCAGGGGATATATGGGGCGTCTTCTGCACAGAACCATGCAGGAGATGTATGGAAAAAAGCAGCCTTTTACATTTTTGATGCCGGCAGCAGAGGCAATTTACACTCCTTATGATTTTCGGTATGTCTATCAGCAGCTGCAGGCTGTATTTGAGGCGAAAACGGTGTCAGGATCAGCAGAAGAGACTGATGCGACCATGTTTCAGGCGGAGGAACTGGCAGAATTTGCCAGAGAACTGCTGGGAAAAGAGATGCAGGTGTATGTAAAAAGGGATCCGCATTATTATCAGACTCGCGTATTGGAGCAGCAAAGTGAAAACGGAGGAATCCGGATGCTGAAACAAGACGGAAAGCTGACAGGAATTTACTGTTATGCAAAAGAGGGCACCTGTGAAGTATTGGAACCACTGATACTTCCCGGATACGAACGCGCATTTTTGGCATCCTTATCCAATCTGAGTGATGGGCCTGTAAAAGTGCTGGCATGTCCCGAAGCGTTAAGGCCATACGCCGGGTCAGCAGAGAAAAAGCCGATGATCATGATCCGGATTTTGCATCTGGAAACGCTGTTGTCAGCACTCTGGGTGAAAGAGGGAGAAGAAGTATGCTGCTCTTTTGCTGTGATTGATCCCATTTTGACAGGAAACAGCCGGATCTGGAGTCTGTGCAGCAGGGAAGACGGAAGCATACAGGTGACAGAGACAGAAGACTCTCAGGGAGTCCTTTCCATCGCTTCCCTGACAGAAGTGTTGTTTGGGTATCGAAGTATGGAGGAGGTCCGGGCAGACGAGGGCGTTTCGGTCAGTGAGGAACTGATCCGTCAGTTTGAGAAGATTAAGCCTCTTGCTCCGGTATTCTTCAATGAGATTGTGTGAAAGAAGTTGACAAAACAGAAAAATTTGCATAAGATATAATCTGTATTGAGAAATAAAGCAAAGGCTTGGAACGGAAAGAGTATCTGGTCATACGCTCACAGAGAGGGATTGTCATTGGCTGAAAGCAGTCCCGGGAAAGTAGCTGGAGAAGTGCATTCGGGAGCCGATCCTGTGAACATCCAATAGGAAGTATCAGTAGCAGGGTACGTATCGCATACGTTACATGCAAGGAGTGAAAGAATCAGATTCTTTTAATAGAGTGGAACCGCGGAAAAACTTCGTCTCTAGTACAGAGACGGAGTTTTTTGTTCCTTTCAGTATTTGAAGTAAGAGTCAGGAGGGTGGCATATGGGAATGCTGTCGTATATCCGGGAAGAGATCCAGGTCATCAAAGAGAGGGATCCGGCGATCAAATCAAACATGGAAGTATTGTTATATCCCAGTTTTAAAGTGATCCTTCGATACCGGGTGGCACATAAATTATATGAAAAGAAGCATTATTTTCTGGCAAGATGGATCTCTCAGAGAGCAGCCAGAAAGACCGGGATCGAGATCCATCCGGGGGCACAGATCGGGAAAGGGTTGTTTATCGATCATGGAAGCGGGGTGATCATCGGTGAGACGACGATCATCGGAGACAATGTGACTCTGTATCAGGGGGTGACCCTTGGCGGTACGGGGAAAGAACAGGGTAAACGGCATCCGACGCTGGAAGACAATGTGATGGTCAGCGCAGGCGCGAAAATCTTAGGTTCGTTTACCATTGGGGAAAATTCAAAGATCGGGGCAGGTTCGGTCGTACTGGAGGAAGTGCCTCCGAACTGTACGGTAGTGGGCGTTCCCGGGCGGATCGTAAAACGGGATGATAAAAAAGTACCGCGAAGTGAGATGGATCAGGTGCATCTGCCGGATCCGATGCTTGCCGATATCCGCAGCCTTCAAAAAGAAAGCCGGGAGCTGCACAGTCAGCTGACAGAGATGGTGCAGAACATGAGGTGTATGAAACCATGCAAAACAGAACAATCAGGAGAGGAGAAAAAAGATGAAGTTATATAATACCATGTCAAAAACAAAGGAAGAATTCGTTCCGCTGGAGGAAGGAAAGGTCAAGATGTATGTCTGCGGACCGACCGTTTACAATTTCATCCACATCGGAAATGCAAGACCGATGATCGTGTTTGATACAGTCAGAAGATATTTTGAGTACAAAGGCTATGATGTGAATTTTGTGTCCAACTTCACAGATGTCGATGACAAAATCATCAAAAAAGCCAATGAAGAAGGTGTGACAGCAGAAGAAATCTCTAAACGTTACATCGAAGAATGCAAAAAAGATATGGAAGGCATGAATGTCAAACCAGCGACGAAAAATCCGCTGGCGACAGAAGAAATCGGCGGGATGATCGACATGATCCAGACTCTGATTGACAAAGGGTATGCCTATGAAAAAAATGGAACGGTGTATTACCGCACCAGAAAATTTGAAGGATACGGAAAACTTTCCCATAAAAATCTGGATGACCTGCAGTCCGGCGGACGTTCTCTCCTTGTGACAGGAGAAGATGAAAAAGAAGATTCTCTGGACTTTGTACTCTGGAAACCAAAGAAAGAAGGAGAGCCTGCATGGGAGTCGCCATGGAGTGAAGGACGTCCGGGATGGCATATTGAGTGCTCGGAAATGTCTAAAAAATATCTGGGCGAACAGATTGATATCCATGCCGGCGGAGAGGATTTGATCTTCCCGCATCATGAAAATGAGATTGCACAGAGTGAAGCTGCCAACGGAAAAGAATTTTCTAAATACTGGCTGCACAACGGATTTCTGAACATTGACAACCGTAAGATGTCCAAGTCTCTCGGCAACTTCTTTACCGTGCGGGAGATTGGAGAAAAATACGATCTGCAGGTACTGCGTTTCTTTATGCTGAGTGCTCACTATCGAAGCCCTTTGAATTTCAGTGCAGAACTGATGGAAGCGGCAAAAAATGGTCTGGATCGTATCGTGACGGCAGCAGAGCATCTGAAATTCCTTCTGGATGGGGCAAAGTCAGATGTCATGACAGAAGAGGAGCAGACAAAGATCACAAAAAGCCGGGAATTTACAGAAAAATTTGAAAAAGCTATGGATGACGACTTCAATACAGCAGATGCCATTGCGGCTGTCTTTGATCTGGTGAAGTTTATCAACACCAGCACGGATGGTGACAGCTCCAGAGCATATCTGGAAAGCCTGCTGGAACGTCTGGTTACCTTGACCAATGTACTTGGGATCATTGTGGAAAAAGAGCAGGAAATGCTGGCGGATGATATTGAGGCTTTGATCGCAGAGCGTCAGGCAGCAAGAAAAGAACGGAATTTTGCAAGAGCAGATGAAATTCGTGATGAACTGCTTGCAAAAGGAATTATTCTGGAAGATACAAGAGAAGGGGTAAAATGGAAAAGAGCGTAAATTTTGAATTTCAGGATCTGATGGAAGAGATGCTGGAGTTAAAAGAAGTGGAAGCATCTGCATATTCTCCGCTTGTACTGGCTTACATCGGGGATTGTGTATACGATCTGATCATCAAAAGTATGGTCATCAACGAGGGAAACAGACAGGTACAGAAACTGCACAAAGAGACCAGCAGATATGTACAGGCTTCGGCTCAATCCTATATGATGCGTGCCATGCAGGAATGTCTGACGGAAGAAGAGCATGGTATTTATAAAAGAGGACGAAATGCCAAGTCCATATCCCCGGCTAAAAACCAGTCCATTACGGATTACCGCAGAGCTACGGGATTTGAGGCGCTGATCGGATATTTATATCTGAACAGACAATATGAGAGATTACTGACGCTTATCAAAATCGGACTGAACAGTCTGGAAGAAAATCAGGGAGAAGAAGATGCAGGAAAATAAAAAAGAATTTGATAACACAGAGCACACCCTTGTGATCGAGGGGAGAAATGCAGTGCTGGAAGCATTCCGTTCCGGGAAGCCGATCGACAAAGTGTTTGTGCTGGACGGCTGCCAGGACGGACCAATACGTACCATTGTAAGAGAGGCAAAAAAGCACGATACGATCCTTAATTTTGTCGGAAAGGAGCGGCTGGCCCAGATCTCCGTAACCGGAAAGCATCAGGGTGTCATCGCTTATGCGGCTGCGTACGAATATTCGGAAGTGGAAGATATGCTGGCATTGGCAAAGGAGCGGGGCGAAGATCCGTTTTTGATCCTTTTGGACAATATTGAGGATCCCCATAATCTGGGAGCAATCATCCGAACTGCCAATCTGGCTGGAGCACATGGGGTGATTATTCCCAAGAGAAGAGCCGTAGGGCTGACAGCTACGGTGGCAAAGACTTCGGCAGGAGCATTAAATTATACACCGGTGGCAAAAGTGACCAATCTGGCGAAAACCATGGAAGAGCTGAAGGAAAAAGGGCTCTGGTTTGTATGTGCAGATATGGGCGGAGAATCCATGTATCGTCTGAATCTGAAAGGACCGATCGGTCTGGTGATCGGAAATGAAGGAGAAGGGGTCGGACGTCTGGTGAAAGAAAAGTGTGATTTTGTTGCCAGCATCCCGATGAAAGGAGAAATCGATTCTCTGAATGCATCTGTCGCAGCAGGTGTACTGGCTTACGAGATCGTGCGGCAGAGAATGATGTAAGAACAGCATAAAAAAGACCAGGAGAAGAGGGGGAGCGAAGATGCAGAGAAACCGATATGAAAGGCTGACAGATGAAACGCTGATAGAAGAGCTGCGAGGCGGAGACTCTGCCATCACAGACTTTATCATGGATAAGTACAAACCAATGGTTCGTAAAAAAGCCAGAGCCATGTTCCTGTTGGGCGGGGAGAATGAAGATCTGATCCAGGAAGGCATGATCGGGCTGTTCAAAGCTGTCCGCGATTATGATAAAGAGCAGGGAACCTCTTTTGCAAGCTTTGCGGAACTATGTGTCTCCAGACAAATGTACAGTGCGATCGAAGCATCTCAGAGGAAGAAACATCTTCCTCTGAATTCTTATATATCTTTGTATGAAGAGTCTGTGGAAGAAGGAAAAAAAGTCCCTTTGATCGATACCATTGAGCCACAGGAAGAAAATAATCCCGAAGCGTTGTATTTTGGAAAAGAGTTTACAGAAATTTTTTCAGAACGTTTGAAAGAAACGCTTAGTACTTTGGAGAACCATGTGTTGGAACTCCATCTGATGGGGACGGATTATCGGAAAATTGCAGAATTGCTTGGAAAAAGTCCAAAAGCAGTGGACAATGCGTTGCAGAGGATCAAAAGCAAGGCGCAGAAGCTGCTTCAGATGTAGAAGAAAGTATAACGATCTGAAAGTGTCCATGCAAGAAATGGGGGAAGTTCGTATTCTTTTTTTGAAAAAGGAATCTTGACAGCTGCAATAAAAGCTGTATAATGATAATAACAGAACCCACCACGCCTCTGATTTTTCATGCGCAACCCGGTGGGACTTTTT
This sequence comes from uncultured Ruminococcus sp., assembly GCA_900544395.1. Taxonomy (GTDB): domain Bacteria; phylum Bacillota; class Clostridia; order Lachnospirales; family Lachnospiraceae; genus Mediterraneibacter. The sequence goes on along the minus strand of UQVC01000001.1, from coordinate 173,561 downwards.
CATTTATGGGGTGTTTTATGTATCAATATCCAAAACAAATATTAACAATAGCACAGCAGGTACAATCATATATTGAGGCAGGAATGGTAATTACTTCTCGTGCAAACGTAGAAAAGGTATTAAAGTCAGTTGGATTTTATCGTTTGCGTGGCTACTCGTTCCACCTATATGATAATGCTACAAAGAAGTATGTTCCGGGAACAAAGTTTGAAGATATTTTAAGATTGTATCAATTTGATCAGGAATTATCTGTTTTGATTTTTTCAATGATCTCCAAGATAGAAGTAGCTTTGAGAGTACGATTAGTGGAAGCATTGCTTATACATGGAGAGTCACTTGTTTTGCAAGACTCATCAATTTTTAAAGAGAAAAAATTGTATTGGCAGAATATGTCTACAGTAGCGTCAGAAATTGCTCGCTCTAATGATGTGTTTATCAAGCATAATTTTGATAATCATGATGGAGAGGTGCCTGTATGGGCAGCTGTTGAAGTTCTTTCATTTGGTACGCTATCGAAGATAATTAAGAATTTGAAAACAGGTACTGGAAGTTCGTATTCCATATTAGCGGCTAATTACCAATATAAATCGAAAAAAGGAAATTTGGTAAATCCATCACAGAAAATGCTTGCTTCATGGATACAGGGTGTTTCAGTATTGCGTAATATGTGTGCTCATAATTCCAGAATTTACAATCGCACAATACATACGACACCGGAAATTCCGGATGTAGATAAAGTCGCACCTCCGCCGGTACATAATGGTTTGTATCAAATTCTACTGGCGATGAAGTATCTGCGTTCATCCGATGAGGAATGGACAGTATTTGTAGATGCTTTTGATAAGTTGATTCAAAATAATGTTGGTGTAGTCAGTCTGACAGCAATGAATCTTCCAGCGGATTGGAAAGTACATTTAAGTGTATAAATGTAGCAGAACTGCATAGAATAGTAAAGCAGACCTAACCAAGCATTTTTGCTCAAAGCGGTTAGGCTTTCGGCGGAGTGTTACGATAAACACTTCGCCATTTTTATTTTGATGGAATTGATCTTTGTATAAACAAGAGCTTGATCTTAGTGTTTGAGGAATCGGCCAGAATATCAGCGAGAGTTGTGTTAAATTCGTCAATACTTTTTGGATTTTTCCAGGTATAGAATGAGGGTACCGCAAAATCATATGGTTTGATGATTTTGCGATACCCTCTTTAAAAAGCTGCCAAGGGGACTTGAACCCCCGACCTCCGCCTTACCAAGGCGACGCGCTACCGACTGCGCCATAGCAGCTTATGTGATAAACACAACACTAATACTATACATTAAAAAGGATGTATTTGTCAATGTTTTTTCAACAGAAATTTCAAAATGAAACAATAATTGCGGCAATATTTCAGGAACAGAAGATACTGCCGCAGTTTTTAGGTGGGTTCATCCTCTTCTTCCACCAGTTTTAAAATATCAGTCAGATCACATTTTAAATATTCGCACAGCCTGGCAAGAATCTTCAAATCAATCCGGGAAATCTTATTTTTACAGTAGTTGTTTAATTGTGTCCGCTGCAAATTGCAATGTTTGCAGACAGCATTTTTACTGATCCCTTTTTCTTTCATTACTACATCTAAATCAATCACAATCTTGTTCATATCCACACCTGCCTTTCCTAAAGTATATGTGCAGTTGTATAAAAATATAAGATGCAATATAATATAGATGTAGAAATATACACCTGTATTAAAATTTGATGGAGAAGGAACGTGAAAAGAATCAGAAAAGGAATCTGTCTGCTGACAGGATGTCTTTTGGCCGTATGGATCTGGACAGTCATACAGCAGGAACCGGATGTAAGATCTACAATGATCCGTCAGCGTGGCATGGAACAAAGTCTGTATGTGGAAGTGACGGCGAATCCGTGGAAAATAAAAGATCGGGAAAAGTTTGCGGAGACATTGCTGCAGATGGCAGAAGAAAACAATTTCCAGAGTGTACAGTTCAGCGAAGAACTGGAAGAGGTTTCCAGCATTGTTTTTCGGGTATATGGGATGCCGTATTATTCCCGGTGGGAATTTGAACTTCAATGCAGGAGAAAGGAAAAAGACACGCATTCCTGGGAAATACGTGTCTTTGAGAATCCGCTATAGTGTCTCGGAGTCTAAAATAATGGTAAAAGGCCCGTCATTGACCAGTGCAACTTTCATATCAGCTCCAAATTCGCCGGTTTCTACGCAGGATACCGACTGGCGGCATTTGGAAATGATGTATTCATAAAGCACATTTGCCTTATCAGGAGCACCTGCTTCTATGAAGCTTGGGCGATTTCCTTTTTTGCAGTTGGCATATAGTGTGAACTGGGAAACAAGAAGCAGGCTTCCGTCTACATCCGCAAGGGAAAGGTTGGTTTTTCCGTTTGCATCTTCAAAAATGCGCAGTCCGATCATTTTTTTGATCAGCTTGTCGGCAACTTCTTTGGTATCTGTGTCAGAGACGCCGATCAGGACGAGAAATCCTTTCTGGATGCTTCCGATGGTGTGTTCGTCCACAGTGACAGAAGCTTCTGTCACTCGTTGAATGATAAATTTCATTTGTAAAATCTCCTGTTTGTTTTGTTGATATTTTGGATGATTTCAATCGAAATCAATCGGATCCGTTCTTCATTGTATACCTGAATTTCCTGAAAGTCCAGAAGAAAGCCCGGACGGCAGGATATGAATGTCTGTACTGTCACCAAAATGTGTCGAAAAACCATGGGAAAAGGAGATTCTCCTGCTTTTTCCTGAAAGAAGTATGGTATACTGAATGTATGAGAAGGGTGGTTGTTTTCTGGGAGGAGACAGAGGGGGAACATATGAGCAAACTGAGGAAGCAGAATCTGGAGCCGCTTAGAGAGGCGTTGCAGGAACTGACAGATTTTGTCCGGAATATGGACCAGACAGAGTATTCCTATTTTTACAGGCAGGTTGAACGTATGGGGAATAACGTCGAGATCTGCATTCTGGTAAGGTATGACGGATGGGAGCAGCTGGAGCGTATTTTGCTGCGGGACTGGAATTCTGTAAAGAGAATGTATGAGGATGCCTGGATGATGGAGTGGAGGAATGGAAAAGAAAAGTATCGATTCTTGCAGCTACTTACAGAAATTGAATGGTATTTAGAGGGAAAGGGACTGATCTTTATGGAAGATCAGAATTATCAGTATGCCAATTGAAGATGCAGCAGTGGATTGCAAAAATTACAGATGTCTGCTATATTAAATCATTATAATACGAATCAGAGAAACTGTGGAGGATGTTATGGATCAGACAACCTATGAAAGCTATATTAAAATTCTCAAAAAAGAACTGATACCGGCGCTGGGGTGTACAGAACCGATTGCATTGGCATACGCAGCGGCGAAAGCAGGAGAAGTATTGGGAGTATTTCCCGAACACATGACAGTCTGGTGTTCCGGGAATATTATAAAAAATGTAAAAGGAGTAAAAGTACCCAACTCGGATGGCATGAAGGGTGTGGAAGCAGCAGCTATCCTGGGACTTGTAGGAGGAGATGCCTCGCAGGCGCTGGAAGTGCTGGAATCTGTGACAAAAGAAGAGATTGAGAAGACCAGAAAGCTGTTATCCGCTGATTTCTGCAGGTGCATGCTGAAAGAAGGGGTTGCAAATCTTTACATTGAGACGCATGTGGTATGTGGAAATCAGGAAGCGGTTGTTGTGATCGAACAGGAGCATACCAACATTACAAGGATCGAGAAAAACGGGAAAGTATTGTATCAGCATCAGACCGAGGAAAAAGCAGATGAGGAAGAAGTGGATAAAAGTCTGTTGAATCTGGAAGACATTATAGCATTTGCAGATCAGGTGGATCTGGAAGAGATCAGACCCGTTCTGCTGCGGCAGATGCGCTATAATTCCAGGATTTCGAAAGAAGGGCTGACACACGAATGGGGTGCTCAGGTTGGAAAAGTGATTGCAGAGGAATATGGTGAGGATGTGAAGTGGAGGGCGGTGGCTGCCGCTGCAGCCGGTTCGGATGCCAGGATGAGCGGATGTTCCATGCCGGTGATCATCAATTCCGGTTCGGGGAATCAGGGAATGACCTGTTCGCTTCCGGTGATGGAATACGGAAAAGAGCTGCATAAAAGTGAAGATGAGATCTGCCGGGCCCTGTGCGTATCCAATCTGGTTGCATTGAACCAGAAGCGATACATCGGTTCCCTCTCCGCTTATTGTGGAGCTGTCTGTGCGGCGGCAGGGGCCGGAGCCGGGATCACATACCTTTGCAAAGGCAGCCTGGAGCAGATTCAGAATACTGTAGTCAACACCATAGCAGATGCAGGCGGGATCGTATGTGACGGAGCGAAACCAAGCTGTGCGGCTAAGATCGCAACCGCCTTGCAAGCAGCGATCTTAAGTCATAAGATGGCCATGCGGGGACTGACCTTTTCCTGCGGAGAGGGACTTGTCATGGATTGTCCGGAAGATACGATCAAAGCGGTCGGATATGTGGGAAGAGCGGGAATGAAACAGACCGATGTAGAGATTTTAAATCTGATGATTGGAAAGACAAAAATAGAAGATATTGAAAAATAAGCAAAAATCAGTCTCATGAAAATTACCGAGACTGATTTTTTTATGATGGGATGAAACTTTTTTGAAAGAAGTATGGTCTAATGAGTGTAAAGAGCCAAAAAACAGGAAAGCGGGGTGAGAAGCGATGAAATATCTGGTGAAGCGGGCGCAGAAGAAAGACGATCAGGCATTTGTGGAACTGATGGAACACTGTAAAAGCAGCATGTACAAAGTGGCAAGGAGTTATCTGAAAGAGGATGCAGACATTGCAGATGCGATCCAGGAGACGGTGATCGATTGTTACGAACACATGGACCGTCTGAAACATGCGGAGTATTTCAAGACATGGCTGACCAGGATCCTGATCAACAACTGTAAAGATATACTGGCAGAAAAGAGGCGGGAATATCCGTTGGAACAGGTAGAAGAACAGGAGAATACGTGTATGGAGATGCAGAATTACGAATTTCAGGAATTGATGAATTCTCTGGATGAAAAATACCGGACAGTGCTTCTTTTATATTATGGAGAAGGATTTAAGATCAAGGAGATCGCACAGATACTGGAGATGGATGAGAATACAGTAAAAACCAGACTGTCCAGAGGGCGAAAGAAATTTGAACATGCGTATTCCATGTGTTAGAAAAGGAGGCAGTGATAATGAAGAAAGACTATTCTGTAGATGAGATGAAGAAAATTATGGGGAGGGAGATGGATATCCCTGAATGCGTAGATGAGGGAATGAAACACGCATATGAACAGCTTGGGATCCGGACCACAAGAAGACATACCAGAAAATACAAACTTTGGACAGGTCTGGCAGCAGCGGCAGTTCTGACAGCGGGGCTTTCCATCACGGCAGTTGCAGTGACAAAATATCTCAATGTAACGAGAAGTGAGGTAGGGGATACCCTGCAGTATCAGATTGAAGTGGATACAAAGCAGAAAGAGGCACATCAGATCAAGGTCGAGCCGACCTATATGCCGGATGGGTATGAATATCAGGAAGAAGGACCATATGGTGGAAAATGGCGCAACGAAGAAGCAGACAGTGGGATTTCAATCCTGCCGTATAATGCGGCAGAGTTATACAGGATGTCCAGAGTGGATGATTCGCTCCAGAAATTCCGCAAGGACAGTCGGGTGAAGACCGCAGATACAGAACATACAAAACTGGATCTGTTTCTGACGGACTCCGAGTATGTAGACAGTGAGAAGACCAATAAATCATTGTATCTGTTCAATGAAGAAGAGGGATATGGAATTCATATCCAAAGTACCAGTGATCTTCCGAAAGAAGAAATCGAGAAAGTAGCAGAAGGATTGAAAGTTACTGTTTTGGATGAGACAGTACCGTATCCTTCAGAAGAAGAAATCCAGGCGGAAATCGAAGAAAAGAAACAGTCGGAGGAAAAAATGCAGGTAATTGCAGAAGGGATTGTTCCGGCAGAAAATGTGCATTCAGTAGGAGAAGAAATCAAAAATCCGTTCAGAGGCCAGGAATCACCGGAGTCTGAAGATATCCGGTTTACAGTCAAGGATATCAAGATCCAGGATACCCTGCCTTTGGATCAGTTCCCAAAAGAAAATTTTGTGGAATATGAAAAGATTGCGCCGTGGATCAATGAAGATACCTCTTTGAAACCGCATGAAAGATATCTGTTTGATGCGGGAGAGACGATTACAGCAGATACAAAAGCAGCAAAAGAAGCAGAGACCGTGAATTCTAAATATGTAGTTGTAACGATGCAGGCAGAGAATTGTTCTGATTTCCAGACGGAGTGGAATGCGGCTGACGGAGTCAGCATTGCGCCGGATCTGACTGCAATGAAAACCAATGAAGACGGAAGTCTGTCAAAGACAGATTATACGCTGACTAGTGCAAATGAAAATTATGAACTGCAGTGGCTGTCAAATGATATGGCATCTTTCCCGATTTATTTTGACAAGATCTACTATACAGAAGGTGTTCAGAGAATCAAGCATGCGCTGTTCCGGCCGCTGGCAGCAGGAGAAACATTGGAATATACACTGGTTTATGTGGCGGATGAGGATCAGTTGGATTCCTTATATCTGGATATCTATCCGGGATATGGAAACGCAGAGGAGGGTGCAGCCGCTCCATATGTAAAAGTAAAATAAGTAGTTTAGATTTCTTTACAGAAACTGGAAAAACGCCTATACTGTTAGGAAAAGAACGATTCGGACAGGAGGCAGACACAGATGGCGGCGTTTTTAAAAGAAATTGACAAGTTTTACGGGACAAAAGAGAAAAACAGGCAGGGAGAAGACCTGGAGACCTTTCTGGAGCACTACGATCCTCATAAGTATGAGACACCAAGCTGTACCACAGATGCGGTGATCTTTTCCAAAACAGGCAAGCTTTTGGATGTAAACCAGTTAAAGGTGATTCTGGTACGAAGAAGCAATCATCCAAGCATCGGGTTCTGGGCGCTGCCCGGCGGGTTTGCCGAAATGAGAGAGAATCTGGAAGATACGGCAAGACGGGAACTGGAGGAAGAAACGGGGGTAAAGGGGCTTCCTATGGAACAGTTTGCGGTCTATGGAGATTACGACAGAGATCCTAGAACCCGGGTGATCACCACCGCATATCTGTCCCTTGTGGAGGAGAACGATGTCACCGTACAGGCAGGGGACGATGCGGCGGATGCCGCCTGGTGCAGTGTTGATTTACAGAGAAAAGAAAGTCATCCGGGAGTTCTCGAAAGAAATATCTGGGAGCTTCGGATCACCAATGAGGAGAAAAAACTCGATACCTGTGCAGCGGTGGAAGAGATCCGCAGAGAGGGTCTGATCCGGGAACGAAAATACAGAGTGCTTTCAGGAGGAAAGATCGCGGTGGATCATGCGGCGATCCTCGTACAGGCGCTGTGTCTTTTAAGAGAACGACTGGCAGAATAAGAAGAAAAAGAACCGATACCGGCAAAGCAGAGAAAAGCCTGCCGGTATCGGTCCTTTTTATTTTTTGCGGCTTCTTGAAATGTAAAAAATGAATCCAAGGCAGCCGAATGCGATCAGCATCCAGATCACAAAGGTGAGAGTACCCTGTGGATGGAACATGTCGTAGTATCCTTTCAGATAGATGACCACAACGATCCATGGCAGGATATGGGTCATATAGAAGCGGACTTTTGTCGGAAACTTCAGCCCGTTGCCGCTGTTGGCCTCCTGTATGAAATATTTCCATCCCCATCCGTTTTTATGGGTACAGAACAGAAGGTATACAACAGAACCAAGGGGAAGAATATTGTTGGAGACAATAAAGTCTTCCAGATCCATGATATTTGTTCCGGGACCCAGAGGCTGAAATCCGGACCATACGCTGAATCCGAGGATACAGGGGATACTTAAGACGGTGATCAGGACAATGTTGATCCCCACCGCTTTCGTCCGTTTCCATCCAAACAGATCCATCCAGAAGGAGACGATGTTTTCAAAGACTCCTACAATGGTGGAGAGTGCCGCACAGAATAAGAACAGGAAGAATAAGGAGCCCCAGACCCGTCCTCCGGCCATCTGTGTGAAAATGTTCGGCAATGTGATAAATACCAGTCCCGGTCCCGCATCCGGCTCCACTCCAAAGGCAAAGCAGGATGGGATTACGATCAGTCCTGCCATCAGTGCAACGCAGGTGTCCAGAAGTACGATGCTGACAGACTCTCCGGCAAGGGAGCGCTTTTTGTCCAGATAGCTTCCGAAGATCGCCATGCCGCCCATTCCGATGCTCAAGGTGAAAAATGCCTGACTCATGGCTCCGAAGATCACGTTTCCAATTCCGTTTTCCACCATGCGGTCAAAATCCGGAACCAGGAAAAAGCGAAGCCCTTCCGAAGAACCGGAAAGCGTCACGGAACGGATCGTCAGGACGACCATGATCGCCAGAAGACAGAGCATGGTCACTTTCATGATCTTTTCCACACCCTTTTGCAGACCGATACTGCAGATGCCGAAAGATAACAGAATGACCAGTACCGTCCAGAGGGACAGGGTAGGAACCGAAGAAAGCATGCCGGCATATTTTTCAGATACTTCCGAAGCGGTTACCCCTGTAAATTCTCCTTTTGCCATGCGGAAACAGTAATAAAGCATCCAGCCGCCCACCATGGAATAAAACATAACCAGGAGATAATTTCCGGCAATGGCTACCCAGCGTGCATAATGCCATTTTGTGTGGGGCGGCTCCAGTGCGTTGTAAGAAGTAGCGATACTCTTCTGGCTGGCTCTTCCCACGCTGAATTCACATACGATGATCGGAAGCCCCAAAATGACCAGAAACAGCAGGTAGACTAAAATAAAGGCTGCTCCGCCGTATTTTCCAGCCATATATGGGAACTTCCAGACATTCCCAAGTCCGATGGCACATCCCGCAGATACCAAGATAAAGCCCAGACGGGAACCAAATTGTTCTCGTTTCATAATAACCTCCATAAACATACGATATTTTCTCTCCCTGAAAGGAGTTTCCTTTAGAAGCTTCATCAGTATATCACGTTGGCGCGGCGAAGTAAAGAAAATGTTTTGCATGTGCCTTGTCCAAATGGCGGATTTATGATAAGATAATCGGAAGAATGTTTGTACACGAGGAGGAATTTATGGAAAACGAAGCAGTTTCAAAAAATTTCATTGAACAGGAAATAGACAAAGACCTTGCAGAAGGCGTTTACGATCATGTGTGTACCCGTTTCCCGCCGGAACCAAACGGATATCTGCACATTGGACATGCCAAGTCCATTCTTTTAAACTACGGACTGGCTAAAAAATACAATGGAACGTTCCATATGCGTTTTGATGACACCAATCCGACAAAAGAAAAAGTAGAGTTTGTGGACTCCATTAAAGAAGATATCCAGTGGCTGGGAGCAGACTGGGAGGATCATCTTTATTTTGCATCCGATTATTTTGAGCAGATGTATGAGTGTGCAGTGAAACTGATCAAAAAAGGAAAAGCTTATGTCTGTGATCTGACTCCGGAAGAGATCAGAGAGTACAGAGGGACACTGACAGAGCCGGGAAAGAACAGCCCATACAGAGACCGTTCAATTGAAGAAAATCTGGAATTATTCGAAGCTATGAGAGCCGGAAAGTTCCAGGATGGAGAGAAAGTACTGCGTGCCAAGATCGATATGGCATCTCCGAACATCAATATGAGAGATCCGATCATATACCGTGTGGCGCATATGACACATCACAATACAGGGGATCGGTGGTGCATTTATCCGATGTATGATTTTGCACATCCGATTGAGGATGCCATCGAGCACATTACCCATTCCATCTGTACACTGGAGTTTGAAGACCATCGTCCGCTGTATGACTGGGTAGTCAGAGAGTGCGAATTTGAGATGCCTCCAAGACAGATCGAATTTTCAAAACTGTACCTGACCAATGTTGTGACAGGAAAGCGTTACATCAAAAAGCTGGTAGAAGAGGGAGTGGTAGACGGATGGGATGATCCGCGTCTGGTCTCCATTGCAGCACTTCGACGCAGAGGATTCACGCCGGAGTCGATTAAGATGTTCATTGATATGTGCGGTGTGTCAAAAAGCCAGAGCTCCGTTGATTATGCCATGTTAGAGTACTGCATCCGTGAGGACTTAAAGCTGAAAAAACCTCGTATGATGGCAGTTCTGGATCCAATCAAGCTGGTGATCGATAACTATCCGGAAGATCAGGTAGAATACCTGGATGTGATCAACAATCTGGAAAACGAAGAACTTGGTATGAGAAAGATTCCGTTCTGCAGAGAGCTGTATATCAACAGAGATGACTTCATGGAAGAACCGCCGAAAAAATATTTCCGTCTCTTCCCGGGTAATGAAGTGCGCCTGATGCAGGCATATTTTGTGACATGTACCGGATTTGAAAAGGATGAGGACGGCAATATCACGGTGGTACACTGTACGTATGATCCACAGACAAAGAGCGGAAGCGGATTTACCGGAAGAAAAGTAAAGGGAACGATCCACTGGGTTCCGGCTCCGTATGCAGTGAAAGCAGAAGTCCGTCTTTATGAGAATCTGATCGATGAAGAAAAGGGCGTTTACAATGAGGATGGATCTATGAATCTGAATCCAAATTCACTGACAGTCTTAAAAGACTGTTATGTAGAGCCGAATTTTGAGGATGCAAAAGCATATGACAGTTTCCAGTTTGTAAGACAGGGATATTTCTGTATCGATGCCAAAGATTCCAGACCGGATGCACTGGTGTTTAACCGGATCGTGTCACTGAAAAGTTCTTTCAAACTGCCAAAATAAACGGAAAAATAAGGGATGAATGAATTGACGATCAATCTTCAGACACGATCTGAAGTACCGCTTTATGAGCAGATTTATCAATATATGAAACGAGAGATTCAGGAGGGAAGGATTGCCAGTGGGGACAAACTTCCCTCCAGCCGTTCTCTGAGCAGACATCTGGAGGTTAGCAGAAGCACGGTAGAACTTGCTTATGAGCAGCTGATCTCAGAAGGATATGTGGAAGCAGTCCCATGTAAAGGATATTTTGCGGCAGATCTGGAGGGGCTGTATCGTCTGGATGCAATGCCCGCTTTGTCGGAACCGGAAGCAACAGCAGAAGAAAAAGAGTGGAAGTATGATTTTACTCCCAACGGAGTGGATCTGAACAGTTTTCCGTATGGTGTTTGGAGACGGCTGGCAAAAGACAGTCTTCAGGATGACAGAGCCCAGATGTTCCGTCTGGGGGATCCACAGGGAGAATACGGGCTGCGAAGAGCCATCAGTCATTACCTGTATCAGGCGAGAGGTGTCAATGCCCGTCCGGAGCAGATCATTGTCGGTGCAGGGAATGATTACCTTTTGATGCTCCTTTCGACAGTAATCGGACGGGATCACAAAGTGGCTTTGGAAAATCCTACCTATAAGCAGGCCTACCGTCTGTTTCAGCGGTTATCCTATGATGTCTGTACAGTGGATATGGATGCGAAAGGGATGGAAGTGACCGGACTGCAGGGATCGAAGGCAGACATTGCATTTGTGATGCCCTCTCACCAGTACCCGCTGGGGATTGTGATGCCGATGAAGCGGCGGATGGAATTGCTTGGGTGGGCCGCAGAAAATCCAAAGAGATATATCATAGAAGATGATTATGACAGTGAATTCCGATATAAAGGGAAGCCAATCCCGGCGCTGCAGGGATATGACCGATGGGGAAAGGTGATCTATATCGGAACATTTTCCAAATCCATTGCACCGTCGATCCGGATCAGTTACCTGGTGCTTCCTCCGGTGTTGCTGAAAGAATTCCAGGAGAAGAGCAGCTTCTTAAGCTGTACGGTGTCCAGGGTGGATCAGTTGATCCTGCAGAGATTTCTGGAGGAGGGACATTATGAAAGACATCTGAATAAGATCCGGACGCTGTATAAAGGACGGCATGATACACTGATCGGCTGTTTAAAAGAACTGCAGCATCACTGCACCATATCGGGAGAACACGCAGGAGTGCATATTTTGCTGCACTTTTCAGAAGAGGTGACCGAAGAAGAGCTGATACAGAAAGCAGCAGAAAAAGGTGTGAAGGTGTACGGATTGTCGCAGTATTATATCGATACGCCGGGGAACAGGCCTACGATCCTTCTGGGATATGCCAATATTTCGGAAGAAAAGATCAAAAAAGCGGTGGCATTGCTGGAAGAAGCCTGGTTTTCAAAATAAAACAGGAACTGCCTTTCAAACGGCGGTTCCTGTTTTATTGTCCGGTTATTCTTCTGATTCTTCCGATGCAGCGTCATTGACTGCTTCAGCGGTTGTATCTTCCGGCTGGGAAACTGACTCAGCAGAAGATTCGGAAGCGGATTTATTCAGGTGTACATATCCGCGTTCCGATACAGGTTTTAAATCACTGTCGAGATCAAAATCTTCATCTTCCATATCGTCTGTGCAGTCACAGTCGGAATCAGTCTCGCTGTCTTTACAGAAATAGGCAATGATCAGACCAAGTACTGTTCCTACAGCGGCAAGGCCAAGAAACCATTTTAAAAACTTTTTCATAGTAAAAATCTCCTTTCCAGCAGATGTTTATGAATCAATGTCTATTGTAATACTTTTCGAAAAGGATTACAAGACCTTTGACAAGGCGTATTGTAGAGAAATGTAAAGTGTGCTACACTTAACTACATCGGAAAAAATTGAGGTGAAAAAGAAATGGAGAACAAAGCAGTAAAAAAAGCAAAAAAAGGGCTGCTTAGTATTTTGTTCGGGCGTACCACACTGATCCTGTTTCTGGTTGTGATTCAGCTTTTGATCATGTTGGGGCTTGCGACAATTCTGAATGACTATGCAGTTTATGTATATGGAGGGCTGACTTTGATCGGCGCCGTGATCGTGATCTATATCATCAATGAACGGGGAAATCCTGCGTTTAATATGACATGGATGTTGCTGATCCTGATATTTCCGGCGTTTGGGTGTCTGTTTTACATTTGGGTGAAATCGCAGTTAGGAACCCGTTATATTGGAAAGCGGCTGCGCAGACTCCGGCTGGATACGGCCAGATATATGCAGCAGGATCCGGGGATCATTGAGTCTCTCAGAGAGAGTAAGCCATCCAATGCGAATCTGGCACATTATATGCAGTATCAGTTGGGATTTCCTACCTATCAGAATACAAGTGCACAGTATTTTGCCTGTGGGGAGGAAAAGTTTCCGGTACTTCTGGAAGAACTGAAAAAAGCAGAAAAGTTTATCTTTCTGGAATATTTTATTGTAGAAGAAGGATATATGTGGGGATCGATCCTCGATATTCTGAAAGAAAAAGCCGCGGCAGGGGTGGAAGTACGGTTTATGTACGATGGAATGTGCAGTATTTCACAGCTTCCTTATGATTATCCGAAGCAGATCCGGAAATTTGGGATCCAGTGCAAGATGTTCAGTCCGATCCGCCCGATCCTGTCTACCACACAGAATAACAGAGATCACAGAAAGATCTGTGTGATCGATGGGAAAGTGGGATTTACCGGAGGCATCAATCTGGGGGATGAGTATATCAACCGGAAGGAGCGGTTTGGCTACTGGAAAGACACGGCAGTGATGATCAAAGGGGATGCGGTGCAAAGTCTGACCATGCTGTTTTTGCAGATGTGGAATGTATCCGAGATGAAAACCGAAGATTTTACCGGATATCTGACCAATATGGCGCAGACGGTGCAGCCGGAACTGGGCTTTATGCTGCCCTATGGGGACAGCCCGTATGACAACGAGAATGTGGGGGAAGAAGTGTATGTACATATTTTGAATCATGCGAAGAAATATGTACATATCATGACGCCATATCTGATTCTGGATAATGGAATGCTGGACACCCTGACAAGAGCGGCGAAAAGCGGGATTGAGGTCTGCATCATTATGCCTCATATTCCGGATAAATGGTATGCCTTTGCCGTGGCAAAGACCTATTACCGGGAACTGATCGAGGCTGGAGTCCAGATCTATGAGTTTACGCCTGGATTTGTTCATGCTAAGATTTTTGTGTCAGATGATGATACGGCAACCGTGGGCACCATCAATCTGGATTACCGGAGTCTGTATCTTCATTTTGAATGTGGAGTCTTTATGTATCACAATCCGGTGGTATATGAGATTGAAAAGGACTTTCAGGAAACCTTGAAAAAGTGCAGGAAAGTATCGGTATCAGACATGAAAAAGAATGGAATTCTGATGCGGATCTGCGGCCGGGTACTGCGCCTGATCGCACCTTTGATGTAGAAAATGACAGGTTGTCACAGAAAAAAGAAAAAGTATTTTACAGAATGAGAAAAGTATAGTATAATTCATAAGGCAGTGATTCATAAGAACTGCTAATTAAGATTGAAAAGCGATAAATACGCAGGAGGATTTGAAATGGTAAAAGCAGTAGTAGGAGCTAACTGGGGCGATGAGGGAAAGGGCAAGATTACAGATATGCTCGGAAAAGAAGCCGATATCATCGTCCGTTTTCAGGGTGGAGCGAATGCAGGACATACCATTGTAAATGATTATGGAAAGTTTGCGCTGCATACTTTGCCTTCAGGTGTTTTTTATGACCATACGACCAGCATCATCGGAAATGGTGTTGCATTGGATATCCCGAGACTTTTCGGAGAAGTTCAGCAGATCGTAAAAGAAGGCGTGCCACAGCCGAAGCTCCTTGTTTCTGACAGAGCACAGATCGTGATGTCTTATCACAAGAACTTTGACGCATACGAGGAAGAGCGTCTTGGCGGGAAATCTTTTGGATCCACAAAATCAGGGATTGCGCCGTTTTACTCTGACAAATATGCAAAGATCGGTTTCCAGGTAAGCGAGTTGTTTGACGATGAGCTTCTGAGAGAAAAAGTTGTTCGTGTTGCAGAGCAGAAAAATGTGATTCTGGAACATTTATACCATAAACCACTGATCAATCCTGACGATTTATATAAAGAACTGACAGAGTACAGAGATATGGTAGCTCCGTTTGTCTGCGATGTTTCCCTGTATCTGCACAATGCGATCAAAGAAGGAAAAGAGATCCTGCTGGAAGGACAGCTTGGTTCTTTGAAAGATCCGGATCACGGAATTTATCCGATGGTAACTTCTTCTTCTACTCTGGCAGCCTATGGTGCGATTGGAGCGGGAATCCCTCCATACGAGATCAAACAGATCATTACGGTATGTAAGGCATATTCCAGTGCAGTCGGAGCAGGTGCATTTGTCAGCGAGATTTTCGGAGAAGAGGCAGATGAACTGAGACGCCGCGGAGGAGATGGCGGAGAGTTCGGAGCGACAACAGGACGTCCGAGACGTATGGGATGGTTTGACTGTGTGGCATCAAAATACGGATGCAGAATGCAGGGTACAACCGATGTAGCGTTTACCGTTCTGGATGTGCTTGGATATCTGGAAGAGATTCCGGTATGTGTCGGATATGAGATTGACGGAGAAGTGACTACAGAGTTCCCTGTAACACATCTTCTGGAGAAAGCAAAACCAGTATTGAAGACACTTCCTGGCTGGAACTGCGATATCCGTGGAATTAAGACATACGAAGAACTTCCGGAAAACTGCAGAAAATACATTGAATTTATTGAAGAGCAGATCGGATATCCGATCACAATGGTCAGCAACGGACCGGGAAGAGACGATATCATCTACAGAAATAAATAAAGCAAAACGAAAGATGTTCTGTCATCAGCAAAAAGGCTGGTGGCGGGCATCTTTTTTCATGTGGAAGAAAATATTAAGAGATTTCTCATAAAAACTTTAGAAATCATCCACATCCCCGTCACAATTAAAACTTAAAATAAAAATATGCCAGAGGGGACAGAAGAAAAAGTGGCATATTTCGAAAGGGAGTATCATAGAATAATAAGGCTGAGGCCCAAAAAGGAGGTATTTTATGCGTCAGAACAGTATACAGAATAAATTACAGATGATATCGATGGAAGAATACCTGGAGAAAAGACAGAGAATCCGAGAGTCCGAAAGAAAAAAAGAGAAAAAGACAGTCTGCGGGCAGCAAATGGTAGATGCTGCCGTTGCCATGACAGAACTGTATGTGTAAATATCACTCGGAAGCGTCAGAATCATCCCGGTGTGACGTGCGCGAAAAAAGCGTATAGATATAAAGTAATACAGGCAGGAGGATCGTAGCAGCGACAGATGCCATCAGCAGTTTTTTTGAGGCAGAACTGTCGATCAGTGCAAAGAGCAGCGTGCTGCCGTAGAGCAATACCAAAAGGATCGCTGCGATCAGCGCCATAATACGTTTTGATTTCTTCATAACTGAATCCTTTCTTTTATATTTTCAAAATCTGCCGGAAACAAATAGTGGTTCCGGCAGATTTATTATATCCAAAAGAGAGAGGGAATGCAATCAGAGGGTCGAAATTAGTTGTTTACTGACAGCGAAAATTGTTATATAATAGAGCCATGATTGAATTTCTAAGAAAAGAGGAGTTTTGATAATGAGTGAAAAGTGTTTATTAGATCAGTGGAGAGATATGGCATATGACAGAGAGTTGTCAAAAGAACAGCTTGAGCAGTTCTGGGGACATTATTTCAGCATTGAGCGTGGAATTTATGAGCAGTTATTGGAGACACCGGATGTAGAGGTAAAAGGTACGGTGAAAGAGCTGGCTGCAAAATATGGACAGGAAGTGCTTACGATGGTAGGGTTCTTGGATGGGATCAATGACAGCCTGAAAGTTCCGAATCCGATCGAGACGATGACAGAAGATACAGAAGTAAGCCTGGCATTTGACAAAGAGCTGTTGTACAAGAATATGATCGATGCCAAAGCAGACTGGCTGTATGAGCTTCCACAGTGGAATGCGATCTTTGATGAAGAAAAGAAAAAACAGCTGTACCGCGAACAGAAAGAGTCCGGTACGATCCGTAAGGGCAAAAAAATCGGAAGAAATGATCCATGTCCATGCGGAAGCGGTAAAAAATATAAAAAATGCTGCGGAAAGAACGCATAATAGTGTATATGAGGATGAGGGAAACGAAACAAAGTCTCCCTCATTTCTTTTATAAAAGGAGAGGACGATGCAGATTTATTTGGGGATTACAGGGATTTTTTCGTTGTCTTATTTTCTGCTTCTTCGTATTTATACGGGAAAGTGGAATTCGACGTTTGCCCGTTTCTGGCTGATGTTTGGGACAATCCACATCGTGTTACTGCCTTTGGGAAGGAATCTGTGGATACAAAAGGGTCTGACAGCGGTGTTTGTGGGGATGTGGATCTGCTTTTTTCTGTTGGGAGGCTGTATCTGGCTGGGAGGGATCCAAAGATCGGTACGGGAATGCAGGTATCTGATCGTTTTGGGAGCACAGGTGCGTGGAACCAGGATCACCAATTCCTTACAGAGGAGACTGGATGCAGCAATCGCATATAAGAAGAAGCATCCTAAAGTTCTTGTGATCGTATCCGGCGGGCAGGGAGAGGACGAAGAGATTTCAGAAGCATGCGCCATGGCACGTTATCTGCAGGAGCATCAGATTCGGTCAGAAGAGATTCTGCTGGAGGATCAGTCAAAGACAACCATGGAAAATCTGCGATTCAGTGCACAGTATGTGTCAGATCTTCGGGATCCGGTTGGAATCGTGACCAATAATTTCCATGTGTTCCGGGCATTGCTGCTTGCCAGACGGGAAGGATATGAAAATGTGGTGGGGATTGCAGCAGGATGCAATCAGGTCTTGTTTTTGAATTATCTGATGCGGGAGATTTTTGCGGTGGTCTGGATGTGGTTTCGGAATGGAATCCTGCCAAGAAGGAAGAAATCAGGTTGACAAAACGAAAAGTGATGTTATAATGAGGATTAGATTGAGGATATTTCAATACGATGACGAGACGAGTAGGATGTGAAAGAAGACAGAGAAGGGAGTCGCAGGCTGGAAGCTCCCGCTTACGGAAGCATTTGAAAACTACCTCTGAGTGGCTGAAAACAGCCCGGTGATTCCGTTATCATCAAAAGAGTGGTGCCGGTAAATGAATGTTATCGGTTCAAACAGGGTGGAACCGCGAGAGATTGATCTCGTCCCTTTTGCAGAGATGCAGAAGAGACGAGATTTTTTGTTTTCCACCATATGAAAAAGAAAAACAGGAGGATTTGAGAATGAAAATTACATTAAAAGATGGTTCTTTTAAAGAATACGAAAGCAGCAAGTCTGTGATTGAGATTGCAGCAGATATCAGCGAGGGTCTTGCAAGAGTTGCAACAGCAGGAGAGATTGACGGAGAAGTGGTGGATTTGAGAACAGTTGTTGAGAAGGACTGTGAACTCAATATTCTGACATTCAATGATGAAAAAGGAAAAGGAGCATTCCGTCATACTGCATCCCATATTATGGCACAGGCGATCAAAAGACTGTATCCAGATACAAAACTGGCGATCGGACCATCTGTTGCAGACGGATTTTATTACGATGTAGACAGAGAAACACCGTTTACAGCAGATGATCTGGAAAAGATCGAAAAAGAGATGAAGAAGATCGTAAAAGAGAATCTTGCGATCGAGCAGTTTACCAAGCCAAGAAATGAAGCGATTGAATATTTCAAAGAAAAAGAAGAACCGTATAAAGTAGAGTTAATTGAAGATCTTCCGGAAGATGAGACGATCAGTTTTTATTCCCAGGGAGAATTCACAGATCTGTGTGCAGGTCCTCATCTGATGAGTACAAAAGCTGTCAAAGCGTTCAAATTGACAAGTCTTGCAGGTGCTTACTGGAGAGGAAGCGAGAAAAATAAAATGCTGCAGAGAATTTACGGAACTGCATTTCCGAAAAAGGCAGAGCTGGAAGAGTATCTGAATATGCTGGAAGAAGCGAAAAAACGTGACCACAGAAAACTCGGAAAAGAACTGGGACTTTTTATGATGCGTGATGAAGGACCGGGATTCCCGTTCTTTTTGCCAAACGGAATGGTACTCAAAAATATTCTGTTAGATTACTGGAGAGAAATTCACAGAAGAGCCGGATATGTAGAAATTGCAACTCCGATCATGCTCAGCCGTCATCTCTGGGAGACATCTGGACACTGGGATCATTACAAAGAGAATATGTATACTACAGTGATCGATGAAGAAGACTTTGCGATCAAACCAATGAACTGTCCGGGCGGAATCTTGGCATATCAGGCAGAACCACGTTCCTACAGAGATCTTCCGATCCGTATGGGAGAACTTGGTATGGTTCACCGTCATGAAAAATCAGGACAGCTTCACGGACTGATGAGAGTACGCTGCTTTACACAGGATGATGCGCATATCTTCATGACACCGGAGCAGATCAAAGACGAGATCAAAGGGGTTGCAGGACTGATCAACGAAGTGTACAGCCTGTTTGGATTCAAATATCATGTCGAACTTTCTACACGTCCGGAGGACAGTATGGGAAGCGATGCAGACTGGGAAATGGCAACAGAGGCGCTTCGCGGTGCGCTGGATGATTTGGGACTTCCATATGTAGTCAACGAAGGAGACGGCGCATTCTACGGACCGAAGATCGACTTCCATCTGGAAGATTCCATCGGAAGAACCTGGCAGTGCGGAACCATCCAGCTTGACTTCCAGCTTCCGCTTCGTTTTGAACTGGAGTATACAGGAGCAGATGGAGAAAAGCACAGACCGATTATGATTCACCGTGTAGTGTTTGGTTCTATTGAACGATTTATCGGAATTTTGATCGAGCATTTTGCAGGAGCATTCCCGACATGGCTTGCACCGGTTCAGGTAAAAGTACTTCCGATTTCCGATAAATATCTGGAATACGGACAGAATGTTCTGGATCAGCTGAATGCAGCCGGAATCCGCGCAGAGATCGATACACGTGCTGAAAAGATCGGATATAAGATCCGGGAAGCACAGATGAAGAAGATTCCATATATGCTTGTAGTAGGAGCAAAAGAAGAGGAAGAACAAAAAGTTTCTGTGAGAAGCCGTTTTGCAGGAGATGAAGGACAGAAAGGTCTGGAAGAATTTATTGCGGCAATTCAGGAAGAAACTGCAAATAAAACAATCCGTGAAGTGACAAAAGAAGAAAAATAAAAGTCCGGTTATGAATAAAACTGTCAAGATCGGGGCATTCTGATACTGATTTCTGTAAATAAAAAGGAGGTATCATGATGCCAGAATTAAAATGTACCGTACAGACATGTGTACACAATCAGGATTTTCTCTGCCGTCTGGATTCGATCCAGGTAGGAGGAAGTCAGGCAAAAGCAGCAAAGGAGACATGCTGCGACAGTTTTGAAGAAAGAAAAGCCAAAGGAATGGAAAATTCTTATGTTAATGCCTACGGAAACCATGCGGAAACCCCTTCGGACCGCTGCGGAATTGACTGTAAGGCGACAGACTGCATGTATAATAAAGAATGCAGATGTGAGGCCGGAAAGGTCAGTGTAGAAGGATCCTGCGCCTGTCAGAAAGACGGAACAGAGTGCGCTACATTTGAGTGCAGATAGGAAATGAGAAAAGAGCGATACGTTGCCATTTTGCGGCAAGGTATCGCTTTTTAGGTTGACGCTCTTTGGGGTGCGGGGGTATAATGGGAATACTTGTAAAAGCAGAAAGGAACGTTGTACATATATGGACAGAAAAATAGAAACATCTGCAAAAGACGAAAAAAAGGAGAACCCATACGATGCGCCCTCTGTATTCGGCAGCAAAAAGACGTCCAGGTTCTGGCATCAGATCAGCCGGGATGTCCGGGTATTTCTGGTGATTGCTGCCTGTATTGTTTTTTATTTTGCGCTTTTGCGCATGACCAACATCTCGGCAGTGTTTGCAAAGATTTATCAGGTATTGAAGCCCATCATTTATGGTCTGGTGATCGCTTATCTGCTGAATCCGATCGTGGTTCTGGTAGATTCGCATTTTGCTCCGTGGATGGAGAAACGATTTCCCAGGCTGAAAAATGCCCGCAAGATTTCCAGAGGGCTGGGGATTCTGACCGCCATCATCGTGATGGTCGCATTGGTTGTGGCCTTGTGCAACATGATGATCCCGGAACTCTACCGGAGTGTCCGGGATATGATCCTGACAGTGCCAAGTCAGCTCAACCGGTTTATTGCAGAAGTGACAGAGGTGATGAGTGAGGAGCAGTCTACGATCGGACAGATGACAGAGGCAGTATTAAAAGAAGCCAGCGATGCACTGCAGACCTGGATGCATACAGATCTTTTGAATCAGATCAATGTCCTGATGTCGAATCTGACAGTAGGTGTGATCAATGTGTTCAAGGAATTCTTTTATGTGCTGATCGGAGTGATCGTATCGGTTTATGTGTTGTTCAGCAAAGAGAAGTTTGCAAGTCAGTGCAAGAAAATGACGTATGCCGTGATGCGTCCGTCCAGAGCCAATCTGTTTTTGCATCTGTGCATCAAAAGCAATGAAATTTTTGGCGGGTTTATCATTGGAAAAATCATTGATTCTGCCATCATTGGTGTGCTGTGCTTTCTGGGGCTTTCTGTTTTAGATATGCCATATACCATGCTGGTCAGTGTGGTCGTGGGTGTGACGAATGTGATCCCGTTTTTTGGACCATACATCGGTGCGATCCCGAGTGCGGTTTTGATCCTGCTTTCTGATCCGAAGATGGGGATTTACTTTATTATTTTTGTATTTCTGCTGCAGCAGCTGGACGGAAATATCATTGGTCCGAAAATTCTGGGGGATTCTACGGGCTTATCTGCGTTCTGGGTGGTATTTTCCATCCTGTTTGGCGGAGGTATGTTTGGGGTAGTGGGAATGATCCTGGGAGTTCCTACCTTTGCCGTGATCTATTATATCGTCAAGATGCTGGTCAATCATCAGCTGGAAAAGCATACGCTGCCTACGGATACGGAAGCATACGACAGGCTGAGTTATGTGGATAATGATGGAAGTTATGTCAACGGGGATACAGAAAAGAAAGAAGAAAAAGGGGAATAGTTATGCCAATACGTGTACAAAATGATCTTCCGGTAAAAGAGATACTGGAGCATGAAAATATTTTTGTGATGGATGAATATCGTGCAGCGCATCAGGATATCCGTCCCATTAAGATCGGACTTTTGAATCTGATGCCGCTCAAAGAAGATACGGAACTTCAGATCCTGCGCTCACTTTCCAACACGCCTCTGCAGGTGGATGTGGTCTTTGTGCGAGTGTCAGGACATGTTTCGAAAAATACATCTACCAGTCATTTACATAAGTTTTATCAGTCTTTTGATGAAATCAAAAATCAGAAGTTTGACGGCTTTATCATTACCGGAGCTCCGGTGGAACAGATTCCCTTTGAAGAGGTGGATTACTGGGAGGAACTGCAGGAGATCATGGAGTGGACCAAGACACATGTGACTTCTACACTGCATCTGTGCTGGGGGGCACAGGCGGGACTTTATTACCACTATGGGATTGATAAAGTGCAGCTTCCAAAGAAGATGTTTGGTGTGTTCAGGCATCAAGTGAGAAATCGGAGGATTCCTCTGGTGAGAGGATTTGATGATGTATTTTATGCGCCTCATTCCCGGCATACCGAGATTCCGATGGAACAAGTGGAGTCAGATGAGAGACTGACGATACTGGCGGATTCCAAAGAGGCCGGTCTGTTTCTTTGCATGGCACAGGAAGGCCGTCAGATCTTTGTGATGGGACATCCGGAATATGACAGAATGACATTGGATGCCGAGTACAAACGTGATCTGGGCAAAGGGCTTGCGATTGAAATGCCGGTGAATTATTACCCGGATAATGATCCGAACCAGAAGCCGGAACTGATCTGGAGATCCCATGCAAATAATATTTATACGAACTGGCTGAATTATTACGTGTATCAGACTACGCCGTATGATCTGGAAGGCACACCATTTTAATGCGGGATTTTAAAATATTTATTATGAGGGTATATTGTGTGAGTGCAATATGCCCTTATATTATAGAACCCAAACAAGAGGAGGTTAAAAATGAAATCAGTTTTACTTATCGGACAATCAAATATGGCAGGCCGTGGATTTTTGAATGAGGTGACGCCGATTTATAATGAAAATATTTTTATGCTCAGAAACGGCAGATGGCAAATGATGACAGAACCTATCCACTTTGACAGGTCAGTTGCCGGTGTCGGACTGGCGGCTTCTTTTGCACAGGCATGGTGCAATGAAAATAAAAATGAACGAATTGGACTTATACCTTGTGCGGAAGGAGGAAGTTCTATTGATGAGTGGAATAAAGAAGGTGCTTTATTTCGTCATGCCGTCAGTGAAGCAAAATTCGCTATGGAAAACAGTGAATTGATTGCAATTTTGTGGCATCAAGGAGAAAGTGATGGTTATCGTGAAAAATACAAAAATTATTATCAAAAACTGAATGATTTAGTTCATTCATTTAGAAAAGAACTTGGAGCTTTGGAAATTCCGTTCATTGTTGGCGGTTTGGGAGATTATTTAGGTAAGTCTGGATTTGGAAAAAGTTGTGTAGAGTCTGATTTAATTAACCAAGAATTACTGAAATACGCAGAAAATAATAAGAACTGTTATTTTGTAACGGGAGAAAAATTATACCCTAATCCAGACGGTATCCATATCAATGCAGAGTCTCAAAGAAGATTTGGCATTAGATATTTTGAAGCTTATCAGACGAAATCAAATATCATTGAGCCATTAGACAATGAAGCGAATATGGTAAAAACATTGTGTGAAAGAGAACACACGATTGCAGAAAAAAGATACATAACGCTGGAACAATTTACATTAGGAAAAAGCTCTATGGAAGAAGTAATAAAATTTTTAAAATAGGGATATAAAAGTCAGTTTATTGAGTTGATAAGAGTAATACAAATTAGAATTTGTGGAGGTAATATGCTTATGAAAAAATTTCTTTCTTTGTTTTTGAGTCTTACTTGTGTACTGACTTTAGTTGCGTGTGGAAAAAAGGTAGTTCCTATTACGCTACCTCAAACCGACGAGATTACATCTATTGATATAACTTTTGGGGGGAACACAGCAAGTCATTTAGACAAAACTTGGATAAGTGAAATAATCGTCGATATTTTCAGTTCTGAACCGACTAAGAAGGAAAGTGTTCAAGACATCCCACAAGTGGAAAGTTATATCAAAATTGATTTCCAGTTTGAGACAGGAACAAGCACTATCTTTGCGTATGAGGACAGTGGTAAATACTATATTGAACAGCCTTATCAGGGAATTTATAAAATTGATAGCCAACTGTTCGAAAGGTTACAAGAAACTGATTAATCCCAGTTTATAGAGGATAAAGTAAAAGATCGGAAGTTAAGGAAATTTAGCAAAAGAAGTTTGCTATTAGATATCTTAGAAGAACTTTGATTTCATGGAAGGATATGGTATGATTTACCTATCCTTCTTTTTATATATTTTGTATAAAGTTGAAGTGACATTTTAAATGAAAGGGGCAGCAGCGTATGCTTCAGATTAAAAATATATGCAAAGAATACAGAACAGGCAATCTGGTACAACAGGCGCTGGATGATGTCAGCCTGAATTTACGGGACAGCGAATTTGTTGCGATCCTTGGACCCAGTGGTTCCGGTAAGACCACACTTTTGAATATCATCGGGGGTCTGGATCAATATGACAGTGGCGACCTGATCATCAATGAGATTTCCACCAGAGAATATAAGGATCGGGATTGGGATTCTTATCGGAATCATACCATCGGATTTGTGTTTCAAAGTTATAATTTGATTCCGCATCAGACCATTCTGGCAAATGTAGAGCTTGCGCTTACGATTTCCGGGATTTCCAAAGGAGAGCGTAAAGACAAAGCCATCCAGGCATTGAAAGAAGTGGGACTTGGCGAGCAGATCTACAAAAAACCGAATCAGCTCTCAGGAGGACAGATGCAGCGTGTGGCCATCGCCAGAGCGCTGGTCAATGATCCGGATATCCTGCTGGCAGATGAACCAACCGGGGCATTGGACAGTGATACCAGTATCCAGGTGATGGATCTGTTGAAAGAGGTAGCAAAGAACCGGCTTGTCGTTATGGTGACACATAACCCGGAGCTGGCAGAAGAATATGCCACCAGAATTGTCAGACTAAAGGATGGAAAAATCCGGGCAGACAGCAATCCCTATGAGATGGATGCGCAGATGGAAGTGGCAGCAGAGCATAAGAATATGGGAAAGACTTCCATGTCGTTTCTGACGTCTCTGGCTCTTAGTTTTAATAACTTAAAGACGAAAAAGGGACGCACGATTCTGACTGCATTTGCCGGGTCCATCGGGATTATTGGGATTGCCTTGATCTTATCGCTGTCAAATGGGGTGAATCAGTATATTGCGGATATCGAAGAAGAGACGTTATCGGAATATCCGCTCCAGATCCAGAACTCCGGACTGGATATGACGGCCATGCTGACGGATTCAACGGCAGGAGATACGGACCAGGAAAAAGGGGATATTCAGGTTGGCAATATGCTGACGGGTATGTTTTCTACAGTCGGAACCAATGATCTGAAATCTTTGAAGACATATTTGGATTCGGGTGAGACAAAGATAAAAGATTACGTCAATGCCATCGAATATGATTATAATGTGGCGCCTCAGATTTACAGTGCAGATACCGAAGAAGTGCGTCAGGTTCATCCGGATCAGTCCTTTCAGGCAATGGGGCTGGGTTCTGCAGAGAGCACGAACAGCATGATGTCTGCCATGATGAGTACAGATGTTTTCGGTAAACTGCCGGAACATGAAAATCTGTATAAAGATCAGTATGAGGTAAAAGCAGGACACTGGCCGGAAAATCGGAACGAATGTGTGCTTGTACTGACAGCAAACGGCAATATCGGAGATTTTTTGTTATACACCCTGGGACTGAGGGATTTTGAAGAATTGGATCAGATGGTGACACAATTCACAAGAGAGGAAGAAGTGATCATTCCCCAGATCCATGATTCATACGATTATGAAGACATCCTGGGAACCCGGTTTAAATTAGTTGCCGCAACGGATTATTATGAATATAACAAGGAATATGATCTGTGGAAAGACAAGCGGGATGACAAAGCATATATGAAGAATCTGATCCAGAATGGAGAGGATCTTGAGATTGTGGGGATTGTTCAGCCAAGAAAAGATGCAAATGCCGCCATGTTATCTTCTGGAATTTATTATCCGTCTGAACTGGTGGAGTATGTTTCAGAGTCTGCGAAAAACAGTGAGATCGTGAAAGCACAGCAGTCCGATCACAGCAGAAATGTATTCACAGGAAAGAGCTTTGATGCCAAAGATGACTCAGAAAATGCATTTCAGATGGAATCGTTGTTCCGTATTGACGGTCAGAAAGTACAGTCCGCATTTTCTGTAGATGGAAGTAAGGTAAATCTGGATCTGAGCGGGATCAACGCTGCACTTGGGAGCTTGTCACTTCCTCCGTTGAATGTAGAAGAAATTCTGGGGCAGCTGCAGATCCAGATTTCAGGGGAGCAGATTCAGATACTGGTCATGGATCTGATGAATGGATATCAGGAATATGCAGCAGCACATCCGGAAATGGATATTTCACAGTTCCCGGTCTATTTCCAGGAATATATGAAAAATGGAGGAGCCGACATCCTGCGGGAGGCAATTCGAAACGCGCTGATTGAAAATAACGGGGAGCCCATTACTGAGGTACAGGTACAGGCAATTTTGCAAGAGGTGCTGGATGGATATAATCGATATGCACAGGAAAACAATCTGCCGGATATCGGAAAATTCCAGGAATATTTTGCCGGATATCTGGAATCTGAGCAGGCAAGAGCAGTGCTGGAAAAGAGCATGACAGAGTTTGTACAGTCCAATAATCTGAGTGAAAAGATTTCGGCAGTGATGGCAGAGTATATGCAGACGGTTGCGGGAAGTGTGAGCCATATCCTGGAGAGAGAACTGACAGCAAATATGATGCAGCTGGCAGCAGCCATGCAGGATGCCATTTCTTTTGACGCAGATGTATTTGCCAGTGCCATCCAGATGAATATGACGGAGCAGGAACTGGCAGAATTGATGGCATCTATGATGTCAAAGGAGATTTATACGTATGATACCAACCTGTCTCTGCTGGGATATGCAGATAAGAGCAGCCCGTCGCAGATCTCTTTGTATCCGAAAGATTTTGAGCGAAAAGAGGAGGTCGTGAAGATCCTGGATTCTTATAATGCGCGGATGGAAAAGGAAGACGAAGAGAAGGTGATCAGTTATACGGATGTAGTTGGAAGTCTGATGGCATCCGTGACTACGATCGTAAATCTGATCAGTTATGTGCTGATTGCCTTTGTTGCCATTTCACTGGTCGTTTCTTCCATTATGATCGGTGTGATCACCTATATCAGTGTGCTGGAACGAAAGAAGGAAATCGGGATCCTGCGTGCCATCGGGGCTTCTAAGAAAAATGTGTCCCAGGTATTCAACGCAGAGACCTTTATTATAGGAGCACTTGCCGGACTGATCGGAATTGGAGCTACTGTGCTGCTGTTGTTCCCGGCCAATTCTATCATTCATACGCTGGCGGGGAATGACAGGATGAACGCAGCACTGCCTCCAGTGGGTGCGCTGATCCTGATTGCGCTGAGTATTGTCCTGACTTTGATCGGTGGAATCCTTCCATCTCGGAAAGCGGCAAAAGAGGATCCGGTCACGGCGCTGCGGGCAGAGTAACAAGAAGGGAAGGATAGCACAGCAGTGCAATGAGGAGGGAGAATATGAGAATCAGAATGTACCGAAAAGAAGACTGCAAAGAAGTGACAGAACTGTTTTATCATACAGTTCACACAGTCAATGCGAAAGATTACACAGAAGAACAGCTGAATGTGTGGGCCGGCAAAACGGTGGATCTAAAGCAGTGGGATCAATCACTTCAGGAGCATTACAGTGTGGTGGCAGTGGAAGAGGAGAAGATTGTGGGATTTGGTGATATTGATGCAGTAGCCGGCTATTTGGACCGGCTGTACGTCCATGCACGGTATCAGAGACAAGGGATCGCATCTGCAATCTGTGAACAACTGGAAAAACAGGCCCAGGGAACGATCACAACTCATGCGTCGATCACGGCAAAGCCTTTTTTTGAAAAGCGGGGATATCATGTTGTGAGAGCTCAGGAAGTAGAACGGAAAGGAATATTACTGAAAAATTTTGTGATGGAAAAGTAAGAGGGAGGAATGAGAAATGCAGAATATACAGTTTTCAAAGATGGTCAATCAGTTTCAGCCGGGTATTTTTACTGCGCTCAATGAGAAGAAAGATGAGATGCTCAAGGCAGGAAGAAAGGTATTTAACCTGTCTGTCGGAACTCCGGATTTTCAGCCGGCGCCCCATGTCATGAAGGTTCTTTCAGAGGCGTGTCAGAATCCGGAGAATTATAAGTATGCCCTGGCAGATTTGCCGGAGCTTTTGGAGGCAGTACAGTACCGTTACGCCCATCGTTTTGGGGTACAGCTTGAGACAGAAGAAATCATGTCCGTATATGGATCTCAGGAAGGCATGGCGCATATCGGAATGACTCTGTGTGATCCCGGGGATACAATCCTGGTTCCCAATCCGGGCTATCCGCTGTTTGCAATGAGTGGAATCATGGCAGGAGCCAATGTAGAGTACTATGAAATTCGGGAAGAAAACGGATATCTGCCGGATCTGAAGCGCATTTCAGAAGAGGTACTGGCAAGGACGAAGTATATGGTGGTTTCCTATCCGCTGAACCCGGTATGCGTCTGTGCGCCGGATGAGTTTTACGAGGAACTGATTGCATTTGCAAAGAAACACCACATTCTCATCATTCATGACAATGCATATTCGGATATTATTTTTACGAGAAAACAGGGACGGTCATTTTTATCCTTTGAAGGGGCAAAAGAGGTAGGAGCAGAGTTTTATTCTCTTTCCAAGTCTTACAATCTGACTGGCGCCAGAATTGCATTTGTTGT
Source organism: uncultured Ruminococcus sp. (assembly GCA_900544395.1). Taxonomy (GTDB): domain Bacteria; phylum Bacillota; class Clostridia; order Lachnospirales; family Lachnospiraceae; genus Mediterraneibacter. The sequence goes on along the minus strand of UQVC01000001.1, from coordinate 144,592 downwards.
GGGAAACAAAGCAATCATTGAGAAGTTTAAAATCTTGCGTTCTCAGATCGACTATGGAATCTTTCTGCCCATCCAGAAGGCAGCCATTGCGGCATTGACGGGGCCGGATGATTTCATTGAACAGCAAAGGCAGGAGTATGCCAGGAGAAATCAGGCACTGTGCGGAGGGCTTCGGCGGATCGGATGGAATGTGCCGGACAGCCAGGGAACCATGTTTGTGTGGGCGAAGATTCCAAAAGGATATGCATCTTCCTTTGATTTTTGTATGCAGTTGGTAGAAAAAACAGGGCTTCTGGTCACACCGGGAAGTGCGTTTGGCAGTGCAGGAGAAGGATATATCCGGATGGCTCTGGTTGCGGACCTTCCGGTGATCGCAGAGATCCTGGAAGTGTTGGAACAGTCGGAAATATTTAAAGCGTAAGGAGGAATATACATATGGAATACCAGAACGTGATTGAACAGGCAAGAGGTTGTATCGGACCATATTGTAAGGCGTGTGCCGTCTGTGACGGGAGAGCCTGCAAAAATACCATGCCCGGACCGGGAGCGAAAGGAATCGGAGATGTGGCGATCCGCAATTTCCAGAGGTGGCAGGAGATTCGAATCAACATGGATACCATCTGTGAAAAGCGGACTGTGGATACAGCTGTTTCGCTGTTTGGACAGGAATTTGCCTATCCGTTTTTTGCAGGACCGGTAGGGGCAGTCAGACTGCATTATGGAGAAAAATATACAGATCAGCAATACAACGAAGTGTTGTTGAATGGATGCAAAGAAGGGGGCATTGTGGCGTTTACGGGGGATGGCACAGATCCCAGGGTCATGCAAGAGGCCACAGCGGCAGTGAAAAAGCTGGGAGGATTTGGGATTCCTACGGTCAAACCATGGGATATGGATACGATCCGTGACAAGATGGAGCTGGTCAAACAATCCGGTGCGTTTGCGGTTGCGATGGATATTGATGCAGCAGGACTTCCGTTTCTGCAGAATCTGACGCCCCCTGCAGGGAGTAAGTCTGTAGAACAGCTGAAAGAAATTGTGAAAATTGCCGAAATTCCATTTATCCTGAAAGGGGTCATGACAGTCCGGGGTGCGAAAAAGGCGCTGGAGGCCGGAGTACAGGCGATTGTAGTGTCCAATCATGGAGGAAGAGTGCTGGATCAGTGCCCTTCCACAGCAGAGGTTCTGCCGGATATCGTAAAAGCAGTGGATGGCCGGATGAAGGTGTTTGTAGATGGCGGGATCCGGACAGGAACGGATGTCTTTAAAGCCCTGGCAATGGGCGCAGATGCGGCGCTGATCGCCCGTCCGTTCGTAACCGCGGCATATGGTGCGGGAGTGCAGGGCGTGAGTGAATATACTGCAAAAACAGGCAATGAATTAAGAGATACCATGGCAATGTGCGGCGCATTCTCTGTCAAGGAAATTACAGAGGAAATGCTCTGGTAAATGAGAGACTTTTTGTGAAAGTTTCCGTATTGACTCTGAGAGCTCAAAGTGATAACATATTCGTTGCTGACACATGATATAGTTTATCCTGTGCAATAAAAACACTAAATATAGATAGAAACAAGAGCGAAGGGAGCAGAAGTTGTATGATCAGAGTCATCAAGAAAGACGGGACAAAAGAAGATTTTAACGTGCAGAAAGTAGTTGTGGCTGTCAATAAATCCGCATACCGCGCACTCATTAAATTCACAGAGGAAGAGTTGGACTATATCTGTCGTTTCGTAGAAGAAAAAGTACAGACATTGGGGATTCAGGATGTTCCGATCGCAGAGATGCATAATGTGGTAGAAGGAGCGTTGGAAAAAGTGAATCCGGTCGTAGCGAAAAGCTACCGCGATTACCGGAATTACAAACAGGACTTTGTGCAGATGCTGGATGAAGTTTACAAGAAGAGTCAGTCCATCATGTATATCGGGGATAAAGAGAACAGTAATACAGACAGTGCCCTGGTATCCACAAAGCGCAGTCTGATCTTCAATGAGCTGAATAAAGAGCTTTATAAAAAATTCTTTTTGACAGTGGAAGAGATCCAGGCGATCCGGGAAGGATATATTTACATTCATGACATGTCTGCCAGAAGAGATACGATGAACTGCTGTCTTTTTGATGTAAAGAATGTATTAAGCGGCGGATTTGAGATGGGAAATCTCTGGTACAACGAGCCAAAGACACTGGATACGGCCTTTGATGTGATCGGGGATATCGTCTTAAGTGCAGCCAGCCAGCAGTACGGCGGTTTTACTGTGCCAAGTGTGGACGAGATTTTAGAGCCATATGCAGAAAAGTCTCATAAAAAGCTGATTGAAAAATACAGAGGGCTGGGTCTGGATGAAGAGACGGTGCAGAAAGTGGCATGGGCAGATTTGGAAAAGGAAATGGAGCAGGGATTCCAGGGATGGGAGTACAAGTTCAATTCCGTATCCTCCAGCCGCGGTGACTATCCGTTTATTACAGTGACAGCCGGAACCCGTACCAGTATTTATGGAAAGCTGGCAACGATCAAGATGCTGGAAGTGAGAAAGAACGGGCAGGGAAAAGACGGACACAAAAAACCGGTGCTGTTCCCGAAAATTGTATTTTTGTATGATGAGAATCTGCACGGACCGGGAAAACCGCTGGAAGATGTGTTTGAAGCAGGAATCGAGTGTTCCAGAAAGACCATGTATCCGGATTGGCTGAGCCTGACAGGGGACGGATATGTTCCGAGTATTTATAAAAAATATGGAAAGGTCATCAGCCCGATGGGATGTCGTGCATTTCTTTCTCCATGGTATGAAAGAGGCGGTATGAAGCCGGCTGATGAAAAAGATACACCGGTATTTGTGGGAAGATTCAATATTGGAGCCATCAGTCTGCATCTTCCGATGATCTATGCAAAAGCGCAGCAGGAAGGAAAGCCGTTCTTTGAGGTGCTGGATTATTACCTGAACCTGATCCGCAAGCTGCATCAGAGAACCTATGATTATCTGGGAGAGATGAAAGCATCGACGAACCCGCTGGCATACTGCGAGGGTGGTTTCTACGGCGGAAATCTGGGGCTGTATGACAAGATCAAGCCGCTTTTGAAATCTGCCACAGCGTCCTTTGGAATTACGGCTCTGAACGAACTGCAGCAGCTGCATAATAAAAAATCTCTTGCAGAGGATGGCGCCTTTGCTCTGGAGACATTAGAATACATCAACAAACGAGTGGAAGAATTCAAAAATGAAGACGGACACTTGTATGCGATTTATGGAACGCCTGCGGAAAATCTGTGCGGAGTTCAGGTGCAGCAGTTCCGTAAAAAATACGGGATCATTGAAAATGTTTCAGACAGAGAGTATGTAAGCAACAGTTTTCACTGTCATGTAACAGAGGATATTACACCGATCGAAAAACAGGATCTGGAAGGCCGGTTCTGGAATCTGAGCAACGGAGGAAAGATCCAGTACGTCAAATATCCGATTAGTTACAATGTAGAAGCCATCAAGTCTCTGGTAAGACGCGCCATGGCAAAAGGATATTATGAAGGAGTAAACCTCTCCCTGTCTTACTGTGACGACTGCGGGCATGAGGAGCTGGACATGGATGTGTGTCCGGTGTGCGGAAGCACCAATCTGACAAAGATTGAAAGAATGAACGGATATCTTTCCTATTCCAGAGTCAAAGGAGATACACGGCTGAATGATGCCAAAATGGCAGAGATCGCAGAAAGGAAGAGTATGTAACATGCGGTATCACAATATTACAAAGGATGATATGCTAAACGGAGACGGACTGCGGGTAGTATTGTGGGTGTCAGGATGCGCTCACGGATGTAAAGAATGTCAGAATCCGGTGACCTGGGATCCAAAGGAAGGTCTTCTGTTTGAGGAAGAAGCCAAACAAGAGCTGTTTGAACAGCTGGGAAAAAGCTATATCAGCGGGATCACCTACAGTGGTGGGGATCCCCTGTTTCCGGGAAACAGAAAGGAAATGACAGAGCTGGCCAAAGAAATCCGGCAGAAATTTCCGGAAAAGACCCAGTGGCTGTATACCGGGTATGAGTGGAATCAGATTCAGAATGAGGAGATTGTTTCCTATCTGGATGTGATCGTGGACGGAAAATTCGAGGCGGCACAAAAAGATACAAAGCTGCACTGGAAAGGAAGCGCGAATCAGAAGGTGATCGATGTACAGAACAGTTTGAAAACAGGAAAGATCGTGCTGCATGATGTATAAAATCGAACAGAAAAGGAAGAGACTATGAAAAGAATCGCAAAATTTCACAAAGTAAGTCTGGAGCAGTTTAAAAAGGACTGGATCGATACGTTTGGACTGGATGAAGAAGCAAATATTGAAGAGATTTATGAAAATATCAAACTGCCGAGAAGAGCAACTGCAGGATCTGCAGGATACGATTTCTTTGCGCCGGTGCGTCTGATCCTGGAGCCGGGAGAGACGATCAAGATCCCGACCGGGATCCGGGTGGAGATGGAGTCGGAATGGGTGCTGAAGTGTTATCCAAGAAGTGGTCTTGGATTTAAGTACCGCCTGCAGCTGAATAATACGGTGGGAATCATTGACAGTGATTATTTCTATTCTGATAATGAAGGACATATGTTTTCCAAGATCACCAATGATACGAATGAGGAGAAGACCATTGATATTGCACAGGGAGAAGGCTTTATGCAGGGAATCTTTGTGGAATATGGGATCACGCTGGATGACGATGTGACAGATGTGAGAAATGGCGGTTTTGGAAGTACTACCAAATAAAAAATATCGAATCTTACATAAATGTAAGTGATTTTAAGAAAATTGTAAGAAATTATTATGGAAGAATATAGTCGGATTCTATATACTGGACTTAGAAACCAGAAGTTACTTCAGAAAAAGGATGGTTACAGTATGAAATGGATCAAGAGACTGTGTTCTTTCATTTTTTTATGTCTGTTTTGCGTTGGTGTGTTCATGCTATGGCGTGGATATGAAGACTGTCAGGATGCCCTGGACAAAATGAGCGTGCAGGAAATGGGAGCACAGATACAGGCGAAAGAAGAGTATGCAACACTGGAACAATTGCCCGAAGATTATATCGATGCCGTACTGGCAGTGGAGGACAAGCGTTTTTACAAACATCCGGGGATCGACCCTATTGCAATCTGCAGGGCATTGTACCACGATATCCTGGCAGGAGCCTATGTGGAAGGCGGCAGTACGATCACGCAGCAGCTTGCGAAAAATCAGTTCTTTACCCAGGATAAAAAGATAAGCCGGAAAGTGGCTGAGATGTTTATGGCATTTGAGATTGAAAAAGTATATGACAAAAAGACGATCCTGGAATTGTATTTGAATTCTATTTATTTTGGAAATGGATATAACAGTGTGACAGAAGCGTGCCGCGGATATTTCGGGAAAGAACCCGTCGAGATGAATTTTGATGAATGTACCATGCTGGCAGGGATTCCGAATGCACCAAGCGCATACAATCCGCTGATCAATCCGGAACTGGCATGGCAAAGACAGCAGCAGGTGATCCGAAAGATGGAAAAAGCGGGCTTTTTGAATAAATAAACCCAAACGGGGCAAACTGACCATAGAATAACATGCAAATTGCAGGAGACTGTGTGAGCATACAGTCCGGGCAGGAAAGGACAGATATTCTATGGTGATTAAAAATACAAAACAGATCAGTGATTCATTCCAGGAAAATATAGGATATATGGATCGCACGCTGCCGATCGGGAAAAGTTTTGACCTGATCCGGCGGGAGATAGAAATTGGAGAAAGACGGGCGATCCTTTATTTTATTGATGGATTTGTAAAAGACGAAGCCATGTTGAAACTGCTGGATGCGTTTATGGGAGTGACAAAAGAAGATATGCCGGAAGATGCGGCGACATTTTCGCAAAGGCATGTGCCGTACATTGAGGTGGACATCCTGTCTGATTTTGACGAGGTACTTCGGAATGTGCTCTCAGGGGTGAGCTGCCTGTTTATTGAGGGATATGCATCGTGCATTGCCATTGATACCAGAACATATCCTGCCAGAAGTGTGGAGGAGCCGGATAAGGATAAGTCCCTTCGGGGATCCAGAGACGGGTTTGTAGAGACCATTGTTTTTAATACAGCGCTGATGCGCAGACGGATCCGGGATGAACATCTGATCATGGAGATGACGGAGGCAGGGCAGACCTCCCGTACGGATATTGCCATCTGCTATATGTCAGATCGGGTGGATCAGGAGCTTTTGGCAAATGTAAAGTCGCGGATTGAAGATCTTCATATTGATGACCTGAAAATGAACCAGCAGACGCTTGCAGAGGCTATGTTCAAGAGAAAGTGGTTCAATCCGTTTCCGAAATTCAAGTTTACCGAGCGGCCCGACACGGCAGTAGCCTGTCTGTTGGAAGGAAAAGTAGTGATTCTGGTGGACAATTCCCCCTCAGCAATGATTCTGCCAACTTCCATTCTGGATATGATCGAGGAAGCCAATGACTACTATTTTCCGACAGTGACAGGGATGTATCTCAAGATATCGAGGCTGATCATCACCATTTTAACCGTGTTTATGACACCGGTTTATTTGCTGTTTATGATGAATCCGTCCTGGATTCCCAGCATGTTTGAATTTACGGCTGTGCGGGATGTGATCAATGTTCCGCTTGTGCTGCAGTTTCTGATCCTGGAACTTTCGATTGACGGTCTGCGTCTTGCAGCGCTGAACACGCCCAGTATGCTCAGTACGCCCCTCAGTGTGATCGCCGGTCTGGTGCTGGGAGAATTTGCGGTACAGTCCGGATGGTTCAATTCAGAAGTGATGCTGTATATGGCGTTTGTGGCAGTAGCCAATTATACGCAGCCCAATTTTGAAATGGGATACGCGCTGAAATTTATGCGTCTGATGCTTCTGATACTGACGGCATTGTTTGACTGGGTTGGTTTTCTGGTCGGATGCCTGCTGATCTTATGCTTTTTGGCATGTAATAAGACATTGTCGGGAAGAAATTATCTGAATATCAAGTTGAATTAGTGGAAAAAGCAGATCAGATGTCTGGAAAGGAGACCTTTGATCTGCTTTCAAATACAGACGAAAAATGAAAAAAATTTTGCGAAATGTTCCAAAAAATGATATGATTAAGAAAATCAGCCAACAGGAGGAATGAAGGAAATGCGGGACTATATAATTACAGTGAACAGTACAGTGGATATGCCAAAGGAATGGTTAAAGGAACGAGGTGTTCCGGTGATTCCTCTGAAATATACAATGGATGGACAGACCTATACAGATATGGAAGATCTGACGGCAAAAGAATTTTTTGACAAGCTCAGAGAAGGAAAGATGTCGGTAACCTCCCAGGTCAACCCGGAAGAAGCAAAAGCAATGCTGGAGTCGTTCGTAAAAGAAGGAAAGGATGTATTGCATCTGAGTTTTTCTTCTGGATTAAGCGGGACTGCCAATAGTATGAGAATGGCAGCAGAGGAGTTGAGTGAGGAGTATCCAAAGCAGAAGATCGTAGCAGTGGATACGCTTTGTGCCTGTATGGGAGAAGGTCTTCTGTTACATAAGGCTCTGCAGTTGAAAGAAGCTGGAAAGACCATGGAGGAAGTGATACAGTGGGTGGAAGAAAATAAACTTCACATCTGCCATGATGTGACAGTGGACGATCTGCATCACCTGCATCGCGGCGGAAGGATCTCCAAAGCAACAGCAGTACTTGGCAGTATGGTACAGATTAAGCCGATCATACATATGGATAACGAAGGAAAGCTGCAGGTGATCGGAAAGGAACGAGGACGTAAAAAGTCTTTGAATAAAATTGTAGATATGGCGGCAGAACAGGCAAAGGGATGGGACAATGACCTGATTTTGATCACCCACGGAGACTGCATGGAAGATGCGGAATATGTAGCAGAACGTGTACGTGCAAAAATGGGTGTGAACAACATTCTGATCAACAATATCGGAACTGTGATCGGAAGTCATACCGGTCCGGGAGTTGTGGCTGTGTTCTGTATGGGAGAAAAACGATAACGAAAACGAGACAGCATATAAGACCATCGTGGGATGGCTTATATGCTGTTTCTTTATGGAATGAAGTCTCTTTAAAAAATTAACGTTTGATGAAACTTTTTTGTAAAATTAACAGTCTAAACAGTCTATTAAATAAAGAAAGCTATAACAAGTATTAAATAAAAACCTATTGACGTCAAAAGTTTTTTATAAACAACAAATCATCAAATAAGAGGAGAATAAGGCTATGAAAAAAATATTAGTATCCATTATCGGAATCCTTCTTGTCATCGGATTGGTTTTTGTAAGTTTTAAATATTTCCGAGGAACCAAAGTCAGTGTTCCGCCATCCGCTCATCAGGCAGATTCCCAAGAGATTTCTGACCCAATGATATCAGAAGAAAGCCTGGACATCCCCGCTCAAGAAGGTGAAATAACGGAGGAAAATAAAGAGTTCGCAGCAGCGCTTAAGACAGTGACAGGTATGGATTATAATCCCATTAATATCACCAGTGTCGGCAGTCCTATCCGCAGCGGTGATTTTTCCTATCAAATCAATTCCTGGTCCAGGTCTAAGGAATATCCCGGATATCCGGTGCCTGAAGGCCGAGATCCATTGGAAGAGTGGCCGGGTGCGCAGCTTGATGAAAATGGAAATATCACCAATGATTTTTCTTATGTTGTAGTTAATATGGCAGTTGAAAATCTTACTTCAAAAGATGTTACTACCCACATATGGGGGATTTTTCGATTAAATAGTATCGGTAGTGGCGCTGGCCAGTACACTGGTGAAGTCACTTATCTTGGAGATGATCGACCTTGGGGAAAAGACTACAGCCTCGATACGATCGGAGCAAACAGCAAAAAAGAAATGCCGCTAATTTTCGTTGTCAAAGATGAATATCTAAATGAGAATCAGCTTTATATTCAAGTAAATCCTAGCGGTGCTGCAACAGATAATCCTGATTTTGATGTGAAAAGATATATTTTTCTGGACTAAATATAAAAGTATGGTGAATGTTATGAATAAAAAACCAACAAATCAACTTCGAAGAATTGAACTGAAACGAGCATTCCATAGTCGGGGAATGCTGCTGTCGTTGACAATTGGCTGCCTTTTGTCATTAGCACATGTAATCCAGTACCAGATTCTTCCTGATTATTTAAATCGTGGAATAATCAGCCTGGAAATGAATGAATTCAGTAAAACTCGGACAGTGGCACCTTCTGCTATTGCCGGATCATGGCTGGCAGGAAATCCCGCAACTTGGACAGGATTTGTTTTCTTTTTGCTCCTTCCGATTCTGGCAATGTTACCGTTTGGGGTTTCCTATTTTTCGGACCGCGAAAGTGGATATTTGAAAAATCTCTATACAAGAATGTCACGGAAGCAATATTTAAGAAACAAATTTTTGGCCGCTTTTTTATCAGGCGGAACTGCAGTAGCGGTTCCTTTGGTCTTAAATCTGCTTTGTTCCATGATATTTTTACCGAACCTGCTGCCTCCGACAATACATCCATATAATTTAATTAATTCAACCTGTTTTCTTTATGAATTATATTTTTCCTATCCACTTCTTTATATTGGAATTTTTATCGTACTGGATTTCCTGTTGGGTGGAATGTTCGCCTGTATTGCGTTGGCCGCAAGTTATCTGTCAGACTATAAGATTATTGTCGGAATTGTACCATTCTTCCTGCAGCTTGGCATTCACATTCTTGCCACAATGCTTGGAAAACTGGATTATTCCAGTGTATATTTCGCTCAAGCTGGATATGGATTGGTACATTGGTGGATATTTGTACTTTATTTTCTGATGGGAATAGGTGTATCATGGCTGATCTTCTTTCATAAAGGGGTGAAAGATGATGTGTTCTAGTTTAAAGAAAATCGGATATAACGTTTGGAATGAAGTTGTGAAACAAAAAAAGTTAAGTGCAGTCTGCCTTATCCTGACTACGATAAGCATTATATGGAATGTTTGGAATGCCGGAGACATTTGGGCTTTTTATCGTCAACCAATCAGTGTTGCCGATCTGTTGATTGATTTACAGCATTCCAGCCGTTTTGGGATTATGATGTTCCCAATCCTGCTCTTTTATATTTTAAAATGCAAACAGGACAGCCTGAATCTTCAGATCGCACTGCGGTATGGAAGTCGAAACCGGATGTTTCGTTCTCTTTTGTTGGAAAGCGGAATCTATGCAGTGACAATATCCGCTGTCATGGTTCTGTTGGAAAGCATTATAGGATATTATTTTCTTGGAAACTGGATGAATTGGAACGATGCTTCCAGCAAGTTCTATATGAATACAGGTGTTGTAAGTAATATACATTTTCTGGAAATTGCCGTTACGGTATGGGTAATGTATATTTTAAAATTTTTGCTGATTTTATTTTTGATGGATATGTTACTCTGGTATCAAAAGTATATGATTCTGGTTTGGGTTCCGGTTATGCTTGTTTATGTATTGGATTTACCAATATTAGAACTTTCGGTATTCCATAATCTATATTCTGTTCAATATTCCTACGCACTATCACGGACTGAATTGATACTTCCGTTGCTAATCGGTTTATTCCTACTTCTGACAGAATATTTGATCGGAACAATGTTTATCCAAAAGAAAGATATCTTCCAGTAGGTGATGGCTATGAGAAAAGCAACTATGTTTCAAGTGAGTTTTCTGGAACGACTGAAAAAATACTTTATTGTTATATTACTCATTATCATTGAATGCAGATTTTTTCAAAGAAGTGCGGAACAATGGATGCAATTTCATGATACAGAGTACTGTTTAACAATCGGTGATTATGTGATTAATTTTTTCAAAGGTTCCTTTCCTTATACTATGACAGGACGAGTAGAAGCATTTAATATTCCGCCCATTCTGTCCATGTATTTGATTTATTATTTTGTCCTGATTGGAAAGTCCGTTGCCGATATTTTTAGTCCATTTCAGATACAATGTACTTTGCGAAAAGGTTCTCGCAGGCGGTGGTGGCTGTATCAGAATTTTACGATTTGGAGAGAAACAGTCTGTTATCTGCTGATAACAGGATTTACATTTCTAATCTATGCGGGATGTACTGGAGCCGTTTTTGCCAAAGGTGGTACGGATTTCTATCTGTCGTATCTTGGTTTGGATATCAGTCAGATTTCCATTCTTAAGGATGTAGCGCTCCCCTGTCTGTTTATACTGACGGCCTTGGCATATATCCAGTATGTTGTTTCGCTGAAGAGCAATGTATTTATCGGGATTATCCTATCGACAACCATATGGGTGTGTTCTGTATTTCACTGGAACTTTTTACTGCCGGGCAATTATCTGATGATTGTACGGCATGAGCTGATCCAGGCTGATGGCGCCGGTGTGATGACAGGAGTTCTTTGGAGCGTCATAATCCTGATCTTGATGTTTATATTGGGAAAGCATATTACAAAATACAAAGATATTTTTTAAATGAAAAAATGGGAGGCAAACGATGTATCTGGAACTTCAGAATGTAAGTAAAAAAATCAAAGAAGACTTTGTCTTAAATGAAATTAACCTGTCTATGGAATGTGGAAAAGTCTATGGTCTGCAAGGAAAGAACGGGTGTGGAAAATCTATGCTGATGCGGGTGATCTCCGGTCTTATCCTTCCTACAGAAGGAACTGTGACAATTGACGGAGAGGAACTGGGACGGGATATCTCATTTCCACGCAGCATCGGAGTTTTTATTGAAAAGCCAGGATTCCTCGATTCCTACAGTGGTTTTCAAAATCTGAAAATGCTGGCAGCGATCAAAGGGCAAATCTCCGACGAGGATATCAAAAGGGTACTTGTCAAAGTGGGTCTTCAGGAAGATATGGATAAGAAGTACCGAAAATATTCACTCGGTATGAAACAAAAACTGGGAATCGCCGCCGCTATCATGGAACAGCCGGACATTGTGATTTTAGATGAACCAGCCAACGCTCTGGACGAAAAGAGTGAAGCAAAAATGTGGGAACTTGTCAAAGAAGAACGTGACAGAGGCGCTCTGGTGATTATTTCCTGTCATACAGACGAGATATTACAGAACGTATCTGATGAAATATACAAAATGGATCGTGGCTGTATTAAAACACACATTATATTGTAGGTGATGAATATGAAAAAGAAAATTATTTTATTGGCCGCAGCGGGAATTGTCCTTGTTGCAACTGCATTTGGATATCACAAAGTAAATGCCGAACATCCAAGAGCAATTATCAAAGAAGCTGCTTTCGGTGAAACATTGGAATATCAAAAAGATGTTTTAATTTCTGTAGATAAGGCTGAGATACTTTCCAAAGAAGAAACCAACAAGCTTTTGAGTGACATTGATATAGAACCCCTTGCTGACAGCAGAATCATTAACGTAACCATCACTTTAACGAACTCGACTGAAGAAATACAAGAACTTGATATGACAGATTTAAGTCTGGTAACCAGTGGTATGACGAATGGAATCGCTAAAGATATCTCCGATTCCTGCAGTGGTTCTTATGGACGGTTAAAACAAGTTCTTGCTCCTGGAGAAACTCAGCAGATCACGTACCCTTATGAGATGTTGTCGTTGTGGTTTACAAAGAAAGATTGGGAACAGATTGAAGAACGAGAATTTTGGTTAAGTTTTTCTGAGTATCCAGTAAAAACCATTTTAAGATTGGATTGAGAAGAATGACAGATTCTAAGAAAGGGGGAACCGGTTTAACTGATTCCCCCTGATATGATTTACATCGTAATAATGCCCAATGCGTTCAAAACGGAACTGATCAGGATCGCGATCAAAAAGATTGGAGCGATCCACTTGATCATAACGATGAACATCTTTTTGCTTTTGAATGTTCCGCCATCGGAAGATTCTACTTCATCGATGATCACCTTAGGTTTGATGATAAATCCTACAAAGATGCAGGTCAGTACAGCGACGATTGGCATGAGCACACTGTTGCTGATGAAGTCCATTGCGTCCAGGATAGACATTCCCAGAGGCTTGATGAAATCCAGCGCACCAAAACCAAGGGATGTGGGAATTCCGATCAGCAGGGAATAGACTGCTACCAGAATGCAGGTAAACTTTCTGGACCACTTGAATTTATCCATGAAGATCGAAACAATGGTCTCCATCAAAGAGATGGAAGAAGTAACTGCCGCGAAAAATACAAGGACAAAGAATACGGTTCCGAGTACGGTACCAAACGGCATACTTGCAAACACTTTTGGAAGTGTGATGAACATCAGTCCGGCTCCGGCATTTAATGCAGATTCGTCACCGCCGGAGAAGATGAATACGGACGGTACGATCATCAATCCTGCAAAAAAGGCAAATCCGGTATCGAAGATCTCAATCTGGCGGACAGAACCTTCCAGATTGGTGGATTTTGGCATATAAGAACCATAGGTGATCATAATTCCCATGGCAAGGGACATGGAGTAGAATAACTGTCCCATGGCTGCCAATACCGTCATCACAGAGAAATTCGACATATTCGGAAGAAGATAATACTTCAGTCCTTCCATAGCTCCGTCCATAGTCAGAACATAAACTGCAATCCCGACTGTCAGGACTGCGAGGATCGGCATCATGATTTTGCTGACTTTTTCGATTCCTTTTTCTACGCCGAACAGTACGACCAGCGCCGTTACTGCAATGAACAGTGAAAACCACAAGATCGGGGATGCGGTGCTGGCAGTGAAGTCGGAAAAATAGGTATCACCGGATACAGCAGCAGCGCCTTCTGTGATAAAAGCGAAAAAGTATTTCAATACCCAGCCGCCGATCACAGAATAATAAGGAAGAATGATGATCGGTACGATGGCTGCCAGTACTCCTAAAAATCCAAAACGTTTATCCAGTTTCTGAAAGGCTCCAATGGCGCTTAAACCGGTCTTGCGTCCGATCGCAATCTCTGCGACCATCAATGTAAATCCAAATGTGACTGCCAGCAGAATGTAGCAGATCAGGAAAGAACCTCCGCCATATTTGGCTGCCAGATAAGGGAAACGCCAGATGTTCCCGAGTCCTACAGCAGATCCGGCAGCAGCAAGGATAAAGCCGATCTTGCCGGAAAAATTACTTCTGTTTGTCTTCATATAAAAACCTCCTCAAACTCTCATCTTTAGATGGAACAAGAACACAAAATAGATTGCGCTCTGTTATTTAGTGGTATTATGCCATGCTTTCGGAAAAAAAACAAGTTAAATCAGTAAATTAAAGTGAAAAAGTGTTAAAGCTGAGAAAATAGCTGAGAAAATGAGAAAAAGAAGTTGACAGGGATGGGGAAGTATGTTAGAGTAGATACTGCTTAAAGCGAAAAACAAAGTAGAGTATCCACTCTCACCATAGCACAAGCGAGTGACTATTGGTTCAATATTGTTACATACAGCAAGTTTCCTGTATAAAGTCTGTAGTGTAGTGAGATTGGGTGGATATGAGATTCACTCTTTTTTTATGCTTTTGCAACGGGGAAACCTAAGGGAAATTCATTTGACGGAGGTATACGACCATTAGCGATTTAATGATTAATGAGCAGATCAGAGACAGAGAAGTCCGTCTGATCGGCGAGGATGGGGAACAGTTAGGAATTATGTCATCCAGAGAGGCAATGAAACTTGCTGTGGAGGCAAATTTGGATCTTGTAAAGATTGCGCCGACTGCAAAGCCGCCGGTATGCAAGATTATCGATTACGGTAAGTACAAGTACGAGCAGACAAGAAAAGAAAAAGAAGCTAAGAAAAAACAGAAAACTGTAGAAGTAAAAGAAGTACGTTTATCACCGAATATTGATACAAACGACCTGAATACAAAGGTGAACAATGCGAAGAAGTTCATCGGAAAAGGAAACAAAGTAAAGGTTACCTTACGTTTCCGCGGAAGAGAGATGGCGCACGTACAGTCAAGCAAGCATATTCTGGATGATTTTGCAGCATTGCTTGAGGATGTGGCAGTCGTTGAAAAACCAGCTAAAATGGAAGGACGCAGCATGAGCATGGTTTTAACTGAAAAACGTTAAAATAAAAAATACGGACATATGTCCAGTAGGGCAGTACATTAAAGGAGGAATTTATCATGCCAAAAATTAAAACAAATAGAGCGGCAGCAAAACGCTTCAAAAAAACAGGTACAGGAAAACTGAAAAGAAATAAAGCTTATAAGAGCCATATCTTAACAAAGAAGTCTACAAAGAGAAAAAGAAATCTCAGACAGGCTACAATTACTGATGCTACAAATGTAAAGAACATGAAGAAAGTTTTACCATATCTGTAAGATTTGTAAAAGTAATAAGAGGAGGATTAAGAAATGGCAAGAATTAAAGGCGGAATGAACGCTAAGAAGAAACATAATAGAACACTGAAGTTGGCGAAAGGGTACAGAGGAGCACGTTCTAAACAGTACAGAGTTGCAAAACAGTCTGTAATGAGAGCTCTTACATCTGCATATGCAGGAAGAAAAGAGCGCAAACGTCAGATGAGACAGCTTTGGATCGCACGTATCAATGCAGCTGCAAGAATGAATGGTCTTTCTTACAGCAAATTTATGCACGGACTGAAAGTAGCAGGCGTTGACATGAACAGAAAAATGCTTGCAGAGCTTGCAGTAAGCGATAAAGAAGGATTTGCAACATTAGCAGAGCTTGCAAAATCTAAACTTGCTTAATAAAAACAGGAAAAATCAGAGGTCGGAGAAAATCCGATCTCTTTTTGTAATGTACGAAAAAGAGAAATAATATAAATTATTCAAAAAATTACAAAAATTTCTAAAAATCAGTTGACATTTTTTTGTAAGAGTAGTATGATATCACTTGTAGCGAACAGAAAGTAAGTTACGGTAAGCGGAAGTGTCGGAACTGGCAGACGAGCAAGACTAAGGATCTTGTGATCAATGCGATCGTGTGGGTTCAAGTCCCATCTTCCGCATAAGAGACCTTGTGGATTTCACGAGGTCTTTTTTTCGTCTTTTTATGGAAAACATTGACGATATAAAAAGGAAATGATAAGGTGAAATGGAGAACAGAATCGATTTTTGAACGATAAGGAGGAAACACAATGGGGAAAGCGATGGTATTTGGCAGTTTTGTAGTGGACTTGATGGCAAGAAGTCCGCATCTTCCGATTCCCGGAGAGACAGTAAAAGGTTCTATGTTTAAGATGGGACCTGGTGGGAAAGGGTTTAACCAATGTGTTGCTGCGCATAAGGCGGGAGCAGATGTTGTGATGGTGACAAAACTGGGAAAAGACAGTTTTGCAAAAGTGGCAACCGATACGATGGATGAATTGGGGATGGAAAAAGGCGGTTTGTTTTTCTCAGATGATGCGGAAACGGGGATCGCGCTGATCTTGGTGGATGAACATACAAGTCAGAATGAGATTATCATTGTTCCGGGAGCATGTAATACCATTACCAAAGAGGAGATTGACTGTATCGAAGCACAGCTTCGGGAAAGTGAGTATCTCTTGCTTCAGTTGGAGGTGAATCAGGAAGCGAACGAATATGTGGTGGATCTGGCAGAACGTTATGGGTGTAAGGTGATTGTCAATACAGCACCTTATTCGCAGATTTCAGATGAGTTTTTATCAAAGGTATATATGGTAACACCAAACGAGGTAGAAGCAGAAGAACTGACAGGGATCCATGTGGAAGATCTGGAATCTGCACAGAGAGCGGCAGGATATTTTTATGAAAGAGGAGTCAAGCAGGTCATCATTACAATGGGAGCAAAAGGGGTATTTGTTTCAGCGGAAGGAAGAGAAGAGATTGTGCCGGCATTTTGTGTAGACGCGGTGGATACGACTGGGGCAGGGGATGCCTTTAATGGCGGATTACTGGCGGCTTTGTCAAAGGGAGAAAAGATTTGGGATGCTGTCCGTTTCGCCAATGGCCTTGCGGCGCTTTCTGTACAGAAAATGGGAACGACACCATCCATGCCAAGGCTGGAAGAAATTGAACGGTTTTTAGAGGAACAGAATGGATAATAAAAGTTGAAGCAGTGATAGAAAAAAAGACATCCAGTCAATGACTGAATGTCTTTTTTATGCGGAAGATGGGACTTGAACCCACACGATCGCATTGATCACAAGATCCTTAGTCTTGCTCGTCTGCCAGTTCCGACACTTCCGCTTACCTGATGAGCATTCCTGCACATCACTTTTGATATAATACTATGAATGAGAGAAAATGTCAACTGAAAAATGAAAAAATACTGCAAATAAAATTGACAATTGGAAAAAACGTGTTATACTGATAAAAGGTTTACAAGTAAACAAATAGGAGGTGCAGGGATGGGACAGGATGTGACAGTGGAAAATGTGATCACCTTATTTATGAAGATCCGAAAAGTATATGCCGATGAATTTAGCAGAATGTTTCAAAAGGACGGATATTCTCCGAATGAAATATCCATCCTGCTGTTTTTGTCCAACAATCCATCGATCAATACGAACAGCCAGTTATGTACATATTTGGGAGTATCCAAAGCGCTTGTGTGCAGAAGTGTAGATGCATTGCTGACAAAGGAACTGATCGTAACAGCTGCAGATGATCGAGACAGGAGAGTACAGCATTTGAAGCTGACAGAACGGGCGATGCCGGTGATCGCACAGATCCGAAAGATCAAGCAGGAGATCGACAGAGAGATTCTGGCAGGTATTCCGCGGGAGGATATTCAGGTGATGCAAGACACGATGGAACAGATCTTTACAAGATTTGAAGAACGGGCAAAAGGGAAAGGAGTTACAGAAAAATGAAGACAAAAATGTCAAAAGAAGTAGATTTGGGAAAAGAGCCGATCGGGCACTTGTTGTTTGTGCTGGCAGTGCCATCTATCATTTCACAGGTGGTCAACGCACTGTATAATATGGTAGACAGAATGTATATTGGACACATACCGGGAGAGGGTGCCGCAGCATTGACCGGACTGGGTGTTTGTTTTCCGATTATTATGATCGTATCCGCTTTTGCAGCCCTTATGGGAATGGGAGGAGCGCCGAGAGCCAGTATTTTAATGGGAAAAAAGGACAATGAAGGCGCAGAAAAAATTCTTGGAAATTGCTTTTCAGCGCTGGTCATCACGGCTGTGATCCTGACTGCAGTTGTGTTATTGTTTAAGCGTCCGCTTTTGCTGATGTTTGGCGCCAGTGAAAATACGCTGGGATACGCCGAAAGCTATCTGAACATTTATGCGGTTGGAACGATTTTTGTACAGCTGACACTTGGACTCAATGCATTTATTGCCGCACAGGGCTTTTCTAAGATCAGTATGATGACAGTTGTGATTGGTGCAGTGACAAATATTGTGCTGGATCCGATCTTCATTTTTGGCTTCCATATGGGCGTGCGGGGAGCCGCTCTGGCAACGGTGCTCTCTCAGGCAATCAGCGCAGTCTGGGCGATCCGTTTCCTTTCTGGAAAAGATACGGTGCTGAGGTTGAAAAAAGAGAATTTCAGAATTCGAAAAGATGTGATGGTTCCATGTATCGGGCTTGGGCTTGCGCCGTTTATCATGCAGTCTACAGAGAGTATCCTGGTATTGTGCTTTAACTCTTCTTTATTAAAATATGGCGGAGACCTTGCAGTAGGCGCCATGACGATCCTTTCCAGCGTGATGCAGTTTGCCATGCTGCCTCTGCAGGGACTGACCCAGGGAGGACAGCCGATCATCAGTTACAATTTCGGAGCAAACAATCCGGAACGTGTGAGAAAAGGATTCCGCCTGCTGTTGTTGTTGTCAGTGATTTATGCGGCCTGTATCTGGGCAGTAGCAGAACTGCTTCCGGGTGTATTTGTCACGATCTTTACCAATGATCCGCAGTTGGCAGAATTTGCAAGATGGGCGATGCGCATTTATATGGCGGCAGTGGTACTGATGGGAGCACAGATTGCCTGTCAGCAGACGTTTATTGCATTTGGAAATTCTAAAATTTCAGCATTTTTGGCAATGTTTCGAAAGATTATCGTGTTGATCCCGCTGATTTATATCATGCCAGTATTTCTGGAAGACAATGTACAGGCAGTTTTCCTGGCAGAACCGATTGCAGACGTGATCGCAGTTGCGACAACGCTGATCCTGTTTCGAAAAAACTTCAAAAAAGTACTGGCGGAAATGAAACAGAAATCAGAAACGCAAGATATCTAATTTTTTAAGCAAAATCGCAATTGCAGGAAGTGCAGCGGGACGAGTATACTGAAAGCATAGTTTCTTTCCCTGGATAAAGGAAAAGAAAAAGATTTGTGAAGGTATGGTAAGGAGAACGCTATGAGAGAGATTACAGAAAAAGAATTAAACGAAGTACTGGCACAGTATTCTTATTTGGGAGAGTTGAACTGCAAAGGCATTTATGGAAGCGGGCACATCAACAATACCTATCTGGTAGAGTATACAGATCGGGAAGGCCTTGCAAAACGGATGATTCTTCAGGAGATGAACCGGGAGATTTTTACACATCCGGAAGAACTGATGGAAAATATCATTGGGGTGACAACGTATCTGCGGAAAAAAATTGAGGAAAACGGTGGAGATCCGGAGAGAGAGACACTGAATGTGATTCCTCTTGGGGATGGAAGCATGTTTTATGTGGACAGCGAGGGGGAATACTGGAGAGCTTATCATTACATCGAGGGCGCGACCAGTTATGACCAGGTAGAAAGTCAGGAAGATTTCTACGAAAGTGCAGTCTCTTTTGGAAATTTCCAGTATCTGCTGGCAGATTATCCGGCAGAGACACTGCATGAGACCATTCCGGATTTTCATAATACGAAAAAACGGTTTGAGACGTTCAAAAAGGCTGTGAAAGCAGATGCGTGCGGACGTGCAGCATCTGTACAGAAAGAAATTGAATTTGTACTGGCAAGAGAAAAAGATGCCGGAGTCTTTACAGAGATGCTGGAAAGAAAAGAGCTTCCGCTTCGAGTGACACACAATGATACTAAGTTAAATAACATTATGATCGATGATCAGACCAGAAAAGGAATCTGCGTGATCGACCTGGATACGGTTATGCCGGGACTTGCCATGCATGATTTTGGAGATTCGATCCGTTTTGGAGCAAGCACGGCAGCAGAAGATGAAGTGGATCTGGATAAAGTGTCCTGTGATATGGAATTATTTGAAGTATATGTAAAAGGATTCCTGGAAGGATGCAAAGGTCGTCTTACGGAAAAAGAAGTGGAGATGCTTCCTTTTGGCGCAAAGATCATGACCTATGAATGTGGAATGCGTTTCCTGACAGATTATCTGGAGGGAGATCATTACTTTAAGATCCACCGTGAGAATCACAATCTGGATCGTGCGCGTACACAGTTTAAACTGGTTGCGGACATGGAGCAGAAGTGGGAGACGATGAAAGAAATTGTGAGCCGTTATTAAAAAGAGACCGTATGGATGTTGTGGGATACCAGGTATTTCACAGGATCCATACGGTTTTTATATTGGATAAAAAGGCGGCAGATGGGAAGAATAAGGACAAAAAGGATCAGGAGGGAAGGGGCATGTTGGAAAAAATAGATTTGACAAAGAAAATGGAAAAAGCAGAGTATAAAGCAAAAATGGAAGTGTTAAAACCTCAGCTTGGCAAGCTCCAGAGACAGTGCAGGGAACTGGGGATTCCGATCATGATCGTGATGGAGGGCTTTGATGCCGCCGGGAAAGGCGTACAGATCGGAAAACTGATCCAAAGTCTGGATCCCCGGGGCTTTGAAGTCTTTCCAATCAAAGAAGAGACAAGGGAGGAAGCGATGCATCCATTTTTATGGAGATTCTGGTTGAAAATCCCATCCAAAGGGAGAATTACCGTCTATGACGGAAGCTGGTATCGAAAAGTATGTAACGACCGGTTTGAAAAAAAGACCAGAGAATCTGAGCTGGAAATCTGCTATCGATCCATCTGTTCTTTTGAAAAACAGCTCACAGATGATGGGATACTGCTGATCAAATTCTTTTTAGATATCGATCAAAAAGAACAAAAACAAAGATTTGAAACATTGCTTGCATCCAAAGAAACTGCGTGGCGTGTGACGAAAACAGAATTGGAGAAAAACAAATACTACGACAGATACCAGTCGATGGCAGAGGAGATGTTGCGAAGAACAGATACCAGGGAAGCGCCGTGGACGATCGTGGAGGCAACAGACCGGCGCTATGCAACTGTCAAGATCTATACGGTGATTCTGCAGATGCTGACACAGAGGATAGAAGCACAGACCCAGGAAAAGGCAAGGAGAGCAGCAGAAGAGGTGATCCGAACCGAGAAAGAGACTGCCTGCCAGGCAGAAGAAAAAGTATGGTCAGATACTGAAAAACTGGGGCAATCCGTACTGGCAAAAGCGGATCTGACACGGTGCTGTGACCGGGAAACATATGAAGAAAAGTGTAAGGCATACCAGAAAAAGCTCGCAAAGCTCCATGGAGAACTTTACCGGAAACGGATTCCGGTGGTGATTGGATTTGAAGGCTGGGATGCGGCAGGCAAAGGTGGCGCGATCCGGCGTCTGACGGAAAAGATGGATCCAAGAGGGTATGTGGTAAGTCCTACGGCAGCTCCCAATGATCTGGAAAAGGGATACCACTATCTGTGGCGGTTCTGGAGAAAAATGCCAAAGGACGGGCATATTGCCATTTTTGACAGGACCTGGTATGGAAGGGTGCTGGTAGAGCGGGTGGAAGGATTCTGCTCACAAGAGGAATGGAAACGGGCATACAAAGAAATCAATGATCTGGAAAGAGATCTTGCAGATGCGGGCGCGGTTGTCTTAAAATTCTGGATGCAGATCGATCAGGCAGAACAAAAGAAGCGTTTCCTGGCGAGACAGGAAGATCCCGAAAAGCAGTGGAAGATCACGGAAGAAGACTGGAGAAACCGGGAAAAATGGACACAGTATGAAGAGGCAGTCAATGAGATGCTGATCCGCACATCCACAGAATATGCCCCGTGGATTGTAGTAGAAGGAAATGACAAATATTATGCCCGGTTAAAGGTTTTAAAAACAGTGATCGAGGCTTTGGAAAAAAGAATTTCAAAAAAATAAAGGAAACAGAGAAGAGACACAGAATATAATTATTGTAGGGGATATTACGATTCTTAAAAAGGAAAAGGGATAAGAGACATACATGTATTATTCGGAAGAAATCATAGAAGAAGTCAGAACAAAAAATGATATTGTGGATGTGATCTCAGGATATGTAAGATTACAGAAAAAGGGAAGCTCTTATTTTGGACTCTGTCCGTTTCACAACGAAAAATCCCCCTCTTTTTCCGTCAGCAGAGAAAAACAGATGTATTACTGCTTCGGATGTGGTGCAGGAGGCAATGTGTTTACATTTCTGATGGATTATGAGAACTTTTCGTTTGTTGAGGCTTTAAAATTTCTGGCAGACCGGGCAGGAGTCGAACTGCCGGAAGAAGAGTATTCCAAAGAAGCCAGGGCAAAGGCAGATCGAAGGATGCAGCTTTTGGAGATCAATAAACTGGCAGCTCAGTATTTTTATGTGCAGCTGAAGGCTTCTCAGGGAACTACGGCCTATCAGTATTTGAAGGGACGGCAGCTTTCCGATGAGACGATCAAAGGATTTGGGCTTGGATACTCCAACAAGTACAGTGACGATCTGTTCCGGTATTTGCAGAAAAAAGGGTATTCCGAGGAACTGATCCGGCAGGCCGGTCTGATCAATACCGATGAAAAGCACGGTGTGTATGACAAATTCTGGAACCGGGTCATGTTCCCCATTATGGATGTCAACAACCGGGTCATCGGATTTGGGGGAAGGGTGATGGGAGACGGCAAGCCCAAATATCTGAACTCACCGGAGACAGAGATTTTTGATAAAAGCCGAAATCTGTACGGACTGAACCGGGCCCGCACGTCAAGAAAGCCATATTTTTTGATCTGTGAAGGTTATATGGATGTGATCGCTCTGCACCAGGCAGGCTTTACTAATGCGGTGGCATCCCTGGGAACGGCGCTGACAACGGGGCACGCATCTTTGATCAGGCGGTATGTGCAGGAGGTATATCTTACCTATGACAGTGACGAAGCGGGAACCAGGGCAGCCCTGCGGGCCGTCCCGATCTTAAAAGAAGCCGGGATCACAGCCAAGGTGATTCGGATGGATCCGTATAAAGATCCGGACGAATTTATCAAAAATCTGGGAGCTGAGGAGTTTGAGCGAAGGATCGGAAATGCGAGAAATGGATTCATGTTCGGTCTGGAGATGCTGGAAAAGCAGTACGATCTAAATACCCCGGAAGGAAAGACTGCATTTTTTCAGGAAGCAGCCAGAAGGCTGATCGGATTTGAAGAGGAACTGGAGCGCAATAATTACATAGAAGCAGTGGCCAGAACCTATCATGCAACGACGGAAAGCCTGCAAAAGCTTGTAGCTAAGACGGCAGTAAAAGAAGGAATGGCAGCGCCGGCAGCACGTCCCAGGCAGCTTGGGGGAAATGAGAAGCCTAAAGAGGACGGAAGCAAAACTGCACAGAAGGTATTGCTCACCTGGATGATCGAAGACAGGCACCTGTTCGGGATCATTCAAAAATATATCACCCCGGAAGATTTTCCGGAGCCGCTGTATCATACAGTGGCAGAGTTTTTGTATCAACAGTATGAGGAAGGGGAGCTGAATCCGGCGAAGATCCTGAACCATTTTACGCAGGAAGAAGAGCACCGGGAGGCGGCTTCTTTGTTTCATACCAGGATCCAGAAGCTGACTACAAAAGAAGAACGGGAAAAAGCACTGCAGGAGACGATCATCAAAGTCAAGACCTACAGTATTGACTATCGTACCATGCATCTGGCGCCCACAGATATTGCAGGACTACAGAAGCTGATGGAAGAAAAGCGAAAGCTGGATGATATTAAGAAACTGCATATTTCGATTGAATAAGGATAAAATAAAACAAGATCGTCTGCATATTGTGCAGACAGAGGAAGGATGGACACATGGAAGAGAATATTCAGAAGTTTACGGAAAGATTGAGAGAACTGGTAGCACAGGGAAAGAAAAAGAAGAGTATTCTGGAGATCCAGGAGATCAATGACTGCTTTGCAGATATGGAACTGGAAGCAGAGCAGATGGAAAAGGTATTTGAGTATCTGGAAGCCAACAATATTGATGTGCTGCGGATCAGCAGTGATGATGATCTGGATGTGGATATGGACGTTATTATGGCAGAAGAAACAGACGATGTAGATATGGAAAATATTGACTTGTCTGTTCCGGATGGAGTCAGTATTGAAGATCCGGTCAGAATGTACTTAAAAGAGATCGGAAAGGTTCCTCTTTTGAGTGCAGACAGAGAGATCGAGCTGGCACAGAGAATGGAAGAAGGGGATGAAGATGCCAAAAAAGAGCTTGCAGAAGCCAACCTCCGTCTGGTAGTCAGCATTGCAAAGCGCTATGTGGGACGTGGGATGCTGTTTTTGGATCTGATCCAGGAAGGAAATTTAGGTCTGATCAAAGCAGTCGAGAAATTCGATTATCACAAAGGATATAAATTCAGTACGTATGCCACATGGTGGATCCGCCAGGCGATCACAAGAGCGATCGCGGATCAGGCAAGAACAATCCGGATCCCGGTGCATATGGTGGAGACGATCAACAAGCTGATCCGTGTGTCCAGACAGCTGCTGCAGGAACTGGGAAGAGAACCGATGCCGGAAGAGATCGCAAAAGAACTGGACATGCCGGTAGAACGTGTGCGTGAGATTCTGAAGATTTCTCAGGAACCAGTATCCCTGGAGACTCCGATCGGAGAAGAAGAAGACAGTCATCTGGGAGATTTTATCCAGGATGACAACGTACCGGTGCCGGCAGAAGCAGCGGCACAGACCTTGCTCAAAGAGCAGCTGGACGAAGTGCTGGATACACTGACTGAAAGAGAACAAAAAGTGCTGCGTCTCCGGTTCGGAATGAACGACGGACGCGCCAGAACGCTGGAAGAAGTAGGAAAAGAATTTGACGTTACCCGTGAACGTATCCGCCAGATCGAAGCAAAAGCACTCCGGAAACTGCGTCATCCAAGCCGCAGCCGCAAGCTGAGAGATTATCTGGATTAAGCCTATGATCGCAGAATTATCAAAACGGCTGCAGGCGGTAGCAAATCTGGTGACCGTTTCAGGCTGTGTAGCCGATATTGGAACAGACCATGCGTATATTCCCATCTATCTGGCTGGCAGACAGAAGATTCGGCGGGCCTTTGCCATGGACGTCAATGAGGGACCGCTTGAGCGTGCCAGAGAGCATGTAAAAGAAGCAGGGCTGGAGGATCGAATCAAACTGCGGCTTTCCAATGGGTTGGAGCGGTTACAGCCGGGCGAGGCGGATGCCATGATCGCAGCAGGAATGGGCGGCGGTCTGGTGATTCAGATCCTGACAGAGGGACAGGCTGTGGCCAGACAGATGAAAGAATGTATTTTACAGCCCCAGTCGGAGATTCCGAAAGTGCGTGCCTATCTGTTGCAGGAAGGCTATCAGATTGCAGAAGAAGACATGGTATTGGAAGATGGAAAGTATTATCCGATGATGCGTATTATCCCGATGGAAAATGGAGAGACGCCCGAAGCGTGGGATGAAATAGAACTGTGCTATGGCAAACGGCTGCTGGAGAGCAGACATCCGGTATTGGAACAATATTTAAAGCGAGAAGAGCAGATAAAATCCCGGATTTTGGACAAACTAGAAGAACAGAGCGGAGAACATATCATAAGAAGACAGGCAGAATTACAACATGATCTGGCCTGTATCAGGAAAGGACTGAAATATTATGCTGTGTAGAGAGATTATGGCAATGATAGAAGGTACATATCCCAAAAGTGCGGCTTTGGGATTTGACAACGTAGGTCTTTTGGCAGGACGAAGCGAAAAGGAGATCCATCGGATCTATCTGGCACTGGATGCTACGGATGAAGTGATCGGGCAGGCCATTGCCAGGAAGGCGGACATGCTGATCACTCATCATCCATTAATCTTTTCGCCCATGAAGCATATTACGGATGAAGATTTTATCGGACGCAGGCTGCTTGAGCTGATCCGGCACGATATTTCTTATTATGCCATGCATACCAACTATGACGTACTGGGCATGGCAGAGCTTTCCGGAACAGTTCTGGGACTGACAGATACCAAAGTGCTGGATGTGACTCTGAATACAGAGATGAAAGAAGAGGGAATCGGAAGAATTGGGATCTTGCCAGAGGAGATGACTCTGGAAGAATGTTGCGTTTATGTGAAGCATAAACTGAAACTGGGATCGGTGAAAGTATTCGGAGATATGAAACAAAAGGTGCATACCATGGCAGTGTCTCCGGGATCCGGCAAAAGCGCCATTGACCCCGCGATCCAAAAAGGGGCAGATGTTCTGGTGACCGGAGATATCGGACATCATGAAGGACTGGATGCGGCAGCCCAGGGGATGGCGGTGATCGATGCCGGACATTATGGAACCGAGTATATTTTCATGGATGATATGAAACGGTTTTTAGAGGAACGGCTTCCGGCAGCAGAGATCATCACGGCACCGGTCGTGCATCCGTTTCAGGTATTGTAAGATTCCAGACAGGAGGACAGTCTTATGGAAAAAGAATTTTGCAGTGTTCAGATAGGGGAGCGGACAAAACAATATGAAAAGGGAATCACTTATCGGGTGATTGCCGAGGAGATGCAAAAAGATTATGAACATCGGATCGTGTTGGCTCTGGTGGATGGAACACGGCTTCAGGAGTTGAACAAGCGGTTGAAAAAAGACTGCAGACTGGAATTTCTGACAGTGTCAGATCCCATCGGATACGAAACTTATCGGCGAAGTCTGTGTTTTATGCTGGTCAAAGCGGTTTATGACGTGGGAGAACATGAGCATGTCCGAAATGTAAAGATTCATTTTTCTGTGAGCAGAGGATATTACTGTACTCTGGATGGTGATCTGAAGCTGGATCAGAAGTTTTTGGATCAGGTAGATGCCAGAATGCATGAGCTTGCGGATGCCAAGATTCCGATTGAAAAACGGTCCGTGCATACATCCGATGCGGTGGATCTGTTCCGAAAACATGGAATGTATGACAAAGAGCGGCTGTTTGGGTATCGCAGGGTCTCCAAAGTCAATATTTATCGGATGAACGAATTTGAAGATTACTATTACGGATATATGGTGCCGGATTCCGGATATTTGAAGCATTTTGCATTGTATCTGTATGATGAAGGATTCGTGCTGCAGATGCCTCTTCGGAAAGAACCGGAGGTGGTTCCGCCGTTTGAACCCCGTGAAAAGCTGTTTCAGGTATTAAAGAGCAGTGTACAGTGGGGAGATCTTCAGAATATTGAGACGGTAGGCGCGCTCAATGATATGGTGACCAAATATGATATGCGGGAGATCGTTCTGGTACAGGAGGCTTATCAGGAACGGCAGATCGCGCAGATTGCCGCACAGATCGCCAGAAAGCCGGAGACAAAGCTGGTCATGATCGCAGGTCCGTCTTCTTCCGGAAAAACGACGTTTTCCCACAGACTTTCCATCCAGCTTCAGACGCAGGGAATGCGACCTCATCCGATCGCAGTGGACAATTATTTTGTGGATCGGGAGAAAACGCCGAAAGATGAGGAAGGCAATTATAATTTTGAATGCCTGGAAGCCATCGATATCCGGCAGTTTAATGAAGATATGCAGGCACTGCTGGCAGGAGAGCCGGTACATCTTCCGATTTTTGACTTTAAGAAGGGAACCAGAAGTTATGATACCACACCGACTCGATTGCAGGAGCAGGATATTCTGGTAATAGAAGGAATCCACTGTCTGAATCCAAAGCTTTCCTGTCAGCTGTCTGCGGACAGAAAGTTTAAGATCTATATCAGTGCTTTGACCCAGCTGAATATTGATGAGCATAACCGGATCCCGTCGACTGATGGAAGGCTGATCCGCAGGCTGGTCAGAGATGCCAGGACGAGAGGCACATCCGCACAGAAGACCATCGCCATGTGGTCCTCTGTAAGACGAGGAGAGGAAGAGAATATTTTTCCGTTCCAGGAAGAGGCGGATGTGATGTTTAATTCTTCGCTGCTCTATGAGCTGGCAGTTTTGAAGCAGTATGTGGAGCCGCTTTTGTTTGGAGTGGAAAAGGATTCTCCGGAATATCTGGAAGCAAAGCGGCTTTTGAAGTTTTTTGATTACTTTATCGGGATTGGAAGCGACTATGTTCCGGCAAACTCCCTGCTCCGGGAGTTCATCGGAGGAGGATGCTTCCCTGTATAGGAGAAAAGAAGGGAACGCACATGAGATGGAATCAGAAGAAGATCAACAAAAAAGAACTTGCATTGGATATTTCTTATGATATTGTGGGAAGTATTTTATATGCACTTGGGATTTATACTTTTGCCAAGACTGCGGATTTTGCCCCCGGAGGACTGTCAGGTCTTGCATTGATCATTCATCATATATGGGGAGCGCCCATCGGAATTACCACCCTGATTTTAAATATTCCGCTGATCGTTTTGAGCTTTCGGCTGGTGGGAAAACGATTCATGTTTAAGTCTGCAAGAACCATGATTTTTTGCACCATCTTTTTGGATCTGATTTTTCCTTATACAGATCCGTATACAGGAGAGCCGTTTATGGCGGCGCTGTTTTCCGGAGTCTGTCTGGGAGCAGCCCTGGCGTTGTTTTACATGCGTGGGTCGTCTTCCGGAGGAACGGACTTTTTGACCATGTCAATCAAAGCTATCAAGCCACACCTGTCCATTGGATTTGTGACTATGGCCATTGATCTGCTGATCATTTTGCTTGGCTGGCCGGTCTTTGGAAATATCGACGCTGTTTTGTACGGGCTGATTTCTGCGTTTGTGACATCCGTTGTGATTGATAAGATCATGTATGGCATGGGCGCCGGAAAACTGATCTTGATCATCACCACAAAAGCGGGGGAGGTATCCCGTAAGATCGATCAGATCAGCGGCAGAGGTTCTACGGTGATCAAAGGAATGGGGACTTACACAAAAGAAGAAAAAGAAGTGCTGTTATGTGCATGTTCCAGTTCCCAGGCATATTCCGTAAGAAGTGCAGCGCATGAGGTGGATCCAGAGGCGTTCGTGATGCTGACGGAGACAAGCGAAGTGTTTGGAGAAGGATTCATCGATGTGAAAAAGGAATGAAAACAGAATAAGAAAGAGCATTTGTTCTGCGGATCATGGTCTGACAGAACAAATGCTCTTTTTGTTTATTTTGATTTTACTTCCCGCCACAGTTGGTTATACAGGGCATCGTATTTGTCTCCGAGGAAACGGAAGGTTTCACAGTGCTCTAATTCCTGTGCTTCGGGGAATGCAATCGTACTGTTGCGGATAGCTGGATCTTCGATCAGCTCCCGTGCCGCCGTATTCGGAGTGGAATAGGTGATATAGTCAAAATTCATCTTGGCGATTTCCGGCCTGCAGAGAAAATTGATAAATGCTTCGGCATTTTCTTTATGTTTTGCATTTTTTGGGATAACCCAGGAATCGATCCAGAGGTTGGAGCCTTCTTTCGGGATGACATATTCCAGATCCGGGTTTTCCATCTGTGTATAGATGGCTTCTCCGGAATAGATCACACCAATCGCAGCTTCATTTCCGATCATTTTATCACGGACCTGATCGATCACATATGCCTGTACCAGCGGCTTTTGCTCGATGAGAAGCTGCTTGGCTGCTTCCAGTTCATTGAGATCCGTGGAGTTTAAGGAAGCACCGATATATTTTAAGGCAACGGCAAATGTATCCCGGACGCTGTCCTGCATCAGAATGTTGTCTTTGTAGGTTTCATCCCACAGAACAGACCAGCTGTCGATGGGCTCTTTTACCATGATTTTATTATAAAGGATCCCGACAGTACCCCAGCAGTATGGAACCGAATATTTGTTTTCCGGGTCAAACTGTCTGGACTGTTCCAGATAGGTCGCGCCGATATTTTTGATATTTGGAATATTGTCAAAATCAATCTCGGCAAGCAGATCATTTTCAATCATACGTTGGATCATGTAATCCGAAGGACAGACGACATCATATGCAATGGCGCCGGACTGGATTTTAGGATACATGATCTCATTGGTTTCATATTCCTCATAGACAACCTGGATACCGGTCTCTTTTTCAAACATGGGGATCACGTCAGGATCCAGATATTCGCCCCAGTTGTATACGATCAGCTGATTGTCTCCTCCTGTGACTCCATTTTTGGAGCCGTAATAAAATCCGCCTGCGGTGATGACGAGGGCCATTCCGACAGGGAGGATCCGTTTGCAGACGATCCTGGTGACGTTCTGCCATTTTCTCTGCCTGAGGGAAGCGGTCCGGGCTGATTTTTTTGAATCCGGTGTGAAATTGATCAAGAACAGCAGGATCAGTACCGTCAGGAACATAATCGTAGAGAGTGCATACATCTCCGGCTTGATCCCTTTGCGGACTTCGCTGTAGATCTTGGTAGAAAGTGTATCTACTCCGGGGCCTTTGGTAAAGTGGGTGATCACAAAATCATCCAGTGACATCGTAAAGGCCAGAAGGAATCCGGAAATGATCCCCGGCAGGATGTCAGGAAGCACCACTTTGACAAATGCATAGATGGGAGAGGCCCCCAGATCCAGAGCCGCCTCATAGGTGCTTTTTTTCGTTTGTTTTAACTTTGGCATGACACTTAAGATCACATATGGAATATTAAATGTGATATGTGCCAGCAGAACCGTGGAAAATCCCAGTGTAAACCGAAATGCCACAAAAAGGAGCATCAGGGAAATTCCGGTGACAATATCCGCATTGAGCATGGGAATATTGGTAATGCCCAGAAACAGTGTCCGCATTTTGGGTTTCATAGCCTGGATCCCAAGGGATGCGGCAGTTCCAATCAGTGTTGCGATCAAGGCAGACAGCAGCGCGATGATCAGAGTGGTGTAAAGAGCATTCATAATGTCTGGATTCTCAAAGAGTGAGAGATACCACTTTCCGGTGAATCCACCCCACTTAGAGCGGGTTTTGGAGTCGTTGAAGGAAAGTACGATCAAAGTGACGATCGGAGCATACAACAAAATGAGAATCAGAGCAAGGTAAATCCGTTTTGCAGTTGTTTTGATCAAAATGCAGTTCCCTCCCCGTCTTTGTCATATTTGGCGATCATGGCCATGCTGGCAATGATAAAGAGCATCAGCACCAGAGAAAGTCCGGAGCCAGTGTTCCAGTTGCTGCCCTGTTTGAATTCCTGTTCAATGACATTTCCGATGAGCAGGATCTTACTTCCGCCGAGCAGATCGGAGATGACAAAGGTAGTCAGGGATGGGACAAACACCATGGTGATCCCGCTGATGATGCCGGGAACACTCAAGGGCAGGATGATTCTTACAAATGTCTGGATGCTGTTTGCTCCCAGATCCCGGGCAGCAGAAATCACATCCCGGTCGATCTTGGATAATACATTGTAGATCGGCAGGACCATAAACGGCAGAAAGTTATACACCATACCAAGGATGATCGCATAGGGCGTGTTGATCAGATTCAATTCCGGCAAATGAAAGAAGGAAAGAATCATATTGATCACGCCGTTTTTCTCCAGAAGATTCTGCCAGGCAAGTGTCCGGAGCAGAAAATTCATCCACATGGGAAGAATAAAGATCAGGACAATAAAGCTGGTCTGATTGACCTGTTTTTCCGAAAGGATCATGGCAAGCGGATAGGCCAGGAGCAGACAGATCATGGTACTTGCCAAAGAAAGCAGAAGTGCCAGCCCCAGTGCCTTTAAGTTTTCCTGTGTGGTGATCAGTGCCAGGTTCGAAAGTGTGAAATGCCCGTTTTTGTCTGTCAGTCCATAATAAAGGATCATCAGAAGTGGGATGATGATAAAGGAGACTGCCCAGAACAGATACGGTCCGCTCAATAATTTTCTATTCTTCAACGCCTGCTGCCTCCGCATCTTCCGATTCCGGTTTTTTCATGATCTGAATGTCAAACGGATCGACCCGAATCCCCACTTCTGTGCCCACCGGGAACAGGTCGGTACTGTGTACCAGCAGTTCATAGTTATTTGCCAGTACTTCCATTTCGTAATGTACCCCTTTGAAGATCAGATGAGTGACTACGCCTTCAATGATGCCTTCTTCCGGTTTGACCAGATCGATATCTTCCGGTCGGATGACAGCATCTACAGGAGTGTTTCGGCCAAAGCCGACATCCACACATTGCCAGGTAGCGCCCAGCATTTTTACGACTTTGTCTTCGACCATGGTGGCAGGAAGAATATTACTGTCTCCGATAAAATCTGCCACAAATGCGTTCTGTGGTTCGTTGTAGATATCCTCCGGAGTGCCGATCTGTTGGATATAGCCCTGATTCATGACCACAATGGTATCGGACATGGTCAGCGCTTCTTCCTGATCATGGGTGACGTAGACGAAGGTGATCCCCAGTTCGTTTTTCAGACGGATCAGTTCATACTGCATATCCTGTCTGAGTTTGAGATCCAGAGCGCCGAGTGGTTCATCCAGAAGGAGGACTTTTGGTTCGTTCACGATGGCTCTGGCAATGGCGATCCGCTGTTGCTGCCCGCCGCTTAAAGAATCAGGATATCGGTCTTTGAAGTCTTCCAGATTGACCAGTTTTAATGCATATTTGATCTTATCATCAATGTAATGTTTGGATTTCTTTTTGATCTTCAATCCAAAGGCAATATTTTCTGCGATTGTCATATGAGTAAAAAGCGCATATTTCTGGAATACAGTGTTAAGCTGCCGTTTGTTAGGCGGCAGCTTGTTGATGTTCTTTCCATCAAAAATGATATCACCGGAATCAGGAGTTTCAAACCCGCCCAGGATGCGGAGCAGTGTAGTTTTTCCGCAGCCGCTGGGACCAAGTAAAGTCAGAAACTCATTTTCACGGATATAAAGATTCAGCTGGTCTAAAATTACAGTTTCATTAAACGATTTGGTGACATTTACAATGTCGATCAGTTTATTGGGCATGGCGTTCCTCCTGATAAAATTTCTTGATGGAATCCATTCGGCAGGTCAGATTGGACAGAAGCAGATCTGCCAGTGTGATGGCGGTCATGGCTTCTACAACTACCACGGCGCGAGGTACAATGATGGGGTCATGTCTGCCTTTGATGGACACCTCGATCTCCTCCAGATCCTGATTGACGGTGGTCTGCGAACGGGCAATGGATGGGGTCGGTTTGACAGCCGCCCGAAGGATCAGCTCGGAACCATCACTGATGCCGCCCAGCACACCGCCGGAATGATTCGTCTTTTTACAGACTGCTCCATCTTTGATAGAAAAAGCATCATTGTTGATACTTCCGGTGGAGGAAGCAGCGGCAAATCCGTCTCCGATCTCAATGGCCTTTATCGCGCCAATGGACATGATCCCTTTGGAAAGTTGTGCATCCAGCTTGTCAAAGACTGGTTCCCCAAGTCCCACAGGAAGTCCGCTGACCCGGCATTCGATCACACCGCCGCAGGAGTCCATTTCCTCCATCTTATCATTGAGATATGCGGCAGCCTGGTCAGCCAGCGCATTGTTTGGCATGTAAAATGGATTCTCTGTAATCTCATCAAAATGATAGTCACACTCCGGTACATGGATAGGACCGATATCCCGGGAAAACGTTGTGATCTGAATGCCGAGCTCTCGAAGAAGAGCAGAAGCAACTGCACCGGCTGCCACACGACCAATGGTTTCCCGGCCGGAAGTGCGGCCGCCTCCCCGGTAATCCCGGAAGCCATATTTTTCTGTAAATGTATAGTCTGCATGTCCGGGACGGTAATAGGAGGCAATCTCCCCATAGTCACGGGAGCGCTGATCCTGGTTGCGGATCAGAAGTGAAATGGGAGTTCCTGTTGTTTTTTCTTCAAAAATACCAGATAAAATCTCCACTTGGTCTGTTTCGCTTCGTTTGGTCGTATAGCGACTCTGACCGGGACGTCTGCGATCTAAAAATGCCTGTATATCAGCTTCACCTAAAGAAAGTCCGGCAGGACAGCCGTCGATCACGACGCCGATCCCAGCTCCGTGGGACTCGCCCCAGGTTGTAATGCGAAATAAAGTTCCAAAAGATGAACCACTCATAAGTCAAAATCTCCTTTCCTTTGCACATAAAACTATTATATAAGAAGACATATTATCGTGCAATCCTTAATTTTATCTGAAAATTCCTATCTTGCATCTGTACAATTATCGGAAAGCGTAATATAATGAGGACTAGATATTGACCGAAAGGAGAACAGCGCTACTAAATGAAGGAAAAAGATGCAAAAAAAGTAACCAGAAGAAAAAAATATTCGACAAAATCCCGGAAAGCTCCTGCCGGATTTCCCGTGAAACAGGCAGGCATCATTGCAGGTGCTGCTTTGGCAGTACTGGTACTGATTTATCTGGGTGTTTCTGTGTTTTTTATGAGTCATTTTTATCTCAATACAAAGATCAACGGAAAGGATTTTTCCGGAAAATCTGCTGCAGCAGTGGAAGCTTATATGAAAGCGCAGGTGAAAGGATATGAGCTGACCATCAAAGAACAGGGAAATCAGTCAGACCGGATCAAAGGAAGCGACATTGCGCTTCAGTATCAGGAGAATGAAGATATTAAAAAAGCCCTGAAAAAACAAAATGGATTTGCATGGCCGGCAGCTCTTTTTTCTCATAAGACAGAAAAAATCTCCATCGATGTGTCATATGATGAGAAAGCACTGGATGAAAAGATCCAAAGTCTGCAGGCGGTGAAGACAGAACAGACTCCGGCGGAGAATGCGAAACCGGAGCTTCAGGGGGAGACTTATGTGGTGAAGCCGGAAGTGTATGGGGCCGCAGTGGATATGGAAGTGCTGAACCAGAAGATCCATCAGTTTATTTCAGAGTTTCGGACAGAACTGGATATGGAAAAAGAGGGATGTTATGCCCGGCCGAAGTATACAAAGGATTCCAAGGAAGTTCAGGAAGCCTGCGATACCATGAACAAGTATCTGAAAGCCAGCATTACATACAATATGTCAGAGCCGGTGGTGGTAGATAAGACTTTGATCTCCACATGGATCGGTGTGGATGACAATATGAACGTTGTGTTTAACGAGGAAGCAATGAAAGCCTGGTTTACAGAATTTGGAGATAAATATGATACGGTAGGGACAACCAGAAATCTGACGACACCGACCGGAAGAGCAACCACAGTAACAGGAGGAACCTATGGCTGGTCCATTGATGAGGAGACAGAACGTGTCAATCTTCAGAACAGCATCAAAAATGGAGAAGTGACGACCAGAGAACCGGCATATTATGCCGGAGGAGCGGCAAAATCCCACGGAGAGCAGGACTGGGGAACGACTTTTATTGAAGTGGATCTGACGGCGCAGCATATGTGGTATATCAAAGACGGAGCCATTGCTCTGGAAACTGATGTGGTGACAGGCGTGCCGATTCCGGAAAAGATCACACCAGAAGGCGTTTATGATATTTTGGAGATGAAACAGAATGAAGTGTTGATCGGTGAAACAGATCCAAGTACCGGAGAGCCTAGTTATAGACAACCGGTTGATTACTGGATGCGGGTGACATGGACAGGCATCGGATTTCATGATGCAAACTGGCAGCCGGCATTTGGTGGCACACTTTTCCAGGATGGAGCCGGTTCACACGGCTGCATCAATATGCCGGTGAGTCAGGCGGCAGCGTTGTTTGGCATGATCAGTGTGGGAACACCGGTTGTGATACATTATTAATAGAAATCAAAGAGAAAAACTGAGAAAAGGGGCAGCGTATGTTCGCGCGGTCCCCTTTTTCACGAAAATAAAGGAGACAAATTTATGTACGAATTGATCAAAAAAGATGGTCTGGCAAAGAGAGGGCGTTTTCATACCGTTCATGGAACGATTGAAACGCCGGTATTTATGAATGTAGGAACAGCAGCAGCGATCAAAGGAGCGGTATCGACTGATGATCTGCGGGGGATCAAGACGCAGGTAGAACTTTCCAATACGTATCACTTGCATGTCCGCCCGGGCGATGAAGTGGTGAAAAAGATGGGCGGCCTTCACAAGTTTATGAACTGGGACAAACCGATCCTGACCGATTCCGGCGGATTTCAGGTATTTTCTCTGGCAGGACTGCGCAAGATCAAAGAAGAAGGGGTTCATTTCAACTCCCATATTGACGGGCGCAAGATTTTTATGGGACCGGAGGAGAGTATGCAGATCCAGTCCAATCTGGCATCCACCATTGCCATGGCATTTGACGAATGCCCGTCCAGTGTGGCAGACCGCGCATATATGAGAGATTCTGTGGCAAGGACCACCCGCTGGCTGAAACGATGCAAAACAGAGATGGATCGGCTCAATACCCTGCCGGATACGATCAATCCACACCAGATGTTGTTTGGGATCAATCAGGGCGGAATCTATGAAGACATCCGGATCGAACATGCAAAGCAGATCGTGGAGCTGGATCTGGATGGTTATGCAGTTGGTGGACTCGCAGTAGGAGAGAGCCACGAGGAAATGTATCGGATCCTGGATGCAGTGGTTCCGTATCTGCCGGAGCAGAAACCGACGTATTTGATGGGAGTGGGCACTCCAATCAATATTCTGGAAGCAGTAGACCGGGGCGTAGATTTCTTTGACTGCGTATATCCAAGCCGGAACGGACGTCATGGTCATGTGTACACCAATCATGGCAAGTTGAACCTGTTCAACGCAAAATATGAGTTGGATGACAGACCGATCGAAGAAGGGTGTCAGTGTCCGGCATGCAGAAGCTACAGCCGGGGATATATCCGCCATCTTCTGAAAGCAAAAGAAATGCTGGGCATGCGTTTGTGTGTGCTGCACAATCTGTATTTCTATAACACGATGATGGAAGAAATCCGTGCAGCCATTGAGACCGGAGAGTATCAGGCATACAAAAAGAAAAAGATCGAAGGCATGACATCTGGAAAATAGACACTTACGGAATGTTTATAGAAAATTTACTTGAAGTATCAGAAGTTTTTGTGTACAATGGTAGTATTGTCAGATGGAGGAAACTGTGTGGCAAAATGAAGAGTATAGCACGGTAAGTGGAGGTGTGTTGGTAAGATGTTAGGTGTCATTTTGATCTATGTAGTATTATTCGGAGGTCTTTACTGGTTTATGATGCGTCCTCAGAAAAAGGAGCAGAAAAGACTTCAGGCTATGTTGGCTTCTATGGAAGTCGGAGATACTGCATTGACTACAAGCGGATTTTACGGAGTGATTATTGATATCACAGATGACGACGTGATCGTAGAGTTTGGTAACAATAAAAACTGTCGTATCCCGATGCAGAAAGCTGCGATCGCGCAGATTGAAAAACCAAACGCAGAGTAAGAAAAAGAGAAGCTGTTTTATGACTGAAAGGTTGTAGAACAGCTTTTTTAGTAAAAAGACAGAGACTGACCGTGAGAAATTGTGACAATCGAGTTTAGTGGCTGCTATTTTATAGAGTTCACTCTGTTTTTTCACACTTTTCCATGGTAAAGGGTTGAAATGAGAAATGAAATGAGGTATTATTTAGAATAACACTTTGAAAATTGGAAGGATGAGTATTATGAAGCTGAATATCGGAGTGATCAAGGGAGACGGAATTGGACCAGAAATCGTGACAGAAGCGATGAAAGTACTGAATCGAATCGCAGAAGTTTATGGGCACAAATGTGAATATACAGAGCTTTTAATGGGAGGAGCTTCTATTGATGTACATGGCATTCCGCTGACAGAGGAGACCATTCAGAAGGCAAAGCAGTGTGATGCGATTTTGATGGGATCGATTGGGGGAAATACAAGGACTTCTCCATGGTATCAACTGGAACCTTCAAAGCGTCCGGAAGCAGGACTGTTAAAGATCAGAAAAGCGCTGAATCTGTTTGCAAACTTAAGACCGGCGGTGCTGTATGAAGAACTAAAAGGAGCCTGTCCGCTCAAAGAAGAGATTGTCAAAGATGGATTTGATCTGATGATCATGCGGGAGCTGACAGGGGGGCTGTATTTTGGAGAACGCAGCACAAAAGAAATCGACGGTGTGATGACGGCATGTGATTCCCTTACTTATACAGAAGAAGAAATCCGAAGGATCGCAAAACGTGGATTTGAGATTGCAGAAAAGCGAAGAAAAAAGGTAACCAGCGTGGATAAAGCGAATGTGTTGGATTCTTCCAGACTCTGGAGAAAGATTGTGGAAGAAGTGGCACAGGAATATCCGGATGTGACATTAGAGCATATGCTGGTAGATAATTGTGCCATGCAGCTGGTCAAAGATCCGGCACAGTTTGATGTGATCCTGACAGAGAATATGTTTGGTGATATTCTTTCGGATGAGGCAAGTATGGTCACAGGTTCCATCGGAATGCTGGCTTCGGCAAGTCTCAATGAGACAAAATTTGGACTGTATGAACCAAGCGGCGGTTCAGCGCCGGATATTGCCGGAAAAGGGATAGCGAATCCGATCGCTACGATTTTGTCGGCGGCTATGATGCTACGATTTACGTTTGATCTTGATAAGGAAGCAAATGCCATTGAATCAGCGGTTCAGCAAGTGCTGAAAGATGGTTGCCGGACGATTGATATCATGTCAGAAGGAAATACACAGATCAATACCTGTGAAATGGGAGATCGGATCTGTTCTTATATCAGATAACACAAGAAAAGAGGTTGATAGAAAATGAGAAGTGATACAGTAACAAAAGGAATGCAGCAGGCGCCCCATCGTTCTTTGTTTAATGCGTTGGGAATGACGAAGGAAGAGATGGATCGTCCGCTGATCGGGATTGTAAGTTCTTATAATGAGATCGTGCCGGGACATATGAATCTGGATAAGATCACACAGGCAGTGAAAATGGGGGTTGCAATGGCAGGCGGGACTCCGATCATGGTTCCGGCGATTGCAGTCTGTGATGGAATTGCCATGGGTCATATTGGAATGAAGTATTCTCTGGTGACCAGAGATCTGATAGCGGATTCTACAGAGGCACTGGCAATGGCACATCAGTTTGATGGTCTTGTGATGATCCCGAACTGCGACAAAAATGTTCCTGGACTTCTGATGGCGGCAGCCCGTGTGAATATTCCGACGATTTTTGTCAGCGGCGGACCGATGCTGGCAGGGCATGTCAAAGGCAGCAAGACCAGCCTTTCCAGTATGTTTGAGGCTGTTGGTTCCTATGCAGCAGGCAAGATTTCTGAGGAAGATGTGTGTGAATTTGAAGAAAAAGCATGTCCGACTTGCGGTTCCTGCTCGGGCATGTATACAGCCAACAGTATGAACTGTCTGACAGAGGCGCTTGGAATGGGACTGAAAGGGAATGGAACCATTCCGGCTGTATATTCTGCCAGACTTCAGCTTGCAAAACATGCGGGAATGCAGGTGATGGAATTAGTGCGAAAGAATATCCGACCAAGAGATATTATGACAAAAGAGGCGATTTTAAACGCGCTGACAGTCGATATGGCATTGGGATGTTCGACTAACAGTATGCTGCATATTCCGGCAATTGCCCATGAGATCGGAATGGATTTTGAGATTGATTTTGCCAATCCGATCAGCGAAAAGACCCCAAACTTGTGTCATTTGGCTCCGGCAGGACATACCTACATTGAGGATCTCAATGAGGCAGGCGGCGTCTATGCGGTCATGCATGAATTGAACAAAAAGGGACTGCTTCATACAGAGTGTATGACAGTGACCGGAAAGACACTGGGAGAAAATATCGAAGGATGTATCAATAAAAATCCAGAAGTCATCCGTCCGATCGAGAACCCGTACAGTGAGACCGGAGGTCTGGCAGTGCTCAAAGGAAATCTGGCGCCGGACGGAAGTGTGGTAAAACGTTCCGCAGTCTGTGAAGAGATGCTGGTGCATGAAGGCCCGGCCAGAATTTTTGAGAGTGATGAAGAAGCTACAGAGGCGATCAAGTCCGGAAAGATCCATCCGGGAGATGTGATCGTGATCCGGTATGAGGGACCAAAAGGCGGACCGGGAATGCGCGAGATGCTCAATCCAACTTCAGCCATCGCAGGATATGGACTTGGATCTTCGGTGGCACTGATCACAGACGGACGGTTCAGCGGGGCCTCCCGAGGTGCTTCCATTGGGCATGTTTCGCCAGAGGCAGCAGTAGGCGGACCGATCGCTCTGGTTGAAGAGGGCGATATCATCAAGATCAATATTCCAGAATTAAAGCTGGAGCTGGATGTATCGGAAGAAGAACTGGAAAGAAGACGTGCTGCATGGCAGCCAAGAGAACCAAAAGTAACCACCGGATATCTGGCCAGATATGCGTCTATGGTAACGTCTGGAAACAGAGGCGCCATTCTGGAAATCCCGAAAAACAATTAGGAGGAGAGCATCATGCAGTTAAACGGAGCAGAAATTGTAATCGAATGCCTGAAAGAACAGGGGGTAGATACGGTATTTGGCTACCCGGGCGGAGCGATTTTGAATGTATATGATGCATTGTATCAGCATAGTAATGAAATCAGGCATATCCTGACTTCCCATGAACAGGGAGCGGCTCATGCGGCTGACGGATATGCAAGAGCAACCGGAAAAGTGGGAGTATGCCTTGCTACCAGTGGTCCAGGAGCAACCAACCTGGTGACCGGAATTGCCACAGCATATATGGATTCCATCCCGGTAGTAGCGATCACCTGCAATGTGGGTGTTTCGTTGCTGGGAAAGGACAGTTTCCAGGAGATTGATATCGCAGGGATCACTATGCCGATCACCAAGCATAATTTTATTGTCAAAGATGTGGAAAAACTGGCAGATACGATCCGCAAGGCATTTCGGATTGCAAGAAGCGGCAGGCCGGGGCCGGTTCTGATCGATATCCCCAAAGATGTGACAGCAAAAGTAACGGAATATCTTCCACAAGAGGTGGAATTTCCGCCAAGAAGGACCGAGACGATTACAGAGGAGGCGCTGGATCGTGCCCTTGAGATGATCGAAGCTTCTGAAAAACCATTTCTCTATGTGGGCGGCGGCGTGATTCTTTCCGGTGCCAGCCAGGAACTTCGGGAGTTTGCAGAAAAAGTAGATGCGCCGGTGACAGATACCTTGATGGGAAAAGGCGCTTTTCCGGGAACCGATCCCCGTTATACAGGTATGATCGGAATGCACGGTACCAAGACCTCCAATTATGGGGTGAGTGAATGTGATCTTCTGATCGCAGTAGGCGCCAGATTTGACGATCGTGTGACGAGCGATACGGAGACATTTGCAAACAATGCACAGATTCTGCAGATTGACATCGATCCTGCGGAAATGAATAAAAACGTGTTGATCGATCATGGGATCGTGGGAGACATCAAGGAAGTTCTTCAGCGTTTAAATGCCCGTTTGTCTGCTCAGTCTCATACCGAATGGATGGAGCAGATCCGGGAGTATCAGAGAACGTATCCGCTTCAGTATGAAGACGGCAAACTGACCGGTCCGTATCTGGTAGAAGAAATTTACCGTCAGACCAAAGGGGATGCGATCATTACCACGGAAGTGGGACAGCATCAGATGTGGGCAGCACAATATTATAAATATAAAGAACCGAGAA
This sequence comes from uncultured Ruminococcus sp., assembly GCA_900544395.1. Lineage (GTDB taxonomy): Bacteria > Bacillota > Clostridia > Lachnospirales > Lachnospiraceae > Mediterraneibacter. The sequence goes on along the minus strand of UQVC01000001.1, from coordinate 103,056 downwards.
CATTATTGTCATCGGGAGGCTTGGGAACCATGGGCTATGGTCTTGGAGCTTCCATCGGAGCCAAAATGGGATGTCCAGATAAGACGGTTGTCAATATTGCAGGAGACGGATGTTTCCGCATGAATATGAACGAGATTGCAACCGCAGCCAGATATCAGATTCCGATCATTCAAGTAGTGGTCAACAACCATGTACTTGGCATGGTGCGTCAGTGGCAGAATCTTTTTTATGATCAGCATTATTCACAGACCATTCTGGATGATGCAGTAGATTTTGTGAAGCTGGCACAGGCGCTTGGCGCAGAGGGAATCCGCGTGACTACAAAAGAAGAGTTTGCAGAAGCCTTTGCAGACGCAGTGAAGATGCAGCGGCCGGTGGTGCTGGACTGTCAGATCGATCAGGATGATAAGGTATGGCCAATGGTAGCGCCTGGAGCTGCGATCAGTGAAGTGTTTGATGAGACAGATTTGAACGAAGGGTAAACAGCTTTCGTTTCAATAGAAAATGAAAATTCAGGAGGAAGAGAAGATGAGTAGAGTGTACAATTTTTCAGCCGGACCGGCAGTATTGCCGGAAGAAGTGCTAAAAGAAGCAGCAGATGAAATGTTGGATTACAGAGGGAGCGGAATGTCGGTTATGGAAATGAGTCATCGCTCGAAAGTCTTCGAGACGATCATTCAGGAAGCCGAGGCGGATCTGCGGGATCTGATGAATATTCCGGACAATTATAAAGTATTGTTTTTACAGGGCGGAGCCTCCCAGCAGTTTGCTATGATTCCGATGAATCTGATGAAAAACAGGGTGGCAGATTATATCGTGACAGGACAGTGGGCAAAAAAAGCAGCGCAAGAAGCGGAAAAATATGGAACCGTACACAGGATCGCTTCTTCTGCGGATCAGACCTTTTCTTATATTCCGGACTGTTCGGATCTTCCAGTTTCAGAGGATGCAGATTATGTGTATATTTGTGAAAACAACACCATCTATGGAACAAAGTTTCATGAACTGCCGAATACAAAAGGAAAAACGTTGGTTGCGGATGTTTCTTCCTGCTTCCTTTCTGAGCCGGTTGATGTGACAAAGTATGGGGTCATCTATGGCGGCGTGCAGAAGAATATCGGACCGGCAGGGGTGGTCATTGTGATCATCCGGGAAGATCTGATCACAGAGGATGTCCTTCCGGGCACTCCGACCATGCTGACATACAAGACCCATGCAGATGCCGCTTCTTTGTATAATACGCCGCCGGCTTATGGAATTTATATGTGCGGAAAAGTGTTCAAATGGCTGAAAAAGATGGGCGGTCTTTCTGTCATGAAGGAGCGCAATGAAAAGAAAGCAAAGCTGTTATATGACTTTTTGGATGAGAGCAAACTATTCAAGGGAACCGTAGAAAAGAAAGACCGTTCTCTGATGAATGTGCCGTTTGTGACAGGGGATGCAGAACTGGATGCCAAATTTGTGAAAGAAGCCAAAGAAGCCGGGCTGGAGAACTTAAAAGGACATCGTACCGTTGGAGGAATGCGTGCAAGTATTTACAATGCGATGCCGTATGAAGGTGTCGAGGCGCTGGTTGCGTTTATGAAGAAATTTGAGGAGGAGAATGTGTAGTATGTATCAATATCATTGCCTAAATCCAATTTCTGAGATTGGACTCGATAAATTTACCAGACAGTATGAAAAAACAGATTCTATAGAAAAGGCAGATGCGATCTTAGTCAGAAGCGCTTCCATGCATGATATGAAATTGCCGGAAAACCTGAAAGTTGTGGCAAGAGCCGGGGCAGGAGTCAACAACATTCCTCTGGATCAGTGTGCAGAGAAAGGGATTGTCGTATTCAATACACCGGGAGCCAATGCCAATGGTGTGAAAGAGCTTGTAATCGCAGGGATGCTGCTGGCAGCCCGTGATATCATCGGGGGAATCAATTGGGTGCAGGAATATGAAGAAGACGGGGATATCGCCAAGATTACAGAAAAGAAGAAAAAAGCGTTTGCAGGAACGGAATTGGAAGGAAAAAAACTGGGTGTGATCGGGCTGGGCGCGATCGGTGTTTTAGTTGCCAATGCAGCAACTCATCTGGGAATGGAAGTTTACGGATACGATCCATACGTATCTGTGGATGCGGCATGGAAGTTGTCCAGAAATATCCGCCATGCAAAGTCTGTGGATGAGTTATACAAAGAGTGCGATTATCTGACGATCCATGTTCCGGCGCTGGAGGATACCAAAGGAATGATCAACAAAGATGCCATCGGTCTGATGAAAGACGGCGTGGTAATCTTGAATTTTGCGAGAGATGTACTGGTGGATCAGGAAGCCATTGTGGATGCCTTAGTATCTGAAAAAGTGCGCTGCTATGTGACAGATTTTCCGACCAAAGAGATCGTGGGAGTCAAAGGTGCGATTGTGATCCCGCATTTAGGAGCATCTACGGAAGAATCCGAAGATAATTGTGCCAAAATGGCAGTGGCAGAAGTGATGGATTATCTGGAGAATGGAAATATCATCCATTCCGTCAATTATCCGGATTGTGATATGGGAGTGAAAGGAGCAGGTGTGAGGATTACGATCCTGCACCGCAATATCCCGAATATGCTGGGGCAGTTTACGACGTTGCTTGCCGGAGAGGGAATGAACATTTCTCTTATGGCGAATAAAAGCAAAAAGGAATATGCGTATACCATGATCGATGTAGAATCCGAAGTTTCAGAGGAGATTATAAAAGAACTGGAAGCAGTGGAAGGAGTTTTGAAGGTCAGAGTGATCGTATAAGAAGAAAAGCAGATGCAGTGATGCTGAAGATCGCTGCATCTGCTTTTTTCGTAAAAATACTATTGACAATACACGTATGAATGTATACAATTATACAAGAACTTCTATTGAGTAAAGTGATGAAGCTGATGAGGGAGGAAAAAGATCATGGAAAACAGAAAAGTACGTATGAACAAGCACACCAATCTTTTGGAACTGGAAGAGCATATGTATCCGCTGGTAGATGTGGAGACTCCGAATGTGTTTCGGAATTTATTTCATTATGATGAGATTCCGAAGATTGCATTTAATGACCGTATTGTACCACATCATATGCCGGATGAGATTTGGATCACCGATACCACATTTCGTGACGGACAGCAGTCCAGAGCGCCGTATACCACAGAACAGATCGTAACGATTTATGACTATTTCCACCGTCTTGGCGGTCCTAACGGAAAAATACGACAGAGTGAATTTTTCTTATACAGCAAAAAAGACCGGGATGCCGTTTATAAATGTCTGGAAAGAGGATATCAGTTTCCGGAAGTGACCAGTTGGATCCGCGCCAGCAAAAAAGATTTTCAGCTGGTAAAGGATATTGGATTGAAAGAGACCGGAATTTTAGTGAGCTGTTCGGATTATCACATTTTTTATAAATTAAAGATGACCAGACGGGAGGCGCTGGATCATTATTTGTCTGTTGTCCGGGAGTGTATGGAGACAGGGGTTCGTCCAAGGTGTCATCTGGAAGATATTACACGTTCTGACATTTATGGATTTGTCATTCCGTTTTGTCTGGAATTGATGAACCTGATGGAAGAATACCAGATTCCGGTGAAGATCCGTGTCTGTGACACCATGGGATACGGAGTGAATTTTCCGGGAGCGGTAATCCCACGTTCCATTCCGGGCATTATCTATGGTCTGATGACACATGCGGGAGTGCCAAGTGAATTGATCGAGTTTCATGGGCACAATGATTTTTATAAGGCGGTCAATAATTCTACCACTGCATGGCTGTATGGGGCATGTGGAGTGAACTGTTCGTTGTTCGGAATTGGAGAGCGCACCGGAAATACGCCGTTGGAAGCGATGGTGTTTGAATATGCTCAGTTAAGAGGAACTCTGGATGGAATGGATACGACTGTGATCACAGAACTGGCAGAATATTATGAAAAAGAAATCGGATACAAAGTGCCGTCAAGAACTCCGTTTGTCGGAAAGAACTTTAATGTGACAAGAGCAGGGATCCATGCGGATGGAATGCTGAAAAATGAAGAGATTTACAATATTTTTGACACAGATAAATTTTTAAACCGCCCGGCGCTGGTATCCGTATCCAACACATCCGGAGCCGCAGGGATCGCATACTGGATCAATGCATATTATAAGCTGTCCGGTGATAAGCAGGTGGACAAAAATTCGGAACTGGTGAGATGTTTGAAAGAGTGGGTGGACAAAGAGTATGAAGAAGGTCGTGTTACAGTCTTGACAGATGAAGAATTAATTGCCAAAATAGATGATATATGTAACGTGTTGCATATAAAATTGTAGCTGGGAGGCTGACAGATCAAAATGGGTGAATATCAGGATCATTCTCTGGGGAGCCGTGTGTTTCAAAGGCTCCGTGAGGATATATTAAGCGGAAGATATAAAGAACATGAGGAATTGCGGGAAACAACTATCGGAAAAGAATTGGGAGTCAGCCGGACTCCGGTCAGAGAGGCGCTCAGACAGCTGGAACTGGAAGGTCTGGTTACTATTGTTCCGAATAAAGGAGCCTATGTGACAGGGATTTCTGCAAAAGATATCAAGGACATTTATGTGCTCCGCTCCATGCTGGAAGGATTGTGTGCCAGATGGGCGACCGAGCATATTACAGAAGAGCAGTTGGATGAGCTGGAAGAAGTGATCCTTCTTTCCGAGTTCCATATGAAGAAGATCAGTGGAAGCAGTGCAGATCAGGTGACAGACCTGGACGGCAAGTTTCATAAGGTTTTGTATGAAGCATCAGACAGTCGGATTCTAAGCCACGTTCTGATGGACTTTCATAAATATGTGCAGCAGGCGCGAAGAACGTCTGTTGTGTCAGAAGAGAGGGCAAGAAAATCGATCCGGGAGCACAAGCAGATCCTTCGGGCGATCCGGGACAAAGATGCAGATCTGGCAGAGCAGCTTGCCAACGAACACATTCTGCATGTGATGCAGAACTTGAAAAAGCAGGGGTACGAAGAAATTTAGGAGGATACGGAACATGGAAAAAATTAAAATGACAACACCAATCGTAGAAATGGATGGGGACGAAATGACAAGAATTCTCTGGAAGATGATCAAAGACAATCTTCTGGAGCCATTTATCGAGCTGAATACGGAGTATTACGATCTGGGACTGGAACACAGAAACGAAACAGACGATCAGGTGACCGTAGATTCTGCCAATGCAACCAAAAAATACAAAGTGGCTGTCAAATGTGCGACTATCACACCAAATGCCGCACGGATGGAAGAATATGACCTCAAAGAGATGTGGAAGAGTCCGAATGGTACGATCCGTGCGATTTTGGATGGTACGGTGTTCCGTGCTCCGATCGTAGTAAAAGGAATTGAGCCCTGTGTAAAAAACTGGAAAAAACCAATTACCATTGCAAGACATGCCTATGGGGATGTTTACAAAGGTTCTGAGATGAAGATCCCGGGTGCCGGAAAAGTGGAACTCGTGTATACAGCGGAGGATGGTACACAGACCAAAGAGTTGGTTCACGAATTTACGGGAGCAGGAATTGTACAGGGTATGCATAATATCAATGGATCTATCGAAAGTTTTGCAAGAAGCTGTTTCAATTATGCACTGGATACCAAACAGGATCTCTGGTTTGCGACAAAAGATACCATTTCCAAAAAATATGACCATACATTCAAAGATATTTTCCAGGAAATTTATGACGCAGAGTATGATGAGAAGTTTAAAGCAGCAGGGATTGAGTATTTCTATACTCTGATCGATGATGCTGTGGCACGTGTGATGAAATCAGAAGGCGGATTTATCTGGGCATGTAAGAACTATGACGGAGATGTAATGAGCGACATGGTATCTTCTGCGTTTGGTTCTCTTGCTATGATGACCTCTGTGCTGGTATCTCCGGAAGGATACTATGAGTATGAAGCTGCACATGGCACAGTACAGCGTCACTATTACAAGCATCTGAAAGGCGAGGAGACTTCCACCAACTCTGTGGCAACCATCTTTGCATGGACGGGAGCTCTTAGAAAGCGTGGAGAACTGGATGGAAACAAAGAATTGATGGAATTTGCGGACAGACTGGAAAAAGCCACTGTGGATACGATCGAGGCAGGAGAGATGACAAAGGATCTTGCGCTGATCACTACCATCGAGAATCCGACAGTATTAAACAGCGAAGCATTTATCAAGGCAATTGCAAAGAGATTGTAAAAATAGAACGGAATCTAAGAAGCCCTGGAAAGAGTTTGCACCAAATGGTGCTTTGACTCTTTCCAGGACTTTTTATTTTTGGAACTTTTTTGGGAAGACAGAACTTATGCTGCCGATTTTTTTGACGTTCGGATATATCTGACCAAGAAAATAATACAGAGAAAGTCAATGACAACGGCCGCGATAATAGACTGCATACCGTAATAAATTCCGGCGGTTTCTGCAATTTTTCCGATGATCGAAGGCATCAGGATCGATCCGAAACTGGCAATCGTCAAAATGAAGCTCCATGCCAGAGAATATTTTTGGATAATGGTTCCGGCAAAGGATACTGTGGTCGGATACAGTCCTGCCATGCTGAACCCAAAGCCCATGATACCGACAAGGATCAGTGGAGTGGACGTACTAAATAAAAGCAGGATGAAAAAGCCGACCAGTCCAAATCCCATGATAAGCAAGAGCCATTCTTTCTGGATTTTAGAAGACAGCCATGCGCAGAGAAGGCGTCCGGCCAGGATCATGATCCAGAGAACGCTGGCTGTTACCTGGGACAGAGAAGCCGGGAGTAATCCGGTGTCTTTGAAGTACGTGATCATCCATCCGATCACACCCTGCTCTGCACACAGATAGAAAAATAAAGTCAGTGTACAAAGATAAAATAATGGTTCTTTAAAAAAGGCGAATCCGGCAGTTGTCGTTTTCGTTTCTTTTTTAACTATATCACTTGAAACTGGAACGATAAAATATAAGATCCAGCTTAAGATCCCCATTGCGAGCATGAAATAACATGCATAGATCCAGTTGGAAGGATCCGCGTTTGTGAGTGCAAGCAGCAACAGTGGAAATACAAAAGCGCCAATCGCAAACATGGCGTGAAGTCCATTTAAAAGCGACGCTTTTCCAGGGGCAAGCTCATTGATGGACTGGTTACAAAAATTACTGGTAGCTCCTCGAGCCATACCGGTAAGAAAGAATGCCAGAGCCAACAGATAATTGTTGTCTGAAAAAATAATCACCAGATAAGACAAGGCAAAAAAGGCGTTGAACAAAAGAATGCTTTTCTTTCTTCCAAGGACAACGGGAAGTGCACCGGAAATAAAGCCGGAAATCAGATTTCCTACAGAGTGGAGGCTTAAGATCATCCCACAGAAGGCATACTCCAATCCCCGGGTATCCCGGATATATGGCAGTAAAGAGCCGATGGAGAGCGCAAGCATTCCGTTTATGATAAAGACTCCGTAATTGCATAAAAGTTGTTTGTTTTGTGTTTTGCTTTTGAATAATTGTATCATGTTTTCCCTTTCCTCCCAGAATACAAAATCCAATATAGTCTAAAACAAAAAAACAGATTTGTAAAGTCTCTATTTTTTGTTATGATAAATGAAAAAGTTGTAACATTCCGTAAAAAAGCGCGTTATTAGGGTGAAAGGAGGGGGATATGTGGAATTTGAAGAAATTTATCACCAATATTTTCGGGATGTGTTTCGGTATATCTGCAGCTTTGCACAGGATGAAATTACAGCAGAAGAGGTGACGCAGGAAACTTTTGTAAAAGCATTGAAATCCCTGCACCAGTTTGACGGGAAAAAAGATATTCGGGCATGGCTCTTTACCATTGCAAAGCATACGTATTTTTCTTATTGCAGGAAGAAAAAATGCGAGATCAATTTTGCAGAATGTGAAAGTTCAGCAGATACAAAAGTTGAATTTGTAGAAAATCTGATCGATGAAGAACAGGCGTTTCTGATCCATCAGTTTCTGCATACTATGGAAGAGCCATACAAAGAGGTGTTCAATCTGCGGGTGTTCGGAGAACTTTCTTATGAAAAGATCGGGATGTTGTTTGGAAAAAGTTCCGGGTGGGCAAGAGTGACTTTTTACCGGGCAAAAAAGAAAATTGAAGAGTATATGGAGGGTCAGAAATATGAGTAAGATCAGTTGTCATGTCATACAGGATATTCTGCCGCTGTATGTGGATGGAATTGTAAGCGAAGATACAAAAGAGATGGTGGAAGAGCATTTGCGGGAATGTGAAAGCTGTAGAAAAGAAGCAGAGCATATGCAGGAGCGGATCGTGCTTCCGAATAAGAAGGAATTTTATCAGAAAGAACAGGAAATGCTGCAGAAATTCAAGCGCAGACTGATCAATCGGAAAGTTCTTTCTGCAATACTGGGCGCCGTGTTTGTATGCGCTTTGCTGGCAGGGGGGTATACAATTCTGATGATCCCCAAAGAGGCAATCCCGTTTGATCCCGATAAAATGAAAGTGGAGATTGTGGGAGAGGACGCATATTTATCGTATCAGGGCGACGATCTGGCGGGTTCGTTTTTTGCATATCCGGTCAAAGTCCGGGATGGAAACCGGGAAAAAGAAGTGGCGCGGGTGTATCTGGAAAAGAATCTGTGGTCTGCTTATATACAGCCGTATTTACAGGGAAAGAAAGAAGAGATGATCTATCTTTGCAAAGCTTCGGATATGGATGCGTTATATTATGGAGAATTTGATATCGAATACGGAGAAAATATGGCAGAGCTTCCAAAAGAGATGGAATTGATCTGGCAGTCATAAAACGCTGGAAAAGAAAGATGGAAAGAACCCGCAGATTATTCTGCGAGCTCTTCCCATTTTTCATACAATTCTTCCAGTTCATTGTTGTTGGCGTCTTTTTCCAGCGCAAGTTCCTGACATTTGACAGAGTTCGAGTATACCTCTTCTTGTGTCATCAGCACATCAATTTCCTCATTTCGTTCTTCCAGAACAGAAATCCGTTCCTCGGTTTTTTTGAGTTCATTTTTTCGTTTTCGTTCTTTCGCCTGCTGTTCTTTTTGCTCCTGCCAACTGAGTTTGGAATCGGAAGGCGCTTCTTGTGAAGTGGACAAAACAACTGGATTTTCAGCAGTGATCGGAGCTGCATAGGCAGCGGTCAGTTCTTCTTTTTTCTCCAGATAATAGTCATAGTTTCCGATATAGTTGACAAAGGTCTGGTTGACCAGCTCCAGAATCCTGGTGGCGGTCTGGTTGATGAAATAACGGTCATGGGATACGTACAGGACGGTGCCGGTGTATTCGTTGAGTGCCTGCTCCAAAATTTCTTTGGATGTGATATCCAGATGGTTGGTCGGCTCATCCAGGATCAAAAAGTTTGCTTCCGACAGCATCAGCTTTGCCAGGGAAACGCGGCCTTTTTCTCCGCCGCTTAAATCCCGGATCAGCTTATAGACGTCGTCTCCGGTAAACTGAAAGGCTGCCAGAGTGTTGCGGATCTGGGTGTTGGTGAGTGTTGGATAGTCATCGGAAATTTCATCAAAGATCGTCTTTTCATTGTGCAGGACATGATGCTCCTGATCGTAGTATCCGATCTGAACTTTGGAACCCAGTGTGAAACTTCCGGTATCCGGTTCTACGACTTGATTGAGAATCTTCAGCAGAGTCGTTTTGCCGGTTCCGTTGTCTCCGATGATGGCAACATGTTCGCCTCTTTTGATCTCAAAGCTGATATCTCGAAACAGCACTTGACTGTCAAATTGTTTTCCCAGCGATTCGATATGCAGTACATCGTTGCCGCTGATTTCCGAAGGCTCCAGTGTAAAATGCATTTCTTTTGCAGCCTGCGCCGGTTTTTCCACGGGTGTGATCTTGGAAAGCAGTTTTTCACGGCTTTCCGCACGTTTGATGGATTTTTCACGATTGAAAGAGCGCAGTTTTTCAATGACGGCTTCCTGATGTTTAATCTCCCGCTGCTGGTTTAAGTATTCTTTCAGCTGGGCATCCCGGATCATCTGTTTTTTCTGTGCATAGGCTTTGTAGTTGCCGTCATACATGCGGACAGAGCCCTGTTCGATCTCAATGACTTTGGTTACGACACGATTTAAGAAAAACCGGTCATGGGACACGATCAGAACGGCTCCGGGATAATTCAAAAGGTACGTTTCCAGCCAGCTGATGGAAGTCAGATCCAGGTGGTTGGTCGGCTCGTCCAAAAGCAGGATGTCCGGCTTGGTGAGCAGTAGTTTTCCAAGGGATACACGGGTCTTTTGTCCTCCGGAGAGAGTGTCTGTCCGTTTGGAAAAGTCTTCTTCGGTAAATCCCAGTCCTTTTAATACACCGGTAATTTCGCTTTCATAGGCGTAGCCGTTTTTGGATTCAAATTCGGACATCAGACGGTTGTATGTATTCAATCGGGTATTCAGTTCGTCTCCGGTGAGAGATTTTAACTCCAGTTCAATAGAACGGATCTGCTCTTCCAGGGAGATGATATCGGATTTTGCAGTTTTCAATTCTTCATAGATGGTATTTTGGGTATCCAGATTCTGATGCTGCGCCAGGTATCCAAGGGTCTTGCCCTTTGTCAGAATGACATCCCCGCCATCCAGAGGGAGTTCTCCCACGATCATTTTAAAAATGGTAGATTTTCCGGCGCCATTGACACCGACAAGGGCAGCTTTTTCACGATCTTCCACATGAAAAGAGCCATCCCGCACAATGAGATGGTCACCGAATGATTTATTCAAATTATGACATGCAAGTATCATAACATTCCTCCTGTATCTTCACAATCACTGATTTTTTCAATTAGTTCTATTTCATTATAGCGAAAACCCAGCAAAATACAAGGGTTTCCGATTACAAGGTAAGAAATCAGAGGATGGACTGCATTGTAGGAGCAGACAAACAATGTTATAATGGGAAAAACAGGCGGGGAAGAAGTCTGTTTGTTAAAATACGAAATTCAATGTGCCAAATATATTATAGAAAAAGATACGAGAGGAAAAATGGAATGAAATACATATTTTTGCATGGATTGGGGCAAGTTCCTTCGGACTGGGAGGCTACAATTAAGAGACTGGATTTGGAGGTGGACTGCCCGGATTTATCTGACTGGCTTTCGGGAAAAGAAGCCAGTTATTTTGATTTATATCATGAACTGGAGAACTATTGTGAACAGCAAGAAGCTCTGCATTTGTGCGGTCTTTCATTGGGGGGAATCCTCGCTTTGCATTATGCAGTGGAACATGCGAGAAAGTAGCCTCTCTGGTATTAATTGGTACGCAATATATCATGCCGAAGCGGTTATTGCAATTTCAGAATCTGATATTTCATCTTATGCCAAACAGGAGTTTCCGCAAAATAGGGTTTGAAAAAAAGGATTTTATTCATTTGTCCCAATCCATGATGGATTTAGATTTTCGAAAGGATTTAGCAAAATTAAGTTGCCGGGTACTTGTGTTATGTGGCGAAAAGGATAAGATAAATATGTCTGCATCTATAGAATTAAAACAGCAGATTAATTCTGCAGAATTAGAGATTATTTCCCGTGCCGGACATGAAATAAATAAAGATCATCCGATTGAATTGGGAAAGGTGCTCAGCAATTTTTATAGATGTGTGTGCTGTCAGATTGACGCTGCATCTTGCACATGTGGCGGCAAATCCGTTTGCTCTGGTTTCAAACAGCGGTTTTACAAGGAAAACAGAGAAAGATAAATCAAAATAAATTTATAGATTCATAACTAAAAGTTTGACTTCTCTTTCACAATTCTATATAATAAGAAAAGATTAAATTTGGAGGATACGATAAGTGGAAGAGAGAAAAATATCCCGTGCGGTCATAGGCAGACTTCCCAGATATTACAGATACCTTGGAGATTTGATGGAAGCTCAGGTAGAGCGGATTTCATCCAGTGATCTGAGCAAGAAGATGCATGTAACAGCCTCCCAGATTCGTCAGGATCTGAATAATTTCGGCGGATTCGGACAGCAGGGATACGGTTATAATGTCAAATATTTGTATACAGAGATTGGTAAGATTCTGGGATTGGACAGAAATCACAATTTTATTATTATAGGTGCAGGTAATTTGGGACAGGCTCTGGCCAATTATGCTTCTTTTGAGAAGGGTGGATTTCTTTTAAAAGGGATTTTTGATGTGAATCCACGTTTGGAAGGAGTTGCGATCCGGGGTATTCCAGTTCGTATGATGGATGAACTGCAGGAGTTTCTTCAGGAGAATGAGATTGAGATTGCTGCATTGACGATTCCGAAGTCAAAAGCAAAAGAAGTTGCAGAACTTCTGGTAGACAATGGCATTCAGGCAATCTGGAATTTTGCGCATACGGATCTGAATTTACCGAAAGATGTGATCGTAGAAAGTGTGCATCTGTCGGACAGTCTGATGAAGCTGTCATACAATGTCAGCCGTCATCAGGAAGGAAAGAATAAGTGAGAATCACCCAGCCAATGTGCAAAGACGTGTGATCGGATTCTTCTGATCGCACGTCCTTTCTTTTGAATCATAAGAAAGGATGAAAAATCATGAGATATTTACCAAATGGAACATGGATGCAAAAGGCAGATGAAGATACGATACAAAGAATTGGAATCCCATCGCTGGTACTGATGGAACGTGCTGCTCTAAAGACAGTGGAAGTGATGAAGGACAGACAGATCGATCTGGAACAATGCCTGGTGGTATGCGGCAGCGGGAATAATGGAGGAGACGGATTTGCAGTTGCAAGACTTCTGCATATGGAAGGGAAAAGAGTATGCGCAGTATTTGCAGGCAGCGAGACATCCATGAGTGAAGAGTGCAGGAGGCAAAGGGAGATCGCCGGGAATCTGGGCGTGCAGATTGTCACAGATATTCCGCGGGAAGAATATACTGTTGTGATAGATGCGGTGTTTGGTGTGGGTCTGAGCCGTCCGGTCACAGGGCGATATGCTGAAGTGATCGAAGCCATGAATCAAAAGAAAGGGCAGAAAGTGGCGGTTGATATTCCCTCGGGGATCAGCTCTTTTGACGGGAGTGTTCTGGGAGTGGCGTTTCGGGCGGATCTGACTGTGTCGTTTGCCTGCGAAAAGCTGGGGAGTGTTTTGTTCCCGGGATATGAATACAGCGGGGAAGTAGTTCCTGCAGAGATTGGGATCGCGACCGATATTTTTCGGAAACAGACGGATATCTGTTATACACTGGACAGGGAAGATCTTTTGGAAATGCTTCCAAAACGGAAGAAGAATTCCCACAAAGGAAGTTATGGGAAAATTTTGATGATCACAGGAAGCAAAGGAATGTCCGGTGCTGCGTATCTGAGCGCAAAATCTGCATATATCAGCGGCGGCGGTCTGGTGCAGATTTATACAGAGGAGACGAACCGGGTGATTCTGCAGCAGCTTTTGCCGGAAGCGATTGTGTCCACGTATACCGCATATGAGGAAGAGGCGCTTGCTGCATTGCTGAAATGGGCAGATGTTGTCTGTATTGGGTGCGGACTTGGAAAAAGTAAGGTTTCTGAGCAGATCTTAGAATATGTTTTGAGACATCTGGAAATTCCATGCGTCATAGATGCCGATGGATTGAATCTTCTGGCCCGGAAAAAAGAACTGCTGCCGCAGGAAGCAAAAGAGATCATTCTGACGCCACATATGAAAGAAATGGCGGGAATGATCGGATGTACGGTTTCCGAACTTGCAGAGCGACGTTTTGAAAAGCTGCAGAAATTTGTTGGAGATTACGGCGTTGTGTGTGCCTTGAAAGATGCCAGGACTCTGGTGGCAGCGCAGGGCAGGCAGATGTTTTTGAATACCGCAGGAAATAGCGCGATGGCAAAAGCGGGATCCGGAGATGTGCTTGCCGGTGTGATCGCCGGACTTTTGGCACAGCATATGTCAGCATATGATGCGGCGGTTCTGGGTGTATACCTGCATGCATGCGGAGGGGATGAAGCCAGAAAACGTTGTGGAGCCTACAGTGTCTTGGCACAGGATCTGACAGAAGGAATCAAAATATGTATCAAAGAGACAAAAAGGGGAGAAAATTGATGGAAAAACACAGCAGAGTGTATGCAGAGATCAATCTGGATGCAATCCGTTATAATATGGAACAAATGAAACAGCGAGTCGGTGCAGATGCACAGTTTATTGCAGTGGTAAAGACGGATGGATATGGTCATGGAGCCATTCCCATTGCCCAAATGTTGGAAAAAGATCCTTCCGTGTGGGGATATGCGACTGCCACACTGGAAGAAGCGGTGGATCTGCATCATGCAGGGATCCAAAAACCAACCATTGTTCTGGGATGTGTGTTTCCGGATCAGTATGAGACAATGATACGGGAAGAAGTGCGTGCGACGGTATACACCATGGAAATGGCGAAAGAGATGTCAGAAATGGCAGAAAGACTTGGCAAAGATGCCTATTTCCATATAAAGATCGATACAGGAATGGAAAGACTCGGATTTCCGGTGACCGAAGAGAGCGCGGACATCATTGCAGAGATCGAAAAGCTTCCGCATGTAAAATTAGAAGGAATGTTTACGCATTTTGCAAAAGCCGACGAGAAAGATAAAACATTCTCGGAAAAACAGTATGAGAAGTTTCTGTGGATGAAAGAGGCAGTGGAGCAAAGAGGTGTTCAGATTTCCAGATTTCATTGCGACAATAGTGCGGGAATTATTGATTTTCCCCAGTGGAGACAAGATCTGGTCCGTGCAGGGATTTCTCTTTATGGGATGTATCCTTCGGATGAGGTGGAAAAAGATGCAGTGCAGTTAAAGCCGGCGCTTCGCCTGGTCAGTCATGTTAGTTTTGTAAAAGAGGTGGCGAAGGGCGTTTCCATCAGTTATGGGGGAACTTTTACTGCGGAGAAGAATCTGAAAGTGGCTACGATCCCTGTCGGATATGGGGACGGATATGCCAGAGGCCTTTCCAATCAGGCAGATGTACTCATTCATGGAAAACGGGCGCGGATCCTGGGAAGGGTCTGCATGGATCAGTTTATGGTAGATGTGACCGATATTCCAGATGTGAAATTTATGGATGAGGTGGTTTTGATCGGAAAAAGTGGAGAAGAGGAGATCACAGTAGAAGAATTAAGTGAATTGAGCGGACGGTTCAATTATGAATTTGTATGCTGCCTTGGCAAGCGGATTCCGAGAGTTTATAAAGGCGGCAATCTGTAAAGAAAATATCAACAGATGCATACATCCGATAAAAGCGGGAATACTCAAGTATACTTCCAAAACGGAAGAAATTGAAGTATAAGAATCGGAGTGTGAAAAACGTGACAGTGAGACGAGGGGATATTTATTATGCAGATTTAAGTCCGGTGATTGGTTCAGAACAAGGAGGCGTACGGCCGGTTCTGATCATTCAAAATGATGTGGGAAATAAACACAGTCCTACGGTGATCTGTGCGGCGATCACATCCCGGATGAATAAAGCAAAGCTGCCTACCCACATTGAGATCAGTGCGAGAAAGTACAGACTGGTGAAAAATTCCGTAGTACTTTTGGAGCAGATCAGAACGTTGGACAAAAAACGCCTGAAAGAATATGTCTGTCATGTAGACGGAAATTTTATGGAAGAAGTAAATGAGGCGATCCGGGTCAGTTTGGAATTGCCTACATACTGAAATTGTAGGTGTTACAGCTTTACAGAACGAAAAAAGAGTGATAAAATGGAACGAGTTTATGAGATAAAAGGAGAATTGAGAAATGTCAGGACATTCAAAATTTGCAAATATTAAGCACAAAAAAGAGAAAAATGATGCGGCAAAAGGAAAGATTTTTACAAAAATCGGTAGAGAGCTTGCTGTAGCAGTCAAAGAAGGCGGCGGCCCGGATCCGGCGAACAACAGCCGTCTGCGTGATGTGATCGCAAAGGCAAAAGCAAATAATATGCCGAATGATACGATCGACAGAAACATCAAAAAGGCAGCGGGAGAAGGCTCCGGAGATAACTACGAGCACATTACATACGAAGGATATGGTCCGAACGGAACAGCGATTATCGTAAAAACATTGACAGATAATAAGAACCGTACAGCATCCAACGTAAGAAATGCTTTTACAAAAGGAAGCGGAAACGTAGGAACACCGGGATGCGTTTCTTTTATGTTTGATGAAAAAGGACAGATCATTGTCGCAAAAGAAGAATGTGATATGGATGCAGACGAATTGATGATGATGGCATTGGATTTTGGGGCAGAAGATTTCTCGGAAGAAGAGGAAAGCTTTGAAATTCTGACTGCGCCGGAAGATTTCAGTGAAGTACGTCTGAAATTAGAAGAAGCAGGGATTGCCATGGTAAATGCAGAGGTGACGATGATCCCTCAGACATATGTGGAACTGACCAGTGAAGAAGACATCAAGAATATTCAGAAAACACTGGATCTTCTGGATGAAGATGATGACGTGCAGGATGTGTACCACAACTGGGACGAATAGAGGATTTTTAGTAGATTTTAAATAGTGATAATGAAACCATAATAAACATACATTAGAATGAAATCAGAAGTTGTTTATCAATGGTTTGGAGGGATCACTATGGTAAAAGAAAGAAGAAAATCTGTACCAGTGATGATATACGGGACAAAAGTATAACTTCAGTTACGAATATATGAAAACAGCAATTATGCTTCAGATAAATAACTCTGAGTACGTCATGTTTATTGTTATAGACATGACAGAAAGGAGTTATTTTTTTTATGCAATTGACGGATGTTTTGGAAGAATTTATATTCGACTGTAAATTGAGACGGATGAGTGAAAGGACAATCAAAGGGTATAAAAATAATAATTTAAGATTTATCACATTTATCCAGAATGAATATCAAGTCAGTGAGTTAGAAAAGGTTCATTGCAAGTTAATCAAGGCTTATCTGGAACAGCTATCTTCTTTAGGAAGAATGCCAAGCTACATCAATGGAATTATAAAAAGTATGAGGGCGTTCTATCGGTATTGTATAGATGAGGAGTATCTATTCAATAATCCAATGGATAAAGTTAAATTCCAGAAGGAGTCCATAACACTTATTACTACTTTTAATAATAACGAAGTTAAGAAGATGGTAGTGTATTACAGTGGGAGCAGATATTTGAGTATTAGAAATAAACTGATCATGATCACTCTTTTTGATACAGGGATAAGAAATTCTGAATTATGCAATTTAATATTAACGAGTATTCGTGAGGAATATATTATGATTATGGGGAAAAAAAAGAACGGGTTGTTCCAGTTTCTCCGATATTAAACAAAACATTGATTAAATATAAGCGTGTAAGAGCAGAATACATAAAAGACAAATTTGCTTATCAAACAGAATATTTATTTTTATCACAAAATGGAAGAAAACTTACACCGGAGGCAGTTGAAAAGATTGTAGGAGATTGTGCAAAAGCTTGTAAGGTCAGAAAACATATTCGAAGTAGTCCACATACATGTCGGCATTATTTTGCGCAGGCACAGTTGAAGAATGGATGTGATCTATATACCCTGTCCCGATTACTGGGGCATAGTAATATCAATATTACTAAAATTTACCTGCAGTCTCTACAAGATGAAGATGTACTTGAATTAGGGGTAAAAACAAGTCCATTGATGAATTTGTAAAAGACGTTGTGAAATATACATATGGAAGGTGAATGTGAGAATGGAAGATAGATTTAGAGAACTGGTAAAATCTGCTGCCGATCATCTTAAAGAGAGCAGTGTACAGAAATTTCTGGAAAGAGATGAGGAATACAAAAAGGATGTAAATGAATTGAACGAAGTGGAACAGGCATATATGGAAGTCTATTTGTCGGAGGAACAGCGTCTGATCTGTGACAAGTTAATCTTCTGTAAGGATAGGGTAGACTATGAGTATGGAATTAATGCTTATATCGCCGGATTATACGATGCTTTTCGCTTAATGGAATTATTTGGCATGGAAGAGATAAAATGCTGATAGATGGCGGAATAGGGATACAAGAGGGGATGTTTCATAAAAAATAATTCTTTCATGGACAGAAGATTTGGTGTATGCTATTATTTAAGTGAAAGAAGAGAATGCTTAACAAAAAGAAAACATGTGATATATCATGAAGCTCTGTCGATTTATAGCATTGTTTTATGCCGAAAATTTTGTATAAATTGAAGCATATTTTATACGAGTAGGTGATAGAATGAAGGTTCAAGATAATTTTAATACAAAAGAGGAGGAGCAAATTATGTATGCGAATAATCAAATATATCGAAGATTAGATTTTAGTAAAATCAGCAGCAGAAATACCAAGGTTGTTTCTTCAGAAGAGGCATTAAAAGATGTAAAACCTATTGAATGGTCAGAAGATGTACTAAATGGGAAGAGAAAAGTTACTATTAAGAAGAAATAGTAAAATGGAGATTCAAAAGAAATATGTGTAAAATAGGAGACATTATTTTAGTAGAAAAGTACAAATCAGGTAATAAGGAGATAGGAAAGCATTCATTTATTGTGATTGAAGATAAGAATGGGATAATAGAAGGATTACCATATGATTTTATCGGAAATGTTTTGTCTTCTTTTAAAGATGAAAAACAAAAGCAGAGGAAACTTGGCTATCCTGGAAACTTCCCGATTACCCATGATGATACAGTAACGAATCCACATAACAATAAAGATGGTTATGTTAAAACAGATCAATTCTATTATTTTAATAAAGAAAAAATTAAATACAAAGTAATAGGGAATGTACTTCCTGAAGTTTTAGAAATGATTTTTGAATACATCGAAAATTCAGAATTTGAAATATTAAATATTGTAGACAACCTTTAATTAGAAAATATTGTATGTAGTAGACAAAAGGCATATCAGAGATTATTGCTCTTTTATTATACCCCAAATTAATTTAAGCAGAATAGTAAATAGAATGAAGGCAATGCGGTTGTACAGAGGATTTTACAAAGATTTAAAGCAGTGATAACCAGACAGAGAAAAACATATATTAAAATGGCAGTGTAAGTGATTTTGAAACAGTCTGGAGGTATCGCGATGGTAAAAGAAAGAAGAAGTGCAAAGAGAATCAAATATGATATGATCCGCGTATATTCGAAAATGGAAACGCAGGTGGATACAAAGGCAAAAAGTGTATTTAAAAGAAAACCGTATGCACTGACAAAAGTTGTATGATCCATGAAAATCTTGTATTTTGATTGACGGTTCTTTGTGGAAATGTTACGATGTCTGAAAGAGAAACAGCATGTGCTGGAACGAAACTGAGCCAATAAAAAAGGAGGAGATCCAAATGAGATTCGAAGGAAAATGTGTGGTAGTTACAGGAGCCAGTTCTGGTATGGGGCGTGTGATCGCACTGGATTTTGCAAAAGAAGGCGCGACGGTCATTGCAGTGGCGAGAAGAAAAGAGAGGCTGGATGAGCTTGCATTGCAGTCCGCAGATTTTGCGGGAAAAATTCTGCCGTATCCCGGGGATGTTTCATCAGAAGAAGTTTGCAATGGTATGATTGATTTTGCAGTTGAACAATGCGGAGCACTTGATATTCTGGTAAATAATGCGGGCATTATGGATGAATTTACGCCAATCGGTGAGATGAGCAATGAATTGTATGAAAGAGTGATGGCAGTGAATCTGAATGGACCGATTTACGCAATGCGAAAAGCCGTTCAGGTAATGTTGGCAAAGGAGACAATGGGGAATATCGTCAATGTTGCTTCCATCGGCGGTGTCCGCGGATGTCGGGCAGGAGCCGCATATACAGCGTCGAAACATGCAATCGTAGGTGTGACGAAAAATACGGCATATATGTATGCCGGAAAAATCCGCTGTAATGTAATCTGTCCGGGCGGGGTTGAAACAGAAGTCATGAACAGCCAGACGAATATCAGTCAGCTCGGTATGGGAAGAGTGATGGCCGGACTGGATACCGCGATTCCGGCAGGAAAGCCGGAAGATATATCAGCTGCTGTTTTGTATGCTGCAAGTGACGATGCAAAGTTTTTGACGGGAGCGGAAATTGTGGTTGATGGCGGTGTGAGCTGTAACTAAGTGTTTTGAAAAAATGTTGCCATATCTTTTGCGTCTGCATAGATATGGCAATTTTTTTACAGAATCCGGGCGTATTGATTATTTTTTTGCATCTCCAAATGAAAATGAATATAAATTGAAATGGATATTGGAATATGGTATACTAAACATCGGTATAAGAGGGGAAAATATCATAAAAAGAGGGATACCGATGAGTCAGAAAGAGTTACAGAATGCATTGATCGTACTCTATGAAAAGACTCGGAAAAGTGCAGAGAAGTTTCATAAGAGGACGTATCATACAGAAATCGAACAGTTAAAGGAAGAGGAACAGGAATTGCTGGAGCTTGTAAAAGAGCAGATCGAGGATTCCGAGGAGAGTATGCAGGGTGTGGCAGCCTGCGTCCCGGAATATGTATCGGAATTACTTGCAGAAATACATTCCAGAAGAAAGCGGGAACAATCCGCGATCGAGTATAATATGGCGATGGCCGCATTTTTTGTTCCGCTGATGGGCGAGATCCACAGTCCAAAGACGAAAGCATTTACAGAGGCGATAGTTTCCAGGTGGAATCAGAATATGCCGGAGAATAAAATCGGACATTCTACAGTGGCAGATATTGAGCAGGGATTTCGAAAAGGAATGCTTTGTTATATTACAACGGCTGTCTGTAAAAGCCTGGGTCAGCCAGATGATTGTTATGAATTGACATTGCTGCGGGATTACCGGGACGGGTATCTGCTGAAGACGCAGGAAGGGGCGGCATTGGTACAGGAATACTATGATATCGCTCCTACCATTGTAAAACGGATCGACCATCAGAAAGATGCCGCTGAGATTTATGGAAGGATTTGGGAAAAGTATCTGAAGCCTTGCGTGCATCTGATCGAGGCAGGCAGACAGGAAGCATGCAGAGAATTGTACACGGAGATGGTACGTTCTCTGGAACAACAATATTTGTATTCAACAGGAGGAGAAAAACATGAGTAATTACAAACCAGAGACAAAGTGCATACAATCCGGATATGAGCCGGGGAACGGAGAAGCAAGAGTCCTCCCGATTTATCAGAGTACGACATTCCGTTATACAAGCAGTGAGCAGATGGGACGTCTGTTTGATCTGGAAGAATCTGGATATTTCTACACCAGATTACAGAATCCGACCAATGATGCCGTTGCGGCAAAGATCTGTGATCTGGAAGGCGGAGCTGCGGCCATGCTGACTTCTTCCGGTCAGGCGGCTAATTTTTATGCGATCATGAATATTGTGGAAGCCGGAGATCATATCGTATGCGCATCTGCTCTGTATGGAGGAACCTACAATCTGTACGCACACACCATTCGGAAAATGGGCGTAGAAGCTACATTCGTTGATCCGGACTGTACAGAAGAAGAACTCAATGCGGCTTTTCAGGAGAATACAAAAGCGGTATTTGGAGAGACCATTGCCAATCCGGCTCTTGTTGTGTTGGATCTGGAAAAATTTGCCAATGCTGCTCACGCACATGGGGTTCCATTTATTGTAGATAATACATTTGCGACTCCGATCAACTGCCGTCCGATCGAGTGGGGAGCAGATATTGTGACACACTCCACTACAAAATATATGGACGGACATGCCGCATGTGTAGGCGGTGCGATCGTGGACAGCGGAAATTTTGACTGGGAGGCACACAAAGAAAAATTCCCGGGACTGACAACACCGGATGAGACTTATCATGGGATCATCTATACAGAAAGATTCGGAAAAGGCGCTTATATTACAAAAGCGACCGCTCAGCTGATGCGGGATTTAGGATCGATCCAGGCGCCGCAGAATGCGTTTCTTTTGAACATTGGACTGGAGACACTGCATCTTCGGGTACCCCGCCACTGTGAAAATGCTTTGAAAATGGCAGAGTACCTGAAAGGACATGAGAAAGTAGCATGGGTACGCTGTCCGTCTCTGCCGGGAGACAAGTATTATGAAACTGCGCAGAAATATATGCCAAACGGAACCTGCGGCGTGATCACCTTTGGATTAAAAGGCGGAAGAGACGCGGCAGTAGAGATGATGGACAAACTCAAACTGGTAGCCATTGTAACACACGTTGCGGACGCAAGAAGCTGTGTGCTGCATCCGGCAAGTCATACCCATCGCCAGATGAATGAGAAAGAACTGATGGAAGCAGGAGTTCAGCCGGATCTGATCCGTTTCAGTGTAGGAATCGAAAATATAGAAGACATTATTGCAGATGTAGAGCAGGCGCTTCGTTAGTTTGAAATGGTATGGGTGTATAATGGCATCCATACCATTTTGCATAAAACAATCATTTTCCGTATAAAGAAAGCGAATGGACAGAATACTAAAGTATCCGGCTGTCCAGGTACAGACCTGAAAATAGAAAAAAGAAGGTAGAGAAGATATGGAAAATGACGAAAAACAACGTTTGGACAAAAATGAAGAGATCAAAGAAACCGGTACGCTGAATTTAAACGGAAACGGGGAAAAGGCCAATATTCAGCTTTTGACGATCATCGGAGAGATCGAAGGGCATGAGAGTGTTTCCGGAAATACAAAAGCAACCAAGTATGAGCATCTGATCCCAAGGCTGGCAGAAGTGGAGGATGACGATACGGTAGACGGTGTTCTGATTCTGTTAAATACCCTGGGAGGAGACGTGGAGGCAGGACTTGCGATTGCAGAAATGATCGCATCACTGAGCAAGCCGACGGTTTCTCTTGTCCTGGGAGGCAGTCATTCCATCGGCGGACCTCTGGCCGTTTCGGCAGATTATTCTTTTATCGTGCCCAGCGGAACGATGATCGTGCATCCGGTACGTTCTTCCGGGATGTTTATCGGAGTGATCCAAAGTTACCGGAATATGGAAAAAACGCAGGATCGGATCACACGGTTTATTGCGTCTCACTCCCGGATCACAAAAGAACGGCTGGAAGAACTGATGCTGGATTCCACGCAGCTGGTCAAAGATGTAGGTACTCTGCTGGAGGGGGAAGACGCTGTCAGAGAAGGGATGATCGACGAAGTCGGAGGGATCAGCACGGCTCTGCAAAAACTCCGGGAAATGATCGGACAGAAAAAATGTTAATGACACACTTTTCAATTGATGTTATACTGGATGTAATATGTGTAATGATCAAGGGGGAAGTATAATGGCTGCAAAGTCCACAGGAAAGAAGAAAACAACAAGAAAAAAGACAGCAAAAAAACAGACCGGTACGTCCCTGAACCAGGAAATTTTAATTTTGATCATGTTTGCAGTATGTGTATTGCTTCTTTTGAGCAATTTTGGACTGATCGGGATTGTAGGAGAGGCGGTGTCCTCAGTATCATTTGGGATATTTGGGGTGATGGCATATGTCCTTCCGTTTCTGCTGTTTGGCGCGGTTGCCTTTGGGATTTCCAACAAAGGCAATGCGCATGCTTACATAAAGATTGTGTCAGGAATTTTGCTGCTTCTGGTGCTTTGTGCCTTTTTTCAGTTGGTGATGCATCCGTTTCAGCCAAAAGACAGTATTTTGAGTTATTATCAATATGCCAGTGATTACAGAAAAGCCGGCGGGCTGATCGGAGGCTGTCTGGCGAAGCTGCTGTGTCCGCTTCTGGGAGTGGTAGGCACATATGTGATTCTGATCGTTCTGGGCGTGATCTGTGTGATCCTGATCACAGAGAAGTCATTGCTGGCGCCTTTGGGACGCGGAAGCAAGAAAGCATATGCGGATATGAGACGCAGACAGGGAGAAGTTTCTGCCCGCCGTGCAAAACAGCGGGAAGAGCGTAAAAAGCAGAGTCAGGAAGAAGGAGAGACTTCCGGAAAGCGTACCGATCATAAAGTGTCCGGCGTATCATTTGCGACTACACTGCAGGCACAGGAGACAGAGAACATTGCCGAAGAGCCGGCGGCGAAAAAGCGAAAAAAGGCGGTATCTCAAAAAGCACCGGATTTAAGAGAACTGACAGTGCCGGAAGAAATGGCAGACTCCGAAGTTTTGCCGTCTCCGTTTGAAGAATTTGTGATCAATCGGCCAGAGACGGAAGAGATGGCGGCAGAGACAGATTGGGCAAAAGAGGAAGAGGTTTTAGAAGAAGAGAGGGCTTTACAGCAGCCGGCCGTGAAAAAGAAAACAAAGGCAAGCGCGGCAGCTGTGGAAGCAGAGACGGTTCAGGTGGAACAGACCATACTGGAGCAGGAGCAGCAGCCGAAAAAGCAGTATAAGATCCCGCCCATGAATCTTCTGACGAGAGGGAAAAAAGGAGGCGGAGATTCGGATGCGCAGCTGCGCGCTACGGCTCAGAAGCTGGAGCAGACTCTGCAGAATTTCGGAGTGCGGGTGCATGTGACCAATGCAAGCTGCGGACCGTCGGTGACCCGATATGAACTGCAGCCGGAACAGGGAGTGAA
The DNA here is from genome assembly GCA_900544395.1 of uncultured Ruminococcus sp. Lineage (GTDB taxonomy): Bacteria > Bacillota > Clostridia > Lachnospirales > Lachnospiraceae > Mediterraneibacter. The sequence goes on along the minus strand of UQVC01000001.1, from coordinate 78,664 downwards.
AGTCAGCAAGATCGTGGGACTTGCTGACGACATTAAACTGAATCTGGCAGCAGCTGATATCCGGATCGAAGCGCCGATTCCGGGAAAAGCGGCAGTCGGGATCGAAGTGCCGAATCAGGAGAATACCGCGGTGATGCTTCGGGATCTGTTAGAGTCCGGAGAATTTAAAAATTCTGCGGCAGGCATTCCGTTTGCCGTGGGAAAAGATATTTCCGGCAAGACAGTCATCGCAGATATTGCGAAGATGCCGCATTTGCTTGTGGCGGGGGCTACCGGTTCCGGAAAATCCGTATGTATCAATACGCTGATCATGAGTATTTTGTATCATGCAGATCCGGAAGACGTGAAGCTGATCATGGTGGATCCAAAAGTTGTGGAACTGAGTGTATACAACGGGATTCCGCACCTTCTGATCCCGGTTGTGACAGATCCGAAAAAAGCGGCAGGCGCGCTGAACTGGGCCGTGGCGGAGATGATGAAGCGGTATCAGCTGTTTGCCGAGCAAAATGTCCGGGATCTGAAAGGATATAATGAAAAGATCGCGCAGTCCGCGCAGCAAGAACCGGCGAAGAAGCTGCCGAAGATCGTGATCATTGTCGATGAGCTGGCGGATCTGATGATGGTAGCGCCGGGAGAAGTAGAGGGCGCCATCTGCCGTCTGGCACAGCTTGCCAGAGCAGCCGGCCTGCATCTGATCATTGCGACCCAGCGTCCGTCCGTAAATGTCATTACGGGTCTGATCAAAGCCAATATGCCGTCCAGAATCGCATTTTCTGTTTCGTCGGGAGTGGATTCCCGAACGATCATTGATATGAATGGGGCAGAGAAACTGTTGGGAAAGGGAGATATGCTGTTTTACCCCACAGGATATCCAAAACCGGTCCGCGTACAGGGTTCTTTTGTTTCAGATAAAGAAGTACAAAAAGTTGTGGACTATTTGATCGAACACAACGGAAATGCCTCTTACAGTGAAGAAGTGGAGGAACATGTCAATTCGGATCTGCCATCCCCTGTTCCAGGGATGCCTCAGATGAGTGCAGCAGAAAGTGCAAGTGAGCAGGATGCTTATTTTGCAGATGCAGGACGGCTGATCATTGAAAAGGAAAAGGCATCCATCGGAATGCTCCAGAGGATGTTTAAGATTGGCTTCAACCGGGCAGCCAGGATCATGGATCAGCTTGCACAAGCAGGCGCTGTCGGGGAAGAAGAAGGAACGAAGCCAAGGAAAGTACTGATGACAAAAGAAGAATTTGAGCAGTACTTACAGGAACACAATTTATAATACACATGGAGGAAGAAATGATGAAAACAGATATTCAGATCGCACAGGAAGCAGAATTGATGCACATCAAAGATGTGGCAGCGTCTATCGGAATCTCAGAGGATGAGCTGGAATTTTATGGAAAGTACAAAGCAAAACTTTCCGATGAGTTATGGGAACATGTCAAGGATCAGAAAGACGGCAAACTGGTTCTTGTGACAGCAATCAATCCGACTCCGGCAGGAGAGGGCAAGACAACAATTACAGTCGGACTGGGAGAGGCTCTTGCTAAAATGGGAAAAAAAGCAATGATCGCGCTTCGTGAACCATCCCTTGGACCTTGCTTTGGAATCAAAGGCGGGGCAGCGGGAGGCGGTTATGCCCAGGTGCTTCCGATGGAAGACTTGAATCTTCATTTTACCGGTGACTTCCATGCCATTACATCTGCAAACAATCTGCTTGCAGCCATGTTGGACAATCATATCCAGCAGGGAAATGCTCTGGGGATCGATCCGAGAAATGTTGTCTGGAAACGCTGTGTGGATATGAATGACAGAGTTCTGCGCAATATTGTGGTAGGACTTGGAAACAAGATGGATGGAATGGTCAGAGAAGATCATTTCGTGATTACGGTTGCATCTGAAATCATGGCAATTCTTTGCCTGGCAGATGACCTGGCAGATTTGAAGCGTCGGCTGGGACGGATTATTGTGGCATATACCTTCGAAGGCAACCCGGTGACTGCAGATGATCTTCAGGCAACAGGTGCGATGACGGCGCTCTTAAAAGATGCGATCAAGCCAAACATGATCCAGACACTGGAACACACACCGGCGTTGGTACATGGTGGACCTTTTGCTAATATCGCACATGGATGCAACAGTGTCCGTGCTACAAAACTGGCATTGAAGATCAGTGATATTACAATTACAGAAGCCGGATTCGGTGCAGATCTGGGCGCTGAGAAGTTTATGGATATCAAGTGCAGAAAAGCAGGACTGAAGCCGGATGCAGTGGTACTGGTTGCTACCGTGCGTGCTCTGAAGTACAATGGCGGAGTTGCAAAGCAGGATCTGGGAGAAGAAAATCTGGAGGCACTTCAAAAAGGAATCGTCAATCTGGAAAAACACATTGAAAACATCCAGAAATATGGAGTGCCGGTTGTTGTGACACTCAATTCTTTTGTGACAGATACAGAAGCAGAAAATGAATTTATCCGCAGATTCTGTGAGGAGAGAGGCTGCGAATTCGCCCTTGCAAAAGTATGGGAAAAAGGCGGAGAAGGCGGAATTGAACTGGCAGAAAAAGTACTGGATACTCTGGAGCATAAGAAGAGCGATTTCCATGTGCTTTATGAAGATGAACTTTCTCTGACAGAAAAGATTGAAAAGATCTCCAGAGAAATTTACGGAGCCAAAGGGGTTGTCTATGAGCCAGCAGCAAGAAAACAGCTTGCAAAGATCGAAGAGATGGGATTTGGACATTTCCCAATCTGTATGGCAAAGAACCAGTACTCTCTGTCAGATGATGCGAAAAAGCTGGGACGCCCGGAAAACTTTGACATTCATATCCGGGAAGTGTATGTCAGCGCAGGAGCAGGATTTGTTGTCGCACTGACAGGCGCTGTGATGACCATGCCGGGACTTCCGAAAGTACCGGCGGCAAACAACATCGATGTGACAGAGGATGGAAAAATTACAGGGCTGTTTTAAAGGAGTAAAGGATAGATAATGGCACAGATTATTGACGGAAAATTTATTGCAAAACAGATCAAGGATCAATTAAAAGAGGAAGTATCCCTTCTCAAGGAGGCAGGGACTTCCGTCTGTCTGGCCGTGATTCAGGTGGGACAGGATCCGGCGTCTTCGGTCTATGTAAATAACAAGAAAAAAGCATGCGCTTACATCGGGATAGATTCTGTTTCTTATGAATTGAAAGAAGATACAGAGGAAGAGGAGCTGATACAACTGATTGAAAAATTAAATGGTACAGAGAATGTACATGGAATCCTGGTACAGCTTCCTCTTCCGGCGCATATCAATGAGGATCGGATCATCCGCACCATCTCACCGGACAAGGATGTGGATGGATTTCATCCGGTCAGTGTGGGAAGACTCTGGCTGGGGGAGAAAGGATTTGTTTCCTGTACTCCGGCAGGGATTATCCAGCTGCTGAAGCGTTCCGGGCTTGAGATCGAAGGAAAAGAGTGCGTGGTGGTTGGACGCAGCAATATTGTGGGAAAACCGATGGCGGCATTGCTCTTGCGGGAAAATGCAACGGTGACCGTGGCACATTCCAGAACTGCGGACTTAAAAGAAGTAACACGCAGAGCGGATATCCTGATCGCAGCAGTGGGACAGCCGAAGATGATCACGGCAGAATATGTCAAAGAAGGAGCGGTTGTGATCGATGTGGGAATGCACCGGAATGCGGACAATCATCTTTGCGGAGATGTGGATTTTGACGATGTATTTTCAAAGGTTTCGGCGATCACACCGGTGCCTGGCGGTGTTGGTCCCATGACCATCGCCATGCTGATGAGTAATTGTGTGGAAGCAGCACGCAACTAGGAGGAAGATATATGAGATGTACGCATTGTAATGCGATCATTCCGGAAGGAAGAATGCATTGTCCCAGATGCGGAAAAGAAGTGCAGATCGTGCCGGACTACAATCCGTTGGATGATGTGCTGACCCAGGAAGTACGTGGATCGGTGGAAGATGTGACACGGCAGATCCACACGGAGGCAGTGCGAAATTACAGCCAAAGGCAGGAAGCGCGACAAGAAAAAGCAACTCGGGTACTCGATCAGGAAGAACTCGCTGAAATTCAGAGACGAAGGGAACATGCTGCCAGAAATCGTTCCCGTGCAGAAGCAAGGCGAAGACAGCAGGAGCGGAAAAGACAGCTGATCAAAAGACGGAGAAAAGTACTTTTGATCCTGATAGTATTTCTTGTGATTTTTGGTGTCGCATTTGGTTATTTTCTGTATCAGAATTCCTATGCAGGAAAGGTAGACAAAGGATATGATGCACTGCAAAGGAAAGAATATCAGACCGCAGAAAAATATTTTCACCATGCCATTGGAAAAAATGCTCAGAAAGCAGAAGCCTATTCCGGTCTGGCAGAAACTTATATGGAGCAGGATCAGGGGGAAGAGGCCGAGTCTGTTTTTCTCTCAGCAATCGCTTCGTATCCTTCGAATCAAGATCTGTATCAGGCGGCAATTGATTTTTATGAGAAGACAAAGCAGCCGGACAAGATTTCTGAAATCCTGGCAGACTGTGAGGATGAAAAGGTGTTATCCGCACTGAGTGCATATGTATCCAAAGCTCCGGTTTTCAGTCTGGAAGAAGGGACGTATGAAGAAGTGCAGGAAGTGACTTTGAAAGCAGGGGACGGTTCGATTTATTATACTACGGATGGAAGTGAACCCACTTCTGCAAGTACGCCATATACAGAGCCGATCCTTTTAAACAATGAGGGAGAGACAGTGATCAAGGCGGTTTCTTATAATAAGAAGAAGATTCCAAGCCTGGTAGTTTCCAGGACATATGAGATCAAATTCCCGATAGCAGATGCACCGATCGTTACGCCATCTACCGGACAGTACAGTACACCAATGCAGATCAGCATCACGGTGCCGGAAGGATATACGGCATATTATACCATGGATGGGACAGAGCCCACTACAGAGTCAGAAGTTTATACAGGACCGATTTCCATGCCGGAGGGATCGACGTTGTTTAGCGCAGTTCTGGTGAGCAAAACCGGAAAAATAACGCAGATGACAAAACGTAGTTATATTTATCAGCCACAGTAGTGTGGCTGATTTTGTATGTATACAGATTGTAGAAAAATACAAGAGACTTTTTTCACAAAAAAAAGGAGCGTTTTTTGTGCAATATTTAACGAAAAAAAACCATACATTTGTTGTGTGAAAAGTTTGTCAGTGGTATAATGATTTCAGTTGAGATCAACAGACTTTAATTAAAGGAGATGCATTACAATGAGCAGATTTTGTTTACCAAGAGACATTTACCACGGAAAAGGATGTCTGGAAGAATTAAAGAACCTGAAAGGGAAAAAAGCAATCCTTGTAGTAGGCGGCGGCTCCATGAAGCGTCAGGGATTCCTTGACAGAGCAGTAGAATATCTGAAAGAAGCAGGAATGGAAGTACAGTTATTTGAAGGTGTTGAGCCGGATCCGTCCGTAGAGACTGTTATGAAAGGTGCAGAGGCAATGCGTGCTTTTGAGCCGGACTGGATCGTTGCAATGGGCGGAGGTTCTCCGATTGATGCTGCAAAAGCAATGTGGGCATTCTATGAGTATCCAGATGTAACATTCGAAGATCTTTGCATTCCGTTTAACTTCCCGGAACTGAGACAGAAAGCAAAATTCGCAGCAATTCCTTCTACATCAGGAACAGCTACAGAGGTGACAGCATTTTCTGTTATCACGAACTATCAGACAGGTGTAAAATATCCGCTGGCTGACTTTAACATCACACCAGACGTTGCGATCGTGGATCCGGATCTGGTAGCAGGATTGCCTGTAAAACAGGTTGCTTACACAGGTATGGATGCGCTGACACATGCAATCGAAGCATATGTATCTACACTGAACGGACCATTCACAGATCCACTTGCACTGCAGGCAATTGAGATGGTACTGGATAATCTTCCGGCATCTTACAACTGTGATATGGATGCAAGAGAGCAGATGCACTACGCACAGTGTCTGGCAGGTATGGCATTCTCCAACGCACTGCTTGGAATCGTACATTCTATGGCACATAAAACAGGTGCAGCATTCTCTACAGGACATATTCCTCACGGATGTGCAAATGCAATCTATCTTCCATATGTAATTAAATATAATGCAAAAGATCCGGTTGCAGCAAAACGTTATGCAGAGATTGCACGCAGAATGGGACTTGCAGGGACATCTGAGAAAGCACTTATCAACAGCCTGGTTGAAAAGATCGATGACTTTAATGTAAAACTGAGTATTCCAAAGACGCTCAAAGACTTCGGAATTGAGGAAAATGAATTCAAAGAAAAAGTTGCCAAGATCGCAGAACTGGCAGTAGGTGATGCTTGTACAGGATCTAACCCACGTGCAATTGATCCTGCAACAATGGAAAAATTATTCACATGTACATATTACGGAACAGAAGTTGATTTCTAATCAGACAGACTGTTTGTGAATGAGAAAAAGGGACAGGCACAAAACGAAAAGAGGTGTCTGTCCTCTTTTAGTATCGCGATAAAATCACGAACAACTATTGCCATTACGCCAATAATGGCGTATTATTAAGAAAGGTGATTTATTACAAGGAGGAAGAACATGTATAAGATTTTGAAAGCAGAAAAATTGTCTGAGAATATTTTTCTGATGGACGTGCATGCGCCAAGGGTTGCAAGTCATTGTGAACCAGGACAGTTTGTGATTGTAAAGATGGACGAGAAAGGAGAACGTATCCCGCTTACGATCTGTGATTATGACAGAGAAGCCGGAACGATCACCATCGTTGTACAGGAAGTCGGAGCTTCCACTGTAAAAATGTCAGAACTTAAAGCAGGAGATTCATTCCGTGACTTTGTAGGTCCGCTTGGATGTGCTTCTGAGTTTGTGGAAGAAGATATTGAAGAGCTGAAAAAACAGAAGATTTTATTTGTAGCAGGAGGACTTGGTACAGCTCCTGTATATCCACAGGTAAAATGGCTGCATGAACGCGGCGTAGATGCGGACGTGATCATTGGAGCAAAGACAAAAGACCTTGTGATCATGGAAAAAGAGATGGAAGCAGTAGCAGGTAATCTCTATGTGACAACAGATGACGGCTCTTATGGACGTTCCGGTATGGTAACACAGGTGATCAAGGATCTGGTGGAAAAAGAAGGAAAACACTATGACAAATGTGTTGCTATCGGACCAATGATCATGATGAAATTTGTCTGTCTTCTGACAAAAGAACTGAACCTTCCGACAATCGTCAGCATGAACCCGGTTATGGTAGACGGTACCGGAATGTGCGGAGCATGCCGCCTTCAGGTTGGAGACGAGATTAAATTTGCATGCGTAGACGGACCGGAATTTGACGGACATCTGGTAGACTTTGATCAGGCAATGAAGAGAAGTCAGATGTACAGAACAGCAGAGGGAAGAGCCATGCTGAAATTACAGGAAGGCGATACCCATCACGGCGGATGCGGACATTGTGGAGGTGACGACTAATGGCAAAGGGAATGGTGAGAGTACCTGTCAGAGAACAGGATCCAAAAGAACGTGCAACAAATTTTGAAGAAGTTTGCCTTGGATATAATCAGGAAGAGGCTATGGAAGAGGCAACCAGATGTCTTAACTGTAAAAATGCAAAATGTATCGAAGGATGTCCGGTATCTATCAATATTCCGGCATTTATTCAGGAAGTAAAAGAAGGAAATATTGAGGAAGCCTATAAGATCATCGGTCAGTCTTCCGCACTGCCTGCAATCTGCGGACGTGTCTGCCCGCAGGAGTCTCAATGTGAAGGAAAGTGTATCCGCGGAATCAAGGGAGATCCGGTATCTATCGGAAAGCTGGAGCGTTTTGTTGCAGATTATGCATTGGAGCATGATATTAAACCGGAAGGAGCAAAAGAGCAGAACGGGCATAAGGTCGCAGTAATCGGTTCCGGTCCATCCGGTCTGACCTGTGCAGGAGACCTTGCCAAGATGGGATATGATGTGACGGTATTTGAGGCACTTCATGAACTGGGAGGAGTACTTGTCTATGGTATTCCGGAATTCCGTCTTCCAAAACAGAAGGTTGTTGCAAAAGAGATTGAAAAAGTAAAAGAATTAGGTGTAAAATTCGAGACAAACGTAGTGATCGGAAAATCTACAACTATTGACCAGCTGATCGAGGAAGAAGGATTTGAAGCAGTATTCATTGGTTCCGGAGCAGGACTTCCGATGTTCATGGGAATCCCTGGAGAGAATGCAAATGAAGTATTCTCTGCAAATGAATATCTGACAAGAAGTAATCTGATGAAAGCCTTTGATTCTTCTTATGATACACCGATTGCTGCCGGCAAGAAGGTTGCTGTTGTCGGCGGTGGAAACGTTGCTATGGATGCGGCAAGAACAGCCCTCAGATTAGGAGCAGAAGTTCACGTCGTATACAGAAGAAGCGAAGCAGAGCTTCCTGCACGAGTGGAAGAGGTTCATCATGCCAAAGAAGAAGGTGTCATTTTTGACCTTCTGACCAATCCAAAACAGATCAATGTAGATGAAAACGGAAATGTCAAGAGCATGACAGTGATCAAGATGGAACTGGGTGAGCCGGATGCTTCTGGAAGAAGACGTCCGGTAGAGATTCCAGGATCTGAGTATGACATTGATGTAGATACTGTGATCATGTCTCTTGGAACTTCTCCAAACCCATTGATTTCTTCTACCACAAAAGGCCTGGAAGTAAATCGCAGAAAATGTATCGTTGCAGAGGAAGAAAATGGACAGACCTCCAAAGAAGGCGTATATGCTGGCGGAGATGCTGTAACTGGCGCTGCAACAGTTATTCTTGCGATGGGAGCAGGAAAAGCAGGAGCAAAAGGTATTGATGAATATCTGAAAAACAAAGAAAACTAGAAACAGAGTAAAATAACAGGCAAGAGCCTGTAAAAGAGAACTCCGCATGGATTCTTCTTCCGAATATTCGGGACCTGATGATATGCGGAGTGTTTTGTGTGTATAAGGAGAGAAAAAGAATGACCAAAAAAGAACTGGCATTGGAATACCATAAAAGAGGATACAACTGCGCGCAGGCAGTGGCATGTGCATTTTGTGAGGAATTTGGGATAAGTGAAGCAGAAATGTATAAAATTGCAGAAGGATTTGGACTTGGTATGGGCATGATGGATACCTGTGGAGCGCTGACCGGACTGTTTATGCTGATCGGATTAAAGAACAGCGGCGGAACAGAGCAGGCAGGAAAGACGAAGGCAAGCACTTACAAAAAGACGAAAGAGTATGCTGCAAAGTTTCAGGAAATCAACGGATCTGTTTACTGTAAAGAATTAAAAGGGGTGGAGACAGGAAAAGTCCTTGCACCGTGTGACAAGTGTATTTTAGACGCAGTGGAACTTGCAGAGCAGTTCCTGGAAGAAAATTAAGATGGAGAAGATGAAAGCAAGGCAGGTGCTGTCCATTACGCTGACACTGTTTGCGGTGTTTTTTGGCGCAGGAAATATGATCTTTCCGCCGGCAATGGGACAGCAGGCAGGAGAACATTATATCCAGGCGCTGGCAGGATTTATCGTGACAGATGCCGGGATTGCACTGCTTGGGATGATCGCAGTGGTGTTGGTCGGAACAGAAGTCAGCGATCTGGGAGAACTGGTCAGCAGAAGGTTTGCCGTCTTTTTATCTGTTTGTATTTATCTGCTGATCGGTCCGTTGTTTGCGCTGCCGCGAACAGGAAGTGTTTCTTTTGAACTTGCAGTGCGCCCGTATCTGACAGAGCCGAATGTATGGTGGGTATCTCTGATCGTGACAGGAATTTTTTTCGGACTGACCTATTATCTGAGCGGAAATCCCAAAAAAGTGGTGAATCTGATCGGGAAATATCTGACCCCTATTTTGCTGATCTGTATTGTGATGATCTTTTTAGCCTGTATTTTTCTGGAGAAATCTCCGAATGGGGAGGTGCAGTATGGCAGTATCGGAGCTGCTCAGGGAGCTTACGCAGATATTCCGTTTTTTCAGGGAATGATCGAAGGATATTATGCCCTGGACGGTCCGGCGGGACTGGTATTTGCTATTATCATCATCAATGCGGTCCGTGGATTTCAGGTACATGAAAAGAAGAATATCATCAAATACACGTTGTTTTGTGGAGCCGGGGCGGCACTGATTCTTTCGGTTGTGTATTATATGCTGACGTATATCGGGGCAGTGACGCAGACGCCATTTTCCAACGGCGGCACACTGCTCCATGCAGTGGCAAGTGACCTGCTGGGTCCTGTGGGAGGAATCGTACTGGGAGTTGCGGTATTTTTTGCCTGTATGACGACATCCATCGGATTGACAACATCCTTTGCAGATTATTTTCATGAATTATTTCCGAATGTGTCTTATAAAAAGATCACAGCGATTGTCTGTCTGTTCAGCTTTGTAATCAGCAATGTGGGACTGGATATATTGGTACAGGTATCTCTTCCGGTTCTGATGATGATCTATCCAGTGACCGTTGTGCTTGTGGTTTTGTCTTTTTTCAAAAAGTGGATCGGGAATCGGAAAATGGTATATGTATTGGGAATGTTATTTGCGTTTTGTGTTGCATTTGTAGACGGGATGCAAAGTGTGAAAATTATGCTGGGACCTGTCACAGAACTCTGCCGGCAGCTGCCGTTTTATGATCTTCGGCTTGGCTGGATCATACCGGCAGTGGTGGGAGCTTTGTTGGGACTGCTGCCAATATGGAAGAGAAAATCTTAAGGAGTCTGAAAGGGCTCCTTATTTTCATGTGGAGATTTCCAGGATGGCATGGTATAGTAAAAGAAACAAAATGACAGGAGTACAACATGATAAAGGAAATCAGAGAAGAGTTAGAGCAGCTTGGGGAAGAAAGCTATAAGCAGTTTAATCAGAAATTGATTCCTGGAACCGATCATATCATTGGTGTTCGTCTCCCGGTGCTTCGGAAACTGGCCAAAGAAATTGCGAAGCAGGATTGGAGACAGTATTTAAAAGAAGCTTTGGAAGAAATCAATGATCAGTCTGCGCATGAGGAGATCATGCTCCAGGGGCTGGTGATCGGATATGCCAAAATGTCAACGCAGGAGAGAATGTCCGCTTTAGATGAGTTTGTACCGAAGATCCATAACTGGGCAGTCTGCGACAGCTGTTGTATGGGATACAAATTCATGCAAAAAGAGCCGGAAGTATGGTTTTCTTATTTACAGACATATCAGAACAGCAGCAGGGAGTTTGAAGTACGTTTCGCAGTAGTATCGCTTCTGGCACATTATATCAATGAGACGTATCTGGACCAGATGCTTCAGATTTTGAATCGGTTACGCCATGACGGGTATTATGTTAAGATGGCAGTTGCATGGGCGGTTTCTATTTGTTATATCCAGTTTCCGGTTCAGACGAAAGCGTTTCTTTTGAAGAACGAACTGGATGATTTTACGCAAAATAAGGCAATCCAGAAAATTCGGGAATCGTATCGTGTGAGCAGAGAAGAAAAAGAAGAATTGAATTTATTGAAACGAAAAGGACAGACAGCATGAAAATTACATTGATTACTGTGGGAAAAATCAAAGAAAAATATTTGAAAGATGCCATTGCAGAATACACAAAACGTCTGAGTAAGTACTGCAAGTTGGAGATCATAGAAGTACCGGATGAAAAGACACCAGATCAGGCCAGTGAGGCAGTAGAAGATGGAATCCGAAAGAAAGAAGGAGAAAAAATCTTAAGATATCTCAAAGATGATATGTACGTGATCACACTGGAAATTGCTGGCAAGATGCTGACATCGGAAGAACTGGCAGAAAAAATAGAGAAACTGAGCATTCAGGGGAAAAGCAGTATTGCGTTTGTGATCGGTGGTTCCATTGGTCTTGGACAAGAAGTACTGAAACGATCAGATTATGCACTCAGTTTTTCAAAGATGACATTTCCTCATCAGCTGATGCGGGTGATCCTGCTGGAGCAGGTGTACCGGAGTTATCGGATCATCAATGGGGAGCCATATCATAAATAATAACTAAGATAGGAAATACTCTTGCATTTTACCTGATTGAGAGTATAATAGAAAAAAGTTAAGAGACATTATGTTGAATATTATAACACGAAAGAAAAGAGAGGGAACAACATGAAGGAAAATCAGGTAAAAAAATTAGTAATGGCAGCGATGTGTGTAGCGTTGGGGATTATTTTGCCAATGGCATTTCACACGATTCAAAATGCGGGGAGTATTTTTCTTCCCATGCACATTCCAGTATTGATCTGCGGGCTGCTGTGTGGATGGCAGTATGGATTATTATGCGGAATTTTAGCACCGCTTTTGTCCAGTATGTTTACAGGGATGCCTCCGGCTGCTATCCTTCCGGCAATGGTTTGTGAACTGGCAGTGTATGGGGTGATCACAGGAATTTGTATGCATGGAATCCGGGCAGAAAAGCAGATTATTAAAATTTACAGTTCTTTGATCGTAGCAATGCTGGCAGGACGAATCATCAGTGGAATCTTAAAAGCGCTGATTTTCAATGTAGGAGAATACAGTTTTAAGATTTTTATTACGTCCAGTTTTCTGACAGGGATACCGGGAATCTTGATCCAGCTTATTTTTATACCAGTAATCGTACTGGCTTTGCAAAAAGCAGGCATTACAGAGAGAAAAAAAGGAGAATCATAATATGGATATCCGCACGTATTTTAATCAAAGAGCAGCACACTGGGATGATGGGGAGAAATCTGTTGATGATGTGAGACGTATCATCGCATATTTGAGTGATGTTCAAGGAAGAACCGTTTTGGATGTAGCCTGTGGTACAGGAGCAATGTTTGAGGCATTGAAAGAGCAAAAGCCTTCCCATATTACAGCCATTGATCTGTCAGAAAAGATGATAGAAATTGCCGCACGCAAGGTGGAAGGAGAAGCGTTGTTTGAAGTGCGGTGTCAGGATTTGTTTGAGATGACACGGGAGACATTTGACAGGATTGTGATTTATAATGCATATCCACATTTTATAGAGAAAGAAAAACTGGTGAAAAAAGTAGAAGAACTGCTCAATCCGGGAGGTCGTTTTGTCGTGGCGCATGGGGCGTGCAGAGAAAAAATCAATGGATGTCATACAAATGTACCCGAAGAAATTACATCCGGTTTGCTGTCTGCGAAAGAAGAAAGCGGTTGCTGGGGAGAGTGTTTTCAAGTGGATATGCTGATCGATACGGAGCAGTTTTACTTGTTTTCTGGGGTGAAATAGAATTTTACTGGAAGATCTCTTGACCTTCGTCCAAGGTGAAGCCTTAGAATGAATGTAGAATAAAAAGGAGAGATCACAGTATGAAAACAGAATATACAATTAGTCAAATTGCAGAAAAATTGCATATCACAACAAACAAGATTAGATTTTATGAAAAGAAAGGACTCCTGACTCCGATGAGAGAGTCGCAGAACAGGTATCGGAAATTTGATGAAGAGGATATTTTATGCTTGGAGACGATTCTGCTTTATCGCTCGTTGGGATTGAGTATTGAAGCGATTCAGAATATATTACAATGTAATAAGAAGGAAAATTATCTGATACACATGCAAAATCAATGGATGGCAGTTAATACTGAGATTCACAGATTGAATGAAATCAGAAAATCGCTGGAAATGGTTTTGGACAAAGTATATGAAGAGTCAGAAGAACAGGATTTAGAAAAAGATTTTTTGAAGATTATTGAACAGAGTAATCTGCTTTTCCAGGTAAAAAATGAGTGGAAAGATCAGTGGAATTTTGATGGATGGGCAAGGTCATATGATGAGGATGTGAAAAGAGATACAGGTGCATTAAAAATCTATGAGAATTATGAGACAGTACTACAAATGGTTTTTGAAGAAGTAGAAAATTTTCATAGAAAAGATGGGGACATACTTGAAATTGGCGTTGGAACAGGAAACTTGGCAGGTAAATTCTTACAAAATAAATATCAGATTATTGGAATTGATCAATCCAGGCAGATGTTGGCAGTAGCAAAAGAAAAATATCCAAAACTTCGTGTACGATTAGGGGAGTTTTTGAAGATACCCTATGAAAATCAGATGTTTGATGCGATTGTTTCTACTTATGCATTTCATCATTTGAATGAAGAAGAAAAAAGAGTTGGAATAGCGGAGATGATGCGAGTATTAAAGAAAGATGGGAAGATCGTTTTGGGGGATTTGATGTTTCAGAATAAGGATGAGGAACAGAAAATCCGAAGTACTTTATCATCAGAGCAGACAAGGGAACTTGATGGAGAATACTATTCCTATTTGAATCTTTTGGTAAAAGAAGTAGAACAGTATGAAAAAAGAGTGTTATATAAAAGAATTGACAGATTTAATTATGTTGTTGTGATACAATAAGTTTTCTTAAGCTGGAAGCTATAATTTAGGTTATAGATAGTGGATAGACGTTTTTCAAACTCATAATGTCCCTCAAATACCCGGAATCCTAAAATCGTATGAGAATAAAATAATATGGATTACCAGACAGAAAGAATTAAGAAAAACAACGGGAGGATGAAAGATGGAACTACAGAAAGTATCACGCAGATACAGAGTTAGATTGCTTGAAAAAGCAGATGTGGATGATATTTTACGATTAAGTAAAGGAAACCCCATGTTTTATCGATATTGTCCTCCAGCTGCAACACGAAAGAGTATTCTAAATGACATGAAAGTTCTGCCATCAGAATTCTCAAAGTGAGGCATTTTGGAAGAAAAATGGATTTGTGAAAACAGGGAAAGAAGTAGAAAATGACGGATATATTGCAGTGTGTATGAAACGAGATTTGTAGAAGGAAGAATTACTATGTTATATTTAGAACAATTTAACTTCCCGGATGCGGAAGCAGAGTTTGATTTTTTCATCCGGCAGAAGCGTACCTGTTATGACACGTATTATCCCTTTCAAATCCTGTCAAAGCATCGGTTTGAGCAGATGGATTTTGAGTCGGTCACAATCTTATATGGAGGAAACGGAACGGGGAAGTCTACTGCCTTAAATATTATTGCACAAAAACTACAGTTATTACGGGAAGCACCGTTTAATCAGTCCAGTTTTTATGAGGATTATTTGAAACTTTGTTCTTATGAGGCTGTCACGCACTTGCCAAAAGACAGCCGGATCATTACAAGTGACGATGTGTTTGATTATATGCTAAATATCCGGAGTCTCAATGAAGGAATCGATCGAAAGCGGGAGGCGTTATTTGAAGAGTATCTGGATACAAAATATGCAAAGTTTCAGTTGAAAAGCCTGGACGATTATGAACAGTTGAAACGGGTAAACAGTGCGAGAAGAAAAACCCAGTCCGGTTTTATCCGTTCAGAGTTGATGGATAATGTGCGGGAGTATTCCAATGGAGAAAGTGCATTTCATTATTTTACAGAGAAGATTACGGAAAATGCATTGTTTTTGTTGGATGAGCCGGAAAACAGCCTTTCACCAGGAAAACAGCAGGAATTGGTGAAATTTATCGAAGAGTCCGCACGATTTTTTGGATGTCAGTTTGTGATCGCTACACATTCTCCCTTTGTGCTGGCGATCAAAGGGGCGAAAATCTATGATCTGGATGAGGAGCCAGTGGATGTGAAGCGCTGGACGCAGCTGGAAAATGTGCGGGTATACTATGAATTTTTTAAGAAACATGAATCAGAATTTTAAAAACGGACAGCAAGTGTCCTTCTGAAAGAATCAGAAGATGCACCTGCTGTCTTTTTAGACAGGATATTTTTTACAAAGAGATTCCAGAATTTCAATGTGGAGTTCTTCATCCAGAATGATGCGTTTCAGACATTTGTTGATGTGTTCATCCTGGATGTTCTGGCATTGCCGTTCATATTTTAAAACTGCCTGTTTTTCTCCATTTAATGCACTGCGCAGAATTTTAGGAAGGTCGGTGTAATAATTGATATATCCGGCCTGCCAGTAGAACATCCGGTGTTGCTGATGTGTCCAGAGACGCGGAGACTCGCCCAGCTGCTTAGCAAGCTGGCCAAATATTTTGAGGTGGTGCATTTCTGTAATGCTGATGTTTTTGAAAATTTCTGCAATACGATCCGCATCGGACGAGAGGAAAATACTGTTGTAGATATAAAGACCGATAGTGGACATTTCCGATTCCTGACCGCCCATATTGTCCAGCATCATTTTTCCATAGAGTGGATTTTTTCCTCTGACACAGACAGGAGGATAAGGAGATTGATGAGCATATAAAAAGTCAGGAGAATCATCCTTGGGAGGCTGCTCCGGATTACAGCTGCAGTTACAGGTTAGATCATTGTTCATAGAGGACTCCTCATGATTTTATTGTGATAACATTTTATGAACAGAGTCGATAAAATATGTGTTGCCGCTTGAAAAGTCAAAAAATGTGTGATATATTTATAACATAAAGATAGAAAAATACCACAAAAAAGGAGGAAGGAATCATGAAATGGAAATTTAATTATTTAAGTTTACTCTCTTTACTGAGTGTGATAGGAATTTTGGGATTTTTTACAGAGAACAAAGGTTTTTGGGGATTTTTTGGATTTTTGGTATATGTTCGTTATTTTTCAGTAGTTCCGGATGAAATGTTTCAGCTAAATGTCAGAAAAGCGGCAACTATTTCCTTTTTTACAGAAATCATCAGCCTTGTATTCTTTGTCTTTCTTTTTGTGATGCTGTATCAATCAAAGAAAGGGCTTCCCATGGCATTTGGAATGAGTTTTGCAGTAGCAATTATTTTATTTAGTATTTGTCTGACGGTTTTAGAATGGCGGGAAATGAAAGGTGCTGAAAATGATTGAGAATAGAATCAAAGAATTTCGTGCCAGACATGATATGAAACAGGAAGAGCTGGCAAAGCTGGTTGGAGTTCGGCGGGAAACCATTGGAAATTTGGAGAAAGGACGATATAATCCTTCACTTGTATTGGCATGGAATATTGCAAAAGTATTTGGAGTTACAATTGAAGAAATCTTTCATATTACAGAATAAGCAGTACTGCCGCACGGGAAGTAAAATCCTGTGCGGCAGTACTGTTTTATGAAGTGGTATGTTCCAGATTTTTATTTGCGGTGGAAAGCATCAGTTTGATTCGGTTAAGCTGGTTGACTTCGCTGGCTCCCGGGTCAAAATCAATGGCTACTACGTTGGAGGCAGGATATTTCCGCCGCAGTTCTTTGATCACGCCTTTTCCTACCACATGGTTTGGAAGGCAGGCAAATGGCTGTGTACAGACGATATTTGCAGCTCCTGCGTGGATCAGTTCCAACATCTCACCGGTCAAAAACCATCCCTCACCGGTCTGATTTCCAATGGAGACGATTTCCGATGCCATTTCTGCCAGTTTTTCAATTTTGGCAGGTTTTTCAAAATGCTTACTTTCTTCAAATGCTTTAGACGCCGGTGCGCGGAACCATTCCAGAGCGCGGATTCCAAGATTTCCAAGTACTGCTTTGGATTTTTTCATCCCCAGGTGGGAAACCTTGAAATTCTGATTGTAGAAGCAGTAGAGCAAAAAGTCCAGTAAATCTGGAACAACTGCCTCTGCTCCCTCTTTTTCCAGCAATTCTACCAAATGGTTGTTTGCAGCAGGCAGGAATTTTACCAAAATCTCTCCTACGATTCCGACTCTTGGTTTTTTGATATCCTGCAGTTCGATCTGATCAAATTCCCGGATCATCTGCCGACACAATTTTTTAAACGTATGACGGCGCGGATATCCGTTGGAAACAAATTCTTTACAGATCTTTTTCCACTTTTCATGAAGCGCATCGGTTGTTCCGGGTACTGCTTCATAAGGACGCATCCGATAGACGCATTTCATAAAAATGTCTCCAAATACAATGGCATACAATCCGCGAAGCACCAGAAGCGGAGTGATCTTAAATCCCGGATTGACTTCCAGTCCGCTTAAGTTCAGAGAAATCACCGGAATATGTGCATATCCCGCTTTTTTTAAGGCGCGCCGGATAAATCCGATATAGTTGGAAGCCCGGCATCCGCCTCCGGTCTGAGTAATGATGACAGCCAGACGATCCGTGTCATATTCTCCGGACAGGATGGCATCCATGATCTGTCCGACCACGATCAGAGAAGGATAGCAGGCGTCATTGTTTACATATTTCAAACCAGTATTGACCGCTTGTTTGTTGTCATTTGGCAAAATCTGTACATTATATCCGGAAGCTTGAAGCGCAGGTTCCAGAATCTCAAAATGGATCGGTGACATTTGCGGACAGAGAATGGTGTAGTTTTTGCGCATCTCTTTGGTAAACGGAATCTTCTCAATAGAAGACGGCTGTATGGTCCGCTCTGTCTGATGCTGCTCTCTGACGCGGATGGCAGCCAAAAGAGAGCGGACACGGATACGGGCAGCCCCCAGGTTGTTGACTTCATCGATCTTTAATGAAGTATAAATTTTGCCGGAGCGAGTCAGGATATCCGCTACCTGATCGGTTGTGACGGCATCCAGTCCGCAGCCAAAGGAGTTCAGCTGGATCAGATCCAGATTTTCCTTGGTCTTCACATAATTGGCCGCAGCGTACAGTCTGGAATGGTACATCCACTGATCCATGACATTGAGAGGGCGTTCCACTTCGTGCAGATGGGAAATGGAATCCTCTGTTAAGACGGCAATGTTATAGGAGTTGATCAGTTCCGGCAATCCATGATTGACTTCGGGATCTGTATGATACGGACGTCCGGCAAGTACGATTCCTCGATTTCCGGTCTCATCCAGGAATTTTATCGTTTCTTCTCCTTTTTTGCGCATATCATCCCTGCATGAGGCAAGCTCCATCCATGCTTCATGAACAGCGGTGCGGATTTCTTCTGCGGAAACCGAAAACTTTGTGCTCAGTTCTTCAATTAGTCGTGCAGAAAGGGTCTCTTCACTCTGGAAGGAGAGAAACGGATGCATAAAGTCCACTTCTCCGGTTACGATCGGATCCATATTGTTTTTGATGTTTTCCGGATAGGAAGTGACGATCGGACAGTTATAGTGATTGTTTGCTGCTTCAAATTCGTTTCGTTCATAAGGAACACAAGGATAAAAAATATGTTGGATTCCTTCCTTGATGAGCCACTGTACATGTCCGTGGGCCAGTTTGGCCGGATAACATTCGGATTCACTCGGAATGGAGTCGATCCCCAGCTCGTAAATCTTGCGTGTAGACGCAGGAGAGAGGATTACACGAAATCCCAGTTTTGTGAAAAAGGTATACCAGAAAGGATAGTTCTCATACATGTTCAGAACTCGCGGCAGACCGATGGTTCCTCTGGATGCCTTCTCTTCGGGAAGCGGAGTGTATCCAAAATAGCGCTGCATTTTATAAGCGAAGAGGTTTGGCAGATGATTTTCTGATTTTTCCTTGCCAAGTCCCCGTTCACAGCGATTTCCGGTAATGAATTTTCTTCCGCCGCTGAAATGATTG
This sequence comes from uncultured Ruminococcus sp., assembly GCA_900544395.1. Lineage (GTDB taxonomy): Bacteria > Bacillota > Clostridia > Lachnospirales > Lachnospiraceae > Mediterraneibacter. The sequence continues at coordinate 59,231 of UQVC01000001.1, read as the reverse complement.
ATGGTCAGTCGGCAGTTGTTGGTGCAGCCACGACATTTTGTCATGGTTGTTTTGTACTCCAGTGTTTCGATCTCTTCAATCGGAAGCATGGTCGTACCTTCACAGTCCTGGTAACGTTCCCGTGCGATCAGTGCGGCTCCAAAGGCGCCCATAATTCCGGCAATGTCAGGACGGATGGCCTCGCAGTCTGCGATTTTTTCAAAGCTTCGCAGGACTGCATTATTATAGAAGGTTCCTCCCTGTACTACAATATGTGATCCAAGTTCCGAAGCATCTGACACCTTGATCACTTTAAACAGTGCGTTTTTGATGACGGAATAGGCAAGTCCGGCAGAAATATCTGCCACAGAAGCCCCTTCCTTTTGTGCCTGCTTTACTTTGGAATTCATAAATACCGTACAGCGTGTTCCAAGATCGATGGGATTTTTGGCGTAAAGTGCTTCCTGTGCAAAATCTTCCACGGTGTAATTCAGAGATTTTGCGAATGTCTCGATAAAAGAACCGCATCCGGAAGAACAGGCTTCATTGAGCTGCACACTGTCCACGGTCTGATTTTTGATCTTGATACACTTCATATCCTGTCCGCCGATATCCAGGATACAGTCTACATCCGGTTCAAAAAATGCAGCGGCATAGTAGTGAGAAACGGTCTCTACTTCCCCTTCATCCAAAAGCAGTGCAGCTTTGATCAGTGCTTCCCCATATCCGGTGGAACAGGAGTGGACAATCTCGACTCCGTCCGGAAGCTGGCTGTAGATCTCTTTGATCGCCCGGATGGTAGTTCCCAGAGGATCTCCGTCATTGTTGTGGTAGAAAGAGTACAAAAGTGTTCCGTCTTCTCCTACCAGTGCGGCTTTTGTAGTGGTAGATCCCGCATCGATCCCGAGAAAGGCTTTTCCCTGATAGGTGGCCAGATCTTTGACAGGCACCTGATGCTTTGCATGTCTGGAAGTGAATGCCTCGTATTCTGCAGAAGATGCAAACAGAGGCTCCAGCCGTTCCACTTCAAATTCCAGTTCGATTTTGTTTGCAAGACGTTCCTGTAGTGTCTGAAGAGGAACTTCCACATCCCGTTTGGAATTGAGTGCAGAACCGATGGCTGCAAATAAATGGGAATGTTTTGGAGCAATGATATGTTCATCATCCAGTTTCAGAGTCCGAATAAAAGCGGTCTTCAATTCAGACAAAAAATGCAGTGGTCCGCCTAAGAATGCCACATGTCCCCGGATGGGTTTGCCGCAGGCCAGTCCGCTGATGGTCTGATTGACAACCGCCTGAAAAATGGAGGCAGCCAGATTTTCTTTGGAAGCTCCTTCGTTGATCAGAGGCTGGATGTCAGATTTCGCAAATACTCCGCAGCGTGCAGCAATGGAATACAGAGAAGTATAGTTTTTGGCATATTCATTTAGTCCGCTGGCATCTGTTTGCAGAAGAGAAGCCATCTGATCGATGAAAGAACCGGTACCGCCGGCACAGACCCCGTTCATACGCTGTTCCACATTTCCGCCTTCAAAATAGATGATCTTTGCATCTTCACCGCCCAGTTCGATTGCAACATCAGTCTGTGGCGCATAGTCCTGCAGGGCAGTAGAAACGGCAATGACTTCCTGAACAAATGGAACCTGCAGATGGGTGGCCAGGGAGAGCCCCCCGGATCCTGTGACAACAGGAGAAACCCGGATCGGCCCCAGTTTATAGATCGCCCGTCCGAGAAGGTCGGAAAGGGTCTCCTGTATATTGGCAAAATGGCGTTCATAATCAGAGAACAGAACTTCATTGTCTGTTCCCAGGACTGCGATTTTTACCGTAGTGGAACCAATGTCGATTCCCAAAGTATATAGCTTATTATCTTTCATAGTAATCCCTCATCTTTTGCTGAAATATAGTAGTTCTTACTTATTAAATGCAGTCGTTCGTTTACAACATTCTATATTATACGACAAGAAGTAGAAAAACACAATTATGATTGTTACTATAAATATATAAAGAAATTTAAGAAAAAATTAGAAAATCTCATAAAATTTAACACAATCCTAACAGAAAAAACAAAACATCTATTTGACAAAAACTATTGCTCCCTGTACAATTACTCTCTGTAAGGGAATAAAATATATAAGGAGAGATTGTCATTGAACTGGTTAAACAAGCTGGAAAGAAAATTTGGACGGTATGCGGTCCATAATCTGACAACATACCTGATCGGAGCCTACATCATTGGTTACGGAATCCGTATGTTCCTGCCGGATATGATGGGGTGGCTGTATCTGCAGCCTGGAGCGATTCTGCACGGACAGATCTGGAGGATTGTTTCCTGGGTTTTGGTACCGCCGCAGGGCAGTCTGCTGACAATTGTCATTATGCTGATGCTTTACTATTCTCTGGGTACAACTCTGGAGAGGACATGGGGAGCATTCCGCTATAATGTATACATCTTTTCGGGAATTTTATTTACGGTACTGGGCGCATTTGTATTGTACTTCCTGTATGGAAATATGGCGGATTATCTGGGAGGTTATTTCAGCACTTATTATATCAACCTCTCGATCTTTCTTGCATTTGCGGCAAGTTATCCGGATATGGAGCTTTTGTTGTACTTTATCCTTCCAATCAAGATCAAGTGGATGGGACTGGTATACGGCGTATATATCCTGTATCAGCTGGCAACAGGAAATCTGGTTTCAAGAGTTGTGATCATATCCTCTCTTTTGAACTTTCTGGTATTCTTTTTGTCCAGCAGAAACATGAAACCGTACACACCGAAAGAACAGGCGCGAAAGGCAAAATTCCGACAGCAGTCAAGACCGCATATGACTTATGCAAACGGTGCCAGACACCGGTGTGCTGTCTGTGGAAGAACCGAGCTGGATGATCCGAATCTGGAGTTTCGATTCTGCTCCAAGTGCAATGGAAACTATGAGTATTGTCAGGATCATCTGTTCACACACCAGCATGTGAAATAAGAATAAAGGATAAGGTAAAAGGAGAGTTATGAGCATGAAAAAAACAAAAGTAGTCTGCACAATGGGGCCGAATACAAATGACAGAGAAGTCATGAGAAAGCTGATCCAGAATGGAATGGATGTCGCACGTTTTAATTTCTCACATGGAGATCATGAAGAACAGAAATTCAGAATGGATCTTCTAAAAGAACTTCGAGAGGAAGAACATGCGCACACAGCAATTCTTCTGGATACAAAAGGGCCAGAGATTCGTACAGGTCTTTTGAAAGACGGGAAGAAAGTAACCCTCCGGGAAGGAAATACATTTGTACTTACAATGGAAGATATTGTAGGAGATGAGACAAAAGTATCTCTTTCTTATAAAGGTCTTGTGGAAGATGTAGAGCAGGGAACTGTGATTTTGATCGATGACGGACTGATCGGTCTGAAAGTCAAAGAGATCGCGGGTCAGGATATTGTCTGTGAAGTTGTAAACGGCGGAGAACTTGGCGAGAAAAAAGGAGTCAATGTGCCGAATGTACCGGTGAGACTTCCGGCAATTACAGAGAAAGATAAAGAAGACATCAAATTTGGTGTAGAGCAGGATATTGATTTTATTGCAGCTTCCTTTGTACGCAACGCAGAATGTGTACTGGAGATCCGCGCATTTTTGAAAGAACTGGATGCACCGTATATTCCGATCATTGCAAAAATCGAAAATGCAGAAGGAATCCGCAACATTGATGAGATTATCCGCGCGGCAGACGGAATCATGGTAGCCCGGGGAGACATGGGAGTTGAGATTCCGGCAGAAGAAGTTCCATATCTGCAAAAGATGCTGATCCAGAAATGTAACAGCAACTTCAAAACAGTAATCACAGCAACGCAGATGCTGGATTCCATGATCCGTAATCCACGTCCGACAAGAGCCGAAGTGACAGATGTTGCCAATGCGGTATATGATGGAACAGATGCCGTGATGCTTTCCGGTGAGACTGCACAGGGAAAATATCCAGTAGAGGCTCTTCAGATGATGGTGCACATTATTGAAAATACAGAGCAGCATCTGGATTACGATATGATCCTGGCACAGGCAGGAGATCACCTCAAAAAAGGAATCTCCAGTGCGATCGGATATTCTTCCGTTCTGGCAGCAGCGAATCTGAAAGCAAAAGCAATCATTACACCAACTGTTTCAGGAGCAACAGCAAGAGTCATGTCGAATTTAAAACCAATCCAGCCAATCCTGGGTGTGACTCCGAATGAAAGAGCTTTAAGAAGAATGTCGATTTACTGGGGCGTACAGGCACTCAAATCTATGGAGTGCCACACAACAGAGGACATCTGCAGTGAGGCAATCGAAATCTCTAAGATCAAACAGTGTGTAGAGACAGGAGATGTGGTGGTACTGACAGCAGGAATTCCGGCTATGGATGTGAAAGCTGCCCGCGAAGGTGTCAGCAACATGATGCGGATTGCTACAATCGAATAAAAATGGGTAATATCGGGCTGTCGGTTTATAGCGATTTTTAAGCTCTAAATTTCGAAATACGAATCTCCTTTAGAAATGAGTGCTTTTCGCACCTGACTTTCTGCGAGAGATTCGTATTTTTCTTTTCTAAATAGTTTTTTTGAGTTTTCCATCAAATTTTACAAGGAATTGGATTTCTTGCTGACATTATGGTATAATAACGCAGGAATATCTGTCATGCCTGCATGAACCGGTATTTGACCACGAGATGGTATATTGATAACGATAGAATTGTGACTGAAAAATGAATCGCATGAAGAATGTGAGGGAAGTTATGCTTGAGAATAAATTGGGCGTTACGGATTCGACGGAATTGGCAAGGGCAGAGGAAAAGATAAGTAAGCAAAAAGCTCTTGAAATGTTTGAAAATGGCTTTTTCGAGACATTGGAGCCAGGTACTTATCAAAGTCTTACGAGGATTCACAAATATCTTTTTCAGGAGATTTATGATTTTGCCGGTAAATTACGCAAGGTTAATATTTCAAAAGGCAATTTTCGATTTGCTCCGTTGATGTATTTGGAATCGGCTCTGGAGAGCATAGACAAAATGCCCCAGTCAACTTTTGATGAAATTGTTGAAAAATATGTGGAAATGAATGTGGCGCATCCGTTCCGGGAAGGGAATGGGAGAAGCACAAGATTATGGCTTGATCTGATGCTGAAAAAGGAAATCGGCTATGTAGTTGATTGGAGTAAGGTAGATAAAGAGGATTATCTGCTTGCCATGGAGCGAAGTCCAATCAAAGATATTGAAATTAAAATTCTTCTGAAAAATGCCCTGACGGAGAATATAAATGATCAAGAAATCTATATGAAGGGTATTGATCACAGTTATTACTATGAAGGTTATTATGTGTTTAAGGCGAAAGATTTGGCGGACAAAGATGTAGACTGAAATAGCGAAAATATGGAATAAAGGTCAATGAGATAAAATTGATTCAATTACAGCGAGGAGAACAGATATCATGAATAAAACACCATTTGTGACAAAAGAACAGTTGGATGAGATCGTAAAAAACTATCCGACACCATTTCATTTATATGATGAGAAAGGAATCCGGGAAAACGTAAAAGCGCTCAGAGATGCTTTTTCCTGGAATCCGGGATATAAAGAATATTTTGCAGTCAAAGCATGCCCCAATCCATTTCTGATCGACATTTTGAGAGAATACGGCTGTGGATGCGACTGTTCTTCCTATACAGAACTGATGCTGTCAGAAGCGATCGGAGCCGTGGGAGAAGAGATCATGTTTTCTTCCAATGACACTCCGGCAGAGGATTATGTACTGGCAGAAAAATTAGGTGCGATCATCAATCTGGATGATATCACACACATCGATTTTTTGGAAAAGACAATCGGATATATTCCGGAGACCATCAGTTGCCGGTATAATCCGGGTGGATTATTTAAGATCAGCAATGACATTATGGATAATCCGGGAGATGCAAAATATGGAATGACGACAGAGCAGTTATTTGATGCATTCAAAATCCTCAAGAGCAAAGGTGCGAAGGAATTTGGAATCCATGCATTTCTGGCAAGCAATACAGTGACGAATGAGTATTACCCGATGCTGGCGAAGGTATTGTTTGAACAGGCAGTCAAACTTCAGAAAGAAACAGGAGCCCATATTAAATTTATTAACCTGTCCGGAGGAATCGGAATTCCGTATACACCGGATCAGGAGCCGAACGATATCCGTGTCATCGGAGAAGGGGTTCGCCGTGTCTATGAAGAGGTTCTTGTTCCGGCAGGAATGGGAGATGTGGCAATCTATACCGAGCTTGGACGTTTTATGATGGGGCCATACGGATGTCTGGTCACAACAGCAATCCATGAAAAGCATACTCACAAAGAATATATTGGCGTAGATGCCTGTGCGGTTGATCTGATGCGCCCGGCAATGTACGGGGCATACCACCACATCACAGTGATGGGAAAAGAAGATGCACCACATGACCATAAATATGATGTTACAGGATCTCTTTGTGAAAACAATGATAAATTTGCAATCGACAGAATGCTTCCGAAAATTGAAAAAGGAGATTACCTTGTCATCCATGATACCGGTGCACATGGGTTTGCTATGGGATACAGCTATAATGGAAAGTTAAAACACGCAGAACTTTTATTAAAAGAAGATGGAAGCGTCCAGATGATCCGCCGTGCAGAACGTCCGTCCGATTACTTCGCAACCTTTGACTGCTTTGAAATTGGAAAAAAATTGATAAAAAATTAAAAAAGACTTGCAAAGCAAAATAATCTGTGGTAATATATTTTTTGTTCGGGAGCGAAAGATGCTCCCAGACATAAGCGGATGTGGCGGAATGGCAGACGCACAAGACTCAAAATCTTGCGTAGGTGACTACGTATGGGTTCAAGTCCCATCATCCGCATTACTGACCTCTATTCTATTGGATTACAGTAGGATGGGGGTTTTTTCGTATACATAAATAGATTTGTGTGTGACAGAAGAATTATTTCCAGCATTTAAGGTATGAAAAGAGGGATATTTATGATATATGCGCATGTAATCGGCCTATTGGGAGAATAGGCGATACGAACATATTCTCCTTTGAAAATGAACATATTTTATGGACAGAAGGAGAACAAAATGGAAACTAGAAAAGAAATTCGAGAATTGCATCGGATGGCTTGTCCGATTTTATGTCATTATGTACTGACCAGTCTGTTTGAAGTGTTTGATCAGGCAATCATAGGGCAGTATTCCACCCGGGATTTCGCCCTGGTTGGAATTGCATCTGTTGTGTTATATGGGGTCACGGGAGCTTTGGGAATGCTGTCTTCCGCGTTTCATATTCTGGCTGCAGAAAAGAAGGGAGAACAGGATGAGTCTGGATTTTGGACAGTCTTTCTTGTAAGCAGAAAACTGGTCATTTGGATCGGCTGTGGATTTTTCCTCCTCAGTTTGATGTTTGGCAGGGTATTTTTTCAGAGTATATATAAGATCCGGGGAAATGAACTTCAGGAATTATTGAGCTATTTTTATCCGGCATCCATTACAGTATTGGAAAATCTTCTCATTTTTCAGTACAGTGTGTATTTCAGAAATCAGAAAAATACCAGGATTGCACTGGTAGTGACAGGAGTCTCTACAGTAGTAAATTTATGGTTTGATTTTGTGCTTGTTTATGGAATTGCGGGATTTCCATGCATGGGGATATCGGGAGCAGCATGAGGAAGTGTGATCGGATTGGGCTGTGGCGTGTTGGTCTACCAGACAGTCTATTGGAAAGAAAGCAGAAAAAATGTCAGACAATGCAGAATCCCCAATGCAGTGCGAAGAAAAATATTGCAAAAGATTGGGAAACTTTACCTTCCACTGTTAGGGCAGGATTTATTTGAAAATACGATATTTGTATTTGCTGTGTCTGTGGCAGCAGCACGATTGGGCTCTGAGGAGATGGCAATTTATAAATTGTTGGATTTAATCGGTGGAATCTTGGAACTTCCGATTTATGCATATGCTGCGGCTGCGCAGACTTATGTATTACAGAGCAATGGGGCAGGAGACGATAAGAAGGCGAGACAATATCAGAAGGCAGGAATACAGACAGCAGTTATGGTTGTCCTGGCAGCTTCCGGTGTGTGCAAGATTTTTTCGGACAGCATATTTGGCTGGATCATAGCAGATCAAAAGCTTATAGATGCAGCGACCGGGATTTTCTGGATGCCTGCAGTGATTCTGATAATCAAAGTTTTCTATCGATTTGAAATGCTGTATTTGCAGGGAATCGGAAAAGAACGTTTTGTATTTCTGAATACTGCAGTTGCTTCTATACTTGCAGGTATGGGAGTGATCGGGGCAGGGATGAGTATGGGACTGCCGGGGATTTATCTGGGAATCTTTTTACAGTACGGGATTCTCGCCATACGATATATCAGACAGAAGAAAGGAAAAAGCGATGTGGTATCAGAAGGACTGGTTCACCGGGATTGACTATTACAATTTGAAGGAAAAACAGATTCATGTTGCCCAGCAGAGGATTACGAAACCTGTGGCACAGCAGTTTCATGAACAGACGGAACTCTATTATGTGAAAAGCGGGGATGCAGATATCTGGATCAACGGCGAAAAATTCCATGTACAGGCGGGGAGTTTTTTCTGCCTGTACATGCATCTGTTTTATCACATAGAGACCATTCGGAAACCACTGCACTGTGTCAAGGTTTCCTTTCATATTGGATTGTTTATGTTTTTATGTTTTGAGAAGCGTCAGACACGGGAAAATGAAATTTTGATGTATGGAGTTCGGCCCGTTCTCCTGTTAGAAGAACGGGAACAAAAGCGGGTGGAACGGATTCTGGAAGAACTTTTGGAGGAAGAACGGGAACAGCGGTTTTCAGCGCAAAACATCAGTATTTATCTGGCGATGCAGCTGCATGCGCTGTATTGCAGGTATGCCATGGAAAAGAGGCAAAAGAATCCGGAAAAGAAGCAGCCGGTCTGGAATGTGATCCAGAGAGTTCTTTTGGATACGAGCAAAACCGTTTCTTTGGAAGAATACGCAAGAGAAGCCGGGATGTCAGCAGTGACGCTGAACCGGAACATCGAAAAGCAGTGCGGATATACGTTTTTCCAGCTTCAGAAGATGGGGAAAATTTACAATGCCTGCGCGCTGCTGCATTTTCCGGATCTGAATCTTCAGTACATCAGCGATTATCTTGGATTTACGAACATCGAGGATTTTTACAGAGTATTTAAACGCTATCAGAAGGTCAGTGTAAGAGAATATCAGAGCCGGCATATTGGAAATGGAGTACAGATGCAGTCAGAGGAAGAGGGACTGCAGATTCTGGAATATCTTATGCTGCATTTTCAGAAGCCGTTTCAGATCCAGGAGATGGAACAGGAGTTAAAAAAGAATGCCTATCTGCTGGAAAAAAGAGCGAAAGAGCAGTTTGGAAAAAGTGTACAGGAATTATTGGAAGAAGTCCGTATCCGGATCGCCTGCAGTTATTTAAGTGCTACGGACCGGGCGGTGACCCAGATCAGCAGTGACGTTGGATTTGGCAGTATTTCCTCTTTTCAGAGAAGTTTTACAAAATACATGAATCAGACACCGAGTGAATATCGGAGATTTCATCGATGTAAATAATTGATAATCATATTGGAAAATATGCATATCTATTTCTTCTTGGCTGCCCTATAATAAAAGCAAAACGAGGAGGTATCACAAGATGTTTGAACACGTATTTGCTCCCATCCAGATTCGGGATATGGAGCTGAAAAACAGAATTATCCTGCCGGCAATGGGGACGAGAATGGCAGATGAGAACGGAGCGGTGACAGACAAGTTGATCGCTTATCACGCGGCACGGGCAAAAGGAGGCTGTGCGCTGAATATTGTAGAGGTTGCAGCAGTACATACCCCTAGTGCTCCGGCACATTTTGTATCGATCAGTGAAGATCATCTGATCGAAGGGCACAGGAAACTGACCGATGCGATCCATGAGAATGGGGGGAAAGCAGGGATCCAGCTCTGGCAGGGTTCGATCGCAGCTTCCATGGATCCAAAAGCACAGATGCTTGTGGTTTCGGATATGAATTTTGGACCATATACACTGCCGGCTATTACAAAGGAGCAGATCCAGGAAGTGATCGCTTGCTATGGAAAGGCAGCAGTCAGAGCGGTAGAAGCAGGATATGACTGTCTGGAATTTCATCTGGCGCACAATTATCTGCCGCATTCGTTCTTGAGTGCAGGATTTAACCACAGAGAAGATGAGTACGGCGGAAGCTTTGAGAATCGCTGCAGATTCCCGTTGGAGGTCATTGATGAACTGAGACGCAATATGCCGGAAGGAATGCCGTTGTTTATCCGGATCGATGCACAGGATGATATGCTGCAAGATGGACTGACCATTGAGGATGTGATCCGATTCTGCAAGATTGCAAAAGAACATGGTGTAGATGTCCTGGATGTATCCAGAGGAAATATCATTACGGCAGCTTCCATGTATGAAGTACCGCCGATTGATGTGCCAAACGGATTTAATATCGAAAATGCAGCCAGAATCCGCAAAGAAACAGGGATGCTGACGGTTGGTGTGGGAAGGATCAACACTGCAGCACTGGCAGAAGAAATCCTGGCAGAGGAGAAAGTGGATCTGGTTGTTATGGGAAGAGCACAGCTGGCAGATCCGGAGTTTGTAAATAAGGCGCAGCAGGGAAGAGTGGACGAGATCGTACACTGCGTGGGCTGCAATCAGGGATGCTACGATGGATTCTGCGATGTGGCAAACAGACCGCATATCACCTGTATGAGAAATCCGATGATCGGTCACGAAGCAGAATACGATCTGAAAAAAGCAGAAGAGCCGAAGAATGTCTGGGTGATCGGCGGTGGAGTAGCCGGAATGGAAGCAGCAAAGGTGCTTCAGGAAAGAGGTCATAAAGTGACATTGTTTGAGGCGTCGGATGCGCTGGGCGGAGAATTTCTGCTGGCAGGAGAAGCTCCGGGAAAAGCGGAGATGAAATCCGCAGCCATGGAAATGGCAGATCAGGTAGAAAAACTGGTGACCGTTCATAAGAACACAAAAGTGGATGCACAGATGCTGGAAAATGCGGATGTGGATGCAGTTATTCTGGCAATTGGTTCCTCCCCGATTGAGATCCGGCTGGAAGGCATGGACAAACTTTCTCATGTATCTGCTCCGGAAGTACTTCGTCATGAAGTGCATCCGAAAGGAAAAGTTGCAGTCATCGGCGGCGGTCTGGTCGGTCTGGAGACAGCGGATACACTGGCAACCGATGGATGTGAAGTGACCGTTCTGGAGATGAAGGACAGTATTGGAAGTGATCTGGGAAGTCTGCGTAAGATTGCGGTGATGATGAAGATGCAGCAGTTGCAGGTCAAACTGCTTCCAAACAGCAAAGTCTGCAGATTTACAGAAGAAGGAATCGTTCTGGAAGACGGCACCTTGGTTCCATGCGACTGTGCTGTGTTTGCGGTTGGATTTGCAGCCAATGATTCTCATGCACTTGCGGAGGTATGTGAGAAGAGAGACATCCCATATCATGTGATCGGAGATGCCAAATCAGCAAGAAGAGCGCTGGATGCCATTGCCGAAGGATTTGAAGTTGCCAGAACACTGTAGGAGGATCAGAGTATGAAGAAAATGTATACACCGCTTCAGATTGCGGGGATGGAAATCAAAAACAGAACATTTATGGCTCCGATGTCACTGGGGTATGAAAGCCAGGACGGAACGGTGAATGAAAAGATGGCAGGCTACTGGCTGAGAAGAGCCAAAGGAGGCGTGGGCTGCATTATCGTGGATGCCACCAGCGTGGATCCGAAGGTACCATATCTTGGAAATACACTTTGTTTTCGGGATGAAGAGAGCATTAAAAAATATAAGAGTTTTACGGATCAGATCCATGCATACGGATGCAAGATCATTCCGCAGATCACACATCCGGGACCGGAGAGCGTCAGTGCGTTTTATGGGATCCCTCCGGTAGCCAGCAGTGCATATCCAAACTCTATGGCGCAGATGACAAGAGAGCTGGCAAAAGAAGAACTGCCGGGAATTGTAGCACTTTATGCAAAAGCCAGCAAAGCAGCAAAAGATGCCGGATTTGACGGGATCGAACTGCATTGCGCACATGCATACATGTTGTTGGGATCGTTTTTGTCTCCGCTGCGCAACAAGCGGACGGATGAATATGGAGGAAGTCTTTTGAACCGTGCCCGCCTGTTGTTTGAAGTGCTGGATGCCATCAAAGAGACTTGTGGAACAGAGTTCCCAATCATCCTGAGAATGTCAGGAAGTGAGAGGGATCTACAGGGAAATACCGTAGAAGATATGAAGCGCTTGATCCCGTATCTGGAACAGCATGGTGTGGATTGTTTTGAAATCAGCGGAGGAACGCAATACGAACGCTGTAATAAAATTATCCCATGTCACGGAGAAGAAGAATTTACCAATCTCAAAGAAGCAAGAGAACTCAAAGCAGTGGCAACAAAGCCGGTGATCACAGTTGGAAAGATCCTGGATGCGAAGCTTGCAGAGGATGTACTGGAGGCAGAAGAAGTAGATGGCGTTGTGATCGGAAGAGCGCTTCTGGCAGATCCTGACTTTGTGGAAAAGGCAAAAGAAGGACGGTATGAAGAAATCGCCCCATGTGCGGCATGTGGTGTTGGATGTGTGGGAGAGCAGACGAAGAGACGTCCGGCTTCCTGTGTGATCAATCCCCTGGCGGGAAGAGAACTGGAGTTTGAAGAACAGCCGGCAAAAGAGGCAAAGAAGGTTCTGGTTGTGGGAGCCGGAATTGCCGGACTTGCGGCAGCAAGGATCCTTGCAAAACGGGGACATCATGTCATTGTGGCGGAAAAAGAACAAAAAGCGGGAGGTCAGTTAAATCTGGCATGCCGGGCACCGTTTAAGCAGGAAATCTCAAAATGGATCGTATACCTGAAGGCAGAATGCGACAGGTATGGAGTTGAGATCCGGTATGAAACCCTTGCAGATCAGACGGTGATAAAGGAAATAGAGCCAGATGTTGTGATTCTTGCAACAGGCGCCAAGCCGCTGATCCTTCCGATAGAAGGAAACGAGGACATGATCGCAGCAAATGACATTTTGAGCGGAAAGATTTCCATTCCGGGCGGAAATGTTGCGGTGATCGGTGGTGGAATGGTTGGAATCGAGACAGCAGAATATCTGCTCCATCACTCCAGAGGCGCGGCAAAAGTGACATTGATCGAGATGGCAGAGCACATTGGAGAAGGAATGGTGCCAAATAATCTGGTGCCAACGATGAAACGACTGAAACAGGAGCAAGTCCAGATCATAACAGGAGCGAAAGTGAAATCCTTAGAGCAGGGTACGGTCACTGTGGAGACACCGGCAGGAGAAGTCCGGTATCCGGGATTCACCCATGTGGTCTGTGCAATTGGTTCCAGAGCGTGGAATCCATTGTATGAAGAAATCAAAGATACCTATGAGACCTATGTAATCGGAGACGCCAGAGAAGTTGCACAGGCACTGGAAGCGGTGCGGGCAGCGTATGAGCTGGGATACAGATTATAGGACAGGCAGAGAGAAAAGTAAGAGTGCAGAATCATTGCGAAACAGAGCAGTGGTTCTGTGCTTTTTTGCTTGTGGAAAGAAAATGAAAGCTATTTAGAAAAAATCAAAATAGCTATTGTAAAAGATAGAAAAAAGAGGTATAGTATCCACAAGGAATTTAGAAAACAATCTAAATAGATTCCTGGGAAGGATGGTGCGAATGGCATTTGCGGAAACATTTAAAGCACTTTCGGATCCGGTGCGCAGAGAGATCCTGGTCCTCTTAAAGAAAGGAAAGCTTTCAGCAGGAGAGATTGGAGAACATTTCGACATGACAGGAGCAACGATCTCTTATCATTTGAAAATCCTGAAGAAGGCAGATCTGATACGGGAAACGAAATACAAGAATTTCATTTATTACGAGCTGAATATTTCTGTGGTGGAAGAGCTGATGCTCTGGCTGTCAGACTTGAAAGGGGATTCAACATTATGAAAGAAAATAAATCAAAAGTTATCATTACCAGCATTGTTACTGTTTTTCCAATGGTGATCGGTTTTCTGCTCTGGAATCGACTGCCGGAAAAGATTGCAACACATTTCGGGAGTGAAGGGGCAGATGGATGGAGTACAAAGCTGTTTGCAGTGGTGATTTCCCCGCTCATATTATTAGTCATCCATTTGTTCTGCCTGGGTGTGACATTAAACGATCCAAAGAAACGAAACATTGGAAATATGATGATGTCAGTGATCTTCTGGATCGTTCCGGTAGTATCTCTGGTGTCCAATTTGTCGATTTATGGATATGCTCTTGGTATGGATTTGAATATAGATATGATCGTCGGTATTTTAGTGGGCGTGATGTTCCTGTTATTGGGAAATTATATGTCAAAGAGCCATCAGAATTATACAGTGGGAATCAAGCTGCCGTGGACGCTGAACAGTGAGGAAAACTGGAATCGTACTCACAGGCTGGCAGGAAAACTGTGGATCTTCGCCGGCATCCTGTTTATCGGAAATATCTTTTTCCAGAATTGGCAGATCCCGTTTGTGGTGACGATCGCAGTTGTGATTATTCCGATGATCTATTCCTTTCTCCTTTATAAAAAAGGAATTTAGCCTTTGCTATTTTCTTCGATACCGTTTATAATAAAGCGATACGAGACAAAGGAGAAAAGATAATGGAACAGAAAATTGTAGCAGTAGTAGCAGGAAGAGAGATTCAGGAATCAGAGTTTGAAAAATTCCTTCAGAATGTACCAAGAGAGCAGCAGGCATATCTTTCCAATCCACAGTTCAGACAGCAGTGTCTGGATCAGTTTGTAGCACTTCATATGTTCGCAGAACTTGGCGCTGAGATGAAGCTGGAAGAGACAAAAGAATACCAGGAGATGGTAGAAAATGCCAAACGGGATATTCTTGCACAGATGGCAATGCGTGAAGTGATGAAAGATGCAGTTGTGACAGAGGACGATATCAAAAACTTTTATGAAGAACACAAGCAGCAGTTTACCAAAGGGGAGACTGTCCGTGCAAAACATATTTTGACAGATTCCAAAGAAACATGTGATGAAATTCTTGCAGCGATCCAGAATGGAGAAACATCTTTTGAAGAAGCTGCAAAAGCGAACTCCAGCTGTCCGTCTGGTGCAAAAGGCGGAGATCTTGGAGAATTTGGAAAAGGACAGATGGTCAAAGAGTTTGAGGAGGCTGCCTTTACAGCAGAGATCGGTGCGATCGTGGGACCGGTTCAGACACAGTTTGGATATCATCTGATCAAAGTGGAAGAGAGAAAGGATGCTGCAGTTGCATCTTTCGAAGAAGTGAAGACTTCCATCCGCAATCAGCTCATGCAGCAGAAACAGAATCAGGTATATAGTGACAAAGTAAAAGAACTGCGGGGAAAATACGTGCAGGAATAAAGAAAAATAAGGAAGGCTGTGATAAAAAAAGAATCACAGCCTTCCTTATTCTCTTGAAGATTCTGATGTGAGATTCTTATTTTTTATTCCAGATCATCGTATATTCCCTTTCATTGGTATCTTCATCCAGGCTTTGAGAAAAGACAGAAAAGCCTTCCCTGAGATAAAAGGAAACCGCTTTTTGATTTTTCTGGTAAACACTTAAAGACAGCGATGGGTGGAGCTGTTTTGTAAAATCCAGAAGCTGTTTCCCGATTCCGTGGGAGCGAAATGGGCGGTCCACAAAAATGCCTGCAATATATCCGTCTGTGATGCCGATAAATCCCCGGATCACATGATCTGTTTCACAGACAAAAATTTCAGCCTGTAAAATCTGTTCCTGTACAGCAGAAAAATGAGCCAGCCAATATTCTTTGGGGATAAAGGGGTGTGCATCTTCATTGCCGGAAAGCCACAGCCGCATGACATGATCAATGTCTGTACGTTGAAGTGTTCTGATCATAGGGTTGGTTCCTCCTTGTCCGATTTCGTACAAGGTGCATTATATTCACTTTTGCAGAGAAGTCAAGGTTTTTCGGTTCTTTCAGGGAAGTGAAAAACAGCCTTTCAAAAACAGTGCATTTGGTGTATAGTAATTTCTGTAAGTAAAATGAGGAGAATCGTCATGAGTGAAAAAATTGTTTTGATAGATGGACACAGCATTTTAAACCGTGCATTCTATGGAGTGCCGGATCTGACCAATGCGGAAGGTCTTCATACCAATGCCGTGTATGGTTTTTTGAATATTTTATTCAAAATTCTGGAGGAAGAAAAGCCGGAGTATCTGACCGTCACATTCGATGTCCATGCGCCGACGTTCCGGCATGAAATGTTTGCCGAGTACAAAGGGACAAGAAAGCCGATGGCAGAAGAACTGCGTCAGCAGGTTCCGGTGATCAAAGAAGTTCTGAAGGCAATGGGCATTGCTACCATAGAAAAAGCAGGACTGGAAGCGGATGACCTGCTTGGTACGATTTCCAGGACCTGTGAGGAAAAAGGAATGGAAGTTGCAGTGATTTCAGGAGACAGGGATACGCTGCAGCTGGCTACAGAGCATGTGAAGATCCGGATCCCAAAGACAAAAGGGGGACGCACAGAGGTTGAGGACTATTATGCGGCGGATGTGAAAGAACGCTACGGGGTGACTCCCACAGAGTTTATTGATGTGAAAGCACTGATGGGTGACACTGCGGATAATATTCCGGGAGTGCCGGGTGTGGGAGAAAAGACAGCGACCAAAATTATTGTAGAGTATGGCTCCCTGGAAAATGCTTACGCACATGTGGATGAGTTAAAACCTCCAAGAGCAAGCAAGAATTTAAAAGAATTCTGGGAGCAGGCAAAACTGAGTAAAGTGCTGGCAACGATCAACACCCATGCAGAACTGGAGTTTTCTCTGGAAGAGGCAAAGCATGGAAATATGTTTACAAAAGAAGCCTATACCTGGTTTCAGAAACTGCAGTTTAAAAATCTGCTCGGAAAATTTGATGTGGAAGCAGCAGAAAATGAAGTTGAAAAAACATTTCGGGAAGTAACAGAGAAGGAAGAAATCGACCAAATTTTCGCGGAGGCAAAAAAGGCAGAGTGTGTGGGGGCTGCACTGATCAAATGCGACGGGAATGTGCTGCCGTTATTTGCACATCCGTCAGGATATGGAAGGGTTGCGCTGGCTTATGCAAAAGATAAGGTATATTCTATCCCGTGCAGCATGGATACGGATATGGATGCTTTATTTGCAGGATTACGCGAAGTGGCATGTTCGGCAGAGCGTTTTGTCATGTTTGATCTGAAGAAATATCTTCCGGTACTGGGAAATGTCTGTCAGGAACATTGCCTGGATGCGACGGTGGCAGCCTATCTTCTGAATCCTCTGAAAAACGATTATACGTATGAGGATGTGGCAAGAGAGCAGCTTGGTCTGATGATCGATGAAAAAGCAGAAGAATGGACAAAGAGCTGCTACGAAGCATATACAGCATACGCAGCTTCTTCTGTTTTGCTGGAAAAACTCAAAGAGACGCAGATGGATGAGCTGTTTTGGAACATCGAGATGCCGCTGGTATTTACGCTGTTTGACATGGAGCAGGCAGGAGTGCGCATCGAAGCAGAAGAACTGAAAAAATATGGGGAACAGCTGGGAGAACAGATTGTACAGCTGGAGTCTCAGATTTACGAGATGGCAGGAGAGCAGTTTAATATCAATTCTCCCAAACAGCTGGGTGTGATCTTATTTGAAAAGCTGCAGATGCCACATGCGAAAAAGACAAAGACCGGATATTCTACTGCGGCAGACGTATTGGAAAAGCTGGCGCCTGAATTTCCAATCGTGGACAAGATTTTAGAATACCGCCAGCTTACCAAGCTGAAATCTACGTATGCAGACGGACTGGCGAATTATATCGGAGAGGATGGTCGGATCCACGGAACATTTAACCAGACGATCACGGCTACCGGACGGATCAGCAGCACGGAACCCAATCTGCAGAACATTCCAGTACGGATGGAACTGGGGAGACTGATCAGGAAAGTATTTGTACCACAGGACGGATACGTTTTTATCGATGCCGATTATTCTCAGATCGAGTTGCGTGTATTGGCGCATTGCTCCGGAGATGCTCATCTGATCCAGGCATACAAAGAAGCGCAGGATATCCACAGAATGACAGCTTCGCAGGTGTTTCAGACGCCGTTTGATGAGGTGACGGATCTGCAGAGACGAAATGCCAAGGCTGTCAACTTCGGGATTGTCTATGGGATCAGTTCTTTTGGATTGAGCCAGGATTTAAGCATTACAAGAAAAGAAGCAGATCAGTATATCCAGAGTTATTTTGAGACTTACCCGGGAATTAAGAGATTCCTGGATGATTCCGTGGCTCATGCAAAAGAAGAGGGATATGCAGTGACCCTGTTCGGAAGAAGGCGTCCGATCCCGGAATTGAAATCCAGTAACTTTATGCAGCGTAATTTTGGAGAACGTGTGGCAATGAACGCTCCAATCCAGGGAACGGCAGCGGATATTATGAAGATCGCAATGATCGGTGTGAATCGGGAGTTGAAGGAAAAACAGATGAAATCCCGCATGATCTTACAGGTACATGATGAACTTCTGATCGAGACCCATCCAGATGAGATCGAGGCAGTGAAAGAGATCCTCAAGCGCCAGATGGAGACAGCAGCGTCTCTGGATGTGCCGCTGATCGCAGATATGCAGGTCGGAAACAACTGGTATGAGGCAAAATAGAGATGAAAGTAATTGGAATTACAGGTGGAGTAGGCTCGGGAAAAAGCGAGGTGCTCAAGTTGTTGGAGCAGGAATATCATGCAGTGGTGGTACAGCTTGACGAAGTTGCGAAGAGCTTGCAGAAAAAAGGAACTGTCTGTTGGCAACAGATTGTAGAGGTGTTCGGAACAGAAATTCTGGAGAAAGAGGGCGAATTGGACCGGAAAAAGCTGGCCAGAATCGTGTTTCAGGATCCGGAAAAGCTCGAACAGCTCAACGCCATCGTACATCCTGCTGTCAGAGCGTACATTCTTTGTGATATAAAAGAAAAGGAGCAGGAAGATGTGAAGCTCTATGTGCTGGAAGCAGCGCTTCTGCTGGAAGCAGGATATGCCAGAATCTGTGAGGAAACCTGGTTTATTTATACAGAAGAAGCAATCCGCAGGGAGCGGCTGAAGGCTTCCAGAGGATACAGTGACGAGCGGATCACGGATATGATCCGCAGTCAGAGCCCGGAGTGTTATTTTAAAGAACATTGTACCCGGGTGATCGACAACAGCAGTACCATTGAGGAAACAAGAAGACAAATAGGAGAGATACTATTATGAGACTATGCAGCATTGCCAGCGGGAGCAGCGGAAACTGCATCTATGTAGGCAGTGACAATACACATATACTGATCGATACCGGGATCAGCAAAAAAAGAATTGACGCCGGGTTAAAAGAACTGGAGATCAAAGGGGAGGATCTGGATGGGATTCTGATCACCCATGAACATTCTGATCATATCCAGGGATTAGGGGTGTTCAGCAGAAAATATGAGATTCCAATCTATGCAACACCGGGAACCATCGCAGGGATCCAGGCATATTCCAGATTAGGAGCCATGCCGGAAGGGCTGTATCATATGATACACAGTGATGAAGCGTTTCAGCTTGGCGATATCCGGGTGAACCCTTTTGCAATTTCCCATGATGCCAATGAGCCCACCGGATACCGCCTGGAATGTAAGGACAAATCGGTGGCAGTGGCAACAGACCTTGGCATTTATGATGAATATACCGTATCCCACCTTCAGAATCTGGATGCGATCCTCCTGGAAGCGAACCACGATCTTCACATGCTGGAAGTGGGACCGTATCCATATCCTTTGAAACGAAGAGTGATGGGAGACCGGGGACATTTGTCCAATGAATTGTCAGGACGGCTGCTTTGTGATATACTACATGATAATTTGAAGCATATTGTTCTGGGGCATTTGAGTAAAGAGAATAATTATGAAAGTCTGGCATATGAGACTGTCAAACTGGAAGTGACATTAGGAGATAATGACTACAAAGGGGAAGACTTGAATATGGCAGTGGCAAAAAGGGACAGTATTTCAGAGATTATTACCGTTTAACTTGAGGAGGAAAAACCATGAAAAAATGTATTGTAACCGTAGTAGGAAAAGACACCGTAGGGATTATCGCGAAAGTATGTACATACCTTGCAGAGAGTAAGATCAATATTTTAGATATTTCACAGACGATCGTGCAGGGATATTTCAATATGATGATGGTTGTGGACATTTCAGGGATCGAGAAAGATTTCAAAGTGATCTGTGAGGAAATGGAGCAGATGGGTGAAGACATTGGAGTGAAGATCCAGTGCCAGAAAGAAGAAATTTTTGAAAAAATGCACAGATTATAAGAATAAGCGAAGACGAGGAAAATAGCCATGATAAATATGTATGAAGTTTCGGAAACAAATAAGATGATCGAGCAGGAAAATCTGGATGTCCGTACCATTACACTGGGGATCAGCCTGATGGACTGCATTGATTCAGATTTAAGCGAACTGAACCGCAAGATTTATGAGAAGATCACAGTGACTGCAAAAGATCTGGTAGCCACAGGAAAGGACATTGAGCGGGAATTTGGGATTCCGATCGTCAACAAACGGATTTCCATCACACCGATCGCACTGATCGGCGGGGCGGCATGTAAGTGTCCGGAAGATTTTGTGACCATAGCGGAGACGCTGGATCGTGCAGCAAAAGAAGTAGGAGTGAATTTTATTGGTGGATATTCCGCGCTTGTTTCCAAAGGAATGACAAAAAGTGATGAGAATCTCATCCGTTCCATTCCTCAGGCTCTGGCAAAAACGGAAAGAGTGTGCAGTTCTGTCAATGTAGGTTCCACCAGAACCGGAATCAATATGGATGCAGTGCGTCTCTGTGGAGAGATGGTAAAGACCGCAGCAGAAGCGACAAAGGAGCATGATTCATTTGGATGTGCGAAACTGGTGATCTTCTGTAATGCACCGGATGACAACCCGTTTATGGCAGGGGCATTCCTTGGGGTTACGGAAGCGGATGCGGTGATCAACGTTGGGGTCAGCGGTCCGGGAGTCGTGAAAAAAGCATTGGAAAAGGTGCGCGGCAAAGGTTTTGAAGAGCTTTGTGAGACGATTAAAAAGACGGCGTTTAAAGTGACGAGAGTGGGACAGCTGGTTGCAGGAGAAGCATCCAAGCGTCTGGGAATCCCATTTGGGATCATCGATCTGTCCCTGGCACCGACTCCGGCGATTGGAGACAGTGTGGCAGAGATTCTGGAAGAGATCGGTCTGGAGCGGGTAGGAGCTCCGGGAACGACAGCAGCACTGGCACTTCTCAACGATCAGGTGAAAAAAGGCGGTGTGATGGCATCCTCTTATGTAGGAGGCCTCAGCGGTGCATTTATTCCGGTCAGTGAAGATCAGGGAATGATCGATGCAGTGAACGCAGGATCCCTGACGTTGGAAAAGCTGGAAGCCATGACTTGTGTCTGCTCCGTTGGTCTTGACATGATCGCAATTCCGGGCAAGACATCTGCAGCGACGATTTCCGGGATCATTGCAGACGAGATGGCCATCGGTATGGTAAACCAGAAGACGACGGCAGTTCGCATCATTCCGGTGATCGGAAAAGACGTGGGAGAGACTGTCGAATTTGGCGGACTTCTGGGATATGCACCGATCATGCCGGTGAATGAATTTGGCTGTGAAGCATTTGTAAATCGGGAAGGAAGAATTCCGGCGCCGATCCATAGTTTTAAAAACTAGAAACAGGGGAGAAAAGATGAAAAAAATTGCAATCGTAACAGACAGCAACAGTGGGATTACACAGGAAATGGGGAAATCGATGGGAATTCATGTAATTCCCATGCCATTCTTTATTGACGGAGCGCTGTTTCTGGAAGATATTACGCTGACGCAAGAGGAGTTTTATAAGCGTCTGGGAGAAAATTCTGATATTTCCACGTCTCAGCCTTCTCCGGGTGAAGTCATGGAATGTTGGGAGGAACTGCTGAAAGAGTACGATGAGATCGTGCACATTCCAATGTCCAGTGGATTGAGCAGTACTTGTCATGCAGCACAGTCTCTTTCTCAGGAATACGAGGGAAAGGTTTATGTAGTAGATAATCAGAGGATTTCTGTGACACAGAAACAATCGGTAGAAGATGCGATGGTGCTTCGGGATGCAGGAAAATCAGCAGCAGAGATCAAAGAAATTCTGGAAGCGGAAAAATTGCAGGCAAGTATTTACATTACCGTGGACACATTAAAGTATTTGAAAAAAGGCGGGCGGATCACACCGGCTGCCGCTGCGCTTGGAACGGTGCTGAACTTAAAGCCGGTGCTGCAGATCCAGGGAGATAAGCTGGATGCATTCTCAAAGGTGAGAGGATGGAAAGCCGCAAAACGCACGATGCTTAAGGCGATTGAAAAGGATCTGAAAGAACGCTTCTCAGAGGTGGAAGAAGATATGGTGCTGGGAATGGCTTATACTTGCAGCAAAGAAGAGGCCCAGGAGTGGAAGCAGGAAATTGCAGAAAAATTTCCGGGATATGAGATTGTAGAAGGACCACTTTCGTTAAGTGTTGCCTGCCATATCGGACCGGGAGCCATGGCAGTGACCTGTATGAAAAAGGTACGGTAATTGCCGCTGGTATTATATAATCAAAACAATAGATGAGTCGGATTATCTGGCAAATAAGGTGGAATAGTTAAAAAATGGAACAGTCTGATCGGTGTGGATCAGGCTGTTTTTTCAGTGAAAATTTAATTGTAAGGACAACACCGATTTACACTTCTTGTATGTATGTTCTCAAAATAAGAGCTAAATTGGTAGACGTAAAAATAATTTGCGCCCTAAAAATGCGGTTGTAAGTAGAATTTGCTAGTCTTCATAGTGCTTTCTGTTAAAATAAAATTATCAAAACGAAGGAGGATAAACAGATGAGGATAGGAGAAACAATTTTAAAATTAAGAGAAGAGAAAAAAATGTCACAAGAAGAGTTCGCACAATATTTTCATGTAACAAGGCAAACCATTTCAAACTGGGAAAAAGAAAAAAGTTTTCCTGATTTACAAACTTTAGTTAAGATTAGCGATGCAGCGGGAGTTTCGTTAGATGCTATGCTAAGAGATAATTTTGAAATAGTACAGCAAATTGATAAGAAGGTAAAACATTTAAAAATATTTAAAATAGGAACAGTCTTCATAGCAACAATGATTCTTATGGGTGTTTCATATTTTGGCATTCAAAGTGTCAGACAGAACAATATTGTCAACACTATGGAAAGCAATTTAAATGAACTGGGATTTGAAAAAAATGGAAATAATTATTGTTTAGAGGAAGATGATTTCAGATATGATGTTTATTTATTTGACAGACCTGCTAGATGGAAATGGAATCAGGAATTAGATTCAAAAGAGAAATTTGTAGTGGGAACGTATATAAAAAATGCTTCTGCTTTATCAGAGATGCAGCAGAAGATAAATGTAACAATACGGAAAACAGATGAATTTACAACATTAAGTATCTCAAGAGGGGAGTATAAGGCAGATGGAACTTCTCCTCAAATGCGAGAATATTCACTTGATAAAAATGGAGAAATAAAACATGTGGAGAAAATGAATGAGGAAGATTCTAAAATATATGCAGAATTAGAGAAAGAGATAAAAGCAGCGGCAGAAAAAATGGATGGGATATATTCAGAACTGTATGAACGTGTGTAATATCGTTGGCAGTTTATATAGATAATCCTGAAATAGGCATGGATATAACGATAACATGGGAGATATGCAATTGTTTTGTGTAATCTCCCATGTTCATTTTATGCAATCAGTCTCTTTCTGATTCTCGAAACACTTTAGATGCCAGGAATGGAAGGAAGAAAATGCCATAGAGCAGCAAATGGATCAACACAGCCTTCCATTCGATGACATTTCCGGAAATGGAACCCCCGCTGAACAACCCTGCAATATTGTTGTTCATAAAATGCAGGATAAC
Organism: uncultured Ruminococcus sp.; assembly: GCA_900544395.1. Classification (GTDB taxonomy): domain Bacteria; phylum Bacillota; class Clostridia; order Lachnospirales; family Lachnospiraceae; genus Mediterraneibacter. The sequence goes on along the minus strand of UQVC01000001.1, from coordinate 35,226 downwards.
TGGGATCCAGATGTTGTCTGTTCTCATATAGGCAAACGCAAAAAATACGCTCAGTGCAATACAGGTGATAAGCTGTGCGGCAATACTCTGAAGTCTTGTGTCAGGGGCATAGTAAAACAAATTCAGAGGTAAGTGCCACAATCCCCAGAATATACCGAGGATAAGAACTCCTTTTCGCATTCCAAAATGCTCCTGCAGGATGGGCTGTAAAAAGTAGCGCCATCCATACTCTTCTCCGAAGAAAGCGGAGAAGACAAGGAAAAAGCTGACAAACAAGGAAGCCAGGGACAGCCAGAACAGTGGAGCATTCAAAAGTCCAAGAAAAGAAGCGGCTGTTCCTTCAATCAAACAGGAAACTAAAATATTTCCGACAAACAGCATAAAAAATAAAAGGACATACAAAAAATGCTTTCGGCTGTCAGGTCCGGACCAGGTCAGTCCCCAGATAAAGCGTACTTCCCGTTTATCCAGAAGAAATAAAACCCAGAGAGCCAGATTGCCGGCAATGGTGAGCATGTTCAGGACAGAAAGCCAGTTTTCATCCGGCATCAGGACACTGAGTATGGAGCTGACAGCAAACAGTGCGGTCAGTATGAGATAGCCGTAGAAAAAACGACGGGGAATGGGAAACTCTTTTTTGGTCAGAAGAAAGACCGCGATCGCTCCGGCGGCCGGATAATACATCTGGGCATTTGCAAAAAAATCCAGAGAAATCCCATGGTGATAGCCAAAAGCCATAGGGATTCCCATCAGATAAGGGATTCCAAAAGCGATCAAAGCAAAAATCAGTAACTGTTTTTTCTCCAATTGGGTAAATGGACGTTTCATAATGTAATCTCCTTTGAACGTGTAATCTTATATCTTCAGCATGGGCTGTTTATATTCATTTCGAAAAGCGGTCTTATATTGATCTGTGATCACGGACTGATAGAGGTTGGAAGCCAGAATATCATCCCGCAGCATTTTTTGACCAATTTCGGGAATACTGTCTATATCGGAAAGCCGGGTGAGCAAAGGGAGTGTACTTTGTTTTGAGATCGCAGAAAGCAGTTTCTGGTGATCCTTTCGGAATCCAAGCAGTCTGGCATAAAAATGCCCGCCGTTTTCCATATATTCCCGTACATTCTTTTTTTTCAGACCGAGCATGATATGCAGCAATGCACGGTTGATCCGTGTCTGTGTCAGTTCTTTGGTTTTTAATAATTCACAGAATTGTCTGTAATTAAAGAATTCATTCAAATTCTTCTGAATCCGGTTTGCAAGTGTTTCCGAAACATCCATGTAGCGCATGAGACTTTTCGGGGTTTTGTTTAAAAGCTTGTATTTCATCAGAAGTGAAAAATCATTCTGATAAACCGGATATAATACCTTGTGGTAATCTTTTAAAAGTGTCAGGCAGCTTTTGGGCACCTGGTCTTCCAGTTCATTTAAAATACTGGAAAAAGGAGTGTTTTCAAAGGTATTGCCAATAGGCTCTGTTTGGAGCATAGAGCTGGAGTATGCAAGGAGAGAGCGGATCGCAGAGGCAGAGCTGTAGTTGGAACGCAAAGTCTGGTCATGATAGTCAGCCCCCATACGTTTGATCGTAAATGGCCGGATTTTGCTTCCTACCCGCCGCAGTGCTTTTAAATATTCAATCCCCAGGATGTTGTTCGGATCATTCAACAGGAAAGAACTGTCAGAAATTCCCATGTAAGAAGACAGTGCCTTCTGGCGGGCAGCAGGAAAGGATATTCCGTTTTTTAAATGTCTTTTGAGCAGCTGTGTATATCCGGCGGGTTCTTCAAAAAGAATCTCAGCAATTTTCTGGAGCGCACGTAAGTCATTGCACTCACTGCCAAAACAGAGAAAGTCTACGATCCCAAGCTGCTCCAGAAAAGAAACTGCGCCAAGAGCGAACAGTTCCGCTGTGGCCGTGGCATAGCAGACCGGCAGTTCAAATACGGCAGCAGCACCGCATCGCAAGGCCATCTCTGCACGCAAATGCTTTGGCATAATGGCAGGAGTCCCCCGCTGGACATAATCTCCGCTCATCACAACAATGGCAGCATCCGCACCGGTGATCTCCAGGGATTTCTGGATGTGATACTGATGTCCGTTGTGAAATGGGTTATATTCTGTGATCAAACCGACAATTTTCATAAAAATCTCCTTGTATATCATTTTGTTACCTATTATACTATAAAAGGACGGCAAGAACAAATCAAAAGAGGTGGATGTGATGATGGAATACGATGTATTGTTATCGATGCTGGAAAAGCGGGAATTTAAAGAACTAAAAGATGAACTGGAAAGCATGCACCCCGTAGATATTGTGGAGATGCTGGAAGACGGACTGGAGTATGGAAAAATAGACAAGCGGCAGATGACGCTGGTTTTCCGGCTGCTCGCAAAAGAAGAGGCGGCAGAAGTGTTTACAGATATGACCAGTGACACCCGTGAAGTGCTGATCAATGCCCTGACAGACTCTGAGCTGGAAGAGGTCATGGAAGAGATGTATGTGGATGATACGGTGGACGTTCTGGAAGAGATGCCGGCTAATGTAGTAGACAGACTTTTGATGGCGACAGATGAAGAGACACGCCAGAAGATCAATGCGCTGCTGAAATATCCCGAGGACAGTGCGGGAAGTATTATGAATATTGATTACATCAGTCTGAATAAAGAGATGACAGTTGCAGATGCTATTTTGAAGATCCGTCAGGTCGGCATCAATAAAGAAACCATTTATACATGTTATGTCACAGAAAAGAAAAAACTGATCGGTGTGGTGGATGTCAAGGATATCCTGACATCCGGAGAGTCCCGCAGGATCGAAGAGATCATGGATGAAAATGTTATCTATGCAAAGACGCTGGACGATCAGGAGGAAGTGGCAGAGACGATCCGAAAATATGGACTGATCGCCATTCCGATCATCGACCATGAGATGTGTATGGTTGGGATCGTTACCGTAGACGATGCGATGTTTGTCCTGCAGGATGAGGCCACAGAGGATATCAGTATCATGGCCGGAGTCAGTCCGAGTGAAGGTTCTTATTTTGGAACTTCGGTATTTCGACATGCCAAGAATCGAAGCCTCTGGCTGATGCTTCTGATGCTTTCTGCTACGGTGACCGGAGAGATTCTGGGACGTTATGAAAGTGCAATGGCGGTGATGCCGGTGCTGATCACATTTATCCCGATGCTGATGGGAACCGGAGGAAACTGCGGTTCGCAGAGCTCTACACTTGTGATTCGCGGGATCGCAGTAGGAGAAATCGAGTTCAAAGATATTTTCCGGGTGATCTTTAAAGAGGTGAGGATCGCGCTGGTGGTCAGCCTGATCCTGGCGATGGTAAACGGACTGCGGATCTATATCATGTATGATCGGGATGTGATGCTGGCAGTTGCCATTGGAATTACGATGGTGGCGGTTGTTGTCATGGCGAAGACCATCGGATGTGTGCTGCCCCTTGTGGCGAAAAAGATCGGACTGGATCCTGCGATCATGGCAGCTCCTTTGATCACCACGATTCTGGATACCTGTACGATCCTGGTGTATTTCCGGATCGTAACCGCATTTTTCCATATTTGAGAGATATTGACAGAAAAAAGACGATGTTGGACAGAGCTTTTTGGAGTAAATTCTAAAAAGCTCTGTTTTTTCTTGGAAATATGTAACTACTTCGCTCGGGTAAATATAAAAACGAAAGAAAAGCTGTTAAATATTTGACAATATGACCGAAAACAGAGGGAGAAAAAGAACGATTGTATTTAAAAATGCACATAAGAGCTACTTGTATACAAAATTTATTTGCGGTATAATAAAACAAGTGAAACAAATGAAAGGGGCTTTAAACAATGGCATTTATCGATGAAATTAAAGCAAGAGCAAAAGCTGACAAAAAAACAATCGTACTTCCTGAGACAGAAGATGTAAGAACATATCAGGCAGCAGAAGCAGTTTTAAAAGAAGGAACTGCAGATCTGGTTCTGGTTGGAAGCAAAGAAGAGATTGAGAAAAATGGAGCAGGTTTTGATCTGACAGGAGCAGTGATCGTAGATCCTGCAACAAGCGACAAGACAGAAAGCTATATTGCAAAATTGGTAGAACTCAGACAGAAAAAGGGAATGACAGAAGAGCAGGCAAGAGAGCTTCTTTTGACAAACTATCTGTATTATGGGGTAATGATGGTGAAAATGGGAGATGCAGACGGTATGGTATCCGGAGCTTGTCATTCTACTGCTGACACACTTCGTCCATGTCTGCAGATCTTAAAGACAAAACCAGGAACAAAACTGGTATCCGCATTCTTCGTAATGGTAGTGCCGGACTGCGATATGGGGGCAGACGGAACCTTTATCTTCGGAGATTCTGGTCTGGAGCAGAATCCGGATCCGGAAAAACTGGCAAATATTGCACTTTCTTCCGCAGAGTCTTTCAAGACACTGACTGGAAAAGAGCCGGTTGTGGCAATGCTTTCACACTCCACAAAAGGAAGTGCAAAACATGCAGATGTTGACAAAGTAGTAGAGGCAACCAAAATTGCAAAAGAGATGGCTCCGGAATTAAAGCTGGACGGAGAACTGCAGCTGGATGCAGCGATCGTTCCTTCTGTAGGAGAGTCCAAAGCGCCAGGAAGTCCGGTTGCAGGACATGCTAACGTTCTGATCTTCCCGGATCTGGACGCAGGGAATATCGGATACAAACTGGTACAAAGACTTGCAAAAGCAGAAGCTTATGGTCCTCTGACCCAGGGAATCGCAGCGCCGGTAAACGATCTCTCCCGCGGATGCAGTGCAGAAGATATCGAAGGCGTTGTGGCAATCACAGCAGTGCAGGCTCAGGCACAATAATTGTTTAAAGACCTCAAAATTGGGGATAAAGAAAAGAATAATTAAGTTTTCAGGAGGAAAAAAATGAACGTATTAGTAATCAACTGCGGAAGTTCTTCTTTAAAATTCCAGCTGATCAATGCAGAATCCGAAGAAGTTCTGGCGAAAGGTATTTGTGAGAGGATCGGGATTGACGGACGTCTGACTTATCAGCCGGAAGGCGGAGAAAAAGAGAAATCTGAAAAGGCAATGCCAACACATACAGAGGCGATCCAGTTTGTGATCGAGGCCCTGACAAATCCAGAGACAGGTGTTGTAAAAAGTCTGGATGAGATCGGAGCAGTTGGACACCGTATGGTACACGGAGGAGAGAAATTTGCATCTTCTGTCGTGATCACAGAAGAAGTGAAAAAAGCAGTGGAAGAGTGCAATGACCTTGCGCCGCTTCATAACCCGGCAAACCTGATCGGAGTGGAAGCATGTGAAAAACTGATGCCGAACACACCGATGGTAGCTGTATTTGATACTGCATTCCATCAGACCATGCCGCCAAAAGCATATATGTATGGACTTCCATATGAGTATTATGAGAAATATAAAGTAAGACGTTATGGTTTCCACGGAACAAGCCACAGCTTCGTATCCAAGAGAGCAGCAGAACTGTTAGGAAAACCATACGAAGAGACAAAGACGATCGTATGCCACCTTGGAAATGGTTCCAGTGTGACAGCAGTGATGAACGGAAAATCTGTAGATACATCTATGGGACTGACTCCATTGGAAGGTCTTGTAATGGGAACACGCTGTGGAGATATCGATCCGGCGATCATGGAATTTTTAGCACACAAACTGGACCTGGATGTTGACGGTGTGATGAAGATCTTAAACAAAGATTCTGGAGTATACGGACTTTCCGGCGGACTTTCCAGTGATTTCCGTGACCTGACAGATGCATCTCTTGCAGGAGATAAAAAAGCACAGGTTGCAATGGAAGTATTCTCATACAGAGTGGCAAAATACATCGGTGCATATGTGGCAGCTATGAATGGTGTAGACGATATCGTATTTACAGCCGGAATCGGTGAGAACGATGACATCGTAAGAAGACAGACATGCAGTTACCTGGGATATCTGGGAATTGAGTTCAATGACGAACTGAATACTGGCCTGAGAGGAAAAGAAGCAGAACTTTCTCAGCCGGGATCTAAGGTAAAAGTATTTGTAATTCCTACAAATGAGGAACTTGCGATTGCTCGTGAGACATTGGCTTTAGTACGCAAATAAGTTTTCTGAAATGAAAATACAGCAGGGTTGCCCGCAAAAGCGGACAGCCCTTTTCAGTGAAAAAGGCAGCAGTTCTGTTATGATGAGTAAAATATGAAAAATTCTGTTGACAAATAGAATGAACATGCTATAATAGTTGAGGTATGAATAGGAGTAATAATTATGTTAATTAACCTATCAGACGTTTTGTCAGAGCAGCATAAGACAGTAGATCAGATGGCAGAATTGGAAATGGATGTTTTCCGGTCAAAAGGAGGCTCTTTTCCGATTGTAAAAAAAACGCCGGTTCATGTTGTTGCAGAGCATGTGAAGGGCAGAGAACTTCTCATTCATGTGGATACCAGGATTTCGGTTCTGATTCCGTGTGACAGATGCCTGGAAGATGTAGAGCAGGAGTTTGATCTGGAGTTTACAAGACATGTGGATCTCAGTGTTTCGGATGCTGATCTGGGAGAAGAATTGGATGAATCAACTTTCATAAACGGATATCATCTTGACGTGGACAAAATGCTCTATAATGAGATATTGATAGGATGGCCGACGAAAGTTCTATGCAGCGAGAGCTGTAAGGGCATTTGCAACGTTTGTGGTCAGAACCTAAATATGGGTACCTGTAACTGTGAAGATACAGCTCTTGACCCAAGAATGTCAGTTGTCCGTGATTTGTTTAAGAATTTTAAGGAGGTGTAACCTATGTCTATCTGTCCAAAGAACAAATCTTCTAAAGCAAGAAGAGATAAGAGAAGAGCTAACTGGAAGATGAGTGCTCCAAACCTGGTGAAATGCAGCAAATGTGGCGAGCTTATGATGCCTCACAGAGTATGCAAAGCATGTGGAGCATACAACAAACGTGAAATCGTTTCAGTTGACTAATTGAAAATGATATTAAGAGATGGGGACTTTGTAAAAAGTCCTCATTTTTCATATTCAAAAATCGGTGTTTGATATTGATTTTTGAGATGATGTTTAGTAGAATGTATGCAGTAGCGTTAGGAGGAAGAGACATGTCTGATATTACAAGAGTTGCGCTGGATGCCATGGGCGGAGATCATGCTCCGACAGAGATGGTGAAAGGTGCGATTGAAGCTGTCAATCAAAGAGATGATATTAAGATCCTGCTTACAGGACAGGAAGAACTGCTGAAAAAAGAATTATCAGAATATACGTATCCCAAAGACCAGATAGAGATCGTTCCGGCATCGGAAGTGATCGAGACGGCGGAACCGCCGGTAATGGCGATCAGAAGGAAAAAAGATTCTTCGATCGTAGTTGCCATGAATCTGGTGAAAAAGGGAGAGGCTGATGCGTTTGTATCTGCCGGAAGTTCCGGAGCGATCCTTGTGGGAGGACAAGTGATCGTAGGACGGATCAAAGGCGTGGAAAGACCTCCTCTTGCACCGTTGATTCCGACGATGAAAGGAGTTTCCCTGCTGATCGACTGTGGAGCGAATGTGGATGCAAGACCGTCCCATCTGCTTCAGTTTGCAAAGATGGGATCCATTTATATGGAACATGTGGTAGGAAAGAAGAACCCGACTGTTGGTATTGTGAATATCGGTGCAGAAGAAGAGAAGGGAAACGCACTTGTAAAAGAGACATTTCCACTGTTAAAGAACTGCAGAGATATCAATTTTATCGGAAGTGTAGAAGCAAGAGATATCCCCTATGGGGCAGCGGATGTCATTGTGTCAGAAGCCTTTGTGGGAAATGTGATCTTAAAGCTCTATGAAGGAACAGGCGGAGCGTTGACGAAGAAGATCAAAGCCGGTATGATGACCTCTCTGCGAAGTAAGATTGGTGCGCTTCTGGTGAAGCCGGCACTGAAAGCTACATTAAAAGATTTTGATGCCAGTGAATATGGCGGAGCTCCCCTTCTGGGGCTTAATGGTCTGGTTGTCAAGACCCATGGAAGTTCTACTTCAAAAGAAGTGTGTAATTCCATCATCCAGTGTGTGACCTTTAAAAAGCAGCAGATCAATGAGAAGATCCGCGAGTCGATCCAGTCCGCACCGGAAGAGAAAAAAGAAGATTAAGGGAAAAAGAAAGGGAAGAAAATAATGGAATTTGAAAAATTACAGGAAATTATTGCAGACGTATTAAATGTTTCTAAGGATGACATTCATCCGGAGACGACATTTGTAGATGATTTAGGAGCTGATTCACTGGATATTTTCCAGATCATCATGGGAATCGAAGAAGAATTTGATATCGAGATCGACAATGATGAAGCAGAAAAGATTTCTACTGTGCAGGATGCGGTAGACCAGATTAAAAAAGTAGTAGAATAAGAAAAAGAACAAAGGATGGAAGTTCCTTGTATCTGAGAACGGATTTGGGTGCGTGATTCTGTCGCGCACCCAAACTGTATTTAGTAAGAAACCGGGAAACTTTCAAAAAAGGAAAAAAGATGAAAAAGAATTTAAAAGAACTGGAAAAAAAGATTGGATATAAATTTCAGAATGCATCTCTGCTGGAACAGGCAATGATGCACAGTTCCTATACAAATGAGAGACATCTGGAAAAACATTGCTGCAATGAGCGTCTGGAGTTTCTGGGAGATGCGGTATTGGAACTGGTCTCCAGTGAGTTTTTGTTTCTGGAATCCCCGACAGTTTCAGAAGGAAAGCTGACAAAGACAAGAGCAAGCATGGTCTGTGAGCCGTCTTTGGCATTCTGCGCCAAGGAAATTGATCTGGGCAGTTATCTTCTGCTTGGAAAGGGAGAAGAGGCAACAGGAGGAAGAATGCGTCCGTCGGTTACTTCAGATGCGATGGAGGCGTTGATCGGAGCGATTTATCTGGACGGTGGTTTTACTAATGCAAAAGAGTTTATTCACAGATTTATCCTGACGGATCTGGAGAATAAAAAACTCTTTTATGATAGCAAGACTATTTTGCAGGAGATCGTGCAGGCTGATATGGAAGAAGGTATTTCTTATCACCTGCTCAAAGAAGAAGGACCGGATCACAACAAATCTTTTACGGTAGAAGTGAAGATTGGGGAGACGGTGTATGGAACAGGATGCGGACGTACCAAAAAAGCGGCTGAGCAGGAAGCGGCCTACAAGGCGATCCTGAGACTAAAAGAACAAGACTAGAGCGGGTGTTTTATGTATTTAAAATGTATTGAAGTACAGGGATTTAAATCCTTTGCCAACCGGATCAAATTTGAATTTCACAATGGGATCACAGGAATTGTAGGCCCCAATGGAAGCGGAAAGAGTAATGTTGCAGATGCTGTCCGCTGGGTGCTGGGAGAGCAGAGGGCAAAGCAGCTTCGCGGCGGTTCCATGCAGGATGTGATCTTTTCCGGTACAGAGAACAGAAAACCATTAAGCTATGCTTCGGTAGCGATCACGCTGGACAATTCGGATCATCAGCTTCCTATAGATTATGAAGAGGTGACAGTGACGAGAAAGCTGTATCGCTCAGGGGAAAGCGAGTATCTGATCAATGGAGCGGGGTGCAGACTGAAAGATATCAATGAGATGTTTTATGATACCGGAATTGGAAAAGAAGGATATTCGATCATCGGGCAGGGGCAGATCGACAAGATCTTGAGCGGAAAGCCGGAAGATCGAAGAGAGCTGTTTGATGAAGCAGCCGGAATCGTAAAATTCAAACGTCGGAAGATGCTTTCTCTGAAAAAACTGGAGGAAGAGCAGAATAATCTCACCAGAGTCAATGACATTCTTCTGGAACTGGAAAAACAGATTGGTCCTTTGGAGAAGCAGTCTGCTGTGGCAAAAGAATATCTGAAGAAGAAAGAAGAATTGAAATTCTATGATATCCACATGTTTCTTCTGGAAATGGAACGGTTAAATAAACAGATTGGAACGTTGGAGCAAAACATACAGAACACATCAAAAGAGATGGACAACGCGAAACAGCAGTATGAGGAAACAAAGGAACAGTACCAGGCAGTAGAGACTCAGGTGGAAGAGATTGAAGAGGCACTTGAGAAAGCGAAGACGCAGTTAAATGAGACTACGTTGTTAAAGCAGCAGCTGGAAGGACAGATCAATGTCCTGCATGAGCAGATCAATACGGCACGGATCAACGAGGAACATTATGCGAGCCGGCGTCGTACCATTTGGGAAGAGCGGGAGACAAAAGAAAAACAAAAAGCAGGATTTTTAAAAGACAGAGAAGAGCTTCTCAAAAAGCTGGAGCAGGCATCCGGTCAGGATGCACATGCAGGGGAGCAATTGATCCAGATCCAGTCTCAGATTGCAAAGGAGACGATGGAGATTGAGCAGAGCAAAGAAGAGATTATGCAGCTTTTGAACAATCGTGCCTCGACACAGGCAAAGCTCCAGCATTTTGATACCACACAGCAGCAGATCACGACCAGAAGAGCTCAGATCCACAGAGAGATCCTGGAGGTGTCCAGTGAGGCTCAGCAGTATGAGCGCAAGCTGGAAGAGCACAGCCGGGTATTAGAAGAAATTACAGGGGAGATTCAGGATTTTCGAACCCAGATTGCAGAACATGAGCAGAATATTGCAACGTTACAGCAGGATCTGAACGAAAAACAGGAAAAACTGAGGGTCGGACAAACTGCTTATCACAGAGAATCTTCCAGGTTGGAGTCTTTGAAAAATATGACAGAGCGGTATGACGGATATGGAAACAGTATCCGGCGTGTGATGAGCTGTAAAGACCGGGAGAAAGGTCTGATCGGTGTGGTGGCGGACATCATTAAAGTGGAAAAAGAATATGAGATCGCAGTCGAGACTGCGCTGGGCGGAAGCATTCAGAATATCGTCACAGATGAAGAAGAAACGGCAAAGCGGATGATCGCATATCTGAAACAGAACAAATACGGACGTGCTACATTCTTGCCGTTGACCAGTATGCAGGGCGGGACAGAACTCAGACAGCCGGAGGTATTAAAAGAGCCGGGAGTGATCGGTCTGGCACATACGCTGGTGCAGGTAGAAGGGCGGTTTCTGGGACTTGCAAAACAGCTGCTTGGGCGTACGGTTGTCGTAAAGGACATTGATTGTGGGATTCGGATCGCCAGAAAGTATAAACAGTCTCTGCGCCTGGTGACACTGGAAGGAGAGCTGATCAATCCGGGAGGCTCCATGACAGGAGGGGCATTTAAAAATTCCAGCAATCTTTTGAGCAGACGGCGGGAGGTCGAAGAATTGGAAAAGGCAGTCCGGATGCTGAAAAAAGAGATGGAAGAGCTGGAGCAGTCTGTTTCTGAGATCAAAGGGAAGAGAGCACAGCAGTATGCAGGGATTGATGAGATCCAGCAGCAGATCACAGAGGCGTCGGTGCGTCAGAATACGGCACGGATGAGCCTGGAACAGGTGAAACTGCAGCAGGCGAAGCTTCGTCAGCGCTGCGAGGGATATGCAAAAGAACAGGAAGAGCTGGAGATCAGCTTACGGAAGATTCGTGAGGACGGAGAGTCGATCCAGACGGAGATGGAGATATCCAAAGAGCTGGAGCAGCGCTTGAATGAAAAGATCGAGACTTTGCAGAAGAGTCTGGATTCTCACAGAGAAGCGGAGGCAGCACAGCAGAAACATTCGGAGGAAGTGCATCTGTTACTGGCAGGTTTCCGGCAGCAGGAGGCATTTATCAAAGAAAATATTTTCCGTATTGAAGAAGAAATCCGGCATTTGCAGGAAGAAGCAGACGGGCTAGATCAGAACCAGGGAAATACTACGCAGGAGATCCGGCAAAGGGAAGCGCAGATTGAGAATCTCAAGCAGGCCATTGCAGAGTCTGCGGAAGTGTTTTCCGAGATTGAAGCAGAGATTACACAACAGACACAAAACAGAGAATACCTGAATAAAAAACACAAGACATTTCTGGAGCAAAGAGAAACTCTGTCCAGACATATGGCAGAATTAGATAAAGAGCTGTTTCGTCTGAACAGTCAGAAAGAAGAGTGCGGGGAAACTGAGGAAAAGCAGAGAAACTATATGTGGGAAGAATATGAGATGACCTACAATGGTGCATTAAAGCTGCGAGATGAGAGTCTGACAGACCGTGCCTTTATGAAAAAGCAGATTCTGTTTTTGAAAGGTGAGATCCGGAAACTTGGAAATGTGAATGTGAATGCCATTGAAGACTATAAGCAAGTATCAGAACGCTATGAATTTTTAAAGGAGCAGCATGAAGACCTGGTAGAAGCAAAAGAAACGCTGATCCAGATCGTGGCAGAACTGGATGCCGCCATGCGAGCCCAGTTTGAAGAACAGTTTGGCAAGATATCCAGAGAGTTTGACGCTGTATTTCGGCAGCTGTTCGGAGGCGGAAAAGGGACATTGGAGCTGATGGAAGATGAGGATATTCTGGAGGCTGGAATCCGGATCATTGCCCAGCCGCCGGGAAAAAAGCTGCAGAATATGATGCAGCTTTCCGGAGGGGAAAAAGCACTCACAGCGATTTCCCTTTTGTTTGCCATCCAGAATCTGAAGCCGTCTCCGTTCTGTCTTCTGGATGAGATTGAAGCAGCTCTGGATGACAGCAATGTAGAACGGTTTGCCCGGTATCTGCACAAACTGACAAAACATACACAGTTCATCGTGATTACACACAGGAGAGGCACGATGACAGCAGCAGACCGCCTGTACGGGATCACCATGCAGGAAAAAGGAGTGTCTACGCTGGTATCGGTGGATCTGCTGGAAGAAGATCTGACGTAAGATCAGAGAAGAGGGAAGGAGAGCATATGGAAGAGAAAAAAGGTTTTTTTAGGAGACTTGTATCTGGCCTGACTAAGACAAGAGATAATATTGTGTCGGGAATGGACAGTATTTTTCATGGATTTTCTAAGATTGATGAGGAGTTTTATGAAGAACTAGAAGAGACATTGATCATGGGGGATCTGGGAGTTCATACGACCATGGAGATCATAGAGGACCTGCGCAGGAAGGTCAAAGAGCAGCATATCAAAGAACCGGCAGACTGCAGACAGCTGTTGATCGACAGTATCAAAGAGCAGATGGATGTGGGAGAGACTGCCTATGAATTTGAAGAGAAGCAGTCAGTGGTGTTTGTCATCGGAGTCAATGGAGTAGGAAAGACCACAACCATTGGAAAGCTGGCAGGAAAATTCCGGGATCAGCACAAAAAAGTGATTCTGGCAGCTGCAGATACATTCCGTGCAGCAGCCGGAGAACAGCTAAAAGAGTGGGCAAACCGTGCAGAGGTAGAAATGATCGGCGGCCAAGAGGGGGCAGATCCAGCCTCTGTTGTGTTTGATGCAGTGGCAGCGGCACGTGCAAGAAAAGCGGATATTTTGCTTTGCGATACGGCAGGACGCCTTCATAATAAGAAGAACTTGATGGAAGAATTGAAAAAAATCAATCGTGTGATCGACCGGGAATACCCGGAGGCATATAGAGAGACCCTGGTTGTTCTGGATGCAACCACAGGACAGAATGCACTGGCACAGGCAAAAGAGTTCAATGAAGTGGCAGACATCACAGGGGTGATCCTGACAAAGATGGATGGAACGGCCAAAGGAGGAATTGCAGTGGCAATCCAGTCAGAACTGGGAATTCCGGTCAAATATATTGGAGTGGGAGAATCTATTGATGATCTTCAGAAGTTTGATGCAGATGAATTTGTAAATGCTTTGTTTTACAGTGATTCCAAAACAGAAGAATAGAACAGGTCAGAAGTGACAGAAAGAAGGATGAAAGATGTTGACTTTGGAGAAATTTGAAGAAGCAAGCGAAGTCGTAAAACAGGTGACGACTCCGACCAAATTGGTGTACAGTGAGTATCTCAGTGCACAGACAGGGGCAAAAATTTACCTGAAACCAGAGAATATGCAGCATACTGGCGCATACAAACTGCGCGGAGCTTACTACAAGATCAGTACACTGTCAGAAGAAGAGAGAAACAAGGGGCTGATCACAGCATCTGCGGGAAATCATGCACAGGGAGTTGCCTATGCGGCAAAACGGTATGGCTGCAAGGCGACGATCGTGATGCCGACAGGTACCCCGTTGATCAAAGTAAACCGCACCAAGAGCTATGGGGCAGAAGTGATCCTTCATGGAGATGTGTATGACGATGCCTGTGCGTATGCCTATCAGCTTGCAGAAGAACATGGGTATACATTTGTTCATCCATTTGACGATCTGGATGTTGCGACCGGCCAGGGATCGATCGCCATGGAGATCATCCAGGAACTTCCGACTGTGGATTATATTCTGGTTCCGATTGGCGGCGGCGGTCTGATCACCGGTGTTGCCACACTTGCCAAAATGCTCAATCCAAAGATCCGTGTGATCGGTGTGGAACCAAGAGAAGCGGCAAGTATGACAGCAGCATTAAAGGCCGGAGAAGTGGTGGAACTTCCAAGCGCTAATACTATTGCAGACGGTACGGCAGTCAAAGCAGTTGGAAAACAGAATCTGCCATATGTGCAGAAATATGTAGATCAGATCCTACTTGTAGATGATGATGAACTGGTCGGCGCATTTCTGGATATGGTGGAGAACCATAAGATGATCGTAGAAAATTCAGGATTGCTTTCTGTGGCAGCATTAAAGCAGATGGATTTAAAAGGCAAAAAGGCGGTCTGCGTATTAAGCGGTGGAAATATGGATGTGATCACCATGTCTTCAATCGTACAGCATGGACTGATTCAGAGAGACCGTATCTTCTCAGTGGCGGTTCTTCTTCCAGACAAGCCGGGCGAACTGGTCAGAGTGGCATCGATCATCGCCAATGAAAAAGGAAATGTGATCAAACTGGAACATAATCAGTTTGTCAGCACGAACCGGAATGCGGCTGTGGAACTTCGTATTACGATGGAGGCATTCGGAACCGAGCATAAGCATAAAATTTTGAATGCGTTAAAAGAAGCGGGGTATGACCCGAAAAAGGTCGGAGCGAAATTGTATTAGATTGGTTAAAAACAGACTCCGGAAAGATTTTCTGATATCTTTCCGGAGTCTGTTTTCACTTTATACCTGATGATATTTTTTAAGCAGTCTGTGAATCTTATCTGTTGGGTTCATAACCGCACCGATGGTCAGATCGTGATTCAGGGAATCAATGATCAGAGCCAGGAATTTACTCATGTCTGCTTTGACAAAATATTCTCTTTCATCGACAGCAGGCGGCAGATATGTCAGATTCGTTGTGACAACTTTATCAATATATCCTTTTTGATAATATTCATCAAACTTCTCAAATCCGTCTGTAAACAGTCCGAATGTAGTACATACAAATACGCGGGCTGCGTTGCGGTCTTTTAATTTTTTGGCAACATCCAGCATACTCTCACCAGAAGAAATCATGTCATCTACGATGATCACGTCTTTGCCTGCCACGTCATCGCCAAGGAATTCATGAGCTACGATTGGGTTCTTTCCATTTACGATGGTAGAGTAATCTCTTCTTTTGTAGAACATACCCATATCCACACCAAGTACGTTGGAGAAATATACGGCGCGGTGCATTGCGCCTTCATCCGGGCTGACGATCATCAGATGTTCTTTGCTGACTTTGAGATCCGGAACAGCACGGAACAATGCCTTCATGAATTGATACTGTGGAGTGAAGTTGTCAAATCCGCTTAAAGGAATCGCATTCTGTACACGAGGGTCATGTGCATCGAATGTCAGAATATTCGCAACTCCCATATCATTTAATTCTTCCAGTGCCAGAGCGCAGTCCAGAGATTCTCTTTTGGTCCGTTTGTGCTGACGGCTCTCATAGAGGAACGGCATGATCACATTGATGCGGTGCGCTTTGCCTGTGGATGCGGCAATGATTCGTTTGATATCCTGGAAATGATCGTCCGGGGACATGTGGTTGAGGTGTCCGTTGACAGAGTATGTAAGGCTGTAGTTGCACACATCTGCCATGATAAAAAGATCGGTTCCGCGGATCGTCTCTTTGATCACACCTTTTGCTTCTCCGCTTCCGAAGCGGGGACAATTGCATTCTACCAGATAGTTATTTGTACGATAATTGACATACAACGGGGATTCTGTTACCTCATTGATCGTATTTTCGCGGAATGATACGATATAATCATTGACTTTGTGAGCCAGATCTTTGCAGCTTTCCAAAGCGGCCAGTTTCAATGGGGCAACCGGAAGGGTTTTTTCCAATAATTCAATATTTGCCATGGTTTTCTCCTGTGTTTTGTTTTTCCATATCCGACATCCGGACATATGATTTCATATAACGTTATATCATTTTTTGTGGGGAAATTCAAGCTTGGCTTTGCTATAGAAGAAAATTGTGCTATACTGGTACTGCTAATATGCCCGAAATATGAGCAGACAGGAATTTTGTTTTGCCAGAAGAGAGAATCAAGTTTGAAAATAGAAGACGTACAAGGAGTTTAAAAATGAAAAAGCATGAGCATATTGTAAAGTCTCTGATGCCGGGAGGAATCGGAGAAGAGATGGGGATCGAGCCCGGAGATAAGCTGCTTGCCATCAATGGAAATGAAATACAGGATGTGTTTGATTATTATTACTATGAAGAAAGTGAGGAATTACTGCTTCTGATCGAAAAACCAGATGGAGAGCAGTGGGAGCTGGAGATCGAGAAAGATGAGGATGAAAGTCTGGGGATTGAATTTGATCAGAGCCTGATGGACGAGTACCGTTCCTGCCGAAATAAGTGTATGTTCTGTTTTATTGACCAGATGCCGAAAGGAATGCGGGAAACGCTGTATTTTAAAGATGATGATTCCAGATTGTCGTTTTTGCAGGGGAACTACATCACGCTGACGAACATGAGTGATCATGATGTGGAACGGATTGTGAAGTACCGACTGGAACCGATCAATATTTCCTTTCAGACAACCAATCCGGAGCTGCGATGTAAAATGCTGCACAATCGGTTTGCAGGAGACGCACTGAAAAAAGTGGATATTCTCTACCAGGGACAGATTGAGATGAATGGGCAGATCGTACTTTGCAAAGGGGTAAATGACAAAGAAGAACTGGAGCGCACGATCCGGGATCTGACAGGCTATCTGCCGTATCTAAAGAGTGTTTCTGTCGTTCCGGTGGGACTGACGAAATACAGAGACGGGTTGTATCCTCTGGAGCCTTTTACCAAAGAAGATGCAAAAGAAGTACTTTCTGTGATCCATCGCTGGCAGGAGAAAATCTACAAAGAGTATGGGATGCATATGATCCATGCAGGGGATGAGTGGTACGTACTGGCAGAAGAGGAGGTACCGGAAGAAGAGCGGTATGATGGGTATCTGCAGTTGGAAAATGGCGTGGGAATGATGCGCCTTTTGTTTAACGAAGTGCAGGAAGCACTTTCGAAAGTGACCGGTGATGACAGAACGCGGGAGATTTCCCTTGCAACCGGATATCTGATGTATCCGTATATCGGAAAGATTTTGGAAGAGATCCGAAAGAAGTTTCCTAATATCACCACACATTTATATGCCATCCGCAATGAATTTTTTGGAGAGCGGATCACGGTATCCGGACTGATCACCGGGGGAGACCTGATGAAACAGTTAAAAGACAAACCGCTTGGAGAGCGGCTTTTGCTTCCATGCAACATGCTGAAGATTGGGGAGCCCGTTTTTCTGGATGATTTTACACTGCAGGAAGTAGAGGATTCTTTACAAGTGAAGACAGATATTGTAAAATCAAGCGGGCAGGATCTGCTGGACGCAGTGATCGGTGTATATGAAAATGAAGATCTCAGTACCGACAGAAGAAGAGGCAGATTCCAGGAAATGTAAGATTGAATGAGAAGAAAGGTAGTTGAAAATATGAGTAAACCAGTTGTAGCGATTGTAGGAAGACCGAACGTGGGAAAATCTACTTTGTTTAATACATTGGCCGGAGAGCGGATTTCCATCGTGAAAGATACTCCCGGTGTGACAAGAGACCGTATCTATGCGGATGTGTCATGGCTGGATAAAGAATTTACGATGATCGATACCGGGGGAATTGAGCCCGACAGCAGTGATATCATCCTCTCCCAGATGAGAGAGCAGGCACAGATTGCCATTGACACGGCAGATGTGATCGTATTTATTACAGATGTGCGCCAGGGGCTTGTGGATGCAGACTCCAAAGTGGCGGATATGCTCAGACGCTCGAAAAAGCCGGTTGTGCTTGTGGTCAATAAAGTGGATAATTTTGAAAAATTTATGCCGGATGTATACGAATTTTATAATCTGGGAATCGGGGATCCGGTTCCGATCTCTGCAGCTTCCAGACTTGGAATCGGTGATCTGCTGGATGAAGTGGTTTCCCATTTTCCGGAAGGAAGCGGAGAAGCGGAAGAAGATGAGCGTCCGAAGATTGCCATTGTCGGAAAACCAAACGTCGGAAAATCTTCCATTGTCAACAAACTTCTGGGAGAAAACCGCGTGATCGTATCCGATATTGCAGGGACGACAAGAGATGCCATCGATACAGCAATCAAACACGAAGACAGAGAATATATTTTTATCGACACCGCAGGACTTCGAAGAAAAAATAAGATCAAAGAAGAGCTGGAGCGCTTCAGTATCATCCGTACGGTAACCGCAGTGGAACGGGCGGATGTGGTGCTGATGGTGATCGACGCCACAGAAGGCGTGACAGAGCAGGATGCGAAGATTGCCGGAATCGCGCATGAGCGCGGAAAGGGAGTCATTATCGTAGTCAATAAATGGGATGCCATTGAGAAAAATGACAAGACCATGAAAAAGTATGAGAATGATATCCGCACAACACTTTCTTATATGCCATATGCAGAAATTATGTACGTTTCTGCAAAAACAGGACAGCGTCTGAATAAACTGTATGATATGATCGATATGGTCATTGACAGCCAGACCTTGCGGATTCAGACCGGTGTGCTCAATGAGATCATGATGGAGGCCGTGGCGATGCAGCAGCCGCCGTCAGATAAGGGAAAACGTCTGAAATTGTATTATATTACGCAGGTATCTGTAAAGCCGCCGACTTTTGTCATTTTTGTCAATGACAAAGAGCTGATGCATTTTTCTTATACCCGGTACCTGGAAAATAAAATCCGGGAAGCCTTTGGATTCCGGGGAACTTCTTTGAAGTTCTTTATCCGTGAGAGAAAGGAAAAGGATCAGTAATATGGAACGAATCATCTGTCTTATCATAGGATATATATTTGGTCTGTTTCAGACGGGATATTTTGTGGGAAAACTCAATCATGTGGATATCCGCAAAGAAGGCAGTGGAAATTCAGGTTCCACCAATGCTCTGCGTGTCTTGGGGATGAAGGCGGGACTAATGACATTTGCCGGAGATGTTTTAAAATGTGTACTTGCAATTTTACTGATCCGTCTGATCTTTGCAGACAGTGAGTATCTTCCGCTGCTTTCTATGTATACCGGAGCAGGGGTAACATTGGGACATAATTATCCGTTTTATCTGCATTTTAAAGGTGGAAAAGGGATTGCAGTGCTGGCAGGGCTGGTGCTGTCCACAAGGCTTTGGATGGTGCCGATCCCTCTGGCAGCATTTATTTTTGTGGTAGCGGTGACCCGCTATGTATCCGCAGGTTCCCTTCTGGTTACGATTTTGTTTTTGGGCGAAGTGGTCTATTTTGGACAGACCGGTGGATTTTCGATGGCGCAGCCATATTTGTATGAATTATATCTGGTGACATTTCTTTTGATGGCGCTGGCATGGTGGAGACACCGTGCGAATATCAAAAGACTGCTGCAGGGAACAGAAAATAAAATTGGTTCTTCAAAGAAATAAAAAGGAGGCAGAATATGGCAAATGTAGGTGTTTTGGGAGCGGGAAGCTGGGGAACAGCGCTTTCTGTACTTTTGAGTGATAATGGGAATCAGGTAACAATCTGGTCCATTGATCCGTCAGAGGTGGAGATGCTTTCCACAGACAGGGAACATAAAACAAAACTGCCGGGGGTTGCAATCCCGGAAACCATTCAGATTACCGGAGAACTGGAAACGGCAATTCGGGGAAAGGACTTTCTTGTGCTGGCGGTTCCGTCTCCGTTTACGCGGGCAACGGCCAGAAAAATGTGTCCATTTGTGGAAGCAGGACAGATCATCGTGGATGTGGCAAAAGGAATTGAAGAGAGTACACTTCTTACCCTTTCCGAGCAGATCAAAGAGGAAATCCCACAGGCAGATGTGGCAGTTCTTTCCGGACCGAGCCATGCAGAAGAAGTGGGAAGGAAGCTTCCGACTACCTGTGTGGTGGGTGCCGGAACGCGTAAAACTGCTGAATATCTGCAGGCGGCGTTTATGAGTAAGGTATTTCGGGTTTATACAAGTTCTGATATCCTGGGAATCGAACTGGGAGGTTCTCTGAAAAATGTAATTGCTCTGGCAGCCGGAATTGCAGATGGTCTGGGGTATGGCGATAATACCAAAGCAGCTTTGATCACAAGAGGAATTGCAGAAATTGCGAGACTCGGTGTCAAGATGGGCGGCCATATTGAGACCTTCACAGGATTGACCGGAATTGGCGATCTGATCGTGACCTGTGCCAGTGTACACAGCCGGAATCGAAAGGCAGGGTATCTGATCGGACAGGGCAAGACGATGGAAGAGGCAATGGAAGAAGTGCAGATGGTGGTAGAAGGTGTTTATTCTGCCAAGGCTGCCAGAAAGCTGGCTCAGAAGTACGAGGTATCCATGCCGATCGTAGAGCAGGTGAATGCAGTGTTATTTGAGGGAAAGAATGCTGCACAGGCGGTGGATGAACTGATGCTTCGGGAGTCCAAAAGCGAACATTCTCTCCTTCCGTGGCCGGATGAAACCCCATAGTTTTTGAAAATTTCAGAAGACCCAGGATGGAATAATCCCCCTTGTTTCTGCATAGATTGGTATCAGCAGAACAAGGGGGTATTTTTTATGGATGCATTTCAAGTATACAAAGATATGAAAGCAAGAACCAACGGAGAAATTTATATCGGTGTGGTCGGACCGGTTCGGACAGGCAAATCAACGTTTATCAAGCGTTTTATGGATCTGTTGGTGCTGCCCAATCTGGAGGATATTCATGTAAGAGAGCGGACAAAAGATGAACTTCCACAGTCTGCGTCCGGAACCACGATTATGACAACGGAGCCCAAATTTGTTCCCAAAGATGCGGCAAATGTCCGACTTTCCGAAGATGTGGAAGTGAAGATCCGTTTGATCGACTGTGTGGGATACATGGTCGAAGGAGCGTCCGGTCATATGGAACATGAAGAGGAGAGAAAGGTCAAGACACCCTGGTTTGAGCATGAGATTCCTTTTACAAAGGCAGCGGCAATCGGGACAGAAAAGGTGATCCACGATCATGCCACCATCGGCATGGTGATCACAACAGACGGGACGATTGGAGAACTTCCGAGAGAAAACTATATTCCGGCAGAAGAAAAGACCATTCAGGAGCTGAAATCCATTGGCAAGCCGTTTCTGGTCGTACTGAATACACAGAAGCCTTATAGTGAGGAAACCAAAGCACTGCGGGATGCCATGGAAGAAAAATATCAGGTGCCGGTACTTCCTGTCAACTGCGCACAGCTTCGGGCAGAAGATGTTCATCAGATGATGCGCCAGATTTTATATGCATTTCCGGTGTCTGAAATAGAATTTTATATTCCGAAATGGGTAGAAATGCTTTCCAGAGAGCATCCAATCAAAAAGCAGATTTTATCCAGTGTGTCCGCACTTCTGGGAAACATGGAAGATATCCGCAGTGTCGCGGAGACAACACCGGAATGTGACAGTGAATACATAGAGAATATCCGGGTAACACAGATCGGAATGGACAGCGGGATTGTAAAAATCCAGATGGAATTGAAAGAACAATATTATTACCAGATCCTCAGTGAACTGACCGGAATCCAGATCAACGGAGAGTATGAACTGATTGCTGCCATGAAAGAGCTGGCAGTGATGAAAGAGGAATATACACAGATTAAAGATGCGTTTGCAGATGTCAAAATGAAAGGATACGGGGTTGTGAGTCCGAAGAAAGAGGAAATTTTACTGGATGATCCGGTAATCATCAAGCAGGGAAACAAATATGGGGTCAAGATTCGTTCCGAGGCTCCGTCAGTGCATATGATTCGGGCGAATATTGAGACGGAAATCGCTCCGATCGTAGGAAATGAGACTCAGGCGAAAGATCTTGTGGAGTATATCAAATCAGAAAGCAAAACGCAGGAAGGAATCTGGGGAACCAATATTTTCGGGAAGTCTGTGGAAGAGCTGGTGATGGATGGAATGCAAAATAAAATCCGGATGATCAATGAAGAAAGTCAGGTAAAACTGCAGGATACCATGCAAAAGATTGTCAATGACAGCAATGGAGGACTGGTCTGTATTATTATTTGACAGATTCTTCTAAAATTTTGCGTCGGATACTTGGACTCTTATTCCTACATGTGGTACAATGAGAACGCAGAATATGTCTGCAAAAAAACGAGATGGATTGTTTCACTTAGTGGAGTACAAGGAAAGGGGTACCAATATATGAAAGCAGCGATTTTTACATTGGATACAGAAAGTTATCGTGCAAGAAAAGCCAGTGCGGCAGGTGTCGTATTGAAAAAAATGCTGGAGCAGGCAGGATTTGAAACAGCCGCTGTGCGTGTGATCCCAAAGGATCATAAAGTGGCAGCCTCTGTGCTGAAACGAGTGGCAGAAGATCATTCTGCAGATCTTGTTTTGACAACAGGCGGTGTGGGATACCAGGCCGGAGAGTGCGCTTCGGATGCATTAGAGGAAGTAGCAGAGCGTCTGCTTCCGGGAATCCCGGAGGCAATGCGCGGATGTTTGCTGTCTTCTTCCAAAAGTGCGATGTTTAACCGAAGTGCAGCCGGAATCTGTAAACAGACCATGATGATCAATCTTCCGGGAGATGCCAAAGAAGCAAAAGATGCACTGGAGTATCTGCTTCCGGAACTGATGCAGGCATTGGAGTCTTTGAACGCATGATGCAGGTAACATATCTGGGACACAGCGGATTTTTGGTGGAAGCAGACGATGCGCTCTTCCTGTTTGATTATTATCAGGGGGAGCTTCCAAAGATGAATCCGGAAAAAACATTGTTTGTATGTGCAAGCCATGTGCATTATGATCACTACAATCCAGAGATTTTCCAGTTACAAGAGAAGATGCCGGATATCCAGTTTCTTCTTTCGGATGACATTTTGGATGCCAAAGAAACAAAACAGGTCTGGCAGTTGTCTCCCCAAATGACATTGGAGATCAAAGGCGCCAGAATCCAGACGTTGCCTTCGACAGATGAAGGAATTGCCTTTCTGATCAGTTATCAGGGACATGTGATCTATCACGCAGGAGACTTGAACTGGTGGCACTGGGAGGGAGAGACGGAGGAATATAACCGGCAGATGAAAGAAGCGTACCAGAGTGCTCTGTTACAGCTTCCGGATACCAGGATCGATGTGGCGTTTGTTCCGGTCGATTTACGTTTGGGAACACAGTATGTGTGGGGATTGGATTATTTTATGCGCCATACACATACAGACTGTGTATTTCCCATGCATTTTTGGGAAAATTATGACGTCTTTTCCAGACTTTTGGAGGAACCGTGTACCAGGGAGTATCGAAAAAAGATTGTTACAATCGAGAAAGAGGGACAGAAGTTTGACATTCCGGATGAGACATAGTATAATGAAAAGCAGTGTTAAGTAAGACAGACAATCGCGGCTGCATGTGCCGAAAGGCCGCAGACGAGGAAAGTCCGGGCTTCGCAGGGCAGGATGCCGGATAACGTCCGGTGGAGGTGACTCCAAGGCCAGTGCAACAGAAATAAACCGCCTGCTTTTTGGCAGGTAAGGGTGGAAAGGCAGTGTAAGAGACTACCGCCCTTCTGGTAACAGAAGGGGCACATGTAAACCCCATCCGAAGCAAGACCGAATAAAAGCCATGCGGCGGCCCGTCGCGCTTTAGGTAGGTTGCTTGAACCTGACGGCAACGTCAGGTCTAGATAGATGATTGTCCAATGACATAACCCGGCTTATCGTTTTGCTTAATTTGATGCTGTCGCTTTTGCGGCAGCATTTTGCATATGAACAGAGATTTTAAGATAAGGCAGGAAAAGTATATGGGAATGAGAATGAACACAGAGCTGCCGCTTCCGGCAGAGTTAAAAGCACAATATCCGCTCTCCAGAGAGCTTGCGGCAGTCAAACAAAAAAGAGACGCACAGATCCGGGATATTTTTACGGGAAAATCTGATAAATTTGTAGTAATCGTAGGTCCTTGTTCTGCAGATAATGAAGATTCGGTATGTGAATATGTAGAGCGTCTTGCAAAAATCAATGATGAGGTTTCAGACCGGCTGATGATCATTCCGAGGATTTACACCAATAAGCCTCGCACGACGGGAGAAGGGTATAAGGGGATGCTGCATCAGCCACAGCCGGATCAGGCGCCGGATCTTCTTGCAGGAATCATTGCCATCCGAAAGATGCATATCCGGGCGATTCAGGAGAGTGGTCTGACCAGTGCAGATGAAATGCTGTATCCGGAAAACAGAAGTTATCTGGATGATATTTTATCTTATGAAGCAATTGGAGCACGTTCGGTAGAAAATCAGCAGCACAGACTGACAGCCAGCGGAATGGATATTCCGGTGGGAATGAAGAATCCGACCAGCGGAGATTTTTCGGTGATGCTCAATTCTGTGATCGCAGCACAGAGTTCCCATACTTTTATTTATCGGGGAATGGATGTGACGACAGACGGAAATGATCTGGCTCATGTGATTTTAAGAGGAGGCGTGGATAAATATGGGACATGTAATCCGAATTATCATTATGAGGATCTGATGCGCCTGCTGACCATGTATGAAGAGAAACATCTGGCAAATCCGGCAGCGATCGTGGATGCAAATCATTCTAATTCGAATAAACAGTTTAAAGAGCAGATCCGGATTGTCAGTGAAGTGCTTCACAGCAGAAATTACAATCCAAGACTGAAAACGCTGATCAAAGGGGTGATGATCGAGAGTTATCTGGAAGAAGGATGCCAGAGTATCGGAACAGACCGGATTTATGGAAAATCGATCACAGACCCATGTCTTGGATGGGAGGATACCGAAAAACTGCTGTATAAAATTGCAGAAGAGTGCTGATCACTTTCCAAATGAAAGGAGCGAGTTTTATGAAAAGACAGATGTTAGGAAACAGTATGCTGGAAGTTCCGGCAGTTGCGGCAGGATGTATGAGGATTCATACGTTGGATGAATCACAGGTGGATGAATATATCCACACCTGTCTGGAGCTTGGAATTTCATTTTTTGACCATGCAGATATTTATGGAAAAGGCGGATGTGAGTCTCTGTTTGGACGTGTGTTTGAGCAGACAGAATTTCGCAGAGAAGATATCATCCTTCAGTCAAAATGCGGAATCGTACCAGGGGTGATGTATGATTTCTCGAAAGAGCATATTTTACAGTCTGTGGAAGAGTCTCTTCGAAGACTGCGTACAGATTATCTGGATATTCTCGTACTGCACCGTCCGGATGCGCTGGTGGAACCAGAAGAGGTGGCAGAGGCATTTGATATACTGGAAGGTTCCGGGAAAGTCCGACACTTTGGAGTGTCCAATCATACGCCGATGCAGATCGAACTTTTGAAAAAATATGTGAAGCAGGATCTGCTGGTGAATCAGATGCAGCTGAGTCTTCCGTTTTCTAATATGATCGCAGCAGGGCTGGAAGCGAATATGCTGACAGACGGAGCGGTGAATAGAGACGGCAGTGTTCTGGATTACTGCAGACTTCATGATATGACGCTTCAGGCATGGTCTCCATTCCAGTATGGATTTTTTGAAGGGGTGTTTATCGACAGTGATCAGTATCCGGAGTTGAATCAGGTGTTGGGAGAGCTGGCGGAGCGATATGGCAGCACCAAGACCGGAATCGCAACGGCCTGGATCTTACGTCATCCGGCTAATATCCAGATGATCGCCGGCACGACCAATCTGAAACGAATGCGGGAGATCGCACTGGCTTCCGAAATCCGGTTGACAAGAGAAGAATGGTATCAGCTGTATTTAAGTGCTGGACACATTTTGCCATAAGATAGAAGCAAAAAAGTAAGACCGAAAGAAGGAAAGCAGACGAATCTGCCATCCCTCTTTCGGTCTTACTTATCTTCCAGAATATTTTTCTTCACAGTATTTACAACGATATACCTGATTTTCTTCATCGGTTAAAACAAAGATGTGATCCAGTTCCTGTTCAATGGAAGTGATACATCTTGGATTTTTGCAGCGGATCACATTGGTGATCTCTTTTGGGAGCTTCAGGATCTTTTTATCTACTACCTGCTCATTCGAGATAATGTTGACCGTGATATTGTGGTCAATAAATCCAAGAATGTCAAGATCCATAAAATCGATCGGACATTCAATCTTCATAATATCTTTTTTCCCCATTTTGCTGCTGCGGGCATTTTTGATGATCGCAACACAACAGTCTAATTTATCCAGGTGAAGATATTTATAAATATCCATACTTTTTCCGGCTTCGATATGGTCCAGAACAAAACCTTCTGAAATACGTCCTACGTTCAATGTGTTTTTCAAATCATATACCTTCTTTCTTGTGTGAACTTATGAATGGCTGCAGTCTGTCTTACTCTACATGAATATCCAGAAGAGTCAGGATCAATGCCATTCTGACATACACTCCGTACTGCACCTGACGGAAGTAAGCGGCTCTTGGATCATCATCGACTTCTACGGAGATCTCGTTGACACGAGGCAATGGATGCAGAACATACATGTCAGATGGTGCAAGTTCCATTTTCTTCTTATCCAGAATATAAAAATCTTTCATGCGGACATAATCTTCTTCATTGAAGAAACGTTCTTTCTGTACACGGGTCATATACAGAATGTCAAGTTCCGGCATTGCATCTTCCAGACGAACCACTTCTTTATATTTGATGTGATTCTTGTCCAGAACATCCTGACGGATATAGCTTGGAAGACGTAATTCTTCCGGTGAGATCAGCACAAACTGAATGCCCTCATAGCGCACCAGCGCATGGATCAGAGAGTGTACGGTACGTCCGAATTTTAAATCGCCGCAAAGTCCGATGGTCATGTTGTTGAGACGTCCTTTTACAGAACGGATCGTCAAAAGGTCAGTCAGTGTCTGGGTCGGGTGCTGATGACCGCCGTCTCCTGCGTTGATCACAGGGATCGAAGAGTGTTTGCAGGCAACCATTGGAGCACCTTCTTTTGGATGACGCATGGCTACGATATCTGCATAACAGGAAACCGTACGAATGGTATCAGATACACTTTCTCCTTTGGCTGCTGAACTGGAATCAGCGGAAGAAAATCCCATGATACTTCCGCCCAGATTGAGCATGGCTGCTTCATGGCTCAGACGGGTACGTGTACTTGGTTCATAGAATAAAGTTGCAAGTTTTTTGCCGGCACATGCATGTGCATATTTTTCAGGATGCTGTTCGATATCGCCGGCCAGATCCAACAGGGTGTCCAGTTCCTCTACAGAAAAATCGAGAGGACTCATCAAATGTCTCATATGTAACCTCCTTTTATATCTGCTCTTTTGTGTGAGAAAAAGTCAGATCATCGATATTGTAATAAATCTTCAACAGTTTTGCGTTTTGGCGCAGGCGGCTGAATATCCGGATGCCCGAGAGCGATCAATGCGGCCAGTTCCTGCTCTTTTGGAATGTCTAAAAGTGTGGAAATTCCAGATTCATCAAATACTCCCATGATGACAGTCCCCAGTCCATATTCATGGGCAGCCAGGCAGAAAGTCTGACAGGCAACTCCGACATCAAACATCTGCCATCGGTCTTTTTTGGCAGTAGTATAAGAGCCGTCACGCTCAAAACCACACCGTCCTTTCAAAAAAGTGACAGCAATCAAAACAGGGGTCTGACTGATAATGTCTGAATTGTAAGATGGGGTAAAGTCTTTCGCAATCTTTCCCAGAAGGGAAGAGTCTTCAATTGCAATGTAACGGGTAATCTGCGTATTTTTCCAGGAAGGGGAAAAAGAAGCTGCAGAAACAATGTTTTCAATCACGGAATGATCGACAGGATCCGGTGTAAATTTACGGATACTCCTACGATTTTTGATACAATCCACTGTATTCATCTACATGAACCTCCCTATGCAAAATCTCTTTCCTAATCATATACTAAAACGCCTTTTTTTTCAACAGAGAATTCCCAGGAAACAGCAAGAAAAGGCATTAAATTTTTTTTAGACATTTTTCAAAAAACAGACCGGCAGTAAACCAAAAGGGTGCATAGTCAAGCCGGATCACCCCTTTGATATTTAATTTTGCACGGCTGTAATCCCAGGGACAGAGATGATGCTTTTTTAAAAACAGACCGGATAAAAATTCTCCGGTAAAGATGAAAGCAGCATAAATACTGCCTCGTAAAAAGGGATTCTGGTTTTTCAGTTTTTGGGAAAGCGGGGAAAAGATGCATGCCATCCCATAGATGGGAAACATCCAGATGGAAGTTTTTCCCGCAAGTGTATAATCTTTTACAAAAAGGGAGTGGAGTCCCGTAAACAAAATTTCCATGCACCACCCCATGATGCCACATAAAATAAATTTTTTCTTCATAAAAACAGGATGTCCATTTTAGAGAGGATTTATGCAGATGCAAATCGGGTATTGTACAATCAGAAAAAAATGTATTATAATACAGCTTAAGTTTGAAAGGACAAGGAGAGGAAGAAATGGCGACATTGGAAGAACTCAGAGAAAAGCTGGACGGGATTGATGACCAGATCACAAAATTATATGAGGAGCGGATGAAGGTCTGCGAGGACGTCGGAAGATTTAAAGTAGGAGCCGGACGCAAAGTTTTTGACCGTCAAAGAGAACAGGAAAAACTCCAGGATGTGGCTTCGAAAGTACATGGAGCATTCAATAAGAAAGGGATTCAGGAGTTGTACGCGCAGTTGATGAGTATGAGTCGGAAATTGCAGTACCAGCAACTGGTGGAAGCAGGAGCTCTTGGAAGACTTCCATTTATTCAGATGCAGGAACTGGAGAAACAAGATGTCCGTGTCGTGTTCCAGGGGGTAGAAGGGGCCTACAGCCAGGCTGCTATGAAGAAGTATTTTCCGGACAATACCAATCATTTTCATGTGGCGACATTTCGGGAGGCGATGGAGGCCATCGAGGAAGGCGCAGCAGATTTTGCAGTCCTTCCTATTGAAAATTCTTCAGCAGGAGCGGTCAATGAGGTGTATGACCTGTTGGTAGAATTTGAAAATTATATTGTAGGAGAAACGTTCCTTCCCATTGAAAATACGCTGGCAGGGCTTCCCGGAACGGAGTTATCCCAGGTCAAAAGAGTGTACTCCAAGGCAGAAGCACTGATGCAGACCAGCCGGTTTCTGGAAAGCCATGGAGACTGGCAGCAGATCAGCGTATCCAATACAGCGGCGGCCGCGAAAAAGGTGCTCAAAGAACAGGATTATTCTCAGGCGGCAGTGTGCAGTGCGTATGCAGCTCAGGTATATGGACTGTCTGTATTGGCAGAGAACATCAATGATGAGTCCAACAATATGACGCGGTTTATCATTGTGACCAACCAGAAGATCTTTACGCAAAATGCGTCGAAAATCAGTATTTGCTTTGAACTTCCCCATCAGAGCGGATCTTTATATCAGATCCTGTCTCATTTTATTTACAATGATCTGAATATGACCAAGATCGAATCTCGTCCGGTGGAGGGGAAAAGCTGGGAATACCGCTTTTTTGTAGATTTTGAAGGAAATCTGGAACAGCCGGGCGTGAAAAATGCGATCCGTGGTCTCAGAGAAGAGGCGCGGAATTTAAAAATTCTTGGAAATTATTAGAGAAAGGGCGAAAAAACAATGCGTACCAATGAACGGATCCTGTATAAAAATATGGAATATGAAGAGCTTCTGTCTGATATGACATTTCTGATGGAACACTACAAGGATGCATATTACAATCGGGAAGACTTGAAAGGGTTGTTCTTTTCCTGTATGAACGAGCTTTTGGAACTTTCAGAGTGTCATGGATTTTATGGAAACCTCTGGCATACATTTCTGACATTTCTGCTGGCAAACGGAGAAAATGTGTACAGTACTTCCTGTGAGATCAAAGGAGAAATCAAGGGAAGCCTGAATCTGGCTGCAGAACATGATTTTGAGATTTTTAAGGAATTGTTTGATTATGATTTTACTGAAATGATGCAAGTATTGAATGGAGAATGTTTTTCGACTTTGTTGAATTATGAAAATGCACAGGATGAAAGGCTGGTTTTTAACAGACGGATCCGTGACAGAATCTGTAATTTGAGTCGTGAACTGGAACAGGCAGAGGATGTACAGGTATTCAAGAGGTGTGTGACATCCTTTTACAGAGAGTTTGGCGTAGGAAAACTGGGGCTGCACAAGGCGTTTCGGGTAGAACACACAAACGATGGGCGGGTGGAAATTGTTCCAATCACCAATATTGCCCATGTACATTTGGATGATCTGATCGGATATGAATCGGAAAAGCAAAAGCTGATCGATAACACAAAGGCTTTTGTGGAGGGAAAAAGAGCAAATAACTGTCTGCTTTATGGAGACGCCGGAACCGGAAAATCCTCTTCGATCAAAGCAATTTTAAATCAGTATTACGATCAGGGGCTTCGGATGATCGAGGTGTATAAGCATCAGTTTCAGGATCTGAATGAGGTGATCGCCCAGATTAAAAACCGGAATTATAAATTTATTATTTATATGGATGATCTTTCATTTGAGGAGTTTGAGATTGAATACAAATATTTAAAAGCGGTAATCGAAGGCGGTCTGGAGAAAAAGCCGGATAACATCTTGATCTATGCGACTTCAAATAGAAGACATCTGGTACGGGAGACATTCCGTGATAAGCAGGATCGGGATGAAGAATTGCACACCAATGATACGGTGCAGGAAAAGTTGTCTCTTGTGGCAAGGTTTGGTGTCAAAATTTATTTTGCTTCTCCTGCCAAAAAGGCATTCCAGAAGATCGTAACAGAACTGGCAAAAAGAAATCATATTTCCATGCCGGAAGAAGAACTCCTTTTAGAAGTCAACAAATGGGAGCTGAGCCATGGAGGAATGTCAGGCAGGACTGCGCAGCAGTTTATTGATTATCTTTTGGGGAAAGAATAACCGGAACATCCGGAAGAAGAAAAGGATTTTGGTATGACAGGAAAGAAAAGAATGTGTCGTCTGGCACTGACAGGAGTGCTTCTGATGCTGGAGATCAGTATGGTATCAGGATGCAGACAGCAGAAAAAGGAAGAAATGACACCTGAAATATTGATCGATGCAGTCGATCGTAATATGAGGAATGTCAACTCTGCGTCCAGTTCGTTGGAAATAGAAGTGGAGTTGGAGGATGTACTGGATCATACCAGGATCCGAATGGATATGGATATGGAGAATACGGTCATACCAAGAGCGGGACATGCAAAAGGAATGGCGGAAGTGAAGCTGAATGATGATCAGGTTTCCAGTGAAATGGAAATTTATCAGGTGGAAGAAAATGGAAAATATGTGACATACAGCAGTCTTTCAGATCAGTGGGAGAGGGCAGAAAGCGAAAGCACGCTTTCTTCTGGAAAAACAGAAAGTGATTTTTTTCAAAGTGCAGAGGAAGAAATCGAAGATTTTACACTTGCAGGACAGATGGTAAAAGTGCAGGAGAAAAGCTGCTATGAAATATACGGAGATATGCAGGGGGAAAAATTAATGGACTTTCTCGGAAGAGAAATGATCCAGGCATATGGACTTGTAGATCTGCCGGATCCGGAGGCACTGGATCATCTGGAGATTCCAGTGATCGTAGATATCTATCAAAAAGAAAGACTGCCTGCACGGATCATCGTGGATATGACAGATGTGATGGATGAACTGTATGACAGCTATGCCAAAACAACAAATGTGAACTTTTATAATATTGAACTGGTATACCATGGATACGATGATGTGAAGCCGATCCAGGTCCCTGAGAGTGTGAAACAAGCAGTCAATGGGTGAGGACTCTTCCAGAATCGGAACAAATATGAGAAAATAGTTAGATGGGTGCCGCGTGTTTTGAATTGCGGCACCCTATTTTAAATTTTAATCAGAAATTTCTCTTAAGTTGCTGATGTCACTGTCAATGATCAGAGAATAATTGGTGTAATACACGACAAATCCAGGTTTTGCGCCATTTGGTTTTTTGACATGTTTCTTTTCAATATAATCAATCTCCACTTTTTCGCCTCCGCGGGCTTTGGAGTAATAAGCGGCCAGCTTTCCGGCTTCTTCAAAGGTGCGATCCGGGAGTTCTTCTCCGTTTGTACGTACGACAACATGGGAGCCCGGTGTGTTCTTAGCATGGAACCACCAGTCATTCCCAACGGCAAATTCAAAAGTAAGCCAGTCATTCTGCAGGTTATTCTTTCCTACATAGATGTGAAATCCATCACTGGAGAGATAGTGGAACGGTCGGCTTTTGATCTTTTCCTTTTTCTTGGTAAACTTTCTGCGCATATATCCGGAATGGATCAGTTCTTCCTTGATCTGGGCAAGATCTTCTTCACTGAGTGCAATGTCTAACGCCGTGCTGACAGATTCCAAATATTCAATGTCCTCTTTTGTGTCCTGTGTCAGTTTGGACAGTGCTTCATGGGTTCGCTTTTGTTTGTTATATTTTTCGAAATAACGTTTGGCGTTTTCCAGTGCGGATTTCGATGGATCCAGCGGGATCCGGACCATCTCATTGGTGTAATAATTCAATGCTTCCAGTGTTCTGGCATGAGGTTCCAGACCATAGCCATAGGTGTGGATCAGTTCGCCATAAACTTTGTATTTCTCCCGGTCTTTTGTATCATCTAACTGTTTGATCTGAAGATCATATTTTTTGCGGGCTCGTTCCAGAGCTATCTGCACAATATGTCTGAGATCCGAAGACTTCTGCCGGATCCGGGTGATCTGGTTCTTGGAAGCATAATACGTTTCCAGAACATGTGAAATAGAAGAAAACGTTTCTTTTCGGTAAGTTTCAAGGCAGCTCAGCGGCAAAGCAGAAAATTCTTTTGGTTCTGCTCCTTCATAGTAAATGGAAGGCGAAAAGCTTCCGTCTTTGACTGACTCCAGATAAATATGGAACTGATTGTAAAGATGGCACAGGATATCTGGAGATAATTCCGATGCCGGTGTCCGGGAGTCAATTCCCGCCAGAAAGCAAATCTCTTCTGCAGTAACAGGGCTGATCCCTGTGAAACTGGTGTAGATCGCTTTTGACAGGGGAAGAGGTTTTGCACAGAGCAAAGTGCAGAAATCTGTTTCTGTTACGGTAAGCGGATCCGCTTTTTCCATGGTATCTGGAATGAAGTACTTCCGTCCCGGAAGAACTTCCCGGACAGAACTCATCTGGGCGGAGACATGTTTGATGCTGTCAATGATCATCCCTTCTTCTGTACAAAAAATAATATTGCTGTGTTTTCCCATAATTTCTACAATCAGATCTTTGCGGCATAAATCGCCCAGTTCATCCAGATGTTCGATTGTAAAATGGATGATCCGCTCCAGTTTTGGCTGCCAGATGTCTACAATCCTTCCGTTGGCAATGTGCTTTCTTAACAGCATGCAGAAATTCGGGGCAGTCATGGGACTGGGTTTGTTGGTGTCTGTCAGATAGATCAGGGGAAGAGACGCACTTGCAGAAATGGAGAGCCGTCTCTGCCCGGCGGGAGATTTTACAGTCAGCAGAAGTTCGTCAGCTTCCGGCTGTGCAATCTTTGCAATCCTTCCGTTTAATAATTGTTCTTTTAATTCGTGTACCAGACCGGCCACGACAATTCCATCAAAAGCCATAAAAATTCCTCTCTTTTGGTCTGTTTCTTTTGGTCTGATTATTGTATCATAGAATCTAAGGCAGTGGTACCTGAAATCATAATTTTTTGCATCAGGTCAGTGTATACTTGACCAAATGACTGTAGTAAGAGTATACTGGTAACAGAATTTTGAAAAATGACAGAGGATGACGACATGATAAAGAGTATGACAGGTTTTGGACGGTGTGAGATTCAAAAAGAGACCAGAAAATTTACAGTAGAGTTAAAAAGTGTAAATCACAGATATCTGGATGTAAATATCCGGATGCCTAAAAAACTGAATTTTTTCGAGACTGCAATTCGCACTCTTTTAAAACAGTATGCAAACAGAGGAAAGGTAGATATATTTATTTCTTATGAAGATTCTTCTCAACAGCAGATGGCACTGAAGTACAATGCGGCTCTGGCAGCAGAATATATGCAGTATTTTCGGCAGATGAGCGAGGAGTTTCAGCTGGAGAATGATATCCGGGTTTCTTCCTTGTCCCATTGTCCGGAAGTGCTGACGATGGAGGAACAGACAGAAGATGAAGAGGCATTGTGGGCAGGGCTTCAGGAGGTGCTGAAAGGAGCGTTCACCCAGTTTGTAGAGACGCGTACCAAAGAAGGAGAGCATCTGAAACAGGATATTTTGCAGAAACTTTCCGGAATGGAAGAGCTGGTGCATGAGATTGAGATCCGCTCTCCGAAGATTTTGGCAGAATATCGTACCAAGCTGGAAGAAAAAGTAAAAGAGCTTCTGGCGGATACCCAGATAGAAGAAAGCAGAATCGCTGCAGAAGTGATCTTGTTTGCGGATAAGATCTGTACGGATGAGGAAGTGGTACGGTTAAAGAGTCATATCGTACATATGAAGCATACCTTGGAAGAGTCGGAAGGAATCGGCCGTAAGCTGGACTTTATTGCACAGGAGATGAACAGGGAAGCCAATACGATCCTTTCCAAAGCGAATGATCTGGAAGTGTCCAATTATGCCATCGGATTAAAGACCGAGATCGAGAAAGTCAGAGAACAGATACAGAATATTGAATAACAAAAAAGATAAAGGAGAATATTCAGAACATGAATCAGAAAGGAATTTTGATCGTTGTATCCGGATTTTCAGGAGCCGGAAAAGGAACCTTGATGAAAGAGCTGCTGAAGCGTTATGAAGAGACGTATGCGCTTTCTGTTTCCGCAACCACAAGAAATCCAAGAGAAGGAGAAGTGGATGGAAGGGAGTATTTTTTCAAAACAACAGAAGAATTTGAAAAAATGATTGCGAAAGAAGAGCTGATAGAGTATGCTAGATACG